>CAMYMV010000026.1 GCA_947259585.1 uncultured Gemmatimonadales bacterium | reverse complement strand
GAGGGCGGCCGAGAGGACGCTGAGAGCGATGATCTTGCGCATTGGGTACGGATCCTTGCTGAGGTCGGCCCGAATGTTCGCCAGATGGATCAGCGCAGGCAAGAGCCAGGAATATTAGCGGTGAGCCTGCCGTAATCGGGTTGGCGGCTGCGCGAAAACGCTCCTGGGTTGATGTTGCCGAGTGTGTACTCTACGCGCATGCTCGCGCGCATCAAATCGGCGGCGGTGTTAGGGATCGACGCGTATCTCGTTGACGTCGAGACCGACATCGCGCACGGCCTGCCGTCGTTCGCGACCGTTGGTCTTCCCTTGGGTGCCGTCAAGGAAGGGAAGGAACGGGTCGGCGCCGCGATCGCGAACTCCGATTTCGAATTCCCGCTCCGGCGCATCACGGTCAACCTCGCGCCGGCGGACGTGCGGAAAGACGGCTCGGCCTTCGACCTGCCAATTGCGCTGGGGATTCTCACGGCCACCGAACAGCTCCGGCCGAGTCGCAACGGACGCGGACAGGAGGTCCCAGCGCTCTCTGACTACTTGGTTGTGGGTGAACTGGGGCTGGAGGGAGACATTCGGCCGGTGCGTGGCGCTCTCTCGATGGCGCTTGCGGCACGAGCATCCGGTATGCGGGGCGTGGTTGTCCCAATTGCCAACCTCGCCGAGGCGAGTGTTGTCGACCACGTCACCGTGCTCGGCGCGCGTCGGCTTCGGGACGTGGCCGATTTCTTTGCGGGGGCAGGAGCACTCAAGCGCGGGCGGGCGACGCGGACCCCGTCGGTGCTGCCGCCTCGCGCACAGCGCGTCGACTTCGCGGACGTGCGCGCGCAAGAACAGGCGAAACGCGCGTTGGAGGTGGCCGCCGCCGGTGCGCACAATCTGCTCATGATTGGCCCGCCGGGCTCGGGCAAGACCATGCTGGCCCGCCGTATCCCCACGATTCTCCCGCCCATGACGCTCGACGAAGCGCTCGAAACCACCAAGATCCACAGTGTGGCCGGGCTGCTGCCGCCAGCGTCGTCACTCGTTCGGTCGCGACCGTTTCGGGCGCCGCACCACACCATCAGCGAGGCGGGACTCGTGGGTGGCGGTGCCGTGCCCCGGCCCGGTGAGGTCTCCCTTGCTCACCGCGGCGTCCTCTTCATGGACGAGCTTCCCGAGTTTCGCCGCCGCTCGCTCGACGTCCTGCGGCAGCCTCTGGAGGAGGGTGTCGTCCACGTCGTCAGGGTGCGGGCGGCGGTGAGCTTTCCGGCCCGATTCCAGCTCGTGGCGGCCATGAACCCCTGCCCGTGCGGCAAGCACGCGCCGGGCGCGGAGGAGAGCCCCTGCGAGTGCGACGAGACCGCGGTCCGGCGTTACGCCGGCCGCGTCAGCGGCCCCCTGCTCGATCGCATCGACATGTGCCTGGATGTCTCGCCCGTACGCTGGCGCGAGCTGAGGCGGGAGCCGCGCGGCGAGCCGAGCGCCGTGGCGCGGGAGCGGGTGATGGAGGCACGCGAGCGGGCGAGAGCTCGGTGGTCGGGAAGGGCGAACGCCGACATGGGCGTTGGCGAGACGGGGCGCTTCTGCCGAACGAGCGGCGAAGCCGCCCGCCTGCTACGATCGGCCGTCCAGCGCTTCGGCCTCAGCGCTCGCGCCTATCACCGCGTCCTGAGGGTGGCCAGAACCGTCGCGGACCTGGGGGGAGCCGGCGACCTCACGGCGACGCACGTCGCCGAGGCCGTTCAGTACAGGGCGTCGAGCTTCGAGAGTCTGTGAAAGTCCCTGGCGGGACCTGCTAGGGGCCGGCCGCCAACGTACGCCCAAAGGTCGCGGAGCCGTGGTGTTCTCGATCGGCAGAAGCACCACGTCGCGGCGCGGAAAGACGTAGGTGTACTCGCCGTGCAGCACGCGGACCTCACGGTCATCTGCGTCCACGCCCAGCGTCAGGTTCTCCGTCTGAACGAGCATCTTGTGGTCCAGGTCGGCCACCAGCGCCGATACGCGGCGCTTGAGCGCCACGAAGTCGTAGACCAGCCCGTCATCGTTCAGCTCGCCGCTGATCCGGACGCCGACCCGGTAGTTGTGGCCGTGCAGCCTCTCGCACCTTCCCCCGCCGTAGGTGATGAAGTGGCCGGCGGCGAAGGAGAGCTCGCTCTTCGCGACATCGATCTCGAACGTACTCATCATCGACAATAGGGCGCGGCTGCTCCCGGCAGGCAACCTTGCTCCCTCGGGCCTCCGCAGGGCAGGTTAACGCCGGACGACGATCAAGGGGTGATGGTGCGGCTCTTCGTGGCGATCAACCTGCCGGAGCGCGTCCGCGAGCGGATAGCCGCGGGCACGGAAGATCTCCGAGGTCTCGAGGGTATCCGATGGGTTGCAACCGACCGCGTCCACCTCACGCTCAAGTTTCTCGGAGAGATCGACGAAGAGTCGGAGCGCTCGGTCGCCGAAGCGCTCGCCCGGGTTGCGGTGGGACACGAACCGTTCGAGGCACGGGTCACGGCCCCGGGCGCGTTCCCGAACATCCGCCGCCCGCGGGTCATCTGGCTCGGGCTGGAGCAGAGCCCCGAGCTCGCGGCCCTTCAGCGTGAGCTGGAGGATGCGTTGGCGGATCTGGGATTCCAGCGAGAGCAACGCGCTTTCCGGCCTCATCTGACGCTTGGCAGGGTGCGTCGGGGGCGGCGGGTCGACGGTGACGTGCTGGACAGCCTGGTCCGGCGAACGGAGGTTTCGGACGCTTGGCAAGTCGACGCCGTGGACCTCATGCGAAGCCATCTGCTCCCGACCGGAGCCGTCTACGAAGTGCGGGCTGCGGCGGAGCTGTCGGGATGAACAGGACGAAGCGAGGACTGGTGCCTTGAGAACGATCCGGAGCTGCCTGGCAGGCGTCGGCTGCCTGACGCTGCTCGCCCTCGGTGGCGGAGCGGCCTGGATGTACTGGCCCGAGATCCAGGAGTGGTGGAGCGCCCGCTCGACGAACGTGGTCTTCGAGGTCGAGCCGAGCGAAGAGCTGGCCGCCGACGCCGAGGCGAAGCTTCGGTCGCTGTTCGAAGAGGATGGACCGGCCGAGGTGCGGCTCACGGAAACGGAGGTACAGAGCCTCGTCCTGTATCGAGTCGCCCCCACCCTGCCTCCGGGCGTCAGCGAGCCGCTCGCCACGCTGCAGGATTCGACGGTTGAAGTGAGCGCCCTGCTCGATCTCGAGCTGTTGGCCGCGTCCATCGATTCCGAGGCGGCCGGACGTCTGCAGGAGTTCATCGGAGACACGGCGCGCGTGACGGCGCGTATTCATCCGCGGGTCGCCGAGCCCACTCACGGTGAGCTCTCCATCCTTCGTCTTCAGGCCGGGCTGTTTCCTGTCCCGCCCCTGCTGATTCCCGGCATGATCACGCAGCTGGGCGGTGCGGCCGGAGAGATGGGTTCGGAAGGTGAGGCGCCGCGCTTTCTGAACTTCATAGATGGCGAGTGGTGCGAGTCGAGCACGGGCGAATTCTACGAGAACAGGAATCCGGCCCGGATGTCGGATCTGATCGGGCATTTTCCGCTCTCGGGGGATGAGGATGTCCAGCGGGCCGTGGCTTCCGCCCGGCAGGGCTTCATCGAGTGGCGAGCGGTGCCGGCCCCGGAGCGCGGCGAGGTCCTGCGTCACGCGGGCGACCTGCTGACGAGCGGCAAGGAGACGATCGCGCGGGCGGCCACCCGTGAGATGGGGAAGGTGCTCGACGAGACGCGGGGCGATGTCCAGGAGGCGATCGACACCGCCTACTACGCGTCGAGCGAGGGCCGCCGCCTGTTCGGGCACACGGTTCCCTCCGAGCTGCGCGACAAGTGGGCGATGAGCTACCGCCGCCCGATCGGCGTCTTCGGCGTCATCACCCCCTTCAACTTCCCGGTGGCGATACCGAGCTGGAAGATCCTGCCGGCGCTGCTGTGCGGGAACGCCGTCGTGTTCAAGCCGGCGGCCGTCGTTCCTCACTCCGCCCACCTGTTCGTCGAGGCCTTGCTGGAAGCGGGGGTGCCGCCGCGCTGTCTGCAGCTGGTCCACGGAGCGGGCCGGACCGCCGGCCAGGTAATGGTCGATCATCCCGATATCGCCGGGATCTCCTTCACGGGCTCCACCGAGATCGGCAGCAAGATCGGCGAGACCTGCGGGCGCATGCATAAGCGCTGCTCCCTGGAGATGGGAGGAAAGAACGCCCAGATCGTGATGCCCGATGCCAACATGGACTTGGCGATCGAGGGAGTGCTCTGGGGCGCCTTCGGCACGACGGGCCAGCGCTGCACAGCCACGAGCCGGCTGCTCCTGCACGAGGAGATCCACGACGCCTTCGTGGAGCGTCTGGTGGCCGAAGCGGGCGCCCTCCGGCTCGGTGACGGGCTCGATCCGGACGTGGATGTCGGACCCCTGATCCACCTGGACGCGTTACGGACGGTGGAGGAGTACGTGGAGATCGGCTGCGCCGAGGGCGTGGAGGTCGCGGGGGGCGGACAGGTCGCCGGGGGCGAGGGGCTCTCGGATGGGTTCTTCTACGAGCCCACCGTTCTGACGGACGTCAAGCCGGGCATGCGGGTCGAGCAGGAGGAGATCTTCGGGCCCGTGCTCGCGGTCATCAAGTTCGGATCACTGGATGAAGCGATCGAGATCAACAACGATGTGAAGTACGGACTGTCGTCCTCCATTTACACGAAGGATGTGGAAGCCTCCTTCCGGGCGATAGAGCAGCTGGACACCGGCATCAGCTACGTGAACGCCCCCACGATCGGTGCCGAGGCCCATCTCCCGTTCGGCGGGGTGAAACAAACCGGAAACGGCCACCGTGAAGGAGGATGGGAGGTCTACGACTTCTACTCCGAGACGAAAGTGGCGTACGTCGACTACAGTGGGCGGCTGCAGCGTGCCCAGATCGATGTCACCTGGTGATCTCGGCCGAGTGCGGATCGGGCGCTGGATGAGCGCGAATTGAGGGGCCCGTGTAACTTGTGGCCGCGGTCCGGCGGAAACGGCGGTCCGAGGCTTGCGGAACGGGCCTCTCGCGGCGCGTGTACCGATCCTGCGGAGGCTTGCTGAAGGTCGATATGGCGAGGGAACAGGAAGAAGCGGAGTCGATGGAGAGGCAAATCGAGCCGAATCAGGACGAGGCCCAGAACGTCGCGCCGGCGAGACCGAGCGGCGTCCGTTGGGCGTGGGAGTGGACGAAGTCCATCCTGGTGGCGTTCGTTCTCTTCCTCGTCGTGCGCGCCTTCGTCGTCGAGGCCTTCCAGATCCCGACGGCCTCGATGGAGAAGACCCTCCTCGTCGGCGACTTCCTCCTGGTGAACAAGATGGTCTACGGCGCCGAGATCCCCGGCACGATGGCGCGGTTGCCGGCCTTCGACGCTCCCGACCGTGGAGACATCGTCGTCTTCGAGCCGCCTTCGGCGGCCGGCCAACCCGAGCGCACGAACTACGTGAAACGGATCGTGGGCGCGCCCGGCGATACGCTGCAGATGGTCGACGGCTCCCTGCACTTGAACGGGGTCAACATCGACGAGCCATATGCCCAGCACTCTCGCCCGTTCGAGGATCCCTACAGCCCTCAGTTTCGCTGGCAGCGTTCCTACCTGGTGCGGGACGGCCGGCTACAGGGCGAGTACAGGCCGACGCGCGACAACTGGGGTCCGATCGCCGTGCCCGACGAGCGGTTCTTCGTGATGGGCGACAACCGCGACAACTCGGAGGATTCCCGCTACTGGGGCTTCGTGCCGGCCGACGCCATCAAAGGGAAGCCGCTGATCATCTACTATTCGTATGACCGCGAGGAGATCGCGCCCTTCCCGTGGTTGACCGAGATACGCTGGGACCGCTTGCTGAATCTGATCCGCTAGAGATCGCCGTCGTCTGACGGCGGCGAGGTTTCCGGGCCAAGAGCCCTCATCTGCTCATCTGCCACAGAGCCGAGAATGACCGTCACGCTCCCCCGGGCGCGCAAGGGTGACGTACGCCCGCGGGCCCCACAGGACTCGTTCGCTCTCTACCTTCGGGAGATCGGCGACCACCCGTTGATAGGACCGGAGGAGGAGAGCAGCCTGGCCCGGCGAATCCGCGCCGGTGACCGCGCGGCGCTCGACCGAATGGTCGAGTCCAACCTCCGTTTCGTCGTCTCCGTCGCCAGACGCTACCGCCATCTAGGCGTGCCGCTGCAGGATCTGGTCACGGAGGGGAACCTCGGTCTTCTCGAGGCCGCCGAACGGTTCGATGAACGACGGGGCGTCCGCTTCACCAGCTACGCCGTCTGGTGGGTCCGCCAGTCCATCATCTCTGCCATCCGCCAACAGATCGGAATCGTGAGGATGCCGGCGTCGAAGCAGCGTCGCCGCATGGCGCGCGAGCGCGGATCCATGGATCCTCGCAGCCCGTTCGGGGTTCGCTATCTCTCGCTGGATGCCCCGCTCGGAGATCCGCGGAGGGAGCGCGCGACGGTCCTGGGCGAGCTGGTCGCGCGGGAGGGGGGCGCGGATCCGGCCGATCGGGTCGATCGAGCGGCGCTCCGCGATCTTCTGGATAGAAGCCTGACCCTTCTGGACGAGCGAGAGGCCGGCGTGGTGCGGCTTTCTTTCGGCCTCGAGGATGGCGAACCGCGAAGCCTGGGGGAGATCGGGGATCGCCTGGGAGTGTCGCGAGAGCGGGTGAGGCAGATCCGGGAGCGCGCCCTGGCGCGGCTCAGAAGCGGTGTCCTGCGGCGGAATCTGGAGAGCTACCACCGGTAGCTCGAGACCCTCGGCTGCAGTCGCCGCTGGGTTGACACTACGGCATGTAAAAAATAAACTTCTGGGCTGCGAGCGATTCGCCGAGAGCCGCCGGTGACGGGTGGCTCCTTTTTTCACCTAGGAACCCCAGGTTAAAAGACGCGTCGGGGTCCGACCCGACGCGCGTTCGATATGAAGACGTACACGGTCAAGGCGGGGGAGATCGAGCGTCGCTGGTACGTGGTCGATGCAAAAGACCAGGTGCTCGGCAGGCTGGCATCTTCGATCGCCACGATCCTTCGCGGCAAGCACAAGCCGACCTACAGTCCGCATCTGGATGTGGGTGACTTCGTGATCGTCGTGAACGCGAAGGATATCCGGCTCACCGGCAAGAAGGCGTCGCAGAAGACGTACTTCCGGCACAGCGGTTACATCGGGGGGGACCGCCAAATCCCGTTTCGGCGGATGCGCGAGCGGCACCCCGACCGGGTGATCAAGTTGGCAGTGAAGGGCATGCTCCCGAAGAACAGTCTGGGCCGCTCCATGCTGCGCAAGCTCAAGGTCTACGCTGGACCGGAGCACCCGCACGAGGCGCAGCTGCCCGAGCCACTGGAGTTTTAGGAGGAAGCTTGGCGGACACTCAGTATCAGTCGGTGGGTCGACGCAAATCGGCCGTGGCCAGACTCACGATGCGCCCCGGGACCGGCAGTTGGCGGATCAACGGGCGCGAGCTGGACGAATACTTCCCGATGCACCGGCACCGCGAGGTCGTCGAGCGGCCTATCGGAGTCGTCAGCGCCGAGGGATCGTACGACATGCTCGTGCGCGTCCGTGGTGGCGGTCCCACCGGGCAGGCGGGAGCGGTGCAGCTGGCCGTGGCGCGGGCGCTCGTCGAGGCAGACCCGGATCAGCGCCCGGCGCTTCGTTCGCATGGCCTGCTCACGAGGGACCCGCGCACCGTCGAGCGCAAGAAGCCGGGACAGCCGAAGGCGCGCAAGCGCTTCCAGTTCTCCAAGCGCTAAACAAACGGGATTGGATCTCCACCAGGGAGTCGCCATTAGGATGTCGGATGTAGCTCTGAAGGACCTGCTGCAAGCGGGTGTGCATTTCGGGCACCAGACACACCGCTGGAACCCCAAGATGAAGAGGTACATCTTCGCGGAGCGCGGCGGGATCTACATCATCGACCTCAAGAAGACCCTGCTGCAGATCAGGCGGGCTCAAGATCTCGTTCGTGAGACGGTGCTTGCCGGCGATTCGGTTCTTTACGTGTGCACGAAGCCGCAGTTGAAGGAGACCGTCAAGGCGGAAGCCGAGCGCGCCGGCGCCTTCTACGTGACCGAGCGCTGGATGGGCGGCATGCTCACGAACTTCCAGACGATCAAGAAGAACATCGCGCGGCTCAAGGAGCTCGAGCGGGGTGTCGACGAAGGCGCGTTCGATTTCTATACCAAGAAGGAGCAGTTGCTTCTGGAGCGCGAGAGGCAGAAGCTCGAGCGCTATCTCTCGGGCATCAAGGACATGACGAAGGTGCCCGGCCTCGTTTTCGTAGTCGATGCGAAGAAGGAGGAGATAGCCGTACGGGAGGCGAATCGGCTCGGGATCCCCGTGGTGGCGATCGCCGACACGAACGCGGATCCCGACATGATCACGATCCCGATAGCGGGCAACGACGACGCGATTCGCTCCGTCGCGTTGATCACGCGGGTCATCTCGGACTCGCTCGAGCGAGCGACACACGAGCTTCCGCAGCTGGCCGCCGTGGCGAAGGACGAGGACGAGGTCTACACCTACTCGTCCGACATGACCGAACGTCAGGACAAGTCGGCTCGCCCCAAGCGGCGAAAGCCGCGTCCGCGGCGACGGCCCAAGCCCGAGGTGATCGCCGCGCGGCTGCACCACCCGGATGGCGAGGCCGAAGGGGAGGGATCGGAGCAGGAAGCGGCCGATGGCGGCGAGGGGGACAAAGCCGATGCCGCCGCCGAGGGCGAGACAGTGGCTGCCGCTCCGGAGGGCGAGACGACCGAGACCGGCGTCTCGGAGGCGGATGGCGGTTCGGCCGATGCGGAGAGCGACGACGACGCGTCCTCGAGAGAGGAGGCGGTGGCGGTCTCGCCCGACGCGTCCGGAGGTGAAGAGGAGCGCGGGGCGAGCTGAGGAGCTGCAAAGGCCACCGCGGGGTGGCCTTTTTTTTGACCCGGGCTCACGAAGAGATCGCCGTCAAGGACGGCATGCTGCACTAGATAACGATAAGCAGGAGGATCGACGAAGATGACCGAGATCACGGCTGCAGCGGTCAAGACGCTGAGAGAGCGGACCGGGGCCGGCATGATGGACTGCAAGCGAGCTCTGCAGGAGGCGGGCGGAGACGAAGAGAAGGCGATCGATCTTCTCCGGAAGAGCGGCGCGGCCAAGGTGGCAAAGCGAGCCCACCGCGAGGCCACGGAAGGAACGGTGGTTCTGGCTCGGGACGAGGCGACCGGGGCCGTGGCGATGGTGGAGGTGGCGAGCGAGACGGATTTCGTGGCGCGGAACGAGGATTTCCTCGCCTTCGCCGAGCGGGCGGCCGCCACGGCGCTTGCCGAGGGCGGCGAGGGAGGCGAGGGGGCGGCACGTCCCGGAGAAGAGCTTCTGGACCTGCCGGCTGACGCGCCCCTGCGAACCGAGCTCGATGAGCTGCGGGGCAGGATAGGGGAGAACCTGGTGCTGTCTCGCTTCGTTCGATACCAGCCGGCTCCGGACGCGGTTCTCGCCAGCTACATCCATTTCGGGAACCGAATCGGCGTGCTCATCGAGCTGGAGGGAGCGAGCGAGTCCGCCGACCTCGCGAACCTGGCACGGGACGTGGCGATGCACATCGCCGCCAGCCGTCCGTCGGGGATCACGCCCGATGACATACCCGAGGAGGAGAGGGAGCGCGAGCGGCGTGTGCTCGTCGAGCAGGCCGCGGCCGAGGGCAAGCCACCGGAGATCGCCGAGCGGATCGTCGACGGCCGCATGCGCAAGTTCTACGAGCAGGCCGCGCTCTTGTGGCAGCCTTTCGTGAAGGATCCGGATCGGAAGATCTCGGATCTGCTCGAAGAGGCGGGCCCCGAGGTGGCCGTGGCGCGCTTCGTCCGCTTCGATGTCGCGGATTGATCACGGCTGGAGCGATAAGAGCTGTCCGCCGATAGGAGCCATCTGCCGATGAGAGTCGTCCGGATATGACCGAGCCGAGCGCCCTGAAGTACGGCCGCGCCGTCGTCAAGCTTTCGGGCGAGTCTCTCGCGGGAGACCAGGGTTTCGGCATCCACCCGCCCGTCATCGAGGGCCTAACCCGGGAGATCGAGAAGGTATGCGCTGCCGGCGTGCGCCTGGGCGTCGTCGTCGGCGGCGGCAACATCGTCCGCGGGGCCGTGGCGAGCAGGCAGGGCATGGACCGGGTGAGCGCCGACTACATGGGGATGCTCTCCACCGTCATCAACGCCCTCGCGCTCCAGGACATGCTGGAGCGCAACGGGATCGAGACCCGCGTGATGAGCGCGATCCGCATGGAAGAGCTCGCGGAGCCCTACATCCGGCGCCGCGCCCTCCGCCACCTGGCGAAGGGTCGTGTGGTGATCTTCGCCGGGGGCACCGGGAATCCGTACTTTTCGACCGACACGGCGGCGGTGCTCCGGGCGATCGAGATGGAGGCCGACGTCATACTGAAGGCGACGAAGGTGGATGGCGTCTACACGGCAGATCCGGAGGTTCACCCGGATGCCGAGTTCATCCCGCGGATCTCGTACCTGGAGGTGATGACCCGCGAGCTGGGCGTGATGGACGCGGCGGCGGTATCGCTCTGCAAGGAGAACCATCTTCCCGTGATCGTGCTCAACATTCGTCGGCCGGGGGCGATCCTGAGCGCCTTGAAGGGCGATCAGATCGGCACCATCATGGCAAAGGCCTAGAGAGCTCGGAAGAAGGAGAGAGAGGGATGGCCGAGGAGAAGATGCGAGAAGCTTCGGCTTCGATGGACAAAGCGAACGAGGCAATTCGGCGGGAGTTCTCGACCGTGAGGACGGGGAAGGCTTCGCCGATGATCCTGGAGACGGTGCGGGTCGAGGCCTACGAATCCGTCATGCCCCTCAACCAGCTCGCCAACGTCTCGGTTCCGGAGCCGCAGCTTCTCGTCGTACAGCCCTACGACGCCAGCATCGCGTCCTCGATCGCATCGGCGATACAATCGGCCGACCTCGGCCTCAACCCGTCCGTGGACGGCAACATCATCAGAGTGCCGATCCCGCCGCTGACCGAGGAGCGCCGGCTCGAGTTCGTCAAAGTGCTCCACCGGATGGCAGAGGAGGGGCGCGTCTCCGTCCGCCACGTCCGACACGTGGTCAAGAAAGAGCTGGAGACGATGCAGCGGGAAGGCGACATCGGCGAGGACGACCTGCACCGACGGCTTCACGAGCTCCAGGAGCTTACCGACAACCACATCGAGGCCATCGACCGCCTCCTCGAGAAGAAGGAGGAGGAGGTGATGGAGGTTTGAGCGGAGCCGGCGGGATCGACGTCAGGCGGGCTCTGCGGACGTATGTTCTCGGGCGCGACGCCGGCTATGATCCGGCCCTGAAGGAAGAGCTGGCCGAATCGCGCCTCGAGCGCGGATCGGCGGTGGGATCCGCGCCCGCCTCCACCCCGGATCCGGCTCTCCGGCCGGCCGAATCGGGACCCCGACCGGGACCCCGACCCTCGTTCGGCGTCCCGGTGCCCGAGCGGCTCGCCTTCCACCGCTCGGCGAGCCGCTGGCGCGACCTCATCCCGGGCCTCAGAAGCGGAGGAGCCTAGAACGGCCTCGCTCCTCGATCGATTCGCAGCGCATCTCTCTCGCCGTCCCCAGCTGCTCCCGACGGGAAGCCGCATCCTCCTGGCTGTCTCGGGCGGCCCCGATTCCATCGCCCTCCTCCGCCTCGCTTGCTCGCTGGCAGAGGAAAACCACTGGCGTCTCCTCGCCGCTCACTTCGACCACCGGCTCCGGGCGGGGAGCGACGAGGAAGCGAGACAGGTCGTCGACTGGACCGAAGCGCTCGGCCTCGAATGTCGCGTCGGCGCTCCTTCCGATGCCCTTTCCCCGCAGCAGGCACAACTGCGGGCCGCCCGCTACACCTTTCTGCATGAGGTCGCCGAGGAGGAGGCCGTAGACCGGATCGCGACTGCTCATCATGCCGACGATCAGGCCGAGACGGTGCTCTTCCGGATCCTCCGGGGAACGGGCGTGCGAGGGCTGGCCGGGATCCCGGAGCGGCGAGGCATGATCGTGAGGCCCCTCCTGGGGTTTTGGCGCGAAGAGCTGGAGAGCTACTTGCAGGATGCTGGAATCGCGTACTTGACGGATCCATCCAACGTGGATCCACGCTGGACGCGGGCACTGATCCGAACGAGAGTGCTGCCCGCATTGGAGTCGGCGTGGGATGGGCCCGTTCGCGAGCGCCTGGTGCAGGTGGCCCACTCCGCACGGCGGACGGATCGGGCGCTGGTGGCTGAGGCGCGCCAAGCGCTTAAGCGAAGCGATGTTACGAAGGATGGACGCGGATTCAGATTTGTACGAGCAGGCTTCTCCCGGTATCATCCGGCGGTACAGGCGAGAGCGCTCGCCTTTTTGGCCGAGCGGCTGAATGTGCGGTTGTCGCGCGGAGGAACGCGCGTTGCGGTGGAGTTTATCAAGGGCGGGCGAAGCGGCGCGTCGGTGGATGTGGGCGGTGGACTCGAGCTGCGCCGCGAGTTCGAAGAGCTGCGGCTCGGGGCTTCGGCGGCGAAGAAGGGTTCGAGCACCGTGCGGATCGAGGCGCCCGGTGCGGGAGAGGCCTCGCTCGAGCTGGCTGGGTCGGGCTTCCGCGTGACGTGGTCGCCCGCCGAGCAGCCGGCGGTGGCCGGGCTGAGCAACGACGACCGGGACAGCTACTCGTTCCTGCCGGAGAACGCGAGCTGGCCGCTCGAGGTGCGGAGCTGGCTGCCGGGCGACCGGATTCGCCTCGGCGGCGGAAGCCGTAAGCTGAAGCGCCTTTTCGGCGACCGACGGATTCCGCTCTCTGAGCGCGGCCGAATCCCGGTGCTCTCGGACGCGGAGGGTCGCGTGCTCTGGGTTCGGGGAATAGCGAAGGCCGGTG
Source organism: uncultured Gemmatimonadales bacterium (assembly GCA_947259585.1). GTDB lineage: Bacteria > Gemmatimonadota > Gemmatimonadetes > Palauibacterales > Palauibacteraceae. The sequence continues at coordinate 14,429 of CAMYMV010000026.1, read as the reverse complement.
AGGCCGGTTTCACCGACCCCGGCAGCGGCGTGCGAGACCGTTCCCTGTTTACTATCGAGATCGAGGAGTGTTAGAGAGCCCGCAATGACGGATACCACAGCCGTGCCGGACACCTTCGCCGACGTAGATTTCGAGAAGCTGATGGGCGGCCGACCGCTCGAGCGCATCGTGTACACGTCGGAGGAGATCGCCGAGCAGGTCGCCCGCATCGGGGCGGAGATCACCCGGGAGTACGAGGGAGAGTCGGATCTTCTGATCCTCGGGCTCCTCAAGGGCTCTTTCATCTTTCTCAGCGACCTCGTCCGGCGGATCTCGCGCCCGCTGCACGTGGATTTCCTGGTAGCTTCGAGCTACGGCTCCGGCACTACCTCATCAGGTAACGTGCAGCTGCTGTACGATCCGGCGGCGCCGATCGCGGGCCGCAACGTCGTCATCGTCGAAGACATCGTGGACAGCGGAAACACGCTGAGCCGGATGATCGAGGCGTTGGAGGGACGCGGCCCGAAATCGCTGGAGATCTGCGCGCTGCTTCACAAGCACATAGCGCCACGAATGGCCAAGGAGCCACGTTGGGTAGGCTTCGATGCGCCTCCCGATTTTCTCGTGGGTTACGGGCTCGACCACGCCGAAGACTTCCGTCATCTCCCGTTTGTAGCGAGCCTTGCAGAATAGGACCAACATCCCGCGGACGCGTTCGTGGGAAGAGGTGTATAGGTAGAACGGATGCAAAAACCAGCCGACGGACCGGAGAACATGGACGGGGGCCGCATGAACCGATTTCTGCGGACCGCGTCCTTCTGGGCCCTCATCGTCCTGATTCCGCTGCTGATCTTCCAGTTGATGAACAGCAACCGGGAAGCCCAGCAGGAGCTTACCTACTCCGAGTTTCGTGCCCAGGTAGAGGGCGGAAACGTGGAGAGCGTCACGATTCAGGAGGGCCGCAAGCTGGAGGGAGTGCTCCGCTCGAGCATCGAGCAGGACGGCGTCCAGGTGGAGAAGTTCCACACGCTCCTGCCGTTCGAGGCCGACAAGGCGCTCATCGACGAGCTGGAGGAGGCCGGGGTCCAGAGTCAGGGTGAAGGCCCCGGGAACAACTGGGTCGGCCTCATGGTGGGCATCCTGCCGTGGCTGCTGATCATCGGTCTGTGGGTCTTCCTCTTCCGACAGATGCAAAGTGGTGGATCGCGCGCGTTCAGCTTCGGAAAATCCAAGGCCAAGCTGCTGTCGGGGGACACGCCCAAGGTCACGTTCGCGGATGTCGCGGGGTGCGACGAAGCGAAGGAGGAGCTCGAGGAGATCATCGAGTTCCTGAAGGACCCGGCCAAGTTCAGCCGGCTCGGCGGCCGCCTCCCCAAGGGCGCGCTGCTTATCGGCCCTCCGGGAACCGGGAAGACGCTGCTCGCCCGGGCCGTCGCCGGTGAGGCGGCACGTCCCTTCTTCTCGATGTCTGGTTCCGACTTCGTCGAGATGTTCGTCGGCGTCGGCGCCAGCCGGGTTCGAGACCTGTTCGAGCAGGGAAAGACGCACGCTCCCTGCATCATCTTCATCGACGAGATCGACGCCGTCGGCCGGCACCGCGGAGCGGGCCTGGGCGGAGGGCACGACGAGCGGGAGCAGACCCTCAACCAGCTCCTCGTCGAGATGGACGGATTCGAGTCGAACGACGGCGTGATCCTGCTTGCCGCCACGAACCGGCCGGATGTGCTGGACCCGGCGCTTCTACGGCCCGGGCGCTTCGATCGGCAGATCGTCGTTGACAGCCCCGACGTCAAGGGGCGCGAGGGCATTTTCCGTGTCCATACGCGCGACATCCCGATCGCGGACGACGTCGAGATAACGGTGCTCGCGAAGGGAACGCCGGGACTCTCCGGCGCCGACATCGAGAACGTAGTCAACGAGGCCGCGCTCCTTGCCGCCCGCCACGACAAGGACAAGGTGTACATGGACGACTTCGAGGCGGCGAAGGACAAGGTGATGCTCGGTGTCGAGCGGAAGAGCCTCGTCATCTCGGAGGAAGAGCGGAAGGTCACCGCGTACCACGAAGCCGGCCATGCGGTGATCGGGATGAAGGTCCCCGGCCTGGATCCGCTTCACAAGATCACGATCGTGCCACGCGGCCGGGCGCTGGGCCTCACCGCCTCGCTTCCCGAGGAAGACCGACACAACTACACCCGCGACTGGCTGCTCGGACAGCTGAAGATGCTGTTCGGCGGTCGGGTGGCCGAGGAGATGATCTTCGGAGACGAGAAGATCACCACGGGAGCCGGAAACGACATCGAGCGTGCCACGTCGATCGCGCGGCGGATGGTGACTCAGTTCGGCATGTCCCCCGTGGTGGGGCCGATCGCGGTCGGAGATCGGGAGCAGGAGATCTTCCTCGGCCGCGAGCTGTCGCAGCGCCGCGAGGTCAGCGAGCGGACGGCACAGCTCGTCGATTCCGAGATCAAGCGCATCGTGGATGAAGCGTTCGCAGCGGCGCGCACGGTTCTGGAGAACAACACCGATCTGCTGACGACGATCGCCGAGGCGCTGCTCGAGCGGGAGACGCTGGACGCCGACGAGATCAAGCTCCTTGCCCGGGGCGAGGCACTACCACCTCTCAGGAGCTCCTCTCCGGTCGAACTGCTGCCCGAAGCGCCGGATGCCGAGGAGGCAAAGCCCGCCGCGAGTCGGCCCGCGCAGGACACGGGCGGAGGGGAGCCATCTCCCGCGCTCGCCTGACTCGGTCGGGCGGCTGAAGGTGTCTGGCGGTCCTCCGGACCCGGCAGACGCGGGCGATCTGCCCACATGGCGTATCCGGGGCGGCACTCTCGACCTTCGTCGCCCTCACATCCTCGGCGTTCTCAACGTCACACCCGACTCGTTCTCCGACGGCGGAGTGCACCTCGACCCTCGGACCGCCGCGCGGCGTGCTGAGGAGCTGGCCGAACAGGGCGCCGATCTCGTGGATATCGGGGCGGAATCGACCCGTCCCGGCGCGGCGCCGGTCTCGGCCGAGGACGAATGGAGCCGGCTCGAGCCCGTGCTGCGGCGGCTTCAGGGCTTGCTCTCGGTCCCCATCTCCATCGACACGACCAAGGCTGAGGTGGCCGCCCGGGCGCTCGAGCTCGGCGTCTCGGTCATCAACGACGTCTCGGGGCTCCGGGCGGACCCCGCGATCGCCGGTTTGGCGGCCGAAACGGGTGCCGGTCTCATCGTGATGCACAGACGTGGCGATCCCCGGACCATGCAGCGCGATGTCGAGTACGAGGACTTGATCGGCGAGATTCGGGCATCGCTCGCCGAGTCGCTTTCGGTGGCGGAAGGCGCGGGGTGCGGACCCTCGCAGACCGTCGTGGATCCGGGCATCGGCTTCGGAAAATCGCCGGAGGGGAGCCTTCGCCTGCTGGCCCGCTTGGGTGAGCTTCGCTCCCTGGGCCGGCCGATCATGGTCGGTCCGTCCCGTAAGTCGTTTATCGGTAAAGTCTTGGAATTGTCCGTGGAGGAGAGGCTCGAGGCGACCCTCGCCGCGTGCGTCGTGGCGCTCGAGCGCGGTGCCCGACTCTTCCGGGTTCACGACGTGCGGGCCGTGCGTCGCGCTCTGGACATGGCGGACTCGATTCAACAGGCTGCCAATGATGGTGGCCGCATGACGCTCGTCGGATGATGACGATGAGGGCCGGATGATGATGACGATGAGGGCCGATAGATGATGGTGTTGAGGGCCGGATGATGGGGACGCTTTCCGAGTATCTCGGTTTCCTCCAGCTCGACTGGAAGGACGTGATCGAGATCCTGATCGTCTCCTATCTGATCTACCGCATCCTGGTTCTGTGGACCGGCACGCGGGCGTTTCAGATTCTGGTGGGCCTCGTCCTGCTGGTCGCCGTCTACGCGGTGGCTCAGCTGTTGGAGCTGGGCCTGATCACGGCGATTCTCTCCCAGGCGTTCACCTACGGCGTGTTCGCTCTCATCGTCGTCTTCCAGCCCGAGCTCCGGAACGCGCTCGCGCAGCTCGGACGGAGCCGGCTTTGGAACGTCTTCGCCCGGTTCGAGGAGAGCGAGGTGCTCGAGGAGATCGTGAAGGCCTCCGAGCGTCTCTCGCGCGCCAAGATCGGTGGCCTGATCGCGCTGGAGCGGGAGGTGGGGCTCGGCGAGTACGCGGAGCGGGGCACTCGGTTCGAGGCGGATGTGTCGGCCGACCTGCTCACGACGATCTTCACGCCTTACTCTCCGCTGCACGACGGGGCGGTGATCGTCCGCGGCGACAAGATCATCGCAGCGGGCGCGCCGCTTCCCCTCACCCAGTATCCCGTGCGTGACAAGACGCTGGGGATGCGTCACCGCGCGGCGATCGGTTTGTCGGAGGAGACGGATTCCTACGTCGTCGTGATCTCGGAGGAGTCCAGCCAGATATCGCTCGCGGCGGGCGGTCAGCTCTTCCGCGGTCTGGACCAGGACCGGCTGCGCGCCCATCTCTCCCGCGGGCGGTCTCTCGAGGCCGGCCCTCCCCGTGAAGGCGCCCGCTGGCGGGACATGATGCTGACGGGACGCGCCAGGACGACGGCGCCGCCGACCGGTGGCACGCCCGAGATCGGGGAGAAACAGGCGGCTCGCGCGGACGAAGCGCCATCCGGAGGCGGGGTGGAAGAGGAAGCGGCGCCGGGCGAAGCCGCCGCGGGCGCGGATCGGAGCTCCGAGCTCGCCGTTTGACGCGATCCGGTACGGACTTTAATATTTTTGGTCTGTTTTTCGTCTTGAAGCGTGTGAAGGGTCGGGCCCTCACCACTCCTTTGGGAGGCAGGTAGCTTGGAGCAGGTCGACACCAGTTATCAGCTCCTCTCGTTGTTCTCCGACGGGGGCTTCATGATGTACCCCCTCGTCCTCTGCTCGCTGGTCGCTCTCGGGGTCATCATCGCCAAGGGCTGGACCCTCTTCATCGCCCACCGGGAGTCTCAGAAGCTCCTGACGGAGATCGCGGCGTTGGGCGGAAGGGGTCGGTTGGATGACGCGATCCGCACGGCGGAAGAGACCAGAGGACCGGTCGCGGCGATCCTCCTCGCGGGTCTGCGGCGCGTCCAGGAGAGGCATACGGGCTCCGACGTGGCCAAGGCGATCTCCACGACCGGATCGATCGAGCTCGGCTTCCTCGAGCGGGGCCTTCCCGTCCTGGCGACGATCGCGAACGTCGCTCCGATGCTGGGCTTCCTCGGCACCGTCATCGGGATGATCCTGGCCTTCCAGGCGATCGAAATCGCCGGACAGGTGGAGCCTGGCCTCGTGGCGGGCGGGATCAAGGTGGCTCTGATCACGACGGCCACCGGGCTGTCGATCGCCATTCCGGTGAACGTGGCCTACAACTTCTTCGTGAGCCGCATCGACCAGTTGGTGGCGGATATGGAGGAGGGTGCGCAGGCTGTGCTCGATCTCGTCTGGTCGCTGGACACCCGGATGCATGGAGAGACGGTACAGGCGGGAGAACGGATCGCGCGCCAGGAGATGAAGCGCGAGTATATCGCCGATAGTCGAGACGCGGCGATTAAAGATCTCGGTGATTAAAGAGTAAGGCACAACGAGAGGTCCTATGCCGATTCTCAACCGCAAACAGCGCGTCTCCGACGAGATTCCCACGGCGTCGATGGCGGATATCGCCTTCCTTCTTCTCGTCTTCTTCCTGACGACCACGGTGTTCAACGAGGAGAAGGGGCTCCCGATCGTCCTTCCCGAGGAGAAGGAGGAGCAGGAGGTCTCCGCGAAGAACATCCTCTTCCTCATCGTCCAGGCGGACGGATCGGTCGTGGTTCGACGGGGTGAGAGCGAGCAGGAGCAGATCGTCGCCTATCGGCAGGTGGAGGGAATCCTCAGGCAGGAGCTGGCGGCGAACGAGAACCTGATCGCTGCGATCAAGACGGACCCGTCGGCCGCCTACCGCCACATGATCAACGTGCTGGACGAGGTGAAGAAAGCCGGCGCGGAACGCATCTCACTGCAGATGGTAGGAGAGTGACCATATGGCAGTGAAAGCAGGCGGTTTCAAGCGAAGGTCGGGGACCAGCAGCGACATTCCGTCGTCGTCGATGGCGGACATCGCGTTTCTGCTGCTGATCTTCTTCATGGTCACGACGGTGTTCCGGCGAGAGAAAAAGCGGGACATCGACTGGGTGAACGCCGAAGCCACGAAGAAGATCGATGAGAAGCGGAAGAACATCCTGCACCTTTGGATAGACACCGACGCTCAGGTGTGGATCAACGACCAGGCGATCGCGGACCAGGACATCGCCCAGGTCGTTCGTCCGTTGTACGCTGAAAACCGGGAGATCGTCATCGCGGTTCGTGGAGACCGCGACGTTCCGTATAGCAAGATCAACACGATTACGAAGCAGCTTCAGGCGGCGGGGGCGGTGAGGGTGACGTTTGCGACCCGCCTGGAGCAACGTATGTCGCGCCCCAGAAGGTAGGGAGGAACGCGCCGATGTCCCAACAGACCGAAGCCCACGCCGTTCATGAAACCGCCAATGACGCCTTCAAGCGAAACGCTTCGAACTGGCTGTCCTACGGCCTGATTGGTGCCGTCGCCGTACACTTCGCGCTCTTCGCCTTCTTCCCGAACCTGCAGGCGGCCGACCTGTCGGGTACGGGTGACGCGTTAGAGACGATCGAGCTGCCGCCGGAAGTCCAGATTCCGCCGCCGCCCGAGCAGATCTCGCGGCCGGCTACGCCCAAGGTAGCCGCGGCGGACATCACGGAGGACGTGACGATCGCCCCGACCACGTTCGAGTCGAACCCCGTGGAGAACCTGCCGCCGCCGCCGAAGACCGGCAGCCCGGCGGACCGGCCGTCGTTTATTCCTTACGACGTGCCGCCGAAGCTGAAGAATCCCGGGGACATCCAGAAGCTCCTCCAGCGCCTCTACCCCTCGCAGCTGCGCGAGGCGGGCATCGAGGGCACGGTGGTGCTGTGGATCTACATCGATGAGAACGGCACCGTCCAGAAGACGCAGGTTCAGAAGACCAGCGGCTACGATGCGATGGACAAGGCCGCGATGGGCACGGCCGACAAAATGCAGTTCTCGCCGGCCAAGAACCGCGACAAGAAGACCCCGGTCTGGGTGGCCCAGGCCATTACGTTCGAGGTTCGATAGAGCCAACCGGCGGAGCCAGGCACGACAGAGCCGCTCGCGCCGCGGGCGGCTCTTTTTTTTGCCCCTCGGTGTGGTGGTGGTGGCGGTTCCCTTACGCTCGCAGACGCGCTTTGGGCGCGGAGCCTCCTCGCTTCGCTGTGGGGTCTCCGCACCGTCGCGCTAATACTCGCCCGGGAATCCGCCACCGCCTTAGGAGGGCCAAATAGAAAGGTCCCGGCAGGGTAGAGCGGGTCGCTTCGGGCTCTACATGTACAGGTGTACAGGTAGAAAAGACCGGGATGGTATGCTGCCCGCGGGCCGCTGCCGCGGGAGCCGCCGGGAGGTCTGCGGGGAAGTGGGGTCGACGGGTGGTGGGGGTGACGGTACTTTCGGCGCGACAACGACATGAGCGAGATCAAGGGGCGCCTTGCCGAGGTTCGGAGGCGGATCGAAGAGGCGGCGCTTCGGGCCGAACGGCCGGGAGCGGATGTCGAGATCGTGGCCGTGACGAAAGGGCATCCCGCTTCCGTGCTGCGAGAGGTGGCGGCGAGCGGTCTTCCGATCATCGGCGAGAACCGCGTCGACGAGGCGGAGCTGAAGTTCCGCGAGCTGGGCCGGCTCGGTTTCCGGTGGCATATGATCGGCCATCTGCAACGGAACAAGGCCGGGCGAGCGGTCCAGCTGTTCGACGTCATCGAATCCGTCGACTCGCTGCGGCTCGCTCGGAAGCTGGCGAGCGAGACGGAGCGAGCGGGCCGCGATGGGTTGGAGATCCTGCTGGAAGTGAACACCTCAGGTGAGGCCACCAAGGGCGGCTTCGCCGGCGAAGAGGTTCTGCAGGCGGCCGCGGAGATCGTAGCGTTACAGCGGCTCCGGGTCGTGGGCCTGATGACGATGGCGCCGTTTACCTCGGACGAGGGCGTGCTGCGCGAGGTCTTCCGGCGCACGAGGGAGCTGTTCGAGCGGTGCGGCCGCGAGATCGCAGGCTTCGAGGCCAGGACCCTGTCGATGGGGATGAGCAACGACTTCGAGGTCGCCGTGGAGGAAGGGAGCACCCGCCTGAGGCTGGGCACGGTGCTGATCGGGCCGCGGCCCGGAGAGACCGCTTAACGAGTGACGAGGCGATGACGAGCGATATCAGGATGGAGACGGTACGTGGCGCCGCGGAGGCGATCAGCGCGGCCTCCGACTTCCGCCCCGAGGTCGGGATCGTGCTGGGCACGGGCCTCGGCGCCCTGGCCTCAGAGATCGAGGTCGAGACCTCGATACCCTACGAGGAGATTCCCGGCTTTCCGCGTTCCACGGTGGAGTCCCACGCGGGCCGGCTGCTCGTCGGAGCGCTGGAGGGCGTGAATGTCGTCGCGATGGAGGGTCGTTTCCATCGCTACGAGGGCTACTCCATGCAACAGGTCACCCTCCCTATCCGGGTCATGAGGGAGCTTGGCGCCGATGCTCTGATCGTGTCCAACGCGTGCGGCGGCATGAATCCGCTCTGGAACGGCGGCGATCTGGTCCTGATCAGCGATCACATCAACCTGATGGGCGACAACCCGCTCATCGGGCCGAACTTGGAGCAGGGTCCGCGCTTTCCGGACATGTCCGAGCCGTACGACGCCGAGCTTCGCGCGGTAGCCCGCGAGGAGGCGATGCGTCTGGGAATCACGCTGCGCGAGGGCATCTACGTGGCGGTCGCAGGTCCTTGCCTCGAGACGGTGGCCGAGTACCGGATGCTGCGCGGGATCGGCGCGGACACCGTCGGCATGTCCACCGTTCCCGAGGTGATCGTGGCTCGACACGTGGGCCTGCGTGTTCTCGGTCTGTCGATCATCAGCGACATGGCCCTGCCGGACGCGCTGGAGCCGGTGGACATCGCCAGGATCATCTCGACGGCCCAGCAAGCCGAGCCGGTGCTCACCCGACTGGTGCGCGCCGTCGTCGCACGGCTCGCCGCGGCAGGTACGGCGGGTGCGAGCGGCTGAGTCCGGCCGACTCAGCGATGACGGGATGACGGCTTGACGGCATGACGAGGACGTCGAGAGTGACGCGATGACGTACCCCGAGCTCCCCGCGAGCCACCCCGAGCTGGAAGAGGGGATCCTCCGGATCTGGGAAGAGGAGGACACCTTCCACGCGAGCCTTCGCGCGCGAGAGGGTGAGCCCGAGTTCGTCTTCTACGAGGGCCCACCGACCGCCAACGGGCGCCCGGGCGTACACCACATCATCTCGCGGACGATCAAGGACCTGGTGGCCCGCTACCGTACCATGACGGGGCACCACGTGACGCGGATCGCCGGCTGGGACACGCACGGCCTCCCCGTTGAGCTGGAAGCCGAGCGTCAGCTGGGGATCTCGGGGAAGGCTCAGATCGAGAAGCTGGGCATCGCCGAGTTCAACCGCGTCTGTCGGGAAGGGATCTTCACCTACAAGGACGACTGGGAGCGGCTCTCACAGCGGATCGGGTACTGGCTGGACTACGAGAACGCCTATGTGACCTGCACCCCCGAGTATGTGGAATCGGTGTGGTGGGCGATCTCGGAGATCGAGCGAAAGGGCTTGCTCTACCGCGGCTACAAGGTCGTGCCATACTGCTCGCGATGCGGGACGGGCCTCAGCAGCCACGAGGTGGCGATGGGCTGGGCCGACGTCGTGGATACGGCCGTCTTCGTCAAATTTCACCTGATCGGTGATCCTGATGGAGCGCGGGTGCTCAGCTGGACCACGACCCCCTGGACCCTTCCGGGCAATGTCGCGCTCGCCGTCGGCGATGAGATCGAATACTTGAAGGTCCGCGTGGTGGGGGATTCGGAGAGCGGGAGCGGAAAGGCGATCGCCGAGCCGGGAGAGGTCTTCATTCTGGCGAAGCCGCTGATGGAGCGGACGCTCCGACACGAGGTGGAGGTGCTGGAGGTGATGACGGGGGCGGATCTCGTGGGCCGCCGGTACGAGCCGCTCTTTCCGGGAGCCGTCGACGCGGACGGCGCGGAAGCGGGGCGGAGCGAAGGCGGCGCGGACGGCGCAGGCGGCGCCGAGGGTCCGAGCGCAGCCTGGACGATCCTGCCCGCCGACTTCGTGACGATGGAGGAGGGCACGGGGGTCGTGCATACGGCCGTCATGTACGGCGAGGACGATTTCCGCCTGGGCGCGCAGACCGGCCTTCCGATGCAGCACTCGGTGGATGGCGAGGGTCGTTTCGTCGAGCGGGTGCCCGGCGGGCTCGCCGGAGGCCATGTGAAGGATCCCGAGGTAGAGCACGGCATCCTGGCGTGGCTGACGGAGCATGATCTGCTCTACCGGTCGGAGAAATATCCGCACAGCTACCCGCACTGTTGGCGCTGCGACAGCGCGCTTCTCTACATGGCCAGGGACGCCTGGTACGCGCGCACGACGGCCGTGAAAGAGCGGCTGATGGAGCTCAACGCCTCGATCGACTGGAACCCGGCCGAGATGGGGACGGGGCGCATGGGCGAGTGGCTGGCCAACAACGTCGACTGGTCGCTCTCCCGGGATCGCTATTGGGGCACGCCGCTGCCGATCTGGGTCTGTGATGCGGACGAGGAACACCGGGACGTGTTGGGCTCCTACGAGGCTTTGGCGGAGCGGGTCGGTGCGCTTTCGTCGGAGTTCGATCCGCACCGTCCCGACATCGATGAGTACGAATGGGACTGCCGGTCGGAGAGCTGTGGTGGACGGATGCGTCGTATCCCGCAGGTGCTGGACGCCTGGTTCGATTCCGGATCGATGCCGTACGCGCAGTGGCACTACCCGTTCGAGAACGAGGAGGAGTTCCGGGTCCACTTCCCGGCCGATTTCATCGCGGAGGGAGTGGATCAGACTCGAGGGTGGTTCTACTCCCTGCTGGCGCTCTCGACGCTCCTGTTCGACGAGACGTCCTATCGCGCCGTCGTCGTGAACGACCTGATCCTGGATCAGGAGGGACAGAAGATGTCCAAGTCGCGCGGCAACGTCGTGGACCCGTGGACGGCGATCGACCGGCACGGCGCCGACGCCCTGCGCTACTACCTGATGTCGGTGAGCAGCCCCTGGCTGCCGAAGCGCTGGGACCCGGACGGCATCGGCGATGTGGAGCGCAAGCTCTTCGACACGCTGCGCAACACGTACCGATTCTTCTCGCTCTACGCGGGGCTGGAGGGGTGGACGCACGAGAATTCCGGCGCGCGGCCGCCATCGGAGCGGTCCGTGATGGATCGCTGGCTCCTCAGCCGCACGGACTCGCTCGCCGAGGAGCTGCGCGCGGAGCTCGAGGGCTACGAGCTGACGCGGGCGGCCCGCAGGCTCTCAGGGTTCGTGCTCGACGAGCTCTCCAACTGGTACGTTCGCCGCTCGCGCGACCGCTTCTGGGCAACGCGACCCGATGCGGAGACCAAGCAGGCCGCACGCGACGCCTTCGCCACCCTGCACGAGACGCTGCGGACGACCGCGGCTCTCCTAGCGCCGTTCGCACCCTTCTTCGCCGACTGGCTCCACCGGGCCCTGGCCGGAGAGTCGGTGCACCTGGCGGATTATCCGGTCTCGGCGGGGCGGATCGACCCTGATCTGGAGAGGGACATGCGGGATGTGCGCGAGCTGGCCGTCCTGGGGCGGGCGGCGCGCGAGCAGGAGAACCTGCGCGTTCGTCAGCCACTTCGGCTGCTGAGGGCGGTCGTTCCCGGAGGGCGCCGGCCGTCGCAGGCCGTGCTGGAGCTTCTCGCCCAGGAATTGAACGTCAAACGGGTTGAGTTTCTGTCCGACACCGATGATATTGTACGGCTTGTCGTGAAACCCGACTTCGGCCGGCTGGGCCCGCGGTTCGGAGCGTCGACCCCCGAGGTGGCGCGGCTCGTCCAGAACCTCGAGCCGGAGCAGGCCCGCCGCCTACGCGCCGGTGATTCCATCGAGCTGGAGCTGGGCGGCGAAGACGTCGCGATCGCGCCCGATGAGGTGTCGATCACCGAGGTCGCCTCGGGAGAGCTCGTCGTGAGGAGCGCCGACGGCTATCTGGTCGGGCTGGACCGAATGCTCGACGAGGAGCTCGTGGCAGAGGGGATCGCCCGCGAACTGGTGAACCGGGTACAACGACTGAGACGGGACTCGGGGCTGGAGGTCTCCGATCGGATCGAGCTCGGGATCCGAGGCAGCGATGAGGTCGAGAGCGCTGCGCAGGAGCATCGCGAGTACATTGCCGGCGAAACGCTGGCCGTGGGCGTGCAGATCGGCGGCGAGGGCGACGGGGGAAGCGAGGAGTGGCGCGATAGCGAGCTCGACGGACACGCGGTACGGATCGGATTGAGGCGAGCGCGGTAGAAAGGTCGTTCCCAGGCGGATCGAGTGGAAGAACATGGGTGGCGCGGCGGACGTCGCGCCCGGCAGATACAAAGATGGCGACGATGAAAAAGAAAGAACTCAAGCACTTCGAGGATCGGCTGCTCAAGGAGCGGGCGCGCGCTCTCAAAGAGCTCGGCCACTACGACGAGTCGTTCTCGGAGACGCCCCTTAGCTCCGATGGCGACCTGTCGGCCTACAGCTTCCACATGGCCGATCAGGGCACCGACGCGATGGAGCGAGAGAAGGCCTTCCTGTTCGCGAGCAAAGAGGGTCGCTTCCTCTACCATATCGACGAGGCACTCCGACGTCTGTACCGGGACCCGAAGGGGTTCGGCAGCTGCGAGGAGTGTGGAGACGAGATCGGCTGGGAGCGCCTCGACGCCCTTCCGCACACGCGCCTCTGCATCAAGTGCAAGGAGCGCGAGGAGAGCGGTGTCTCGGCCTGACGAGACCGATACGGCGGGAGCGCTGAACGCGAAAGCGCTGAACGAAGAAGGTTCGGCTGGCAAGGGACTCAGCAAGCCCGCCCTGGCGCTTCTGGTCCTGGCAGTCGTCGTCACGCTCGATCTGGCCACCAAATGGTGGATCGTCAACAACGTGAGCTATCACGAGACGATCTCCGTCATCGGAGACTTCGTGCGGCTCACCTACACCCACAATCCGGGCGCCGCCTTCGGCATCAACATCGGAGAGCATTCCCGGATCTTCTTCCTCGTGCTCTCGATCGTGGCGCTCGGCGTTCTTACCGCGATCTACCGATCGACTCCGGCGACCGACCGCCTCCGGCTTCTCGCCGTGGCACTCGTCGGATCGGGAGCGGTCGGGAACATCATCGATCGCCTGCGCTACGAGCGCGGCGTGGTCGATTTCCTGGACGTGGGCATTGGGAGCCATCGCTGGTGGGTGTTCAACGTGGCCGACTCCGCCGTGACGGTCGGCGCGATCCTGCTTCTCGTCTCGTTCCTGCTGGAGGAGAGCCGTGAGAGATCCTCCGCGCGGCATGCCCCCGAAGGAGCGAGCGTCGGAGAGTCCTGAAGCCGGTCTTCCCGAAGTCGTCACCTTCCAGATCGAAGAGCCGCACTCCCGGCTCGACCGTCACCTGGCGGAGCGCCTTGACATCAGCCGCAGTCGAGCCGCCGCGCTCATCGCCGAGGGCCTCGTCGAGGTGAACGGCAAGGCGGTGGCAAAGAGCCGGGCCGTGACTCCCGGCGAGACCGTGTCCGTCGCGCTTCCCCCGAGGACGCCGATCGAGGTCGGGCCGGAGGCGATCCCCCTGGAGGTCCGCTACGAAGACGACGACCTGGCGATCGTCGAGAAGCCGGCCGGGATGGTCGTACATCCGGCTCCCGGCCACCCGAGCGGCACGCTCGTCAACGCGCTTCTGCACCGTCTGGGAGATCTGTCCTCGACGGGCGCCCCGCTTCGGCCCGGCATCGTCCACCGGTTGGATCGCGACACGAGCGGCCTGCTCGTTGTGGCGAGGACCGACGAAGCCCATCGCGAGCTCTCCGATGCGATCGCGCGACGGCGCATCCGTCGGGGATACCTGGCGGCTGCCTGGGGGAAGCTGGAGGAGGAAGAGGGGACGATCGACATGCCGATCGGAAGGGATCCGCGCGACCGGAAGCGGATGGCCGTTGTCGAGGGTGGGCGTCCCGCCGTCACCCACTTCCGGCTGCTCGAGCGGTGGCCCTCGGCCGAGTACCTGGCCATTCGCCTGGAGACCGGCCGCACGCACCAGGTGCGTGTGCACCTCCGCGCGCTCGGGCACCCGGTCGTCGGCGATCCGATCTACGCTCCGCGTTGGGAGCGCGGCTTCGTCGGGGCCGGAGGCCACTGGGCGGAAGAGTTCGCTCGCCGCTCTGGCAGGATGTTCCTCCACGCCGCCCGCCTCGTCTTTCGCCACCCGCGAACGGGGGAGCGGATGGACTTCACCTCTCCGCTGCCCGAGCCGCTGCGGGGCGCGGCGCAGTGGGCGAGCCGGCTTCCGTGACGGCCTTCTTCAACC
>CAMYMV010000025.1:39090-42681 GCA_947259585.1 uncultured Gemmatimonadales bacterium | reverse complement strand
GCTCGACAGGCCGAGCAGGCCACGAGCCTCTGGGATGCCGCGCACGCGATGGGCGGCATCGCGAAGACCTGCGGATCCTGTCATCGGGAGAACATCGCGGAGCCGGTCACCGGGAACGCGGCGGCCCTGGAACCGGGAGAGGATATAGCCACCCACATGAGCAGGCACGCGTGGGCGGCGGAGCGTCTGTGGGAAGGCCTCGTCATGCCCTCGGATGCCAGGTGGGTCAAGGGCTCGCAGGTGCTGGGGGAAGCGCCGTTCAAGCCCGAGGCCGTTGCCGGAACGAGCAGCGAGGAGATTGCCGTTCTGAAGGAGGTGGAGCTGCTCGAGGAGCGCTGCCACGAGATCGGGTCCAAGGCGGGGACGGCGACGGACCCGACGGAGAGGGCGAACCTGTACGGAGAGCTGCTCTCCACCTGCGCCTACTGCCACAAGCTCACCGGCCAGGAGGTCGCCACGGCCGGCTAGGATGTAGGCCAACGCTGCTTGCCAAACAGGGGCGGCGCCTGAAGCGCCGCCCCTGTTCAAGACTTACCACACTTCGTAGTGGTCCCCGTCTTGACTACTTCGCCTTCCGCCCATGAATCAGCAGGTCCGCCACGATCGGCTCATGATCGCTCGCCACCGTGTTGTCCACGCGCGGGAAGTCGACGTTGGCGTGCACGATATCGAACTGCGCGCTGGCCATCAGGCTCTTGGTAATGAAGATGTGGTCCAGCACCTGGGAGTTTCCCTCGAAGTTGAACGTGTACCGGTTATCGTCCGGCATGGCCGCCAGCAGGTTCTCGAGTACCGGAGGGATCCCCGGGAGACCGAGGGTCAGGTCGTTGTGGAACTCGAACGTGTTCATGTCCCCCACGACGGCGATCCGGGCGTGCTGGTCGGCGGCCAGCAGGAAGTTCA
Organism: uncultured Gemmatimonadales bacterium; assembly: GCA_947259585.1. Classification (GTDB taxonomy): domain Bacteria; phylum Gemmatimonadota; class Gemmatimonadetes; order Palauibacterales; family Palauibacteraceae. Next base: position 41,778 of record CAMYMV010000025.1, on the reverse strand, counting down.
CGTACTCGTTCAGCGCCTCCGTTTGGGCACCCCGCTCGTCCTCTCCGGCCTGGAAGAACGGCTGAAACGCGCCGAAGATCGGATTCGAGCCGAAGCGGGAGGTGAGGTGGTTGTTGATGATCGTGATCTCGCGATCCTTGAACACGAACGTGGCGGACAGCGGACTCCGCGAGCCCATGAAGGCGTCCGGGTTGCTGACGCCGGCGGCCGTCAGCACGGATGGAGTCAGCGAGACGAAGGATTCCAGTTCGACCCGGTCCGGGTTGTAGAGGTACGCGTTGCGGATGTTGCTCCCGGGCGCTCCGCCGGAGACGCCCGGGACCGGGGGCGGAACGTCGAAGGCCACGTACTCGGGGCCGCCGGCAGCTACGATCGCATCGACCAGCGACTGCAGGGTCAGCGTCGCATCCGTCTCGTTGGGGTCGCCGCTTGTGCCGTTGTTGTCCTGGATCTCCTGCAGGGCCACGATGTCGGGCGCGCGGAGGTTCGCCGTGATCTGCTCGCCCAGGCTGGCACGCTGGTTGTCGTCCGAGGACAAGGCGCTGAGGTTGAGCACGTTGTAGCTCGCCACGGTCAGCCGGTTACCGGTCCCGGTGAGGCCCGTGACCTCCCGCGCCAGGCCGCTCGGCGTGACGGTCACGATCTCCGTGGCGTTGACCTCGAAGTTGCCGAAGCTGTATCCGACCACTCCCGTGACGTCGCTCAGTCGGTCCCCGACCGTGATGACCGGCACGCTGCCCGGGTAGAGGGTTCCGTCGAACTGGATCTGGACCCGCTCTGGGTTCTGATCACCCCGGTTCTCGGGATCTGGCTGCAGGTTGATCCCACCCCGGGCCGTCCGCGCGTCGGGGGGCGCGATGTTCGCCCCATCGTTCGTAAGGGTGAACACCTCGCTGCTGAACGGACTGAACGTGCGGACGCCCGACACGGCCACCGGGTCCTCCACCGTGACCAACATCCCCTCCAGGGACTCGTAGAAGTCGATTCCGTCGACGTCGGGGTTGAACGGATTGGTTGCTGCCTGGCCGTCGTCTTGCAAATCCACCGGCTCTTCACCCGGGCTGATCACCAAGACGTTGGGGGGAATCCGGCCGCTGCTTCCGACCACGACTGGCGCCGGAAGCGGGTTTCCCGACGAGAGGATCGTGATGTCCGGGAAGCTGAGCTGGGTGGCTGAGAGGTTGCCCGTGGACGAACCACCGGGGACGAACTCGCTGACGAAGTCGGTCAGCTCGACCGCATCGCCGACGGATGGCTTGGAACCGGTCTTGAAGACGAAGATCCCGTCGGATGTGGCATCATCGGCGTCACCGATCGGATCCTGAACGTAGTATCCGTTGAAGGCGACGGCGGTGACGACTCCCGTAGTGGTCACCTCGGTACCGTTGTACGGCGAGCGGTGGCCGGCCCCCTGGATCTCGTAGATCGCTCTTACAGCGGGGATCACGGCGATCACATCCGCGCTCGGGTTCGCCGGGGATTCGGCCGGCGGCGCGGTCGGCTGCTCGCCACAGGACAAGCCCGCTATGAGAGGGACTAGAAGAAGGACGCGCCCCTTCGAGGCGTTCTCGAGGCGTTAGGAATCCTCCGCGGCGGAACCCAGCAGCTTCTCCTGGAACTGCTGGACTTCCAGGACCTTCTCGAGCTCCGTCTCCGTGTTCGATTGCTGCTGCTCCAGGAGCGCGATCCGCTGCTCGAGCAGCGCCACAATCTGGCCGGAGCCCTGGGCCTCTCTCATCCTCGCCACGGCCTCTGCGATCGGCTTCAGGGCGAAGCGCGCCGTGAAACCGGTGATCGGAATCAGGACCGTCATCATCCCCATGACGATCGCGACGATCGGTATCAACTCTCCCATCTGAAGCTCTCCCTCCAGGTTGCGTGATCGTTACGGGGCGCCGACTCGGCCAGCAACGCGAGAGCCGGCTAGCGGCCGGCGGCGAGGATCCGGTCGATCAGGCCGGGATCGTCCGGCAACAGGCCGACGGCGACGATGCGCGGCACGAGCTCCCGCCACGCCGGGTGTAGCTCGTACGCTTTGGCGAACAGTGGCAGCGCCTCTTCGACCATCCCCTCCGATACAAGGGTCACGGCATGCCAGAAGATAGGCTCGGAGCGGCCGGGCAAAAGCTCCTCCGCCCTCCGGTACTCCTCCAGGGCGCGGTCGATCTCCCCGGCGGTGACGTGCTCATCGCCGGCGTTCATATGCCGATACGCCCGGGCGACGGTGAGCACGCGGCGTAGCTCGACGAGGGGATCCGGGTGGTCTTCCACTCGAAGATCGTAGAGTCGATCCTCCCAGGGACGCCCGCTCGGGTGGCGCGCGACAACGAGCAGCGCGGCACTCTGCTTGCCTCGGAGATCGCCACCCGCCTCCTGAGCCGCCTCGAGCGTCGCCATCAGCCGTTCGGCCAGATCTCCGGACGAGGTCGCGTATGCGCGGACCATTGCGTCGCAGACGCCCGCCCTCAGCATCAGGTTGGCCTGGACCGTGAACCCGGGGCCGGTTCGGTCGCACGCTTCGGCGATCGCCAAAGCGCCCGTATGGACAGCCGTCCGCCCCTGCGCATCCACCATCCCGACCTGCCGGACCGCCTCGTTCGCGTCCGAGGCGACGAGGCCGGCCAGGGTCTCTGGCGCGCTCTTTCCGCTCGCCATCATCTCGAGCCCGAGGGCCCCGTACGCGGGGTC
>CAMYMV010000025.1:34592-39055 GCA_947259585.1 uncultured Gemmatimonadales bacterium | reverse complement strand
CCGTACGCGGGGTCGGTGAAGGACTGCGTGGCCACGGCGCCGACGCCGCTCGCCGCCCAGGGCACGACGGAGCCGACCGAGAACCAGTGCGACTGCACGGCGACGCCCAGCTCTCCCGTAGCCGAGTCCCGAGCCACGATCGAATAGGTGGAAACCGGCCGGCGTGACACGCCGGCGTCCCCCATCGCCGGCTGAGCGCCGGCAGGCACGGCGGCCAACCCCGTCGCGAGGGCCGCCAGGGTCCCGAGGAGAAGCCGGTCACGGGTCGAAAGGAACACTATCGATCCTCCTGGCTCGGGTCGCTCGGGGAGCCGAGCCACTCACCCAGGATGCGCGCAAAGTGGAGGTTGGGCGCCAGCAGACACCCGTGCCCGTGTCCTTTGAGGACCCGTAGGACGGCCTCGGGGATCCTCTCGGCCATGAACGATGCCTGCTCCACCGACGGGACCAGGTGATCGCGATCCGCGGCCAGGAGCAGCGTCGGTACCCCGATCTCCCCGAGGCGCTCGCGAAGATCGTACTCCTGCAGGATCCTCAGCCTGTTCAGGTAGCCCTCCTTGGTCGTACCGCCCGTCAGCTCCAGGAAACGGCGGATCTCGTCCCGGTGCGTGTAGCGGGAGTGCATCCGGGTGGCGGTCAACCGCCTCACCAGGGCCATCGTCTTCCAGGGGAACGTACGGATCCAGGCGACGGCAAGCTTCAGGCGCAGCTGCGGGCGGAAGTACGGGAAGGTGTTGAGGACGACGAGCCGCTCCACGAGCTCCGGACGCGCGAGGGCGAACGACATCGACAGGGCGCCGCCGAACGACTCACCGAACACGACGGCCTTTTGCCCGGATGGCGAGGCCTGCGCCACGACGCTCGCGAGATCCTCCACGAGCGTGTGCATGTGCGTGGCCGAGTCCCGCAGCGTGTACGTCGCGACCCGGAACTCGCGCGACAGCTCCGGTATCTGGCGATAGAAGAGGAGGCCCGTTCCGTCCATTCCGGGGACGTAGACGAAGGGAGGGCCCTCTCCCTCGATGGCGAGGCGAGGATCATATGGGACGGCTTCCGGCAGGGCTGCCGCGTCGAGCTCGCAGCCGGCCCTTCTAGACACGTAGGGGGATGACATCCTTACATTCCATTATGTCGCCCAGCGAAGATCGAGCATGGAAGATCGCACGCGTCACGTGGACGGTGCTCACCGGCTTCTTCGTCGAGAGCTTCATCTTCGCGGCATCCGTGTTGCCCGCTGCCCTCTTCTGGGAGTGGCACTTTCACTGGCCGTACCCGTCAGACGGCGCGCGGATATTTGTCCTGGCCCTCTCCTTCGTGCCGGCGTACCTGCTGTTCGCCTTCGCACTCATGGTCTTGTCGGCCCTCATCACCAGCATCCTCGGATGGCGAAGCCCCCCGGACATGGAGATGCGCATCGGCGACGTGGAGTGGCCGCTGCTGCGCTGGGGCCGCTACATGATCACCCAGCACATCGTACGGCTGTTCGCGGGCGTTTTCTACCGCTCCACCCCGGTGTGGTCCTTCTACCTGAAGCTGAACGGAGCGCGGTTGGGACGCGGCGTGTTCGTGAACAGCCTCTCGATGTCGGACCATAACCTGTTGGAGTTCGGAGATCACGTGGTGATCGGCTCCGACGTGCACCTCTCGGGGCACACCGTGGAGGCCGGGGTCGTGAAGACGGCCGCCGTGCGCCTCGGCAACGACGTCACCGTGGGCACGGGCAGCGTGATCGGTATCGGGGTCGAGATCGGGGACAACACACAGGTGGGGGCCCTTAGCGTGGTGCCCAAGCACCGACGGCTGGAGGCGAACGCCACCTACGTGGGGGTGCCGGTTCGCCGGATCGACGCGCCGGAAGCGGAAGAGGCGGCCCTGGGCCCGCCCTAGGCCTGGACAGACAGGAGTTCGACCCCCTCGATCCCCAAGGCGAGCTCGGGGCCGTAAGCTCTGGCGGGCGTCTGGAATCCGGGCGGCGATTCCCCGCGTAGTGCCCTCTCGACGACGGCGAGCGCCGTGAGCGCCGTGAAGTCGTATGCCTCGGGGCCCACCAGGATGGCAGAGACGGACCGGCCTTCGTCGTCGGCGACCTCGCCGTAGATGCGGGTCTCGCCGCGAGCACGCTCGTCGTCGCTCGGACCTGCCACGCGACGTCTGATGCCGCGCTCGATCAGGCCGCGCATCGGCCCGCTTTGCAGCAGCCCGCGGAGGCGGCCGGTGACCCGCAGGGCGCGCTGCAGGCCGCGAGGACCGGCGCCGTATACCTCGATCTCCCCGATCCCGGTGCTGTAGTAGGCCGTCACCACGTCGCCAAACGGGATCGTCACCGCCGAGCGGGGACCGGTGCCGAAGTCGAAGCTGCGCGACTTCCAGCCCGCCGGCACCGGGGTCAGCCGGCCGTCACGCCTCACCAACCCTCCCTCCCCCAACTGCTCGGCCATGCTGAGGGCGGTACCTCGAGACACGCCGCCTCCACCGGGGAGAACGGCCAGGGTGAGCCGAGTGGCGGAGGGGAGCAGCGACTTCAGTTGCACGGCCAGGCAGTCGGTAGGGACCACATCGAAGCCGACACCCGGCATCAGCATGACCCGGGCCTCCCGGGCACTATCATCCAGCTCGGCGGCTGCGTTGAAGACCTCGATCTCGCCGGTGAGGTCCAGGTAGTGGCGGCCCGAGTGCAGGCACGCCTCCACCATCGGCTGGAAGGTCCGGGAGAATGGGCCCGCGCAGTGCAGAACGAGCGGAACGCCCTCGAGCGCGTGGTCCAGGGCCTCTCGGTCGTCCAAATCCGCTACGACGTGCCGCAGGCCCTCCCGCTCGGCCTGCTCTCGGAGGGCCTCCTCGTCGCGGCCAGCCAAAACCGGCTCGAAGCCGCGCTCCACGGCCAGCCGGGCGATGAGGCGCCCGGTGTAGCCGTAGGAGCCGTAGAGCAGAAAGCGGCCCGAAGCGCTCAACCCGTGCTCAGATCGCCGGTTTCCGCGCCCGGACGAACGCCGCCATGAACTTCTCGTCGACCAGGGGCGAGATGACGGCCGGGTCGAGGCCGGCTTCCTCGAGGAAATCCGCGGCGTCGGCCACCCGATAGATCCGCGTGGGCTCTATCTCGACATCGGAGAAACCAGCCTCCTGAAGCAGGCCGAGGTACTCCTCCTCTTCCAGCGCGCCGGCCACGCACCCGACCCAGAGCTCGACGCTCCGCCGGATCGCTTGGGGCATGTCGCCCCGCACGACGATGTCGGACACGGCGAAGAGCCCGCCCGGCCGAAGCACCCGAAGCGCCTCGGCGAGCACTCGCGGCTTGTCGGCCGACAGGTTGATTACGCAGTTGGAGATGATTACGTCCACCGAATCGTCCGGCAGCGGGATCTCCTCGATCTCGCCCTTCAGGAACTCGACGTTCTCGACGCCGGCCTTCCGCTGATTCTCGCGGGCCAGGTCCAGCATCTCATCCGTCATGTCGAGCCCGTAGGCCTTCCCCTTGGGACCGACGCGCCGGGCCGAGAGCAGCACGTCGATGCCGCCCCCCGAGCCCAGATCCAGGACCGTCTGTCCGGGCAACAGCTCGGCCAGCGCCGTGGGGTTGCCGCAGCCCAGCGACGCCAGGACCGCCGCGTCCGGCAGCTCCGCCGTCTCATCTATCGTGTAGAGGTCCGAGGTGATCGGATTCTCGGCAACGGCGCTGCTGCCGCAGCAGCTCACCGTCTCGCCGCAGCACCCGGCCTCATCGCCCCTGGCCACCTCGGCCGCCGCCTTGCCGTATCTGTCGCGCACGGCGGTCTTGATATCCGCCTTGATATCCGTCCTGGTCTCTATCCCGCTCATCGTTCCTCCATCCTTCCCATTATTCTGCCGGGGTCCGTTCAGCAGCACCCGGCTTCGGCTCTCGCCGCCGCCTCGGCGCTCGCCTCACCCAACCGTGCGAGGCCGCCTTCCAGTTCCCCGAGCAGCTCCTCGTTCACAGAGTAGTAGATCCACTTTCCCCTCCGGCTGGCGACCACCAGGCCGGCCTCACGGAGGGTCTTGAGATGGAAGGAGAGCAGCGGCTGCTTCGCTCCGACCCGCACGGCCAGATCACAGACGCATTGCGCGCCCCCGGAGAGCAGCTCCACGATCCTGAGCCGCTTCTCATCACCGAGGGCCCTAAATGCTCGCGCCGCCCTCTCGCTGGGCAACGGCTCCGTCCTCTCTTCCATCTTTGTCATGGTCATGTTATATCATATCAATAATCATTGATTTGTCAACCCATCCTCCCAAGTTGCATGTTTATGCGTCTGTGATGTATGATTATGCATGATAAGGGTGAGTATTATCGGCCCGGCACCTTGAGGCTCGCACCTCCGCTCACCGTATCCGCGTCCGAGGTTGACGCGGCCCTCCTCATCCTACAAGAGGTGCTGGCCGAAGCATCTTCGGGAGACCTACATGCAAACTGAGACGTCGATTCAGCGCATCGCCCTCGCCTACTC
>CAMYMV010000025.1:10335-34544 GCA_947259585.1 uncultured Gemmatimonadales bacterium | reverse complement strand
ACGTCGGTGATGATCCCCTGGCTGAGGGCGAACTACGACTGCGAGGTGGTCGCCGTCGTGGCCGACATCGGGCAGGCGGAGGACTTCGAGGCGGTTGGAGAGAAGGCGCTTAGTACCGGCGCGGTCGCCTGCGAGATCGTCGACCTCAAGGCCGAGTTCGCCGCCGACTACATCTTCCCCGCCCTGCGCGCCGGCGCGATGTACGAGGGCCGATACCTGCTCGGGACGGCGCTCGCGAGGCCGCTGATCGCGAAGGCGCAGGTGGAGGCGGCGCTGGCCCACGGCTGCGACGCGCTGGCCCACGGCTGCACCGGAAAGGGCAACGACCAGGTGCGCTTCGAGGTCACCTACCGGACCCTGGCCCCTCAGCTCAGGGTGGTCGCTCCGTGGCGGGAGTGGGATCTGCGCTCGCGGGAGGACGAGTTCGCCTACGCGGCGGCGAGAGGCATCTCGCTTCCGGTCACGCCGGAGAAGCCCTACAGCATCGATCAGAACCTCTGGCACACCTCGACCGAGGGCGGCGTGCTGGAGGATCCGGCCATGGCGCCGCCCGACGACATCTACCAGGTGACGACCGATCCGGCCGACGCACCGGACGAGCCCCGCGTGGTCGAGATCTCCTTCGAGAGGGGCTTCCCCACCGCTGTGGACGGCGAGCGGCTGCAGCCCTGGCGTCTGATCGAGACGCTCAACGAGATCGCCGGCGCTCACGGCGTCGGCCGCTGCGATTTGGTAGAGAGCCGCCTGGTCGGGATGAAGAGCCGGGGGGTGTATGAGACGCCGGCCGGCACCGTTCTGCACTCCGCCCTGCGTGATCTCGAGTCGCTGACGCTGGATCACGCGACCGCCGCCTACAAGGAAGGCCTCGCGACCCGGTACGGAGAGCTGGCCTATCAGGGCCACTGGTTCACGGCGCTCCGGGAATCGCTCGACGCCTTCATCGACGCCTCTCACCAGACCGTCACCGGCACCGTCTCGGTGAGGCTTTTCAAGGGCACGTGCATGCCGGTAGCCCGGGTCTCCCCCTTCTCCCTCTATCAGGAGGATCTCGCGACGTTCGGCGACGACGCCGTCTACGACCACAAGGACGCGGCCGGCTTCATTCGTCTCTGGGGCCTGTCGGCGGAGGTTCGAGCCCGGGTCCTGGCCGGACCGGCCGGCCCATCCACGGCGCCCCCACCGGACGCCACGGCAGCACCCGAATCGGCGGTCCCCCGAGTCGACGGCGCCGTGTCGCGAAACGGTGGTGAGCGACCGGCCCGATCGGCCCGACCGGCCGCGACCTCTTGATGCGAGCGACCTCCTGATGCGGCCTCCCGACGCAACCTCACTGTGGGGAGGACGGTTCGACTCGGAGCTGGACCCGGCCATCCTCGGATTCACGGGCTCACTGCCGTTCGACGCGCGGCTGGTTCGCCACGACCTGATCGCGAGCCTCGCGCACGCACGCATGCTGCTCGAGACGGAGATCGTGAGCCGCGCGCAGGCGGAGCCGATCCTGGACGGCCTCTCGGAGATGCTCGCGGAGATCGAGGAGGGCGGGCTCGTCGTCGAGGGCCCGGACGAGGATGTCCACAGCTGGATCGAGCGCACGCTCCGCGCGCGCATCGGCCCCGCGGCGGGCAGGCTGCACACCGCACGCAGCCGCAACGATCAGGTGAGCATCGCCCTGCGCCTCTGGGTCAGGGAGGAGCTCGCCGCGCTCTGCGCCTCGCTCTCCGTGCTCCTCGAGACCTGGCTCGCGCAGGCGACGGAGCACGTGGAAAGCTGGATGCCCGGCTACACCCACCTGCAGAGAGCCCAGCCCGTGAGCCTCGCGCACCACCTGCTGGCCCACTTCTGGGCGCTCGAAGCCGACGCGGGACGGCTGCGGGCAGCGTACGAGAAGGCGGGCGTTTCCCCCCTGGGCGCGGGCGCCCTCGCGGGCTCACGCCACCCGATCGATCCGCACCGCTCGGCGGCTCTTCTCGGGCTGGCGGACGTGTCTCCGAACAGCCTGCTCGCTGTGGCGGACCGCGACTATGTGGCGGAGGCGACGTTCGCCTGCGCCCTTCTCATGGTGCACCTGAGCCGCTGGGCCGAAGAGGTGATCCTTTGGACCTCGCACGAGTTCGGCTTCGCGGCGCTCTCGGACAGCGTCGCGCAGGGGAGCAGCCTGATGCCGCAGAAGAAGAACCCTGAAGCGGTCGAGCTGATAAGGGGAAAGAGCGGCCGGGTGATCGGCGACCTGACCGGTCTGCTGGCAACCCTCAAAGGGCTTCCGTTCGCCTACAACAGTGACCTGCAGGAGGACAAGGAACCGCTGTTCGACGCGCTGGGCACCGCGTCCGGCTCGGTCGGCGCCGCCACGCAGGTCTCGCGTGGCCTGATGTACGACACCGAGCGCATGAGATCGGCGCTCGAGGCGGGCTACCTGACCGCCACCGATCTGGCCGACCTGCTGGTCGAGCGCGGGACTCCGTTTCGCGAGGCGCACGCCGCGGCGGGAGCGGCGGTCCGCGAGGCCGAGGCAAGGGGCTGCGAGCTGTGGCAGCTCGACCCCGAGGATCTCATCGGCACGGGAGTGGCCCTCGACGCCGAGCTGCTCGAGGAGATCCGTCCCGAGGCAGCCGGCGCGGCCAGGCTCTCGCATGGCGGCCCGTCGCCGGAGCGCGTCGGCGAGCAGCTCGAGGAGGCCGCGAAGGCCCTCGAGCGCCTGGGCCGCTGGGTCGAGGCGGTGCTCCCGCCGCCAATCTACCGGGTCCACCTGGAGGGCCGGCTGCTCGAGGAGGAGGTCGGGTGAGCCCGAGAACGCGCCGCGAGCGGGAGGTGGCGATCCTTCAGATCCTGGCCGAGCGCGAGGTCCACACCCAGGGCGAGCTGGTGGCCGAACTCCGAGGCCGGGGTTACGCGGTCACGCAGGCCACCGTTTCGCGGGACATTCAGCGCCTCGGCATCGTCAAACTGCCCTCTCCGGGCGGCGCCCCGCGGTACCTCCCGCGCGACGAGGCTATCGGCTCCGAGAACGGAGCCGGGGCTGACGGCGGGACGGCAAAAGAGAACCTGGCCTCTGTGTTTCGTGAATCCGTGCTCTCCGTGGATTCGGGTGAGGCGCTGCTAGCCGTCCGCACCCCTCCCGGCCTGGCCAACGCCGTGGCGATCACGATTGACCAGGCCCGCATCCCGGAGATTGTGGCCACGCTCGCGGGCGACGACACGATCTTCATCCTTTCGAAGAGCGTGGCAGACCGCCGCAAGGTCCGCCGCCTCCTGGAGGGGTACCTCTAGGCTAGAACCGCCTGGCGCACAATCCGCCTGGTGAGTACCGCCCCGGGGGCTGGTGGTATGCTGCCCAGTCCCAGGTGTCTTGCCAACGGCAGGAGGTGCCTCAAGACTTCGCGGCGGAAGCACGATGAAACGCCTGTAAACCTCAGCCGTCATCGATCGATGAAGCTCGCTGGCCAGTCCTCGGCTTGTCTCTCCCTGCTCGTGGCCTCGACCCTCGCCGCCCAGGTGCCCGATCCCGATCCCGCCCGCTTTGCGGAAGAGATCGCCGCTTTTGCCCGCTGGGACGAGAAGAACGCCGCTCCCCGCGACCCGACCCTGTTCGTGGGCAGTTCGAGCATCCGCATGTGGAACACGGCCGAGCGCTTCCAAGACCTGCCGGTGGTGAACCGAGGTTTCGGAGGGGCACACATCTCGGACGTGAACCACTTCGTCAAAGAGACCGCGCTCAGATATGCTCCGAGCGTCATAGTCTTCTACGCCGGGGACAACGACGTCGAAGCTGGTAAGAGCGCCGATCAGGTGCTAGCTGACTACGATGCCTTCGTACGCAGGGTGGGTGACGCGAACCCGGCGACGCAGATCGTCTTCGTCGCCATCAAGCCGAGCCTGGCCCGTTGGCTCCACTGGCCTCAGATGCAAGCCGTCAACGCGCGCATTCGATCCTACTCGGAGGCACGCACGAATCTCCACTACGCCGACGTGGCCACAACGATGATGGGGGCAGACGGGAAGCCCCGAGCGGAGCTCTTCGTCCCGGATGGACTGCACCTGAGCACGGCAGGATACGACGTGTGGACATCCGTGGTCAGGCAGTCGCTCGCGGCCATTCGGTAAGCGCTGGTCGAGTTCGCGGCCGAGCGTGATCCGACCTACGTATCGGGCCTCAACGCCAGTGGGAGGTTAATCGGCCAGGTCGGACCCGAGGGTGCGCAGCCGTTCGGCCTGGCGCCTGGCCTCTTCCTCGGGAATCCCACATTGCCGCGCGACGTGCTGCACGAGCAGCAGCGCCGTCTCGGTCTCTTCGGTGATCACGATGTCCGCACCCGCGCTCTCGAGCGGCCCCGTGTCGATCAGGTACCGGGCTCTGGCGATGACCGGCAACGCCGGGTTCGCGAGCTTTGCCTGCTGGACAATGCGGATGGCCGCCTCGGCGTCATTGATCGCGACGACGAGCAGCATGGCACCTCCGACTCCGGCTCTCTCCAATACTTCGGGCTTCCCGAGGTCTCCGTAGAGGAGCGGGACGCCGTGCGCCTCGGCCTCGACGGCCGTCACCGGGTTGAGATCGACAATCCGGTACGGGTGGTCGAATGCCCGGCACACCCGCTCGAGGTACCTACCCGCAAGCCCGTATCCTCCGATGATTACGTGATCCTGGAGTCCGGTGGGTGCCTCGCCGGAGGGCCCACCCGCCGTATCCGCTGGAGCCACGCCGGGCGGCTTCAGCACGCGGCGAACCCTCGTCTCCAGCTGCACGAGGAACGGGGTGGCGATCATGAGCAGGACGACGACGGCCAGGAACAACTGGTCCCCCGCTGGACCGATGCCGGCCGGCGAGAGGCCGTACTCGCGGCCGGTGTCGTGGAGGACCAGGGAGAACTCACCGATCTGCGCGAGGCCGAGTCCGACGAAGGCCGCCATCCAGGACGGATAGCGAAGCGCACGGACGCTGGCCGCGGTGATGATGCTCTTGATCGCGAAGACGGCGAGCACGGCGCCGAGCAATAGCCATGGTTCGCGGGCCGCCACGCGGACGTCCAGCAGCATGCCGACGGAGACGAAGAAGACGGCGTTGAACACGGTTCGAAGGGGAATGATCTCCCCCACCGCATGTTCGCGGAAGCGGCTTCCGCTGACCGCGAGGCCGGCCAGGAACGCGCCGAGTGCCAGGCCGACGCCGGCAAGGCTCGCCATCCATGCAATCCCGAAGCAGATCACGACGACCACGAGGAGGAAGAGCTCGGGGCTTCTGAGGTGCGCGACCCTGTCGAGGACCGGGGGGACGACCCTGCGGGCGGCTTCGATGACGATCCCGATGATCAGCAGGCCTTCGACGAGCACGAGCGCAACCGCTCCGAGCGAGCCGCCGCCGCTTCCCAGGATCGGGATCGTCAGCACCATGACCACGATCGACAGATCCTGGAAAACGAGAATCCCGACGGATATCTGGCCGGCTGGCGTGTCGATGCGCGCCCGGTCGGACAGCAGCTTGAGGACGATCGCCGTGCTGCTCAGGGCAACCAGATAGCCGGTGTACACGCCGAGACGCCACTCGACTCCGAGCAGGGCGAGAAGGAGGGCCACCGCTCCAACGGTGGCTACTACCTGGAATCCCCCCCCGAGCACGATGTAGCGACGAATCCGGGACAGCTTCTCCACGCTGAACTCGACTCCGATGGTGAACAGCAGGAGGATGACGCCCACCTCGGCGGTGCTGGAGATCAAGTCGACATCTCGCACGAACCCAAGCGCGTACGGGCCGATGAGGACGCCGGTGAGGAGGAAGCCGACGATCGGCGGAAGTCTCAGTCGGTGGCATCCGTAGACGAAAAGCGTTCCGACCGCGAAGATCGCGATCATCTCCCGCAGGAAGGGCAGCTCGCCGGCCGGCGCCGCGACGATCGTGGTTGCGATCAAGGAAGTTCCGCTCACTGCAGGATGGATCGGCTTGCCGGGTCCAACCGGCCGCCTAGCGCTGAGGCTCGACGACGACCTTGAGCGAGTCCTCGCCCTCGATCACCATGTTGAACCCCTGCTGCGTCTCGGCGAGCGAGAGGCGGTGGGTGACCATGCCGGCCACATCGACGCGGCGCGCCGCTATCAGCTCGAGCGCCCTCCGCATGTCGTCCGGCGGGCCCGCGTAGGAGTGGACGATGTTGGTGCCGTTCGCCCACACCTCGAGGAGCGGTAACTCGAGGGTGACGCCGGGATCGGCCGGCGCGTACCACATCAGTGTCCCGCCACGGTCCACGCAGCCGAGCGCCTGCCGGATCGCCGGAAGAGCTCCCGTGCACACGAACACCCGCTCCGCCAGCCGGCCGTCGTTGGCCTCCCGGATGCCGGCCGGCACGTCGGAGTCCGCCGGCAACGTGGCGTCCGCGCCGAAGCGAGCGGCCTCGGTCAGCCGGTGCGCGTCGATGTCCGTCGCGATGATGGGCCCTGCCCCCAGCGCGCGGGCCAGTTGGATGAACAGGACGCCGGAGATCCCGCTGCCCAGCACCGCCACGCTCTGCCCGGGCTCGAGCCCCACGAGCCTGAACGCCCGCACCGCGCAGGCCAGCGGCTCCACGAAGGAGGCCTCCTCGAAGCTCACCTGGTCCGGCAGCTTGAAGGTGCCCCGATCCACGTTGATCGCCGGGAGCCTGACCAGCTCCGAGAAGCCGCCCGGGTCGAAGTGGGTGGCCTGCAGCGTGTCGCAGACGCTGTGTCGGTCGGTGAGGCAGTAGCGGCAGCTGTTGCAGGGCACGTGGTGGGTGGTGACGACCCGGTCGCCGACTGAGAACCGGTCGACACCCTCGCCCACCTCCTCCACGACGCCGGCGACCTCGTGTCCCAGCACGATCGGGGCCTTGGGAACGCGGTACCACTCCATGATGTCGGAGCCGCAGATACCGCTGGCCTCGATGCGAACGAGGAGCTCCCCGGGCCCGATCTCGGGCCGGGGCCGCTCCTCTAGGCGGATGTCCCGGTTGTTGTAGTAGACCGCTACGCGCATGGTCAGCTCGGCTGTCGGCTGGGCTGGCGGCTCGGCGGGCAGCTCAGCTGAGACTCAAGCCGGCTGTGGCTCCCGCGCCGGCGAGCCCGCCTTCGCCTCCTCGTAGATCTCGAACGCCTCTTCCGCGCCTCGGTTCTCCTGGACGATCGAGCGCACGGCCTGGATCATCCCGACCGGGCTGTCGGACTGGAAGATGTTCCGGCCCATGTCCACCCCCGACGCGCCGCACTGGATGGCCTCGTAGGCCATCTGGAGGGCATCCCGCTCCGGCTGCTTCTTGCCGCCCGCGATCACGAGCGGCACCGGCGTATTGCGTACGATCTCCTCGAAGCCCTCGCAGTAGTATGTCTTCACCATGTGGGCACCGAGCTCCGCCGAGATCCGGCAGGCCAGCCCAAGGTAGCGCGCGTCCCGGTTCATGTTCTTGCCCACCGCCGTCACGGCGAGGACGGGGATCCCGTGCTCCTGCCCGGCGTCGATCAGCCTGGCGAGGTTGAGGAGGGTCTCCCGCTCCCCTTCCTCACCCACGAAGATCGACAGCGTTATCGCTGAAGCGTTGAGCCGAATGGCGTCCTCGACCGCCACGGTGAGGCCTTCCTCCGAGAGCTCTCTCAGGATGCTGGTCCCGCCCGACATCCGAAGCACGATCGGGATGTCCGTCTCGGGCGGGATACAGGAGCGCAGCACTCCGCGCGTCAGCATCAGCGAGTTGGCGTATGGCAGCAGGTCTTTGACGGTCTCGTACGGCTCTTCCAGACCCGACGTCGGCCCGAGGAAGTAGCCGTGATCGATCGCCAACATCAGTGTCCGGCCCGTCTCCGGCCGGAAGATCCGGCTCAGCCGGTTCTTCATTCCCCAATCCATCTTTTTAGTCCTCCATCTCCGGCGAGTACTCGCCCTTCCGAGCCGCCGCCGTGAGCTTGGCCCGCTTGTAGAAGGCCGCCTTTGCCGCCTCCACGTTCGCCTCCTCACCGCCCCACACGGCCAGCGGCGAGGCCTGGAGACCGCGCCCGTACGAAAAGGTGAGCTCCCACGGGCCGTGGTCGACCAGCTCGTTCATCGCGTTGAGATTCACCGTGGCTTCCACATCGCTCTGACCGCCCGAGAGGAAGGCGATCCCCGGAACGGCCGCCGGCACGGTACGCATGAACGCCGTGACCGTCGCCTCGGCGACTTCTTCCGGTGACGCGCGGTCCGCTGCGTCCTTGCCGGAGAGGACCATGTTCGGCTTGAGGACCATCCCCTCGAGAATGACGCCCTGCGAATCCAGCTCCGCGAACACCCGGTTCAGGGTGGCCTCGGTGACGTCGAAGCAGGCCTCGATGTCATGGTCCCCGTCCATCAGGACCTCCGGCTCGACGATCGGGATCAGGTCGGCCTCCTGTGAGAGCGCGGCGTACCGCGCCAGGGCATGCGCGTTCGCGTCGATGCAGTATTGGGTCGGGATCGAGTCACCGATCGTGATCACCCCCCGCCACTTAGTAAAGCGCGCACCCAGCTCGCGGTATTCGTTGAGCCTGCCTCGCAAGCCGTCGAGCCCGTCGGTGATCTTCTCGTCCGGCGAGTTCGCGAGCGGGTTCGTGCTCTTGTCTACCTTGATTCCGGGAATCACGTCCTCGCTCTCGATAACCTCGACGAAGGAGCGGCCGTCGTCGGCAGACTGCCGGATCGTCTCGTCGAACAGGATCACGCCGCTGATGAACTCGCCGAAGCCCTCGGTGGTGAAGAGGAGTTGGCGCCAGGCGCGGCGGTTCTCCTCGGTGTTCTCGGCTCCGATGCTGGCCAGGCGCTTGGCGATCGTGCCCGTGCTCTCGTCGGCCGCGAGGATTCCCCTCCCCGGCCCCACCATCTCCATGGCCGTCTCGATGAGTCTGACTACATCCATGTCGCGCTCCATCCTTACGATGCAATATCCAACCGGCGTGCCCATCGATCCGGCGGGGCCGGATGCGGGCCGCGATACCGTCCGCTGAATCCGTCGTCAGGTCCGGGCTAGGAGATTACTGCGGAGGCCCGAAAAGAAAAAGGCGGACCGGAACGCGACGGGTCGATCGCGGTAGTTAGCCTCCGTCGCCACAAGAGATGCAACGAGGGGTGAACGCAAACGGGGAACGCATAAAGATGAAGATCCACGTCACCAGACGGCTTCTATCGCTATCCGCGGCCGCGGCCGCTCTGATGGCCACGGCCGCCCAGCCGGCGCTTCTCCGAGCGCAGGGCACGGCGGCCGAGCTGGAAGCCGGAAGCCGCGTCGAAACGGTCAAGGTCACCCCCGGCGCCCCGCTGCGCGTCGGCATGGGGGATACTCTCGCCGTGAGCTTGGACTTCCTGGACGATCAGGGCTCCGAGGTCCGGGGGTTCCGCTGGGGCTTCCAGTTCTCACCGCCGATCGTCGGCGCGAGGCCGGACCGAGCTCGCGGTCAGGGCGCGTTCGAGATCTGGGGGATGAAGCCGGGCCGCAGCTCGCTCCAGATCGGCGTGCTCATCACTGATGATGAGGGGAACCCATCTCCCGAGCTCGTCGAGCAGATAGACGTGATGATCGAGGATTGGCCGGTGGCGAAGGTCGAAATCGAGGAGCCAGGCTTCGAGGCGTATGCGGGCACGAGCTTCGAGCTCGCCGCTCGTGCCGTCACGACGCATGAGACGATCCATGCGACGGCCCGGCCCTTGTGGCACTCCGAGACCCCGGCCGTGGCCGCCGTCACTTCGACCGGAGTGGTCACCCTGCTCGGGCCCGGCACCGCACGGCTCACGGCGGGCGTCGGCGGCGCTTCGGATGAGATCACCTTCGAGGTCATCGAGAACCCCGTAGCCGAGGTCCGCGTGGCCCCCGCGACCGGGTCGGTCCGGACCGGCGACGTGATACGCTTCGAGATCACCGCGCTGGACGCGGACGGGCGCCCCGTGTCGGACGCGGCGCTCAGTTACTCGGTGCAAGCGATTCCTTCGGCGGCGACACCGGGTGCCACGATCTACGACGACGGCGCCTTCGTGGCGGAGCTCCCGGGCTCGTACCGGGTGTTCGCCTCGGCGGGCGCGGCGAGCGCGTCGGCGGTCGTCGAGGTGGCGGCGCGGCCCAAGCCGACCCCGGTCGAGCTGATGGGACGGGGAGGCAACCTCGCTTCCGCCAGCAGCGACCTCTGGGTGTTCACCGGTGTGGACGGCCGCGATTACGCCTACCTGGGAACGATGCCGTCGGGGGGCGGCGAGCGCCTCTACGTCTGGGACGTGACGGACCCGACCGACGTGGTGCTTTCCGACTCGGTCGCGATCGACGCCCGACGCGTCAACGACGTCAAGGTGAGCGATGACGCGACCTGGGCGGTCGTCACCCGCGAGCAGAACAGCGCCCGCGGCAACGGCATCGTGGTCCTGGACCTGAGTGATCCGGGCCATCCCACCGTGCTCTCCGAGCTCACCGAGAACCTCACGGCGGGCGTCCACAACGTCTGGATCAACGGCGACGTCGTTTACGCCGTGAACGACGGCACGAACGCCCTGCACATCCTCGACCTCTCCGATCCCGCGAACCCCGCTCACCTCGGCATCTGGGACGTCCGGCCGGGCGAGGAGGACAAGACGCTGCACGACGTCTGGGCCCAGGACGGGCTGGCCTACCTCTCCTACTGGGACGACGGGCTGGTCATCCTCGATATCGGCGCCGGGATCAAGGGCGGAACGCCCACCGAGCCGCAGTTCGTCTCGCAGATCAAGTACCGCGTGGACCACGGAGAGGAATACGGCAACACCCACACCGCCTTCCGGTACGGAGACTACGTCTTCGTCGGAGACGAGATCTTCGGCTGCAGCGCCTGCATCAACGGGCCCCGGGGCTACATCCACGTGATCGACGTCTCCGACATCGAGAACCCCGTGGACGTCGCCAAGTACGAGGTGCCCGAGGCGGGCGCCCACAACGTGTGGGCCGAGGACGACATCCTCTACGTCGCCTACTACCAGAGCGGCCTGCGGATCGTGGACATCTCCGGTGAGCTTCGAGGCGACCTCTACCGCCAGGGCCGGGAGATCGGATCGTACCACACGGCCGGCGATGAGGAGGACGCCTACAAGCCCAACCAGGCGTTCGCCTGGGGGCCGCACCCGTTCAAGGGCAACATCTTCGTGAGCGACAACAACAGCGGGCTGTGGGTGCTCCATCACGAGCCCCCGCGGGCGCTGGTTCCCTAGGAGAGAGACGCCTTGAGACCGACTTGTAAGACTGGCAGCCGGCCGGGCGCGATGATCGCCTTCGCGGCGGTGGTCGCGGTAGCGGCGGTAGCGCTCTTGATGCCCGGCCGCGCTGCGATGGCGCAAGCGCAGAACCCGGAGGCGAACTACTGGGTCTACGTGGCGAACGAGGCGTCCGACGCGGTCTCGCGCGTTCGCTTCGGCCCGGACGGCCTGGTCGTCGAGCGCGAGATCGAGGTCGGCATCCGACCCGCGGACATCGACGGCGCCCATGGCGTGACGGTCTCGCCGGATGGACTCTACTGGTACGTGTCGGTGGCGCACGGCACGCCTTTCGGCCAGGTGTGGAAGTATACGGCCGGCAGCGACCAGCTGGTGGGCAAGGCGGCGGTCGGCATGTTCCCGGCCACGATGGCGGTCACGCCGGATGGGCTCTCGCTCTTCGTCGTCAACTTCAACCTGCACGGGAACCCTGTCCCCAGCTCGGTCTCTGCGATCTTCGCCACGGGGATGCAGGAGCTGGCCAAGATCGAGACGTGCGTCAAGCCCCACGGGAGCACGATCAACCGTGCCGGCACCCTGCACTACTCGGGCTGCGTCGGGAGCGATCAGATCGTCGAGATCTCGGTGGATGATCTGGCCGTGACGCGCCGGCTGCTCATGACGCCGGGCGAAGAGCGTTTGCTGGCGTCCAGCGCGGAACCCTCCGAGGGAGCCGCCCGGTGCAAGCCGACGTGGGTGGCCGTCGCGCCGGACGATCGGCAGCTGTACGTGGCCTGCAACGGGAACCAGGAGGTGCTCGAGATCGACGCCGCCGACCTTCGGGTCAGCCGCCGCTTCCCGACCGGGAAGGGCCCGTACAATCTCGCCGTGAGCCCCGACGGCAAGTACGTGGTGGCGACGCTGAAGGGCCAGGGCTCCGTGGCCATTATCGATCGCTTTAGCGGCGAGGAGCGCCGGGTCGATTCCTCGCAGGCGGTGACCCACGGGATCGTCATCTCGCCCGACTCTCGTTACGCCTTCGTCTCCAACGAGGCGATCGGCTCGACCCTCGGAACCATCGACGTCATCGACCTCGAGCGGGCGGAGCGGGTGGCGAGCACGCCACTGGCGCTCCAGTCCGGGGGGATCGCCTTCTGGAAGATGGAGCCGATCACCAAAGGCACCTGACCAAGAGGCTCGAGGGAGCTTCGGTCCCGATGACTCTTCGATCGCCCTGGGGCGGTGACAAGAACGCGGCCCTCCTGACGGATCACTACGAGCTCACCATGCTCCAAGCGTACGTCCGCCAGGGGTTCGTGCGTGAAGCGGTCTTCAGCCTGTTTGTTCGGAGACTCCCAAAGAACCGCAACTTCCTGGTAGCGTGCGGTCTCGAAGACGTGCTTCACTACCTCGAGTCTCTGCGCTTCGATCAGGACGCCCTCGAGCATCTGGCCGGCCGAGACGAGTTCTCCGCCGAGTTCGTCGAGTGGTTGGAGAGCTTCCGCTTCACGGGCGATGTGTACGCTCTCCCGGAAGGGACCCCCTTCTTCCCCCAGGAACCGGTTCTCGAGATCGTGGCGCCGCTGCCCGAAGCCCAGTTCGTCGAGACGTTCGTGATGAACCAGATCCACCTGCAAACGGTGCTGTGCACCAAGGCAGCGCGTGTCGTTCGCGCCGCCACCGGGCGGGCTGTGGTGGATTTCGGACTGCGCCGGATGCATGGGACGGAAGCGGGCCTCAAGGGAGCGCGAGCCTTTTACATCGCCGGCGTGGCAGCGACCAGCAACGTCCTGGCCGGCCGCGTCTACGGCATCCCGGTCACCGGTACGATGGGGCACAGCTACATACAGGCGCATGAGGAGGAGCTGACGGCGTTTCGGGAGTTCACCCGGCTATACCCGACGACGATCCTCCCGGTGGACACCTACGACACGCTCGAGGGAGTTCGGAACGTGATCCGGCTCGCCGACGAGCTCGGCGACGAGTTCAAGGTCAGCGCGATCAGGTTGGATTCAGGTGACCTGAAGGAGCTCGCGTTCGCCAGCCGGGCGATGCTCGATGAAGCCGGGCTCGAGCGTGTCCAGATCTTCGCCAGCGGCGGACTGGACGAGTACGAGATCGTGCCGTTGGTGGAGGCTGATGCCCCGATCATCGGGTTCGGCGTGGGCACCGCCATGGGGGTCTCCGCGGACGCGCCGGCGCTCGACATCGCGTACAAGCTCGTCAGCTATGACGGGCGCGGGCGGGCGAAGCTCTCCCCGGACAAGGAGGCTATCCCGGGTCGCAAACAGGTCTTTCGGGTTGAAGTAGATGGATCGGCGATCCGTGACGTGGTCGGTCGAGCCGAGGAGTTCGGCGCTGGCCGATCGTTACTCCGAAAGGTCATGGAGAGAGGGGTCAGGACGAGGCACGGCCGCGTCGACCTCGCGACTGCTCGCCAAACGGCACGCGATGAGATCTCGCGGCTGCGCGAGCGGCTTCACTCCCTCGAGACGGTCGATCCCCCGTATTCCGTGTGGTTTAGCGAGCAGCTGGATACGGAACGCTCGTCGGTGGTTTCCTGGCTCAAGCGCCGATGACGGCCTCATCGGACCCACCCGAGCCTGAAACCCCGCCGGAGATCGCACCGGGAGTCCGCGAGCTCGACCACACGGCCGACCTCGGAATCGTCGTCACGGCGGCCGAGCCGGCGGAGCTGTTTCGGCGCGCCGCCCTCGGAATGGCCCGTCTGATGCGAGAGGAGACCGAATCGGAACGGTCGGCCAAGCGGGTCGTGGAGCTGCCGTCCGAATCGCTGGATCTTCTGCTGGTGAGCTGGCTTTCCGAGCTGCTCTATCTCGACGAAGTCGACGGCTTCGTGTTCGAGGACGCCGCCTTCGTGGAGCTGGGTGAAGGAGGCCTGAGGGCGACGGTGGCCGGACGGATCGAGCCGGAGGCTCCCGAGCGGCAGCTCAAAGGGGTAACGTACCATGGCCTGCGCATGGAGCCGGCCGCCGACGGCTGGCAGGCCCGCGTGATCTTCGACATCTGAACGCCCCATGAATCAACACCCCATCAAGATGCGACAGCTGGACGAGTATCGGTGGCTCATCCCGCGCCAGGGCAAGATGAGGGTGGACGGTCTCGTCTATGCGGACCGCCGACTGATGGAGAACATCCGCGGGGACGAAGCGATCCGTCAGGTGGCGAACGTCGCGTGCCTTCCGGGCATCGTGGGTCGATCGATCGGGATGCCGGACATCCACTGGGGTTACGGCTTCGCGATCGGCGGCGTCGCGGCCTTCGATCCGGAGGCGGACGGCGTAGTCAGCCCGGGCGGCGTTGGTTACGACATCAACTGCGGCGTGCGCCTGCTCCGTTCCGATATCACCGCCGAAGAGCTGACGCCGCGCCTCGAGAGCCTGATGAACCAGATCATGCGAGACGTGCCCGCCGGCGTGGGCGCGGGCTACCGCGGCTCCGGTCTCACCGGAGAGGCCGTGAGGGATGTGCTGAGCAGAGGTGCGGCCTGGGCCGTCGAGCAGGGCTTCGGCACCCAGGACGATCTGGAGCACATCGAGAGCGGTGGCACGCTCGAGGGGGCCGACCCGGGCCGGGTCAGCGACCGGGCCGTAAAACGCGGCAGGGCTCAGGTCGGAACGGTCGGCTCAGGCAATCACTTTATCGAGATCGGCGTGGTGACCGACGTCTACGAAGAAGCGGCTGCCGGAACCCTCGGCCTCGAGCCGGGTGCGGTCACGGTCTTCATCCACTCGGGCTCCCGTGGCCTCGGACATCAGGTCTGCACGGATTACCTGGACGTGATGCTGAAGGCGACCGGCAAGTACGGGATCGATCTTCCCGACCGGCAGCTGGCGTGCGCGCCGCTCACCTCCCCGGAGGCCGAGGACTACTTCGGTGCGATGTACGCGGCCGCCAACTACGCCTTCGCCAACCGGCAGATGATGTCACACCGCGTTCGTGAGGCGTTCGCGCGCATCTTCGGGCGCCCGTGGGAGGAGCTCGGCTTGAGGCTCGTTTACGACGTTGCCCACAACAACGCCAAGTGGGAGTCCCATGAGGTGGAAGGCCGCGCGCGC
Source organism: uncultured Gemmatimonadales bacterium (assembly GCA_947259585.1). GTDB lineage: Bacteria > Gemmatimonadota > Gemmatimonadetes > Palauibacterales > Palauibacteraceae. The sequence continues at coordinate 19,310 of CAMYMV010000025.1, read as the reverse complement.
CGCCTCTGCGTCCACCGGAAGGGAGCGACGCGTGCCTTTCCGCCGGGACACCCGGACGTGCCGGTCGCGTACCGGGAGATCGGCCAGCCGGTGTTCATTCCGGGCGACATGGCCCGTTATTCCTACGTGCTGGTGGGTACGGACGGCGCGTACTCGGAGACGTTCGGATCGACCTGCCACGGCGCCGGACGGCGGATGAGCCGACGTCAGGCCAAGAAGTCGGTTCGCGGGCGGGACCTCAGGAAGGAGTTCGAGGAGCTCGGCATCGAGGTCCGTGCCTCGTCGTTCGGCACGGTAGCAGAGGAGATCCCCGAGGCGTACAAGGATGTGGCGGACGTCGTGGACGTCGTGGACCGGGCCGGGATCGGACGAAAGGTCGTGCGGCTCAGGCCGCTGGGAGTCCTGAAGGGCTGACCCGCGCGGTTCAGCCCGAGAGGCCGATTCGCTCCGTCAGAGCGTCGAAGCGGGGATCGGAACGCAGGTTCTGGTAGGCCGGATCGACCCGAAGGAAGACCAGCACCCAGCAGCGCTCCTCCAGGGCCTTCTCCAACCACTCGAAGGCCTCGTCCTTCTCGCCGAGAGCCGCGTGGACCAGCGCCCGATAGTCGGGGAAGATCGGCGCCCGCCTGGCGCGTTCCTCCAGCCGCCCATACGCCTCACGAGCCTCTTCTTTTCGACCGGCCAGAGCATGCGCCTGGGCGAGCAGTGCCACCAATCCGGGGTGCTCGCCGATACGCTCGATCCAGTCCTCGTAGAGCTCGACCGCGTCGTCATGCCGGCCCGCCTGGACGTAGGCCGGCCCCAGGAACCAGGGAACGATGACGAAGTCCGGATCCATCGCCACGACCCCTTCGTAACGCTCCACGGCCTCCTCGTAATCGCCCAGGAAGTAGTTGGACCAACCCAGGCCGACCGTCACCGTAAGAGAGAGCGGATCCAGATCGTGCGCTCGCTGCAGCGCTTCGTTGGCCTGCTGCAGCCGACCCATCGCCATCAGGTACTCTCCGTACCAGTGGTGCACCGTCGGATAGCGGGGATTCAACTCGATGGCGCGCTGGAACTCCGTCTCGGCTCCCGGAAAGTCCCACTCGTATATGAACTTGGCATAAGCCCGCGACGTGCAGGCCTCGGGCACGCACGCCTCCAGATCGAGGGCCTTCCCGGTGGCCTCCTGGATCCGCGCATAGGCTTCATCGGCCGTCAGATACCGGTACCAGCCGAGCAGGCTGTACGCGTCCGCGAGGCCCGCGTAGGCGAGGGCGTAGTCGGGATCGAGTGAGATCGCCGCCTCGAAGCACTCGATGCTCGCTCGGAGGCCGTCGGCCCTCCGGCTGTTGCACAGAAATCGGCCCTTCAGATAGAGCTGGTAGGCCTCCAGCACGTCGGTGTGGCTGCGAACCAGCGGTGGAGCCGTCTCGCCGGGCTTCTCTGCGAGCTCGGATCGCAGATGCTCGACGATCTCGCGGGCGATCTCCTCCTGGACCGCGAAGATGTCGGCCATTTGACGGTCGTAGCGCTCTCCCCATATGCGGAACCCGTTACGGACATCGACCAGCTGGACCGTGATCCGCACGCGATCATCTCGCATGCGCACGCTGCCCTCCAGCACGGTGCTTACATTCAGAAGGTCACCGATCTCGCGCACGTCCTCGGCGGCATCCTTGAACTTGAATGACGAGGTGCGTGCGGCGATCCGCAGCCCATCGACCTGGGCGAGCGAGGAGATCAGCTCCTCCGAGATGCCGTCGGCGAAGTATTCCCGGTCGGTCTCCGCGCTCAGGTCGACGAAGGGCAGAACCGCCACCGAACGCTCGGCCGGGGTCGGTCGGCTCGGCTCGGCCGCGGTCTCCGAGTCGAGCGCCTCCCAGATCTCGCCGACGCCCGAGGTCTCGGAGGCCGGTTTCGTCGACGCGACGGTCGGCGGCTCGAGCGCTGTGGCCGGCACCTCAAGCGCCGCGGCCGGCCCTTCGAGCGCCGCGGTCGGTCGCTCCGCCAGCGCTCTGGAGCTCCGAGCCGGGCTGGCCGCCGCCGCTGCCGCCGGCACTCCCCGTGCGCGGATCGAGGCCACCAGCTCCTGGGTCTCGGGCGACGGTTCCACGCCGAGCTCGTCTCGCAGCCGCTGCGCGAAGGCTTCGTAGGCCCGCACGGCAGCCGCTCTGTCCCCCACGCGATCGAGCAAACCGACCAGCCGGCGTACGGCTGACTCGTTCTCCAATGAGTACCCGGCCGCCTGCCGCGCCCGCTCGGCGGCGGCTTCAGCGTTTCCGGCAGCTTCCTCTTCCTCGGCCAAGCTCCAGGCCGCCCGGGCCGCCAGGCGCCGCAACCGTTGCCGCTCGACGTCGAGCCATTTTTCGAACTCGGGCGCGTCGGAGATGAAGAAACCGTCGAGCAGGTCACCTCGGTACGCCTCCAGGGCTTCGCTGGCTCGCCCCGCCTCCGCGTCTTCCACGAAAGCGGCCGCGTCGCACCAGATTGCCTCCGGAGCAAGAGCCAGCTCCTCATCTCCGGTCGAGACGAAGACGGAGGGTCCGACCGCGCGACGCAGGACGTACAGGGACTGATTCAGGGCGTGACGGGCTCGCGACTCGTCCAGATCGGGCCAGAACAAACCCAACAACGTGTCGCGCCGGTGAGAGTCGCCCTTGCCGCCGGCGGCCAGGTATGCGAGCAGCGCGACGCGCTTGGGCTGGGCCAGGACCGACTTCAGCTGCCGTCCATCGGACGCGTGTAGGTCCAGGGACCCTAGGGTATAGAAGCGTATCATCTAATTATTCTATAAAGACTTACGGCGTTTTACGCGCTGCCGTGATCCCCAAGTGATTTCGCGGAGATCCGCAAGTGACGACACAAGATGAACTTGGCCAACGTATGGAGCGTTGGGTGCCCCGTTAGAACGCGAGAGGGGCTTCCAAGTTCCACCGGAGGCACGAACTCCGAAACAGAGTGAAAAACAGGATTCACGGCGCCTTAGACGCGCACATAAAAGGTGAGGGGCGATGGGAATGTTGACGAGAGGACGGGGCCTTCGGGTTGCAGGGGGACAGGGAGCCTTCTCTATGGGTGGAGGCGGTGTGGGGCGGAACAAAGAGGGGGAGAGTAACCGGGTCCTCCCGGGGGTCCCACTCACATTTGCTGAGGGACCGAACGATGGAGAGCGCCTCCACGCGGTCGCCAACGAACAGTTCAAGCAGGGCAGACAGCGGCGCGTGGCACTCGGCCTCATGGCGGCCGTGATGGTGCACCTGGCCATCTTCGAGCTCTTCCCGAGGATGCAGGTGGATGATCTGGGAGCCGCGGCCGTGGCGCTCGAGACGATCGAGCTGCCGCCCGAGGTACGCATCCCGCCTCCGCCGGAAGAGGTCTCGCGGCCGGCCACGCCAAGAGTCGCGACGATCGACGTCGACGAGGACGTCACGATCGCGTCTACCACGTTCGAGTCGAATCCGGTCGAGAACCTGCCGCCGCCGCCGAACACGGCGAGCCCTGACGACCGTCCGTCGTTCATCCCGTACACGGTCGCTCCCGTCCTGAAGAACAAGGACGAGGTGCTGAAATTCCTGAAGCGGGTCTACCCGTCGCAGCTGAAGTCCGCGGGCGTGGGTGGCGCGGTGGTGTTGTGGCTGTACATCGATGAGGACGGTCAAGTCCTGCGCACGGTCGTGGCCGAGTCTAGCGGTTTCGACCAGTTGGACGAGGCCGCTCAGAAGGTGGCGTCCAGGATGATGTGGAAGCCCGCCATGAACCGGGACAAGAAGACCGCCGTGTGGCTGTCACAGGCGATCGACTTCTCGGTCACCTGAACCGATGACCTTAACCCACAGTCTGAGATCCATAGTCTGAACCCATAGTCTGAACCCATAGATGGTTTGACGGGAGGAAAGGGAGGATCAAATGCAGAAGAAGAGAAATCAATCCGATTCGATCATAGAGCAGCGCCCCGGCGACCGGAGCGCTGCGCGCACGGTGAAGCAGAGCACGCGCCAGACGAGAACGGGAGGGGTGATCATTCGCTCCGACCGCAAGCGGGCATTCGGCTGGCGAGGCCCCTCTCCGGGGAGCGTCACCGGTTTCCCCCGCTAGAGCGCGGACGGGAACCGAACCACCGAACCCAGCTGCCGGGGCGATGAGCCTGGCGCGACCCCCCGGGGCGTGACTAGGCTCATCGCGGGCGGCTGATCTCACCTCAGCGTCAGCTCCCGCTGGACAGACCAGCAGACGAAGTACCCACAAAACCAGAACCAGACCAAGAGCCCGAGTATGGCGATCAGCGCGGCGGTGATGACCGAGCCGCACGCACCCATGGAGGTGTGGGCACTCGACGACCCGTCCCTCGAAGAGGGTGGAATCCTCCTGGAGACGATAGCGAGCGAGGTCTGCGGCACCGATGTGCACCTGCACCACGGCCAGCTCGCCGGCGTGCCCTACCCGATCGTTCCGGGACACGTGAGCGTCGGCCGCGTGCTGGAGACTGTCGGGGTCGATGCCGACGCAACGGGAGCCCCGGTCGCGCCGGGCGATGTCGTCACCTTCTACGATGTCCACGAGGTGTGCGGAACCTGCTGGCATTGCCTCGTGGCCGGTCAGCCCAACCGGTGCCCCAACCGACGCGTCTACGGCATCACGTATTCGGCCCTCGAGGGGCCACTCGGCGGCTGGGCCGAGCGGATCTACCTGAAGCCGGGGGTGAGGCTGCTCAAGCTCCCCGAGGCGCTCTCGGCCGATGATGTGATCGGAGGAGGGTGCGGCCTGTTCACCGGGTTCGCCGCCGTGGAGCGCTCCAGCCTTCAGATGGCGGATACCGTCCTCATCCAGGGCTCGGGCCCGGTCGGTCTGTCGGCGGCTGCCTTTGCGGCGCTTCGAGGAGCCGCGCTCACGATCGTCATAGGCGCTCCGTCCGACCGACTCGCTCTCGCCGCGGACCTCGGCGCCGACCTGACGCTCTCGCTCGAGACCCTCACGCGCGAGGAGCGGCGAGAGGAGATCCTGGAGCTGACCGGAGGCCGGGGCGCAGACACCGTCATCGAAGCCAGCGGCAACCCCGCCGCGGTGACGGAGGGGTTCGATCTGCTGCGCGACGGTGGAACGTACGTGATCGCCGGCCACTACACGGACGCCGGCGACATCGAGCTGAACCCTCACATTGCCATCAACCGGAAGCACGCGGTCGTCCGAGGGCAATGGGGTACCGAATTCCGCCACGTGATCCGTGCGCTGCGCATGCTGGCCAAGCACCGGGACCGGTTGGACTTTGCCAGCATCATCGGCCGGCGTTATGGGTTGGATGAGACGGGGAGTGCTCTCGAGGACGTCGCGTCGCTGCGCGTACCGAAGGCCGTGATCGCTCCTCAGGCCTAACTGGCCCTCGCCGCTTGGTCAGCCGGCCAGGATGCGCTCCACCTCTGCCCTGATCTGGCCCGGCTCTAGCTCCTCGAGCTCGTATCGCACCTTCACGATCGGCTTGCTGGTGGTGAGAATGCGCGCCAGGTCTATCGGCGTCCCCTCCACGACGACGTCCGCCGGCGAGGCCTCGATCGTGGCCTCGAGCTCACGGATCTGGTCGTCTCCGTAGCCCATGGCAGGCAGAATCCCGGCCGCGTTCGGGTAGGCCTCGTACGTCTCGGCGATCGTGCCCACCGCGTAGGGACGCGGGTCGACGATCTCGCTCGCACCGGCTCGTTCCGCCGCGTACCAGCCGGCTCCGCGGCTCATTCCGCCGTGGGTGAGCGTCGGCCCGTCCTCGACCACGAGAGCCCGGGCTCCGGTGATACGCTCGGCTCCTTCCACATAAATCTCCGACCGGCATAGCACCGTCCGAGCCGACGGATTGCAGAGCCGCGCGTTCTCGAGCACGCTCTCCACGTCGTCCGGGTCGGCTGTCTGCACCTTGTTGACGACGATGAGGTCGGCCATGAGGAAGTTGGTCTCGCCCGGGTAGTAGCCGACCTCGTGACCCGCGCGGTGCGGATCGGCCACGACGAGGTAGAGATCCGGTCGATAGAACGGGGTGTCGTTGTTTCCGCCATCCCAGAGGATGACCTCAGCCTCGCGCTCCGCCTCGCGCAGGATCCGCTCGTAGTCGATGCCCGCGTAGACGACGAAGCCGTTGTCGATGTGCGGCTGGTATTCCTCCCTCTCCTCGATCGTGCACTCGTGCCGATCCAGGTCCTCGTAGCTCGCGAAGCGCTGGCAGGCCTGAGCCGCCAGGTCCCCGTACGGCATCGGGTGGCGGACCGCCACGACCTTCTTCCCGAGGTCCTTGAGGATCCGCGCGAGAAACCGCGTCGTCTGGGACTTCCCCGCCCCGGTCCGCACCGCGGTCACCGCAATCACGGGCTTGGTGGATTCCAGCATCGTCCGGGTGGCAGAGCACACGCCGAAGCTCGGGCCCAAGCCGATTACCCGGCTCGCCCGGTGCATGACGTACTCGTGCGAGACGTCCGAATAGCAGAACCACACCTGGTCCACCGCTTGCTCGCGCACGATGGACTCGAGCTCCTCCTCCGGCTCGATCGGGATGCCGTCCGGGTAGAGGGAGCCGGCCAGCGAGGCCGGATAGGTGCGGTCTTCGATGTCCGGGATCTGGGCAGCCGTGAAGGCCACGACCTCGTAGGCGGGATCTTCACGAAAGAGGACGTTGAAGTTGTGAAAGTCCCGTCCCGCGGCACCCATAATCAGCACGCGTGTGCGCGTCATCTATTCCTCATCCTCTCCGTCCTCCGGATTCATGTCGTCCATGTCGCTCACGTGTTTCACACCGCGCAGATCCTCTAGTTGTACAGGTGTACAGGTAGAGCTTCGGGTGCACCCGTACCCCGCGCCGGAGCGAAGATCGGGCCGTCACCGGCGCAGAGACCAGAGACTAGTATCGCTTACGAAGGGGAAAGAAAAGTGGGCGGCCCGAAGACCGCCCACCTGATGCAACCGGGAGCCCCGATGTCGAGACCCGGGACCGAGGCACGGGACCCGGAACCCATGGTAGCGACTACTCGCGCATTCCGATCTCGACCGTTTCGACATCGACGGTGATCTCGTCCAACTTGTCGGCGATCTCGGGACGCATCTCGCTCTGGTATCGTCCGCCCACGTTCTCGGCCAGGAAGCGCTCGATCGCGGCGTAACTCGCCAGGTTGTTGATCTCGTTGGCGAAGCCGTGCCCCTCATCGGGTGCCACCAGGTACTCGACCGTGCGCTCGAGGTCGCGCAGCGCGATCACGATCTGGTCGGACTCGGCCTGCTTCACACGGGGGTCGTTGGCACCCTGGATCACCATGAGCGGCGTCGTGATGTCCTCCGCCGAGTAGAGCGGGGACTGTGCGCGAAGCCTCTCCAGATCGGCCGCATCCTCCGGATCGCCCACTCGGGCGTGGAACATCTTCTTGATCGGGGCCCAGTACGGCGGAATCGAGTTCAGCAGGGTGATGATGCTCGACGGGCCGACGATCGAAACGCCGGCGGCGTATAGGTCCGGCGTGAACGTCACTCCGGCCAGCGTCGCGTAGCCACCGTACGATCCGCCCATGATGGCGATCCGGTCCGGATCCGCGATCCCCTTCTCGACCAGCCACGCGGCCCCGTCCGTGATGTCGTGCTGCATCGCGCCGGTGCCCCACTCGTCGTTACCGAGCTCCAGGAAGCGCTTTCCGTAGCCGGTGGAGCCGCGGAAGTTGGGCTGCAGCACGGCGTATCCGCGGTTCGCCAGAAGCTGCGCCAGCGGACTCCAGCCCCAGGTGTCCCGCGCCCACGGTCCTCCGTGCGGCATGATCACGACCGCGAGGTTCTTGGGCTCGACGCCCTTGGGCAGAGTGAGATAGGCGGGAATCTCCACTCCGTCCCGCGCCGTGTAGGTGACGGGCTCCATCTCGGCCATCTGCTCGATCGGTATGTTCGGATAGGGCCGGTAGAGCAGCTCCACCTCTCCCGTCGCCCGATCGTACAGGTAGTTGGGACCGTTGTCCGTATCCAGGATCGGCTTCACGATCCACAGGCGGTCGTCCTTGGTCGGCTGGCGGAAGAGAAGGTCGCCGCGCGGCAGAACCTTCCGGATGTTCGCGAGATCCTTCTCGAAGGTCGGATCCTTCGGATAGATCCGCAGCCTGGCTCCGTTGTAGCTCGTGGCGATCAGGTCATCCGTGGCCCGGGAAAAGATGGCGTTTGAAAAATCCACCTCTCCCTCGGGATCCCGCTCCACCAGCTCTGTCTCCCCCGTCTGGGGATCCAGGAGAACGAGCTCGGCCAGGTCACGATCCCCTTGGTTCGTGGCCAGGTAGGCGCGCTTTCCGTTCTTGTGGAACTGGATCGGCTCGCAGGTCTCATCGACCGTGCAGGTGTAGATCGGAGTGAGCTCGTCGCCATCGACGCGAAGGAGCTCGCTACCGCCGTCCTCGGTCACGCGGAAGCCCAGCCGCAGATTGCCCTCGAGGTCGGCCATCCAGCCGGCGACGTTGACATCGTTCTGGAAGACCAGCTCCCGCTCGCCGGTCTCGATGTTCAGACGGTAGACGTCATGTAGCTCAGCGTTCCGGTCGTTCATGCCGACCAGGATGTGCTCGGGCGACTTCTCGGGCACGACGATGATCCGCGCCTGCATCTCGTCGTACGGGGTGAGATCGCGCACCGGCGGCACCTTCTCGCCGTAGGCGGGCTTGGCGGCCGGATTCACGGCGTAGACGCGGAAGTTCTCATCTCCGCCGTCATCCTGCGCGTAGAGGATGTACTTGCCGTCCTGGCTCCAGAAGTACTGGAATACGGGGCGGTCTCGCTCGTTCGTGACCGGCCACGCGTCATCCCAGGTCTCGTCGGCCCGCCGGACCCAGACGTTGAGGATCCCGTCCAGCGGCTTGACGATCGACACGTACTTGCCGTCCGGCGACAGACCGCCGAAGGCCAGCTCGGGATTGCCGAAGAAGACCTCGCGGTCGACCAGCGGCGGGAGGTCGTCCAGGTAGCTCACCGGCTGGACCTGCCCCCAGGCGACG
>CAMYMV010000025.1:0-10311 GCA_947259585.1 uncultured Gemmatimonadales bacterium | reverse complement strand
AAACCAGATGCACCGGGGCGTCGTTGGGCCCCACGAACTTAACGTAACTCGGCCGGCTAATGTGTCAGGCACCGGAGATCCGATGGGGCGGCGCCGGAACGTCGTGGCTACATTCCGTGCTCGTCGGGCTGCGGTCGGGACCATCGGGGTCGCCGGCACGGGGCGGAGCTTGAATCTCAGGGCGCAGTCAACCGTAAGGCTGAGGTAGAAGGTGGGTCATCAGCCAGGAAGCCTCCGAGGGATATAGTATGGAAGACCTCGATCTTGGACTCGAAGAGCGCCCCGCGAAGGTAAAGGGCGGTCTCTCTTTTATCGTCTTTCTCATCGGCATCGCTATCGGCGTGACCGGCACGCTCCTCGCGCCTCGGTACCTGGGCCCCTACCTGCCCGCCGGATTGGGTGGGGGCGGAGCGACGCTGGAGGGACCGGTGCTGGGCAAGCGGCAGGAAGAGGGGCGGCTGCTGCTGACCGTGGACGCCGTGCAGGGGGCCGTCCTGGCCACCTTCAGCGAGCGTGTCGCGGAGATCGACCTGCTGGTGGACGTCGGTGACACGATCACCCTCGGCGTCTCCGGCTACGAGCCGTTCATCGACGACCCGGCATTCCGAGGCGTCCGGAAAGCGACGCAGGCTCCGGCCACAGGACGGCCATCGGCCGCGGAGCCTGACGCGATAATCGAGGGAGCATCCGGGGGAGTTTCCGCGGCCGCGGACAGCTCGGCAGCCGTCGAGGTCTCGGGGGAACGGCAAGCAGCCGACGAAGCGGGCGACGCGCCGGCGCTCGGCCTGCCGCGGAGCGACCAGGAGGGAGCGGTGGGAGACACGCTCCAGCCCTAGGCTCTAGTTCGGCTCGCGCACCAGGTTCGCCTGCAGACCGACGGGGTGCACGTGGCACTCGTCGGCGGTAACGGTGACCCGGGACGCGGTCCAGTCCTCGAAGCCGGCCTTGGTGATCAGAACGTCGTAGGTGCCCGCGCGCTCGCCGGCGCCCAACATCGTGTCCTCGCCGAAGACCATCAGCTCTTCGACGTAGGAGCCTTCGGTCAGCGAGCCCTCCGCACCGACCGCCGCCCCCGCCCCGGTCGCGCCATCCCTGACCTCGATCGTGATCCCGTAGCGGAACTCCTCGGTGCATGCGATCGGCCCCGTCGAGTCATCGCCGCAACCGGCGAGAGCCGCCGCCGCGAAGGGGATCGCCAGGCGCTTTGCGAGCGTGCTTTTCGTGAGCATGGCTCCCAGCCTTCGAGGACGCATCGGATCTTCTTGGCAGCCCGGATCACGGGCGGAGTCTGGTCACGGCCGCGACCGGGTCGCCATACTAGTGAGACGCTCGGCTTGCGCCGCGCGTCACCCGCGAGGAGATGCCACGGCGGCCGGGCCCACGACCGGAGGTGCCGGGCCTCGAGACGTCGGGGCCCTGGAAGACCTAGGTCCTAAGTCGGTCTCGCCCTGGTGCTCCCGGCCGTGACCGCCGCAGCGCGGCGACTCCCTGTTCCTCCAGCAGCGCCAGGTCGGAACGCTGGAGCTTCTCTCCCAGCCCGGTCGCCAGGTTCCGGTAGAGCACGACGCCCACGTCCGGACGTCTTCGGATGAGGCTCTCCAGAGACTCGTGGGACAAAACCGCCGTCTCGACCTGGTCTCTGGCGACGGCGGAGGCCGAATGAGCCACCCCGGAGAGCGCGGAGACTTCGCCGAGTGACTCGCCCTCCCCCACGCTCCCGACCTGTGCCCGTGGATGCCCCACGTAGACGTCCACCTCTCCGGAGAGCACCAGGTGGATCTCACCGGCCGATGCATCGGCCTCGAAGATCGTCTCTCCGGGCGCGTAGCGCTGTGGCTCACAGAAGCCGGCCACCCGCTGCTGTTGCTCCTCGTTCAGACCCTTGAAAAGGTCGATGCTATCGATCGCCTCGCGGATTCGTGGCTCGATCTCCCTTCGCTGAAAGGTCCTTATCACCAGATCGGCCACCGGCTGCACCTCGGGAATCGCTACCTCGCGGCTCGTATCCAGATTCGCGTACAGACGCCCCATCTTCACGACGTCCAGCCGCTCCACCTTGTGGAACACGAGCGCCGGCACGTAGGCGACGGGCAGGAACCCGAACTCCAGGAAGGTGCGCTGCATTCGGGGGGCATACGCGCTCACATCTACCTCTACGTACTGGGCGCCCAGCTCGGTCTCGCACCGCCTCAGGAGCTCCGTGATCAGGAAACGGATCACGTCGTTCTGGAGGGAAATCATCTCGAAGACGATGACGATCCCCTCACGCTCGTCGTGGGTATAGCCGATGGCTCCCACGATGTCGCCCCTGTCCTTCGCCAGGAGGTAGTGGGAGTCCTTCGCCTTTAGCTTGAAGTAGCCGTAGTGGAGCCGCATCGGGCCGAAGACATGCCGACTCTTCACTCGACCGCGCTGGATTCGGAGAAGCGCGGCGTACCCCTCCGTGGTCAGCTCTTCGAGGACGAAGTCGTCTCGGTACGGATAAGACGCCGACTCCTCGTCCACGACCGCATCGCACTGGAGCGAGCAAGCCTTCAGCGCGGCGCTGGCGACCCGGTAGGCCTCCGGGATGATTCGGGGGTGATTGCGTCGGAGCTCGAGCGCATCCCCGAAGTGGCGAACGAGGAGCGCCAGGTTCTCTCGCCACTCGATCATCAGCTTGCCCGGCAGATAGCCGACGGTCGTGAACCCGTGCGCCGTCGCGATCTTCGTGGAGTACGGATTAACGATCCGCGCCTCCATGATTCCCACGTGCAAGCGGTCTTTCACCAGCTCGAGGCGCTTCTCAATCAGCAGCTGTCCGACGCCCTTGTTGCGCGCGTCGGGATGCACGGCCAACCGACCGAACTCGCCCCCCAGGTCCGTGTAGGCTCCTTTCTCCTCCAGGACGGAGGCGGTGCCGACGACGCGGCCACCGTCCACCTCCTCGGCGACGACGACCACCGTGTCGTCGGCGAAGATGAGTCGCTTCAACTCGTAGGGATCATAGAACTCCGGATAGGCGTACGCCGCGCCGTAGGTCGCCCGGAAGATCTCCGCGATCGCCGGCGCGTCGGTGTCCCGGGCGAGCCGGACCTTGATCATGCCTCCCCCTGCGCCAGGACCGCGCGGCCCGCTCTTCGCGCCACGGTGGCCAGGAACGCCGCGCCGGTCGGCAGGGCCTCCTCATCGAAGTCGAAGCGGCTGCTGTGAGCCGGAAAGCCCTGACGGCCCGGCACCTGGGAGCCGAAGCGCACGTAGCAGCCCGGTATCTCCTCCAGGAAGTAGGCGAAGTCTTCGCCACCCATGTTGGCGATCCTCAGTCGGCTGACGTTGTCCCGGCCGACGACTTCGGCGGCGGCCTTCCGCGCCAGCCTGGTCATCTCTCGGCTGTTGTTGAGCGGCGGCGTGCCGGACCTCAGCTCGATCGAGACCTCCGCTCCGTGGAGCTCGGCCATCGCGGTCGCGATACGAGTTACGCCCTTCTTGAGCTGCTCCCTCACCTCCGGATGCTGGGCCCGTATCGTACCGGTGAGAAGGGCCTCGCCGGCGATCGCGTTGGGCGCCGTGCCGGCCGCGAACTGACCCACGGAGACGACCGAGGGGAAGGCAGGGTCCACCTCACGCGAGACGAGCGTCTGGATGGCCATCACCATGAGGCTCCCTACGACGACGGGATCCGTGCTCTCGTGCGGGCGCGCGCCATGGCCGCCCTGCCCGCGAATCTCGATGTAGAAGGCGTCCGTGGCGGCGTTCACGGTGCCGGGACTCACGACGATGGTCCCGGTCCTGTAATGCCGGTCCAGGTGGCCGGCGAAGATCATCTCCACGTCCTCGAGCGCGCCGGCCTCCATCATCTCCCGGGCCCCCGACCCGAGCTCCTCGGCGGGCTGGAAGACGAGCCGTACGGGTAGCGGCGGAAGGTCTCCGTCGCGCAGCAGCTCCGCCGCTCCGAGCAGCATCGTCATGTGCCCATCGTGGCCGCAGGCGTGCATCACGCCGGGCACCTCGGAGGAGAAGTCCAGACCGGTCTCTTCCTGGATCGGGAGCGCGTCCAGCTCGGCCCGGAGAGCGACCCTCGGGCCGTCGACGCGCCCGGGGATCTCAGCGACGACGCCGTGCCCAGCCACCCCATCCCGATACGCAAGGCCCAACTCGTCGAGGTGGTGGCAGACCAACCGAGCCGTCTCCGACTCCTCGTTCCCGAGCTCCGGCCTGCGGTGGAGCTCCCGCCGGATGCGGATCAGTTTCTCCCGGAGATCGGTCGATATGGCCATGGTGCTCATAAGTAAAAGGCTACGGCGGTGTTAGGGGCAGCGAAATCGGGAATTACTCCCGACGTTCTGTGGGGGATTTCCTTGCGACGCCAACCGGACCGGTCGCGCTCCGCAGCGAGCGTCTTCATCCTGTCTGGCGGGCCGCTCGCGAGGCACCCCTCGTGGCGGCCGCTCGACCACGCCAACACAGCTCGGCAACGCCAACCCCAGACGGTGACCGATGACCGACTCAAACCACCTGCCCGACAGGGACCCTGCACTTCGGGTGACCCCCCTGCCCGCGGACGTCAACATCCATGGCGACGTCTTCGGCGGCTGGATCATGTCCCAGGCGGACATCGCGGGCGCGATCGTAGCCGAGCGTAGCGCCGGGGGGCGTGTGGTGACGGTCGCGGTCAACGAGTTCGTCTTCAAGCATCCCGTGGCCATAGGAGATCTGGTCTCGTTCTACGGAGAGGCCGTCCGCGTCGGGACGACATCCATCGCCGTGGAGGTGGAGGTCTACGCGCAACGCCGGCCCGAGGATGTGGAGGTCTACAAGGTGACGGAGGCGTTGATCACGTACGTGGCGGTGGACCAGGAGGGGAAGAAGAGGAAGATCCGCTCTGGATAGACGCCCGGGAGGTCAGGCGAAAACCAGGCCGCGGATTGGCTGGATGCGTGGATCCTCGCGAAGCTCGCGGAATATCGGCTGCACATCCAACCATATCAGGCCGACGGCGTGAGCCTCCACCGCTCGTTCGACCCACTCGAAGGCGCGGTCGGTTTCCCCGAGAGCCAGGTGCACCTGCGCAAAGCGGATGGGCGACACGTAGCCCTGGTCGTTTCGCCGCTGCAGCTCACGCAGGATCGCTCGAGCATCTTTCTCTCGACCGGACAGGGCATGGGCATAGCCCAGGGCGGCGATCGAGTCGACGCTGTCGGAAGACAGATCCCGTGCCTTCTCGAGCGCCTCCACTCCGAGCTCCTCCGCACCGGCCTCCAGCTCGGTCAGGCCAAGGAAGTAATACGCCAACCAGAAGCCCGGGTGGCTCTCGATGACCTCCGAGCACCGCTCGGCAGCGGCCTCGTACCGGCCGCCGAAGAAATCCAGGATCGCGAAGTTGACCCCGATCGACGGGGCCAGTGGATCCAACTCCACGGCCCGAGTCAACTCTGCCCGAGCCTCGTCGAATCGGCGTAGCGGCATGAGCAGGTTGGCTGCATACCAGTGGTGCGCCACAGGGTAATTGGGGCTGAGATCGATGGCTCGCCGAAAATCCCGCTCTGCCGCCTCCCAGTCCCACTCGTAGACGCCGCGAACGCTTGCGAGCGAGGTGAGGGCCTCGGCCTGCTCACCGTCGATTTGCAGCGCCGCTTCCGCCGCCATCCGAGCCTGCGGCATGACATCCTTCGGTGCTCTCGCGCCATAGACGCCGAGGGTCAGGTAGGAATCGGCGAGCCCGGCGAAGGCCAGCGCGAAGCCGGGGTCCGCGGCTACCGCCTGCCGCAGGTAGTCCAGGCTTCTCGACAGGCTCGCATCCGTCCTAAAGTTCCACTCGTGCCGCCCTCGCAGGTACAGATCGTACGCCGCCAAGTCATGCGTCGGAGCGGCGGTGATCTGCTGCCGCTCGCGCGGCGTGAGCTCGGCACGAAGAGACTCCGTGATGCGCCCGGCTACGTCGGCCTGGATCTCGAAGATATCCTTGAGCTCGCGATCATAGGTCTCCGACCACAGGTGGTGGTCGGTGCGCGTATCGATGAGCTGTGCCACGATTCGCACCTGACCCTCCGATCTCCTGACACTACCCTCGAGAATCGTGGCTACACCGAGCTTTTGACCGATCTCCCGTGCGGTCTCTTCGGGGTGCTTGTACTGCATCACCGACGTGCGAGAGATGACCTTGAGGTCCCGGACCCTGGCCAGATGGGCGATCAGGTCTTCCGTGATCCCATCGCTGAAATACTCGTTCTCGGGCTCGGCGCTCAGGTTGGAGAACGGGAGTACGGCGATGGAGTGTGGAAGGGGCTCCGGCGCCGGTGTCGTCGCCGCCTTCCCGCCTGACGAGGTGCCCGCTGCGCCTTCGGATTCCGCTCCTGGCTGCGGCGCCGAGGTACTACCGTTGCCGACCGGCAGGGTGCGCTCCACACCGCTCGGCGTCAGATCGAACGCCCATGCCAGGACGATCGCGACCGGGAAGCCGATGATGGCCAGCACGACGACCAGCCGCATCGCCCAGTCGGGGATGCCGAAGGCAGGGAACGTGGCCTCGCCGACCTGGATCGCCAGCCAAGCCACGACGGCGTAAGCTGCGGCCACGCGGAAGACGCGCCGCCGTCTGAGCTCGGAAACTAGATTCCGGAGCTTCACGCGCCTGTAGCTCGCTTCCGGATCGCGACCCGACCCTGAGAGGTGTTGGTCATTAACGGCGAGTATTCCCGGTGTGAAGGCGGAAGCGCAACCCCGTCGGAGCCGCTGGCGTTCGAGTCCCTGCTGATTCCTCTCGTGGAATCCGCACGTGAACAGCTGGTTCGGCGCACGGCTGCCCGGTCCGATGGACTTCTCTCCACGGAAGCGTGGGACGGCGTCTCGCGAGAGCTCGCGAGCCAGCTAGCCACCATCTCGGCACCGCTGCTTTTCGATGACTTCGCGCGACACCTCGCCACGTGTGCTTCAGATACTTCAGATCTCGAACCCGACTCCACCCGCGTATTCGAGGAATACGTCGGTGAGGCGCTCGGGGACGGCCTGGCCCGACTGAGGCGGGAGTTCCCGGTCTGGGCAGAGCTGACGGCGGCTCTGGCTGATCGCTGGATCGAATCGTCGGCCGAGCTGCTGGAACGGTTGGCCGCCGATTGGAGCGCACTCGAGGTCACCTTCGGAGCCGGTCGCGATCTCGGCCATGTAGCCGAGCTGCAGCCCGGCCTCTCGGATCGTCACGATGGTGGCCGCACCGTCCACGGGATTCGCTTTTCCTCAGGCACGAGGATCGTGTACAAGCCGCGGTACCTCGGCCCCGAAGCCTCCTTCTACGCGCTGCTTTCGTGGCTCAACGGCCGGGATGGGGGCACCGATCTTCGAGTTCCGGCGATTCTCACGAGATCGGGCTACGGCTGGATGGAGCGGCTTGCCTCCTCGGAGTGCGAGACGGGCGAGGAGGTACGTGACTTCTACCGCCGAGCCGGCAGCCTGCTGGCCGTGCTCCAGCTGCTCGGTGCCACGGACTGTCATGCTGGAAACCTGATCGCCGCCGGCGCCCAACCGGTGCTGATCGACCTCGAGACCATCGTCCAGCACGACCTCGACTCGGATGAGGACGCGGCACTTCTGCTGACGGGAATCCTCACCCTCCGGAAGCGTGGACTCGACGGAAAGCGCTACGACGTTGGAGCCCTCACGGGTTCCGTGGGGTCGGAGCGGGACCTCGCGGTCTGGCGATTCGATGCCATCAACACCGACGCCATGGAGATGACGGTAGAGTACCGGGCACGACCTTCGACCGAGAACCGGCTCCTGCGTGACGGACAGATGATCCACGTCGGCAGCTACGTTGAGGAGGTCGTTTCCGGCTTCTCATCGACCTATAGAACGATGGCGCGGGAGCGCCGGCGGTTGGCGGCCCCGGACGGGCCGCTCTCGGCCTTTCGCCGCCTCCGCGTGCGGCACCTGATGCGACCCACTCGTCTGCTCGACGAGGGCGCGGCGCGGCCACGCGCCTCCGATCCCGGTGCGTTGCGATCGATCAAGCAGGCGGAAATCGCCGCTCTCTCCGATCTCGACGTGCCGCGCTTCACGGCCCGAGCGGACGCGAGAGACATCGCGACGCTCTCCGGCCGCGTGGCCGCAGACTACTTCCGCGACACGGGCGTCGGGGGCGTGCAGCGGCGACTGGAGGGGATGAGCGAGGGACGGCTGGAGGCGGCTACCGGTCTGATTCGCGCCTCGCTGGGAGTCGCCACCTTCAGCGCGTTCCTGCCGGACTCATGAGCGGCTCGGCCAGCCAGAGAATCAGCGGGGTCATCACGCTCGAGAGGTGAGCAATCGCATCGGTCTCGGGTCTCCGCTCGGACTCGTAGGCCTCCAGCCCGGCATCTGTCACCGGCGCCTCGCTCTCCAGGCACGCCGCGAGCGCTGCCGCGTCGAGAATCGCCGAGTTGGCCCCCTGGCCGGAAAACGGCATGAACGCGTGACACGCGTCCCCGATCAGCACCGCCCTGCCCGCCCGCCACGGCGAGCAACCCAGCGTGACGAGCCTGCTCGCGGGCCGGGCAAGGTATTCTTCCTCGAGCCTCGGCATCAGCGGGGCCACGTCGTCGAACTGGTGGCCGAAGAACGCCCGCACCTCCTCTGCTGTCGAGATGGACTCCAGCAAGTCGCGGGCGGCAAACAGGGTGGCGGTGAAGGATCCGTCCGGGTTCGGAAGGCCGGTCATAACGATGCCGTCCCGGGGCCAAAGGTGATGAACATCCGTGCGAAGCCGCTCCGCCTCGGGCTCCGCCTCGTCCGTCGCCCGCGGTATCGTGAGCTGCTTGTAGCCGATTTCGAGCTCTTCCAGTCGCTCGTCGAATTCGGACGTTGCCTTGATAGCCTGCCGGACTGTCGAGAACGCCCCGTCTGCCCCGACGATCAGCTCGGACTCCACGATGGCCCGCTCTCCGTCGGGACTGCGCTCGACCTCCAGGGCGCCGCTCAGGACGTCGACCGACCGGAGCGTGCTCTCGAAGCGGAATTCCACGTCCGGTTCGCGATCCGCCGCCTCGACGAGGACCCCGGCGAGGGCGGTGCGCTGCACCGCGTGAACCGGCTCTTTCGGCGTCAGAACCAGCGAGGCCGGGCTTCCGTCCCTCTCTCCGTACGCCCGAAAGTCGAGAGCACCCCCGCAGCCGTGGATCAGCCGACCCAGCATCGCGGTCGAGATGTCGGCCAACGGCGCGCTCATCCCGGCGCCCGCGAGGGTGTCCAACGCTCGTTGGGAAATCCCGAGGTTGATGGACCGGCCCTCTCCGGCCGGCGTTCGGCGCGGATCGGGTCGCTTCTCGAACACCGTCACCTGGTGCCCCGCCCTGCCCAGAAGATAGGCGGCGAAGGCACCACCCAACCCCGCGCCGACAACCGCGATGGAGAGCCGGTCGCTGTCAGACATTCGCTAGGCTGGAGATCCCGTGGCCAGCTTCCGACGAGCCCTGTGGAGGAGGTAGACGTAGAGCCCATTCACGAGAAACAGGCTCACGAAGAGGTAGTAGAAGAATTGAACGTGCACGGTGTTCGAGCCGACCATGCCCAGGGATTCCCACGCCCCCCCTGCCCTGCGCATCTGGAGCTCGAAGTCGACGATCGGAGTGGATATGAAGACGAGAACGTTCGCCACCGCCACCATCGCCGTGCCGACCATCATCGCCCAGGCGCCGCCGTAGGAGAGGCCCCTCAGATCGCGGCGCGCGAAGTAGAAGAAGATGAACAGCACGCTCATGATGAAGTTGAGTATCCAGGCGATCCCGCTCCCCTCGACGTCCGGGAAGATCGTGTTGTGCGCGAGCTGCCGGCTCAGCGTCACCTGCCCGACGAGGGCGGCGAGCATGGTGACGGCGAGGATCGGGTAGAAGTACTTCTTGACCTCCGGGATCGCCTGCTCCTTCCTGCCCCACCGCACGAGCTGCCACACGATGACGACGTCGAGCACGAGCCAGAGGAAGTGCGTGGCATGGGCGATCCGGCTCGCTGGCGGCTCGACCACCGCGAACCAGAACTCCCAGGTGAAATTGAGGCAGATCGCGAGCAGCGGGATGCCGTACGTGCGATCCTTGAAGGCCTTCCGGATGATGAGAACGTAGGCGACGAGCCAAAGCACGTCGCCCACGGTACCCAACCCGACAGCCACCCCACTCATGCCCCCACTGAACAGCTCGGCCCACGTGGGAAGCGCGCCCCGCGGGATCTCGGGCCCGGGAGTAGCCTGCATAGCCGGCAGACCTGGAAGCGCGGTGCTCTCTACGTGAAGGGCGAGTCCGGGTGGATGCCGCCCTTGCGGCCGAAGAGATCCGCCACCTTGGTGATGGAGGCGTAATCCACGCCATC
>CAMYMV010000024.1 GCA_947259585.1 uncultured Gemmatimonadales bacterium | reverse complement strand
ACCTCGGAGAGGTCGGCCATGCGCATGAGGAGCGTGCCGCCGGTGACCTCGCGCGTCGAGGTCACGATCTGGCCCGCTTCGATCTCGCGTTCCACAACCGTGCCGTCTATCGGAGAGCGCACTACCACGTCGTTGAGCCGGTCCGTCGCGAGCTCGAGGCTCGCCTCGCCACGGACGAGGGCCGCCCGCGCATTGGCGTGCTCGAGCATCTCGGTCTCGAGCTCCTCGGCGGTCACGATGGAGGAGTCGTGGAGCGCCTGCGATCGCGCCAGTCGCCGCTCCGCGATCTGCAAGCGGGCTCGGGCGACTTCCAGGTCCGCCTCCGCCTGGTCGAACTCGTTCCGAACGTCGCGCGGATCGATGCGCACCAGAAGCTGCCCTTGCCGAGCGAAGTCACCGAGCTCGACCGCGAGCTCGAGGATCTCGCCGGAAGCCTGGGACTTCACATCGATGATTCGTATGGGCTCGATCGTCCCGGTCGCCACCACGCTCGATACGAGGCTGCGCACTTCGGCGACCGCGGTCTGGAACTCCGGAACGGATTCGCTGGCGGGGCTCTGGCCGCAGGCGGCTGCTAGCACCGCGCAAATGGCCAGGGGAGTCGGGTAAGGAGATGAGGCTATTCTAAGCATGGCCGAGGATACTACCACGTCTTGGGAAAGAGGTTCAACCCGTGAGACAGGCTCCGGGCTCATCCCCACTTAGACAGCCACTCGTCCCTCAACATTCCCTGCGTGCCTCAACCGTCCACGATTCGTGGAGCGAGGGACGAGGAAGCCCGGGAAGCTACGGGGCGGCCGATTCCAGCTCCTGCAACCGGCGGCCGAGGAGAGATTCCAGCGAAGCCACGCCGATTTGGTACTCGAAGCGGCGTCGGATCAGGTCCACCTCGGCCTGAGAGAGCGCGATCTGGGCCGTCTGGAGATCCAGGATGGTTGCCAGGCCGAGTCGGTAGCGCTCCGAGCTGACTCGAAGGTCCTCACGGCTGAGCTCCACGCTCTGCTCCGCCAGCTCGGCGGAGGCGGTGGCCACCTGGATCGTGTTGTAGGCGGCGTCCAGGTCCACGATGAGCTGCAGCTCGGCGCCCCTCTGCTCGGAGACGGCGGCGTCGGCCGCCGCCTGAGCCCTGTACACGTTCGTCTCGCGGTTGAAGCCGTTGAACAGGGGGTAGGATCCGGTCAGGGCGATGCTCCAACTGCGGCTCTGGGGCGGGAACTCGGTGTTCGCCCACGCCCACCCGCCGGAGAAGTTGAGGTTCGGCAGATAGGCCGACTTCGCCGTCGATACCCGGGACGCCGCGGCTTCCGCCGCCGCTTCGGCACTCACCACCGAGGGGGCGGTCCGGAGTCCTATCCTGTACGCCTCATCCCGGGTCAGCCCGAGCGGATCCGCCGCGAGCGTTTCTTCGGGCGATGGCGCCACCCTCCCGTCGAGGCCGACCGTACGTCCGAGCTGGAACGTGGCGGCTCGAAACTCGTTCTCGGAGTTGATGAGGGCGATCTTGGCGTTGTTCAGGTCCACCTGCGACCGGAGGACGTCCGATCGCGTCGATCGGCCGAGCTCGAGCTGCTGGGTGACGAACTCCAGCTGAAGCTCCTGACGCTCGACCCGGTCCTCTTCCACGGCGACGAGGTCGCGGAAGGCGAGCGCGTCGTAATAAGCCTGCTTGACGGCCAGGAGCAGCGAGAACTCGTCCTGCCGGAATCTCGCCTGCTGAGCGCTCAGATCCAGCTGGGCGCTGTTCAGCTGGGTGAACTTCCTGAAGCCTTCGAACAGGTTGTAGCGTCCCGTCAGCTGGAAGAAGTAGCTAGTCGCAACGATCGCCTGCCCCGTCTGGTCCAGGCGACCGGTGCTCGAGTTCGTGTAACCGAATCCCGCGTCGAAGGTAGGGAGGAAGTTCCCCCACGCGTCGAGCCGGTTGTACTCGGCGACATCCACGTTCGCCTCGGCGACCCGGAGCTCCGGGTTGAGGGCGCGCGCGATCCTGACGGCCTGGTCGAGAGTCACCTGACGCACCGAATCCGACCCCACGACCGTCACATCCCTATCCTGGCCCGACGCCGGAACGGCCGAAGCCAGAGACACGGCCGCAAACACGGCGGCCACGAACCACTCGCGTTTCATCTCTTCCTCTCCCTAGACTCTCTGACGGACCTGCCGGGCGGGTGCCGGCATCCCGCTCCTTGGACACCCCCGTCGGGGGCCGGCTTCCCTTACCGCCTCTCCCGACATGCTGGACGATGCGGCCTCGTCGTGCAAACGTTGCGTTAACGTTTAGCCGTCCTGCGCCGTCCAACGATCGACGGGCCCGTGGGTACGCTGGCGGCCCGCGGAACCGTACAGGTCTTTCTAATGGCTGCGACAGATGCTAGACGAGCCACAAGCGGTCGAGCAAGCACGCCGCGGCCACGAGGAGGCCTGGCGGTATCTCTACGAGGGCCATGCGGATTTTGTTTTCCGCTTGGCGGTGCGCACGACCGGAAATAGGGCGGCGGCGCTGGATGTGGTGCAAGAGACGTTCGCGAGGGCGGCGGCCGGCATCGGCCGGTTTCGGGGCGAGTCGAGCTTTCGGAGCTGGCTCGCCAGGATTGCCATCAACGAGACCACGAACTGGGTCCGCCGGCAGGCGCGGCGCCGGGAGCTGGCGATCGAGAGAGCCGATCAAGTCGTGGCGGGCAACCGGCCCGATGAGGGGGTGGCGCGCCGCGACATGGCCGAGCGCGCCCTGGTTTTCGCGCGCACGCTTCCCCCCCAGCAGCGAGATGCGTTGATCCTCCGCACGACCGAGGGGTTAACGTACCGTGAGATCGCCAGGGCGCTGCGAACGAGCGAGGGATCGGTGAGGGTGAGCTATCACCATGCCATCCGTAAGCTCAGGGAACATTTCGGAGTGGAAACCGTGGCCGAGAGACGCGGCCCCGAGCACGACGAGGAGTGCAATGAGCTTGGAGGATCGGAGCGTTAACGAGCTCCACGCCACGGACCGGCTGCCGGAGTACGTGAGGGGCCGGCTCTCCGACCACGAACGGGCGGATGTCGAGGCCCACCTCGCATCGTGCGCGGCGTGCGGGGAGGAGCTCCAGCTCCTGGAGGCACTGCTGGCGGCGCCCGAGCCCCGCCTGGAGCCCTCCGAGGCGGAGCGTCTTTACACGCCTCTTCCGCCCCCCGGCCGTACGGCGTGGCGTGCCGGCTCGTGGCGTGCCGCGGCGGGCATCGCGGTCGTGCTCGCGAGCTATGCGGTCTGGCTCGCGAGCCGGACGAACGGAGAGGTCGAGGGCACCTGGTCCGCTGACGAAGCGCTCGCCGGTTGGGAGACGGATCTTGCGGAGCTGCGTCCGGGCGAGACGGATCTCCGTGCTGCGCTCGGAGGGGCCGGTGGGCCGGCGTGGTTGGATCTCGAGGGCGAGGACCTGAACGATCTGGACGGATTGGACGGGCCCTCCGAGGAGCTGGAGCTGTGATTCCGTTTCGCGGCATCGCTTTCCGTGTCCTGACGGCGTTCCTGCTCCTGGGCGGCCTGGAGGCCGGCCGCGCGCTTGCCCAGGAGGCCGGCCAGGGAGCCAATGCGGCCGAGCTGACGGATCGCTTCTCCGCGAGAGTCGCTCAGGCGCTCCATCTCGATGAAAGCCGCGCCGAGAGGCTGAGGTCGACGCTCCAGCGAAGCCGGGAGGAGCGTCAGGGCCTCGCGGCGCGTCGCCGTACCCTGTTCGGCGAGCTTGCCGAGGTGGCACGGGGCGACCGTGTGGACCAGGAGCGGGTGGCGCAACTGCTGGACGAGGTGATGCGAACGCAGGTCCGGGAGGCGGAGATCAACGTGGACGAGCAACGCCGGCTCTCCGAGTTCATGGCGCCACTGGAGCGGGCGCGCTTCCTGTGGCTCAGGCAGCGCTTCCTTCAGCAAGCGCGACAGAGCGGCCAGGACTTGCGCCGAAACAACCAGATCCCTCGTGACCGCCGGCCGCCTCCCGCTGCCGAGCAGCGGACCGTTCCCGACCGGACACCGCCCCGGCCATAGGCGCGAACGCGCGACCCATCGCTCGAGACCCGTCGCTGCCGCCGCTCGGAGCTCACGTCTCGACGGCCGGTGGGCTCCAGCGGGCGCCCTCTCGTGCCGGGCGGCTAGGAGCCGATGCCCTTCAGCTGTTCACCAAGTCCCCACAGCGGTGGGCGGAGCGCGTCCTGACGGCGGACGCCGTCCTCGAGTTCGATCGCGCTCGCCGTGAGGCCGGGATCGTCGTGGCCGCCTCTCACGACAGCTATCTGATCAACCTCGCGACGCCGGACCGGCTCCTTCGGGACAAGTCGGTGCGAGCTTTCCGAGCCGAGCTCGAGCGCTGCGAACTATTGGGCCTCGAGTTCCTCGTCACCCACCCCGGCAACGCGACTGCCGGAAGTCGCGACTCCGCCCTGCGGCAAAACGCGGAGCTGATCGGACAGGTGGTGTGGGACGTGCCCGGCCGGACCCGTGTGCTCCTCGAGACGACCGCCGGAACCGGTTCGTCGCTCGGCTGCCGCTTCGAGGAGATCGCGGCGCTGATCGATGGCCAGCCGGCGGAGGTGCGAGCACGGCTCGGCGTATGCTTCGACACGGCACACGTATTCGCGGCAGGTTACGATCTCCGAGGTGATTACGACGCCGTCGTGGAGCGCTTCGATGAGGTGATCGGCCTCGGCCGACTGGAGCTGATCCACTGCAACGACTCGCTCGGCGCGCTGGGGAGCCGCCGTGACCGGCACGCGGACATCGGAGCTGGTGAGCTGGGAGAGGGGGCATTCCGCCACCTGATGCAGGATCCCCGTCTCCGCTCGGTTCCGCGAGTGCTCGAGACGCCGAAGGGTGAGGATCCGGTGGCGGCCGACCGACGCAACCTGGCGACCCTCCGACGCCTGGCCGGACCTTGAGCTCTCTTCGCCGTGACGCTGCGCCCGCTTCCCTCTCCGGCTTGTTCTCCCGCGACCCGACCTTCATCTTCTTCGGACTGATCGATGGAGGTCACAAGGAGAACTCCGATGCCCGAAGACGCACAACTCTCCGCGCTCCCCGAAACCGCTCTGCCGGAAGGTGGAATGCGGATGGCAGCCGAAACCCTCGTCACCGAGCGACTGCGCGCCCTGAGACGTGCCCTGGGCCGTAACGTCGGGCCGCGCGACGTCGTCGTTCGCGGAACGAGTCCGGCGTCGCGGAAGCACCTGTTCGAGGAGGCATGCGAGCTGTACTGGAACGAGCTGAGCTGGGAGGAGACCACCGACGAGGAGATGATCGGTGATCGCGAGCTCACCGAGATGGTCTTTCCCGGCCTTCTCGCATTCATAGACGCGCTCCTGCCGAGCGGCGAGAGCGGTGAGCCGGACCGGAAGCGCGAGCACCGGGACGTCGCGCATGATTTCCTGCTCTGGCTCGCGGCGCGGCTCGTCGGCCTGCGCAACGCGAAGATCTCGGGCAACGGCCACCACTCGCGCATCCGTCGCGAGTTGCAGGTAACGGACGAGATGATCGACCTGATCGCCTATCGTCTCTACTCCTTGACCTCCGACGAGATCGAGGAGATCCAGATCCTCTGACTCCTCGGCGCACCGACGCAGACACCATCAAAGACGCAGACACCATCAAAGACGAGCGTGCCGAAACGTGAAGTCGATCGTTTGCATCAAGCGGGTGCCCGACAGCGAAGCTCGAATCCGGATCGCCGGAGATGGCACGGGCATCGATCCGGCCGGTGTGAAGTACGTCATGAATCCGTACGACGAGATTGCGCTCGAGAGGGCGATCCGGCTCAAGGAGGAGGCGAGCGACGGCCTCGTGACCGTACTCTCGGTGGGGCCGGAAGAGTCGAAGGAGATCCTGCGCACCGCCCTTGCCATGGGAGCGGACGAAGCCGTGCTGCTCGCCTCGCCTGAATCAGCGGACGGGCTCGTGATCGCACGGGCCCTGGCGGAGGAGATCGCCGGCCGGGAGTACGACCTGATCCTCTTCGGCAAGCAGGCGATCGATGATGACAACATGCAGGTCCCGGCCATGGTCGCGGAGCTGCTGGGATTGCCGTGCGCCAGCGTCGTCGTGGACCTCCGGATCGAGGGACGGCATGTGGTGGCGCACCGGGAGATCGAGGGCGGGCACGAGATCGTCGAGTTCGACCTCCCGGCGGTCGTCGGTGCCCAGAAGGGGTTGAACGAGCCGCGCTATCCCAGCTTGAAGGGTATCATGGCCGCGAAGAAGAAGCCCCTCGAGGTGAAGGACATCGGCTTTGCCGAGGCCAAGGTCCGGATCGTGTCGCTGCAAGAGCCGCCGCCGAGGGCCGGGGGGGAGATCGTCGGCGAAGGTCAGGAAGCGGTGCCGGAGCTGGTTCGCCGACTTCGCGATCGGGCACTCATCTGAGGCCGGGTCCCGGTCAGGCTCCAATCAGGGTGATATAGGATGGCAAGAGTACTCGTTTACGCCGAAACCCGGGACGGAGAGTTGCGCCCGGTGGCGTCCGAGGCGGTGACGGCCGGCGCAGATCTGGCCGAGCAGCTCGGCGGATCGGTGGACGTCTTTCTGCTCGGCCCGCCCGGAATGGCGCAGCGGGCCGCCGATCTGGGGCGATACGGGGCCGATCGAATCTTCGTGGCCGAGGACCCGTCATTTTCCAGCTACGCGGCCGACGCTGCGGTCCGTTTCTGCGAGGATCTGGTCGGGCGGGAGGCGTACGCCGCCGTGGTCTTTCCCGCTTCCGCCCAAGGCAAGGACCTCGCCCCGAGGGCGGCCGCTCGGCTCGATCGCGGGCTGGCGACGGAGGTGGTCTCGGTGGGCGTCGACGACGGCCGGCCGGTGGTGACTCGACCGATGTTCGCCGGCAAGGCGATCGCCACCGTCGAGTTCTCGGAGCCGCCGGCGTTGATCAGCGTTCGTCCGAACGTATTTCGACCAAGAGAACGCCCCGCCGGCGGGTCCGTCGAGGTCGTGGAGATCGCCAGCGAGCCCGCGGCTCAGCGGGTGACGGGGATCGAGACGGGGGATCGGGAAGCCCTGGATGTTTCGGAAGCGAACATCGTCGTCTCCGGCGGGAGAGGTATGAAGGATCCGGAGAACTGGTCGGTCCTCGAGGACCTCGTGGAGGCGCTGGGCGAGGATGCGACGCTGGGAGCCAGCCGCGCGGTCGTAGATGCGGGCTGGCGCCCGCACTCCGAGCAGGTCGGACAAACGGGTAAGGTAGTCTCGCCCAGCTTGTACTTCGCCGTCGGAATCAGTGGAGCGATCCAGCACCTGGCCGGCATGAGGACCGCGAAGACGATCGTCGCGATCAACCGCGATGCCGAAGCACCGATCTTCGGCGTCGCGGACTTCGGCCTCGTCGGCGACCTGTTCGAGGTCGTTCCCGCGCTGGCGGCCGAGATCCGCCGGGTCCGCGCCGGGGGATGACCCGCCGCCGCGAGCACGTCGACGGCCGCAGCGTGGCCCGCTAGAGCCTCTCGACGACCTGCCGCGATGAGCAGGATGAGCCTGCTGGAGATCTTGGAACCGCTCCAGCGCTGGAGTCGGGAGGGAGTGCCAGCCGGTCTTGCGACGCTCGTCCGAGCTCAGCGATCCGCCCCTCGCCGGCCTGGAGCACGCTTCGCCGTGAACGACGCCGGCGAGTTGGCGGGCTCGGTTTCGAGCGGCTGTATCGAGGGGGACCTGCACGAGCACCTGCGGCAGATTCTGGCCGGTGGACAGCCCCGCCTGCTGAGCTACGGCATCACCGATGAGATGGCGGCGGAGGTCGGCCTCGCTTGCGGCGGCGAGATAGAGGTCTTCGCCGACAGGTACGTCGCCGACGATCCGACCTGGGGGGCCCTTCACGAGGCGCTGGAGCGCTCCCGTCCGGCGATACTGATGACCGGCATATCCGGACGGTTGGAGGGTCGCCGCCTGCTGGCCGCCGAGGGTGCCGCACCGGTCGGTACCCTCGAATCCGACCCGGGCGGTGCGCGCCTCATCGAGCGTGCCAGGCCTCTGCTCGACTCCGGATCAACGGGCATTCTCGAGGTCGCCGACGGAGGAGAATCCGCCGCCGTCTTCGTGGAGCCGGTGCTCCCGCCGCCGCGTCTGGCGATCGTGGGGGCCTCTCCCGTCGCGGCTTCTCTCTGCCACTTGGCTGCCTTCGTCGGCTTCGAGGTGTTCGTGATCGATCCACGCGGCGCCTTTCTCTCCCCGGAGGCCTTCCCCGACGCGGCTCGCGTCCTCGAGGCGTGGCCGGATGAAGGCCTCGAGGAGGTGGGCCTGGACCGATTCGCGAGCGTCGTCGTCCTGGCTCATGACCGTAAGCTCGATCTGCCCGCGCTCGAGGCCGCCTTGCGTGCCGGATGCCGCTTCGTCGGCCAGATCGGTGGGAAGCGGACCCAGCGGCTCCGTCGGGAGGCATTGGCCGATCGGGGCATCGAGGAGTCAGAGATCGCGAGGGTCCGCGGGCCAGTGGGTCTCGATATCGGTTCGGATACTCCCGAAGAGATCGCCCTCGCCATCCTCGCCGAAGTCGTTGCGGTTCAGCACGGTATAACGTGAGCGATCGGGGCCTCATCGCCGGTCTCGTGCTGGCGGCGGGCGCCTCCGTCCGGCATCCGGGCGGCTCGAAGCTCCTTCTCCCCTTCGACGGCATCACGGTCGTTCGCGCGTCGGTGCGCGCCGCGCTAACGGCAGGTCTCCGGCCGATCGTGGTCGTGGTCGGTCATCGGGCCGAGGAGGTCAGTGCGGCTGTGGCCGAAGAGAGGGTCGAGCTCGTCGAGAACCCGCATTACCAAGAGGGAGTCGCCGGCTCGCTGTCCGCCGGGTTTCGGCGCCTGGCGGCCCGGTCCGACGTGGAGGCCGCGGTGATCCTCCTCGGCGACGAGCCGGGCGTGTCTCCGGCCGTCATCCGCCGTGTCGCCGACGCGTGGCGAGGTGGAGAGCCGGTGGCGCGAGCCGTCTATCGCGACCGCCCCGGGCACCCCGTCATCGTGGATCGCTCGCTCTTCCCCCTCCTCCAGGACGGCGAGGGCGACCGAGGGCTCAGTGCGGTTCTCGACCGCCGGGAACTCGGTTTCCTACCGGTCCACATCGACCTTGAGGCTCCGGTGGATATCGACACGCCCGCGGACTACCGCCGCGCGATCCGGGACCGAGTCGAGGATGAATGAAGAGGCGGGGAACGAGGCCCTGTTGGGGGTCCTGCGAGTGGGGATCTCGGTGGCGGCGCTGTCCGTGGCCAGCGGGCCCGGCTGTCGGCCGGTGGTCGGCGAGAACGATGCGGTGGACGTGACGTACGCTGCGTCGCTCACCGCGACGATGACCGAGCTCGAGCAAAGGTTTCGTGAAAGGAGCGGGCGGGCCGTGCGCGGAGACCCGAGAGGCTCCGTGGCCGGCGCCCACCTCATCCGCGAGGGCGTGTGGCGCCGCGACGTGTACATCACGGCCGATCCCGCCACCCTTCGGCTACTCGGTCCCCATGACCCGGGCTGGGCCGTAGTCTTCGCGCGGAGCGAGATCGTGATCGCCTATTCGTCGGAGAGCCGTTTCGCGTCGGCACTGGACAGCGCCGGACGCGGGGAGCTGGCCTGGCACGCGGTGGCGCTTCGCGATGGTTTTCGGCTCGGCCGCACCGATCCCGACCTGGACCCCAAGGGCTACCGCACGCTCTTCGCCTTTCGGCTCGCCGAGCAGCACTACCGGCTTCCGAGGCTGGTTGAGGGCCTCCTGGCCGGGCCGGCCGGAAGCGAGAGCGTATTTCCAGAGGAGCATCTGAGTGCCAGGGTTCAAACCGGAAGCCTGGACGCCGGTGTCTTCTACCTGGCAGAAGCGAGGGCGCACGACCTGAGAGTCGTCCGGCTGCCCCGGAAGCTCGGGCAGGGTGATCCACGTGATACGGAAGCCCTGGGCAGACTGCAGCATCGAACTGCCGACGGACGTGACTTTCGAGGCGCCCCCATCGCGTATGCCGCTACGGTACCGCTCAACGCACGCGACTTGGCCGCAGGGGGCGAATTTATCGCCTTCCTGCTCGGCGATGAAGCAGGGGAGATCCTGACGGAGGACGGATTCGTGACGGAGAGCTGGCCCCTCGGCGATCGAGAGCGGATGCCGAGGTCGCTTTCGGCCCGGCCTTGGCCGCCGGGCCTCTAAATCGCGGCGGAAGAAGCGTTCCGACGGAACGCTTCGAGACTCTGGCGTGCGCCCTGAATCTCCTCTTCAGTGAAGAGCCCGGCTTTCTGAGCTTCAAGGAGGTCGACCAGCTGTGCTTCCGTGATGTAATCCAACTCGACCGCGATCTCGCCGAAGCGCTTCTTGGGGAACTTGCGCTGCTCTTCCAGCACTCGCGCCACCTTTGCCGGATCGAGGGCGCGGCGAATGATCGCCACGGTCCCGAGAGCGAACTTCCTCGGAATCGGCACTTCGGAAGTCTCTTTCACGTCAGAAGCCCTCTTCGGGGCTACGAAATCCGGCATCGTCACCTCACTGTCGGCCGGCAGAAACTCCGGTTCGTTTTCCGATCTCGATCCCTGGACCATCCAGGCCGAGTCCTCCGTTTCGGGCTTCTGTCGCGACGGTATCGAACGCTCGCCGATCTCCCGCACGAACCCCGACTCTCGCGAGAAGAACACGGGCCCATCGGCACTCTCGGCCTCTGTCGCATCGCTAGCCTGAACGACCACGTCGCTCGCCTGGGCGACCACGTCGAGCGGGCGGCGGGCCGCGGCTTTCGGCTTCGCTCCTGACTCCGCCATCGCGGGCCTGGTCCGAGCGGCCTCGTCTGTGCGAGTGGATCGCGTCGATCCGCTCTCGGTTGCCGCGTTGCGGGTCAGGGCACGCAGGCTGAGGAGGTGCAGGATGTACAGGCCGAGGATCGCCACCGCCATGGTGATCATGCTGTCGTTACGCACCAGGGCGACGACGCCGACGATGATTGTGACGGCCGCGAATATCAGGGAGTAGGGTCCGCTGTAAGTAGCTCTTTTTTGCATATCGCTATCCGGACCGTCCACGTGCCACGCCCCGCGCCCTCGCTGGGAAGACGGCAAGACCCGCACAATGCCGCCGAGACGCCCCGAAATCGGTTGCGAAGGGCTCGATCAGGGAGTGGAAGGCAGCAAGCGGTGTGCCTAATCGTGCGCGGCGTCCGTGCGGCAGCTTCAATGGGCCTGGAAGTCGGCCTGCTTCAGCTGCTAAGAGGCTGGATCGCGGGGCCTTCCGGGCGAGGTTCGCGGCCCGACCAGATCTTCCATCGATGCACGATCTCGTCGCCGCTCGTTACCCAGTAACTGTTGAAATTGTATGCAGTTAGACAGGAGTGATTCGGGAGTACGCGCAGGCGTGTACCGAGCGGATGGCGTGCGTTGACGATTCCGTGCTCCTGAGAGAGGGAGACCACCCTCGACCCGGTCGCCAGCCGGCCCTGAGCGTAGTCCTCATAGATCTCGCCCATGCTCGGTGGGGCCGCTTCCGGCCCCGGATCCTTGGAAAGCGCGAGAGCTCCCGCATCGACGACGGAGTGAGCCGCTCCCGGCTGAACGGAAACCACGCTCGTGAGCACGGTCAGAGCGGGATCTCGGTACGAACAGGATCCGAGCCACGCCTGATCTCGGTCGTAGAACGCGTAGTTGCCCGGCCTAATCTCCGTGACCCCTATCAAATCAAGCACTTGCGACATCGCAGGCGTCGATCCGACGCTCACCCCCGAGACCTCGATTCCCGCATCTCTCAAGCGCCCGGCGAGGGTGCACATGACCGCCCGCTCGTGCTCGGCTATGACCCCGATCTCGGCCGGAGAG
Organism: uncultured Gemmatimonadales bacterium; assembly: GCA_947259585.1. Taxonomy (GTDB): domain Bacteria; phylum Gemmatimonadota; class Gemmatimonadetes; order Palauibacterales; family Palauibacteraceae. The sequence goes on along the minus strand of CAMYMV010000024.1, from coordinate 12,483 downwards.
CCGGCGTCGTAAGCCTGTCCGGAGTGCGACAGGAGACCCGCAAACTCCAAGTCCGTGGCGGCCTGCAATGACCGAGCGATCTCCTCGGCCAGCGGGCCCTCCGGATCCACGCCTGCCCGGTGATAGCCGCAGTCCACCTTGATCCAGACCGGAGCCCCGATACCCGCGTCGATGAGCCACTCCGTGGCCTCGAGGGAGTCCACCAGGACGCCGAGCCGGATCGAGTCACACAGCGGAGCCAGTTCGCCCATCCGGCTCGGGTTCAGCGGAAACGCCCACGTCTGATCCGAAAACCCATGGCGCGCGAATACGGCTGCCTCGTAAAGCGTCGATACGGTGATTCCCGAGGCTCCCAGTGCCTGCTGCCGCTCGGCGACTTCCACGCACTTGTGGGTCTTGATGTGGGGACGAAGGGCGACGCCGAGCGAACGCGCGCGCTCCGCCATCCGCCGGAGGTTCGACTCCAGCCGATCGAGGTCCAGCAACAACGCGGGTGTGGGCAGGTCTTCGATGCGCACCTGGTCGACTCCGGCAGAGGGTATCGAAGGTAGGTTGGCCGGCCGGCCGGCAGTTCGCAAATCGCGGGCTCGCACACCCTCCGGCGAGCGAGGGTGGCTGGCGAGGCGCCCGAACGGCATCCTCAGGGCATGGTGGAGAAACCTGCTCGTCGAGCGCCCGGGTGGAGTACGCTACAGGCGACGTTCGCCGTGCTGGCGGGCGCGCTCCTCGCGGCGTTCCTGCTTCCGCTGCTCGCCTTTCTGCCCGACGTGGACGGAGGGGAGTTGGCGCGGCAGGTGGAGAGGGCGGGGCTGGCCAGATCGCTCGCCGTTTCGGGGGCCAGTGCGACGCTTGCCACCCTCCTCGCCGCGCTCGGCGGCGTGCCGCTCGGGTACCTGCTGGCGCGCGATCGGGTGCGGTTTCCCTGGTTGGTACGAACGTTGGTGCTCATCCCGCTCGTCCTGCCTCCGGTGGCGGCCGGAGTGCTCCTGCTGAACGTGTACGGTCCCGGCGGTCTGGTCGGAGGGATCCTCGAGAGCGCCGGCTGGACCCTGGTCAACGCGATCGGCGGCATCGTCATCGCTCAGGTGTTCATCACGGCGCCCTTCGTCGTTCTGACGGCCGAAGCGGCGTTCCGCGCCGTCGATCCGCGTCTGGAGGCGGTCGGTGCCACGCTGGGCAGGACACACGGCGAGGTATTCCGCAGGATATCCCTGCCGCTCGCCCGCTACGGGCTTCTCGCCGGTCTCGCGCTGGCCTGGATGCGCGCCGCCGGCGAGTTCGGGGCGACCGTCGTTCTGGCCTACCATCCGAGATCTCTCCCCGTTCACCTGTGGGTGGAGCTCACGGGACGGGGGCTTCGTGCCGCGCTTCCGGTCGCCCTCGTGGCGTTGACGCTGGCAGCGGCGATTCTGCTGCTGGCCCAGCGCTTCGAGGCGCAGACGCGAAACGGTCGAGACGTCGCACGGCTCAGGGGCCCGGCACGCGACGCGCCGGGTGGTGCCGGAAAGGCGACCGACGTCGCTCCGGAGGCGCCGCGCGCCGAGGGTCCGTTGATCGAGGCACGGTTCTCCCTCCGGCTGGGTGATTTCCTGCTCGCCGCCGATCTGGATGCTCACCAGGAGATCCTTTCCCTCTTCGGGCCGTCGGGTGCCGGCAAGAGCACGCTTCTGAGGGTGGTCGCCGGACTGCTCGATCCCGACGAGGGTCGATTGAGCCTGGCCGGCGCCACGGTCTTCGGTGAAGGAAAGGTGGTGCCCCCGGAGGAGCGGCCCGTGGGCCTGGTCTTCCAGGAGCCCAGCCTGTTTCCCCATCTCTCGGTCGGTGAGAACGTGTTGTTCGCCGGGGACGGACCCGACGCGGCCGGCCGCTTCGAGCGGCTTCTCGAGGTGACCAGGCTTGGGGGGCTCGAGGACCGATATCCGAGCGAGCTCTCGGGTGGGCAGCAACAACGGGTGGCCCTCGCTCGTGCGCTCATGCAGCAACCACGCATCCTCCTGCTGGACGAGCCCTTCTCTTCCCTGGATACGAACATGCGGGAGCGTCTTCACGAAGACGTGAAGCGCATCCAGGCGGCCTTCGGCCTCTGCGTGGTATACGTCACACACGAGCTGCGAGACGCCTGCGCGATGGGGGTTCGGATGGCAGTGATCGGTGATGGCCGCATCGAGCAGGTGGGCGATCCTCTGGCCGTCATCCGCCATCCGGCGACGTTCGATGTCGCGCGCTTCGTCGGCGTGAGGAACCTGTTCGAGGGTACCGTGCGCGAAGTCGCGGCGGGACGGGCGGTGGTCGCAGCAGGAGACCTCGTTCTGGAGGCCGTCTGGCGAACGGGGGTCGAGGCTCCAGGCCCGGTGTGGATCTGTGTCAGGCCCGAGGATTTCATCGTCTCGAGGGCGCCTTCGGGGGAGAGAGAGCTCGCAGGCAACTCGATCCTGGCCACGTTGCGTTCTCGACAGCTCCGCGGCCCGACGTTCACATTGGAGGCAGAGGCACGCGGATCATCCCGGGAACTCCGAATGGAGATCGAGCTACCAGTGCGCACCTATGAGATGCTGGATCTGACGGTGAATGAGGAGATTGTGGTGACGGTGCCGCCGGAAGCGGTCCACCTGATCCCGTTCGAATCCCGGAAGGCGGGTCCTGCAGCGGGCCCTGGGTGTGACGACGACCCCACCCGGGTCGTCTTAACGGCGGAACGGAGAGTTAGATAGACCGACAGGGCGAGGAGCGCGCGTTTGGTCGCGAGCAGCGTTCCGAACAGAGCTTCACGAGCCGGTCCGAGGCACAGTCACCGGGCGACGCAGAGGTCGTCAGGGCGGTGCTAGACGGCCGGCAGGATCAATACGGCGTTCTCGTGCGTCGGTACCAGGATGTGCTCTTTCGGTACGCCGAGCGTATGACGGGGCGGCCCGACGAAGCGGAAGACATCGTGCAGCTGACCTTCGTGCGCGGCTACCGGAGTCTCGCGAGTTGCCGAGACCCGGATCGCGTCGGCGGCTGGCTGTTCCGGATCGCCGCGAACCTGTGCAAGGACCAGGTGAAGGGTCGACGTCGGCGCGAGCAGCCGCTGGACGAGGTGCGCGGGCTTCGGGTGGATGAGCCCGGCCCGCTCGCCGTGGCGGAGCAGGCCGAGATCCGGCGTCGAATCGACGGTGCGCTCGAGCGGCTTGCGGCCGATCAGAGAGAGGCGTTTGTGCTCAAGCACATAGAAGGTTGGTCCTACCAGGAGATGTCGGAACAGCTCGAGGTCTCGGTACCGGCGCTGAAGATGCGTGTGCACCGGGCTCGTGAGGAGCTGCAACGTCTCCTGGAGAGCTATTATACCCAATGAACCAATGAGCCGCGGACCCCGTGGTCGGCGGCGACGAGGCGTGTCGTGAACGAGATGAGATCACCAGAGATGCATGAAGATGTCCAGCGCTATCTTGATGGCGAGCTGACGGGCGAGGAGCTCCCGGATCAGCTGCGAGCCGAAGCGGCCGCTTGGGAAGCGCTGCTCGAAGACGTGCGGATGACCGCGGTCCACGGCGCTCCAGCGTGGCTCGAGCCACGGGTGCTGAAGGCCGTGGAGGTCGCGAGCGTCCCGGCGTGGCGACGAGGCTTCGGGTGGCTCATGCAACCGCGGACGATCCGGGTGGCGCCGGCGCCGGCCTTCGCGGCGCTGGCCGTGCTTGCGCTGGCCATCGCCCTCCCGTGGACCGGCGGGCTCTCGGGCGCGCCGGAAGACGAAACCGTATACGTGCAGCTCTTCCTCGAGGCGCCTGCGGCTTCCTCGGTCGCGATCGCCGGTGATTTCAACAGCTGGGCCCCGCTGGAGCTGGAGGACGCGGACGGTGATGGCGTTTGGGCGGCCCGGTTGGCGGTGAATCCCGGCGTCTACGAGTATATGTTCGTGCTCGATGGCTCTCGGTGGGTGACCGATCCGCACGCCGAGCGGTACTCGGATGATGGGTTCGGGAATCGCAACGCCGTGCTGGCCATTCTCCCCGAGGGAGGCCGCACCTGAGCTTGGAGTGCTGGTGATGAGTACCCCTTCGAAGAAAGCCCCGTCCGGTGGGGCCGGAAGAAGCGATCGACTTCGATCGCGTCACGGGTTCGGCGCGCTCGGCGCCATCCTCCTCCTGCTGGCGCTACCCGCGCCGCTGCGCCCACAGACACCGGATCTGGCTGATGTCCTTTCCGGGTACCCAGCGGAGGAGGCGGCCAACCTGGAGGCGTTCATCATGCAGCCGCGCTGGGATGGGTTCCCGACCGAGCTGCTCCTGGAGCATACCGCGGAAGGGGCGGTGAAGGGCGTCAGGGGCGATCGGCTGCTGGCGGCGCTCGAGGAGTACGCCGAGAGAATCGACCAGGCCCACGAGATCCTGGGCAAGCGGGCGACCATCACCTCCCTCGAGGCGACGGCGGACGTGCTGGGCCGCAGCGTTCCGGAAGACGTGGTCCGCACCGTGGCGGCCGTGCACCCTAGAGACGACCACCTGACCGCCTCGATGGTGGCGTTGGGCGATTTGGTGGCCGCGGGCGTGCCGCCCTACGAGGCCGAGAGCCTCCTCCTCGATGCCGCGACGCGCAGGCATGACAACGACGACGTCCTGGGGCTTCCGGCCCAAGTACGCGGCTGGATCAGGCAGGGGTACCAGCCCACCGATGCGGCGGCGGAGGTGAGGCGGGCGATGGACTTTCCGCGCCAGCCCGACGGGATGCCAGACCGCTACAACGCGCCCCAGCAGAAGCCACCCTTCTAGCCCGGTCATCCGCTGAGCGGTCGAGCCGCGAGCCGCTCGCATCGACCGGCAACCTCGGCTTCTCCCCCGCGGCTCATTTGAGCCCGTTCGGATCCGCCCCTATCTTCGCTCGGAATCCGGTGCGCCGTTTCTGCCCGGTACGGCGCATCCCGAAGCCTCATCCATGGAGAAGGACGGCGAGTGACGAGCGCGCCTTTCGTAGTGAAGGTCGTCGGCACCGGTAGCTATCTGCCCGACAACATTCTCGACAACTTCCAGCTCTACGAGCAGGAGGGGATACAAAGCGCCTTCGATGTCGAGCGGGCTCGCGCCGCGCTGCGGCAGGTCGAAGATCCCGACTCCCTGTCGCCTGCCGAGGTGTTCGACGCCTGGTCGATTCAGGTCACCGGCATCAGTGAGCGCCGAGTGATTCCCTGGGAGGAGGATGCCACCACCGAAGATCTGAGTGCGGAAGCCTGCCGCCTGGCGCTTGCTGACGCGGAGATGCGACCTGAGGACATCGATCTGCTGATCGCGTCCTCTGTGTCGCCTTCCGACACCGTCCCCAACATGGCTTGCACGATCGGATCCATGCTCGGGATCCCGAAGGTGACCGGCTATACCGTGAACGCGGCCTGCGCCGGCTTTGTCTACCTGATCGCCAACGCGTACGCGATGATCAACAGTCGCATGGCCAGGAACGTCCTGGTCGTGTCGGGCGACGCGCTCTCCAGGGTCACGGACTACGACGATCCGAAGACCGCCGTCCTGTTCGCGGATGGGGCCGGTGCGGCCGTGCTGACTCCCGGCTCCGATGGCGACAACGGGCAGGTCATCACCCCGCCTTTCCTGGATGCCGACTACTCCTACGAGCACCTGAACATGCGGAGCGGCGGCTGGGAGTGGGACTGGGAGGGAAGCCCGAAGCTGCGCATGGGCGGTGGCCCCCATGTGCTTCGAGCTGCCATCAACGCGATGGCGAACGCCGCGAAGCGGGCTGTGTCCGAGGCGGATCTGGATTGGGATCAGATCCACTACGTGACACCTCACCAGGCCAACCTCCGGATTACTCGCGGTCTCGAGAAACAGCTGAACCTGCCGAACGGGCGCGTGGTCCACACGATCGATCGGTACGGCAACAACTCGGCGGGCTCCGTCGGGATCGGCTTCGACGAGGTCCTTCGAGGGAAGCACGGTCCTCTTCCGAGCCCCACGTACGTGATTCTGACCGCCGTGGGCGGTGGCTACACGAGCGGGGCGGCGATCGTCCGATGGCACCCGGAGGAGCGAGGCCAGGCCTAGCTCGGACGAGTGCTGTCGCTCAGTCGAGGGTGGCCGTCACGGAGAGGATGTTCGGGAGGTGTGCGGCGATCGCGGTCCACTCGGACCCATCGCGGCTGGCGTAGAGGTGGCCCGTCGACGTACCGAAGTAGACGCCGCAGGGATCCAGGCCATCGGTGTCCATCGCCTCACGCAGGATCGACACGTAGGCGTGCACCTGGGGCAGCCCGGACGAGCGCTCCGCCCATCTCACTCCGGCGTCAACGGTCTCGTACACCCGGAGGCGCGCGTCGCACACCGATCTCATGTGGCTGCTCGCCTCCGGAATGACCCAGGCTCGGTCGGGGTCCTTCGGGTGGATCGCGATCACGTACCCGAAGTCGCTCGGTAGCCCCTCGTCGATCTCCTGCCAGCTCTCTCCCCGGTCATCGCTCCGGTAGGTGCCGCAGTGGTTCTGCTGGTAGAGACGATCCGGCAGGGCAGGGTGCAGCCGGACGCTGTGCACGCACTGGCCGGCCTCCGGATAGCGTTCCGGAAGGAAATCCGCACGTACCCCCCGGTTCACCGCGTTCCAGGACAGCCCGCCGTCATCGGTTCGGTAGGAGCCGCCGGCCGAGAGCGAGACGTAGATGCGGCGCGAGTCCCGGGGGTCGACGAGGATGGAGTGGAGAGCCAATCCGCCCTTGGCCGGTTGCCACGTGGATCGACAGGGGTGGTCGTCGAGAGGCGAATTCCACTCCCAAGAGTCGCCCCGATCCGGGCTGGCGAACAGAGCGGCGGGCTCGACGCCGGCGTACACGGCGTCCGGCGACTCGGAGCCACCCGGAGCGACGTGCCAGATCGCCTTCACCGAGTGTCCGCTCCCGGGCGGAAAGGCCGGATGTGCCGGAGTGGGCCCCCAGTTCGAGCCGCCATCCTCGCTTCGGTAGACGTGGCTTCCCCAGACGATATGGTTGGCCGCAGCGTATCCGCGGGAGGGATCGCGCGGGTCCAGGATGGCGTGGTACACCGCGTAGCCTTCGATGAAGGGTCCCTCCAGCTCCCAGTCGTCGCGCTCGTCGCTGGAGGTGGCTCGGAAGAGCCCCTTCCTCGTACCCACCAGCAGCTTCACGCGGCTCACGGGCTGGGGCGCTCCCGGCCGATCCGTGTCTTTCCGCCAGAGCCGACGTCGAGTGTGGCGTTGGGCGGCGGGCCGAGCGGGATCGTCTCCGCGACCGTTCCGAGCTCGAGCTTCTCGACTCCTTCGGGAACGATCAGCAGGGCGTCCGCCGCCGTCATCGAAGAGAGAATCCCCGATCCCTGCGGCCCCGTGAGATAGGCGTCCGAGAGGCCATCGGGCGAGTGCTCCAGTCGCACTCGGAAGAAGTGCGTGAGGTCGGCCTTGGAGACGACGGGTTCCTGCACTCGGGCCGATTCGCGGACGTGAAGACGCGCGTGGCCGGCGAGCTTGCGGATCGCGGGGCGGAGGAAGGCCTCGAAGGTGACCATCGCGGAGACGGGGTTGCCGGGAAGGGCCCAGAACGGCTTCCCCAACATAATGCCGAAGGCGATCGGGCTTCCGGGCCGGATCTTCGCCCGCCAGAAGATCCGCTCCATGCCCATCTCGGCCAGCACCTGCTTTACCTGATCGTGCTCGCCGACGCTGACGCCCGCGGTCGTCACGATTCCGTCGCAATCGAGGCCGCTTCTGATCTTGGCGGCGGTGTCATCGCGGTCGTCGCGTGCGATCCCGAGGAGCACCGGCTCCGCACCGGCCGTCCGCAACAGTGCCGCGAGCGCGTGGCTGTTCGAGTTCATCACCTTTCGGCCTGCGACGGCTTCTTCGATCTCGTCCAGGTCGACGAGCTCATCGCCCGTGGCGAGGACCGCGATCCTGGGGCGACGGCCGACCGCCACGCTCGCGTGCCCGGCCAATGCGAGAATCCCGATCGCCGCCGGCGTGACCTCCGCTCCTTCGCTCATCACCGGGGTGCCCACCGTCACATCCTCACCTCTTCGCCGGATGTTACGGTTCGCGTCCGACGCCTCCCGGATCTCCACCTCTCCGCCGGCCCCTCCGTCGGTGTGCTCCACGCGGACGACTCCCGTAGCGCCATCCGGCACCGGAGCACCAGTCGTCACCTTCACGGCCGCGCCCGGCCGGAGCGGTCCTTCCGGAAACGCGCCGGCCGGGACCTCTTCCGATACCGGAAGTCTCACGGATCCTTCGGTCGTTATCGCGTCGAGATCCTCCGCCCGAACGGCAAACCCGTCCATCGCGCTGTTGTCCCACGGTGGGTGGTCTACCCGGCTTCGGATCTCCTCGGCCAAGGCGAAGCCCAGAGAGTCGTCCAGCGGGATTCTCTGCACGCCGAGGCGACCACATCGCTCCAGCATGCACGCCAGGGCTTCGGCGTAGGAAAGCCAATCCGCGGCGTCGCTCATCTCAGTTGGCGCTCCTTCGGAAGAGGGCCAGTTGCTCTACGATAAGATCCTCGACGGCCCTCGCCGCCGATCCAGGCCCGTCGAAGCCGTTAACGAGAAATGTGAAGATCAGCGTCTGCCCATCCCGGCTGCGCACGTACCCGGAAAGAGCGCGCACCGCTTCCAGCGAGCCCGTCTTCGCCCGGGCGTTGTTCTCGGCGGCCGTTCCTCGCATCCGCCATTCAAGGGTCCCATCCACTCCCGCGATCGGGAGCGCGTCGATCAGATTCTCGCGTGCCGGGTGGTGCCAGAGAACGATCAGCAGGCGATTGAGGGCGCTCGGCGCGACCTGGTTGTAGCGTGACAGGCCGGAGCCATCCGCCAACTGCGTCGCCTCCCGCTCGATTCCCCACCTGCGGAGGACTCTCTCGACGACCTCGAGTCCGGCTTCGGAAGATCCCTCGTCCGCCGCTTCTCGACCGATCGTGCGAAGGATCGATTCGCCGATCTGGTTGTCGCTCCGCTTCAGAAACTCCTGGAGAACGAGTCCGAGAGAATCGGAGGTGATCACGCCGAGAGCGGCGCTTGCTGGCGGCTCTTTCTCATCCCTCTCCGCGCGTCTCACTCGGCCGCCCACCGCAATTCCGGAGTCCGCGAGCACGCCTCCCACATACGCGAGGGCGTACAACGTAGGATGGGCGGGAGCAAGCGAGAGCTCGAAGGACCGTCCGCGAGGCAGCTGGCCGACGATCCGTTGCTCCCCGACATCACCCCCGGGCAGAGGCAGCACCTGCAGTTCCACCTCCGCTCCGGATGGGCCCGTTCGTACGTCCGACAGGATCGGGAGACGGGGTCCCGGCTCCAGGTATCGAAGAAGCGCGGGCTCGCCAACCCTGCTTCCCGCGATCAGACGCGCCACCACGTCGTTCGGACTCAGCTGAAACCCGCTCACGCCGCCGGAGAAGCTCACGTGCAGGTCGTCCCACATCCACCCTCGTCCCCAGGGTGCCTCTTCGAAAGCCCGGTCATCCGCGACCACATCGCCTTCGATCGCCCGGATTCCCCCCGCTCGCAAGAGCCTGATGATTCCCCTGATCTCTTCTCGAGAGAGGTTTGGATCGCCGCTACCCACAATCCACACATCTCCCTCAAGCCTGCCCTCGACCACGGGCCCCGCCGCGAGGACTCGCGTCTGCCAGCGATAGGCGGCTCCCAGCACCTCGAGCGCTACGCTTGCCGTCGCCAGCTTGACCGTGCTTCCCGGCGTGAAACGCTTGTCCGAAACGCGCTCGTACAGGGTCTCGCCGGTCTCTGCCACATGCACGATCAGACCGACGTGAGCACGGCGGAACGGAGGCCGGGCCAACAGGTCGTCCAGTCGCGCCCGGAGGCGAACCACGCTGGCCGTCGGCACGGCGGTGAACTCGGCCGGCGGAGCTTCGCCGACCGTCGTCGGCTGGGCGGGCAGCGCGGACGCGGCCAGAAGGAGAAACAGTGCGAGGGGCCGTCCCAGGCCCTTGTCGGCCCGGCGGCCGTGCCGGATTTCCCTCACCCCTTCCCCGCCGTTCTCCCCTCGGGGAAGCCGGCGATCAAGAGCGCCTCCGCACGCTTTCGATCCTCGGGACGGTTGACGTTGAGGAAGAGGAGGCCCGGGTCTCCGTAGATCTCGACCCTCTCCAGGGGCATGATTCGTGTCTCGACGTTGGCCAGTGCCGAGATCACGGCTCGATCGCCTCGGTCAAGCGCAAGCTCGAGCTCCTTCCGGCATCCGACACCGTACGCCGCGCACAGCGGCTCGAAGCCTCGCGGTCCCCGGCTCGCGGGCAGCGTCACGGCATCAGGCTCGGCTCGTGTCGCGAGCTCCAGCAGGAGCGACGAGCTGAGAAAGGGCATGTCGCAGGCTACCACGAGTGCAGCTCCGCAGCTCTTCTCGGCAGCCCATGAGACAGCGGTGAAGATGCCGCCCAGCACCCCGAGGCCGCGGATCAGATCCGGGCGAACCTCCAGGCCGATCGTCTCGTAGAGTCGCGAGTCGTTCGCCACCAGCGCCACCTCATCCACCGCCGCGGAGACGGCGTCGACGACGCGGTCGATGATGCGCTTGTCGCCGAGGATCTCCAGGGCCTTGTGGCTCCCGTACCGCCGGTTCTCTCCACCAGCCAGAACGACGCCGAGCACCTCGCTCAAGACGAAGCCTCCCCGGCTGGCTCGTAGACGTAGGGTGCTCCTCTGAGTGATCGGCCCACCAACCAGACGCCGGCCCGCCGAGCGATGTCGCGGGCGAGCGACGTCGGCACCGATAAGGTGGCGACCCCTCCTACCCCGCCGCGCCATGCCTTCACGGCCATCCCGGCCGATATTCGAGCCGAGATCAGAATGAGGGAGCCACGCAACGGTACGCCTTCCAACATCGCGGTACCGATGATCTTGTCCATCACATTGTGCCGTCCGACATCCTCGGCGACGCACAGGACTTCGCCGTCAACCAGAAGGGCGCCCGAGTGTAGGCCGCCGCCAGAGGCTCGCAGCGGGCACCGCCGATACATTTCCTGAAAGGAATCCCGGAGCCCTCCGGAGGCGATGAGCAGATCCACATCGGGGACCGATCTCGGCGCTTCCTCAGAGATTCTCTCCAGGGAAAACGAGGCATCGTCAGGCCCGGACGCGAGCGTTCTTGGCATGGCAAGCCGTTCCTGAGCGGTTCGAGCCTTCACCCACAATCCATCGGCGCCGACCTCGAGCTCGAGGAGCTCCCGTCGGTCCGAGATGAGCCCCTCTCCGTTCAGCCAGCCACATGTGAGAGCGCCGAGCATCGACGGCGTGCACAACCAGGTGCACGACGGCCTTCCGTCGAGCTCGAGCCAGACCGGAGTCTCGGTTGGGGACGGGCGATCGAGTTCCGTCATCGGAAGCTGGTGCCCACCGCAATGACCCGGGTAGTGCGGCGGAGCCGCAGCCTCAGGGGTAGATCCAGAGGCTCAGGCTGAACTCGACGTTGTTCGTCCACTCGCTCTCATTCGGTGCCGGGGCTCCGCTCTCCAGGATGATCTCCAGGACATCCGGATCGAAGAACCCTTCAGGAGCCTTCAGGCGCCAGATGTGGTCCCGGACCTCGAAGCTCAGGCCAACCGTGCGGGAGATCAGCCACTCGACGCCTCCGCCGGCCAGGAAGCTGGGCGCCGACCCGATCTCGTACACGAACCGCTCGATTTCGAGCTCTTCGACGAGCGGACTCACCCCTTCGCCGAGTCCGAAGATGCCTCCCCCGCCGAACACGAGGTAGGGCTGGATCCCGTGCCACGTCCGGGAGCCCGTGAAGGTGAACTGGACGGCAGCTTCCGCGAGCAGCCAGCTCGAGTTGGCGGTATCGATGACGGCGGGGCCGCCGAGCGCGAACGGGTTCACGATCCGGCGGTCGGAGTTGCCGTACGTGACATTGATGCCGACCGAGAGCGGATTGCTCACCCGGATGCGAAAGCGTCCCGCGGCGGTCGGCGTCGGTCCGGGGCCCAGACCGAGGCTGCCCCGGCTGGTCAGGATATACCCGGGCGAGACGCCGAAGCGCATCCCCTTCTCGATCCACCGATACGGGGTGTCGATGCTCGGCTCCTGGGCCCGGAGAATCGGCGCGGTGCCGGCCAACATCGCCAGAAGTGGAAGGACCACCCGCCATCCGACCGCGCTCAAGCCACGGCGCTCGTGAGTTCTCAACCCGGTTCCTTCCGTAGGGGTCGCCCGTCGAGGCGGCGCGAGTGTCGTGCAACCGATAATTTGGTGAAGCTTCGGCGGTTCCTATTATCGAGACCACGACAGGTTCCGGAATGAATACTCATGCGGCGCGACCCGAGCCAGGACAGGAGGACCGGCTACAGCTTGGGCGGGGGCGGCCTCTTCGGACGTGGTCGCACCTCGCGCTGTGGATTGCCGCGGCCACACTTGGTTCGATTCGTCTCGCTCCGCCTGTGTCGGCGCAGACCGTCCGCGCGACGTCGAGCACCAGCTTCCTCCAGACGGCAGGGGGTCGGCGGTTGGGCACGGTACGGCCGGGTTCGGCGCTCGATCCGACGGGCAAGAC
>CAMYMV010000023.1 GCA_947259585.1 uncultured Gemmatimonadales bacterium | reverse complement strand
CAGTATCTGTACGAATGCCGGAGGAGGGACTCGAACCCTCAAGGGATTGCTCCCACCGGATTTTGAGTCCGGCGCGTCTGCCAGTTCCGCCACTCCGGCGAGTGGGGCTAACCTATAAACTAGCAGCCAGCTAGAAGGTCCGCCTCCTGGAGCTCTTCGATCAGCTGGGCGGATTTCCGCGTGGGTTACGTCCGAAGTGCCGGACGCTCTGGACTCTCTCAGAACGGCGCTATTTCAGGCCATATGGGTGGACGGCATCAACAACTCCGACCCGGCCGTCCTGGTCGACATCGCTGATTCCGTGGGTATCTCACGCGATCTCGCCATGGTTGCGCTGTACGATCGGAAGGGCAGAGCGTCCGTCGACGAGGATTGGCGGAACGCCATGACGCGCAGGATCCGCGGGGTGCCGGTTGTCTTCATCGGGGACCAGGAGGTGACGGGAGCCCAGCCGTGGTCTGTATTCGCTGCTGCTCTCGAATCAGCTGGTGTCCGGTCCAGAGATACCTGAGTCTGTTCAGTCCATGCCGCGCCCTCTAGGCTTTGGTCTGCGCGTGACTCGGCGTAACGCGGCAGCCGCCGGTCTCTGGCTCGCCGCGCTCCTCACCGGCTGCTCGCGCGGCGCGGACTTCTCACCCGGCCAGCCCGAGACCCAGGAGATCGCCCCGGAGCGGACGCTGCGCACCGACCTGGAGCGGCTCTACCGGGACCAGGTCGCCCACCTCGTCCGGTACGGCGTGTACGCCTTCACCCTCAGAGAGCTGGACTTCAGGGAGAGCGACGGCGTGACGGTTACGCTCCGCTGGATCAGCGAGCGGTCCTACTATGCGTACGCGACATCGGGCGTCATCGAGTGCCTCACCGGCGCGTGGGATGTGAAATCCAACCTACCGGTTCATGTCCAGACGACCCTGATGGCGCCGGGCACCGTCCATTGCGAAGAGGAGGGTTGAGGGCGACCCTTGGCGGGCGGCATGGCTCAGGCGGCCATAGACGCGCCCGCAGACAAGGATCTCAAACAGCCTCGGACAAGGGAGTCACCGATGGATCTCGGCGCATTCTCTATCAGCCTCACGGTGAAGGACCTGAACACATCACGCGAGTTCTATGAGAAGCTGGGCTTCGAAGTCACCGGCGGCTCGGAGGAGGAGAGCTACCTGATTCTGATCAACGGCGAGTCGATCATCGGCCTCTTCCACGGCATGTTCGACAAGAACATCCTTACCTTCAATCCGGGCCTCAACAACCGAACGGAGCGAGTCGAGGAGTTCACGGACGTGCGGGATATACAGCGCTCGCTGAAGGAGCAGGGGGTCGATGTGATGACCGAGGTCGACGAGAGCACGACCGGGCCGGGCAGCATCGTGCTGGAGGACCCGGACGGCAATCCGGTGCTGATCGACCAGTTCTTCTAAGCGTCGCCGGCAGAAAAACGCTGCAACCAGCTACCAGCTGAGCTTTTCGATCGCCGGCTGCTGGCCCGTCATCTGGTGGCAGGCCGCGCAGGTCGAGAGTAGCTCGCCATAGGTCCGCGCCCTCAGGCTCGGCTCTGTCTCGAGGCCGGCCCGCCGCCCCAGCTCATGCGTGCGGTTCTCCAGGGCCCGCACTCCCTCCGGGTTGTCGAAGGCAAGGTCATCGGTCGCCAACGGAGCGCCCGCGAAGACGTCGGCTCCGGCTTCCCAGGCAGCGTTCGAAGGAAGAGCCAGGCCCTCCCACAGGCGGTCGGCCGCCCAGGCGTGCCGAACCATGTGCGTCGCGACGTCGCTCTCGTCGCCGGCAGGTGGCTCGATGTTCTCGGTAGGCTCCATGCCAGGCTTGTACTCTCGGTGACAGGAGCCGCACGCCGCTACGATGCGCCCGGTGGCCGCTCCTGCCGTCTCGATCGTCTTGGCTTCGACGGCGCGTGCGGCGGCACGCTGCAGCTCCCGCACGAATGCCTCGCTTCCGTCGGGAAGTCCCGGCTCGTCGTACTCCGCCAACCAGGTGGCAGGCTCCTTGGTGGCCTCCAGATCCCCGCGAGTCACGGCGGCCTGGACGTCGGCCGCGGCCAGGAAATGGGACCACATGCGCTGGTTTGCCGGCTCCTGAGCGGGGCTGGAGGAGGGCTGAAATGCCAGTGTCGCGAGGGCCGAGAGAACCGTCGTCTTGAAGAGCCTGTCCACTCTGAAAAACCTCCGGTGTCCTGAAGCGGTGAGTCGGTCTACTCCACCGAATATGCGCCTCAGGGAGCACCGGGCAACGGGAGGCTTGTTTGGGAGCCGAGGAGACTCCGGAGGTTGCCGTGCACGCAGGACACGAACCGGCTTCGAGGCTGGGCTGCCGGAGGCCTACTCCCCGAGCCGAGCCACGGCGAACCGTCGAGCCGCCTCCGCAAGGAGCACCTCGGCCTGGCCCTCGATCTCCTCGAAGCTCAGACCCGCCGGCGCCGAGACCTCCAGGGCGCCGAGCCCGAGCTCGGCGGCACGCTCGGGGGAGATCGTGCTGGATCCGGCGATCACCGCCACGGGCACCCCCGACCGGCGAGCGACCTCGGCCACGCCGGCCACGACCTTTCCGCGCAGCGACTGTTCGTCGAACCGGCCCTCGCCCGTGACGACCCAGTCGGCCCCCGACAACGCCTGTTCCAGCCCCGTGGCTTCCATCACCGCGTCCACACCCGACATGAGATCCGCGTCGAAAAACGCGAGCGCGCCCGCCCCGAGGCCACCGGCCGCGCCTGCACCCGGCACGTATCTCACATCCTTTCCCAGATCGCGCTCGATGACGTCGGCCAGCGCCGCGAGTCCGTGCTCCAGGGCCAGGACCATCTCGGGATCGGCCCCCTTTTGCGGCCCGAACACCCGGGCCGCCCCCTCTTCGCCGACCAGCGGGTTGTCCACGTCGCACAAGACCGTGATCTGCGGAAGGGCCCGGCCGTCCGGCTTGGGCGCCCGGATGTGCGCGATGAGCTCAAGCTCTCCGCCGCCGAAGCCGACGGGCCGGCGCCGCTCGTCCAGGAACCGCCATCCCAGGGCCATGGCCGCGCCGGTGCCTCCGTCCACCGTCGCGCTGCCTCCGATGGCGAGCCAGAGCCGGCCGGCTCCGCGCGCCGCGGCCGCGGCCAGGAGCTCACCGGTGCCGAACGTGGTCGTCTGGAGCGGATTCCTCTCGCTCTCCTCGAGAAGCTCGAGACCGCTCGCCACCGCCATCTCGACGAGAGCGCCGGTGCCGTCGCCGGCGAACCGATGGTTCGGGTCCTCGCCGGCGGAACGTCCGGCCGGCAGCCAGGCGTACCGAGCCTGCACGCGCATCTCGGGCAGTGGTCCCATGACCTGCGCCGGTATCCACGCGCCTCCGGTCGCCGCGATCACGGCCTCTGCCGTGCCCTCGCCACCATCCGCCATCGGAGACACGAGGACCTCGGCCTCCGGAAGCGCGTCCAGGATTCCGGCGCGCACCGCCGTGCAGGCCGTGTCCGCGCGAAGACTCCCCTTGAAGGAGTCCATGGCCACGACCACTTTCATCTCGCTCGCTCCGTTCTTCTATCGCCCATCTTCTGTTGCGTATGCTTATTCTGGTTTTCACAGACCTCGACGGCAGCCTGCTGGACCACGCGGACTACTCATACGAAGGAGCCCGCCCGGCGCTCGAGCGGATCGCCCGCGAAGGCTGGGCTCTCGTTTTCGTCACGAGCAAGACCCGGTCCGAGGTCGAGCACCTTCAGCGGCGGATGGGGATCGACGGTCCATTCGTGGTGGAGAATGGTGCCGCCGCCTTCTTTCCGTCCAGCCTGACCGGGCTCGACATCCCGGAGGCGAAGCAGGATGGAAGCTACCGGGCAGTCGTGTTCGGCCGTCCATACGACGAGGTCAGACGTTTCGTGGAGGAGATGCGCGGGGAATACGGCCTGCGGGGGTTCGGCGACATGGAGGCTCGGGAGATCGCCGAGCTGACCGACCTTCCGCTGGAGGATGCGGAGAGGGCGAGGCGACGCGAGTTTACCGAGCCTTTTCTCATGGCGGAACCGGAGCGGCTCCAGGATATGAAGCGCGACGCCGCGGCGCGGGGGTTGGCCATCACGACCGGAGGACGGCTATACCATCTGATGTCGGCGGAGCAGAGCAAGGGGAGGGCGGTGCGGAAAGTGCAGGAGATCCTTGCCGGCTCGGGACCGAAGCCGGTCGTGAGCCTGGGGTTGGGCGACAGCCCGAACGACAAGGAGATGCTGCAGGTCGTCGACCGCCCGATCGTGATTCCGCGGCCCGACGGCAGGGTCATGGACGTGGGGAGGGACGATGTGGTTATCGCCCCGGAGCCCGGCAGTCGAGGTTGGAGCTCTGCGCTCCTGGACGTCGTATCGGGGCTCTCCTCCTAGCGAAACGCGAAAGAACGAGGATGCGACCGGAGCGATGAGGCGAATGGGACGCGCGAAGTCATGGTAGCCAAGAAAGCTGATGGGGACGTCTTCCTGGCCCCCGACTCCTCGGACATCCAGCAGCAGCTGCGGTCACTCGCCCCTGCCGACATCGTCGTCGGGATTCCCTCGTACAACGAGGCCGACAGCATCGGGCACGTCGTGCGTCAGGCCGACGTAGGGATCCGTGAGTACTTCGATGGGATGCGCGGCGTGATCGTCAACGTCGACAACAGCTCACCCGACGGCACGCGGGAGGCCTTTCTGACGGCCGGCAGCCGCACCCCCCAGGTCTATATCTCGACCCCGGAAGGCCTGCGCGGCAAGGGGCGGAACTTCTACAATCTGCTGCAGGCGGCCTCCAGCCTGGATGCGAAAGCCGTCGTCGCGGTTGACGCCGACCTCATCAGCATCACTCCCCAGTGGATCCGAAATTTCGCGACTCCGCTCGTCGATGAGGGATACGACTATATCACCCCCGTCTATGCCAGGAACGAGTACGATGGGAGCATCACCAACCACATCTGCTATCCGCTTCTGTACGGCCTGTTGGGTAAGGATATCAGGCAGCCGATCGGAGGGGACTTCGGATTCTCCGTGAGGTTTGCCAGCCACCTTCTCGAAAGGAAGTGGCAGGAGAGCACCTTCGAGTACGGCATCGACATCTTCATGACGGTGAACGCCCTGCTCGGCGACTTCGCCGTGGCGCAGACCACGCTCGGCGCAAAGGTGCATAAGCCCAGCGCTCCCAAGCTCGGCCCGATGTTCAGCCAGGTCGTGAACACCCTGTTCTCGTATCTCGTGCGCCACCCGGAACGCTGGTCGCTCACGGGTCAGACGCACCGGCTGCCGCGGCTGGACGGGATCGAAGTGTTGGAGCCCCAGGGTCTCGCCCTGGACTACAAGGCCATCAAGCGCACGGCGCTCCACCAGTACGATTCGGCCAGGGACCGGTTGGCCCGGTATCTGACGCCGGAGTCGAACGGCAGGCTCGAAGATCTGGTGGCGAAGGGCCGGATGCGGCTCGGGCCGACCCTCTGGTCGCATATCGTGTACGATCTCCTGCACTCGTTCGGGAATGGACGGGGCAGGGCGCGGGCGTCCGTCGTCGAAGCTCTCAAGTCGGTCTTCTTCCTGCGCGCCGCCTCCTTCTACCGCGGCACGCTGGACATGGATCACGCGGAGTCGGAGTTCAAGATCGAGAAACAGGCCAGGGTCTTTCGCAGGGAGCGGAAATACCTGGCCGGTAAGACCTAGCTCCTACAAGGAGGATCATGGCGGACTTCTTTCAAAACGGCGTCATCACCACCCTCCAGGATATCACACACCGCCCGGTCGACGAGCTCGAAGCGGACCTGAAGAGGTACTGCGAGCCGCAGCCGTTGGTCCTCCTCCTGCCGGCGCTCTACTCGGAGTTCGAGGGCCCGGCTATGCCGCGGATCGTCGCGGAGCTGAAGAAGACCGACTACCTGAACCGGATCGTGCTCTCGCTGGACCGGGCGAGCGAGGAGGAATTCCACCGTGCGGTGGACGACATGTCGCAGCTGCCGACCGACGTCCGGATCCTCTGGAACGACGGGCCTCGCATCCGCGACCTGTATCGCGAGCTCGAAGAGGCCGGCTTCTTCGTGGCAGAGCGGGGGAAGGGCCGGGGCGTGTGGCTGGCGCTTGGCTTTGCGCTGGCCGACAAGCGGGTCCGCAACTTCGCCCTGCACGACTGCGACATCGTGAACTACGACCGGGCGATGCTCGCCCGGCTGGTCTATCCGATCGCGCACCCGGGGACCGATTTCGAGTACAGCAAGGGCTTCTACGCCCGGGTCGACGAGAAGCTGCACGGACGGGTGACACGGCTCTTCGTCACGCCGCTGGTTCGGGCCTTCAAGCGCGTGGTCGGCGCCCATCCCTTCTTCGAGTACCTCGACAGCTTCCGCTATCCCCTGGCCGGCGAGTTCGCGCTGATCCGCAGCCTCGCCACCGGCATCCGGGTCTCGCCCACCTGGGGCCTCGAGATCTCGCTGTTGGGCGAGGTGTTCGACAAGACGACGGTGGAGCGCGTCTGCCAGGTCGAGATCGCGGACACCTACGAGCACAAACACCAGCCGCTCCTCAAGGGCGAGACCGAGACCGGCCTCGCCCGCATGGCGCTGGACATCGCGAAGACGCTCTTCGCCATCCTCGCTCGAGGCGGCGTGGTGCTCTCCGACGCGACGTTCGACACGCTCCTGGCCACCTACAACCGCTACGCACGCCTGGCGATCGAGCAGTACAACGCGCTGGCCCTGCTCAACGGCATCCCCTACGACAGGCACGCCGAGATCGAGGCCGTCGAGGCCTATCTGGACACGCTGAGGATCGCGAAGCAGCAGTACCGGGATGATCCCCTGGGCGTCCCTCAGCAGTCCTCGTGGGCGCGGGTGAGGGCAGCCCTTCCCGACTTCTCGGAGCGCCTCGCCGCCGCGGTCGAGAGGGACAACGAGCAGGCGTCTCGCACGCTCGTGGCGGTCGAGTAGGGCTCGACCAGGCCACGATTTCGCGAACCCTGTGGCAGACCGAGGGTATAGGGTTCAAGCTCCGCGAGCGCAGTGATCCGCGCGGGCCAACCGTTCCTCTCGAGTATCGAAACCGCAGCCTGAGAGTCTGAAAAACATGAAAGCGAAATACGTCATTCTTGCGCTCGGTCTGGCCGGTCTGGCGGGTTGCAGCTCAGATCCCAACGGTCCCGCCCTGGGCACACTGGTCGTCGAGACCGAGGCTACCGGTGCGAACATCCCGGAATTCTCGACGCTCACTATCGAGGGGTCGGCTCCGGTCCAGATCCTCACCGAGGACGGACTGGAGACCACGCAGCCGCTACCCGCAGGCGATCGTGACGTAAGCCTGGATGTTCCCGGAACGAACTGCACGACGGCGGACAACCCCCGCACGGTGAACGTCAGGGAGGGAGAGGTCAACATCACGACCTTCGTCACCACCTGCTCCTGAGCCCGAGACTGCCGCCGGCGGAAGCCATCCTTGCCGCGCCGACCGCGCGGAGCTCGGAGGGTGAAGAGATCGGCCGGTCCCGCGAGGGCCGGCCGATTTACGCGTTCAGGTTCGGGCGTGGGGCACTGCGGCTCAGCCTACTGGCCGGATGTCACGCGGATGAACCCGTCGGCCCTCGCCTACTGCGACACCTGGTCGGCTTTCTGGGCCGGCTGCCGGCCGACGATCCGCTCCTGATCGAGTGCGAGTGGTGGGTGATACCGCACATCAATCCGGACGGGGCACGGCGCAACATCTCCTGGCAGCGCGACGGCGCCGACCTCTACGAGCTCCCCGCCTACCTGGCCGGAGTGGTTCGCGAGCTGCCGGGTGACGACATCGAATTCGGCTTTCCGGCCGAGGCGGGCGATACGGAGGCTCGGCCCGAGAATCGGGCCGCTCTCCGCTGGTGGGAGGGTGCGAACGGCCCGTTCGCGATGCACGCCTCGCTGCACGGCATGGGCTTCGGGGCGGGTCCCTGGTTCCTGATCGAGCCGGCCTGGAGCGAGCGTTGCGAGCGCCTGATGGAGAAGTGCGCCGAGGCGACGGAGCGCCTGGGCTACGTATTGCACGACGTCGAGCGCGGTGGCGAGAAGGGGTTCTTCCGGATCGCCCGCGGCTTCTGCTCCCGACCGGACTCCCGGTACATGAGGAAGCACTTTCTGGGCCTGGGCGACGAGACGACGGCGGGCCGTTTCCGGCCCAGCTCCATGGAGACCGTCCGAGCGCTGGGCGGCGACCCGCTGACGCTGGTGAGCGAGATGCCGCTGTTCATCACGCCCGGCGTCGGCGAGGAGCTCGGACCCCCGGACCCGGCGGCGATCGAGTGGCGCGAGCGACTCGAGGGATGGCGCGAGCGATTGCCGTTCGAAGCGACGACGGAGGAGGGACGCGTGCACGACAGCAAGGTGCGGGGGGTGGAGGCCGAGGCGGCCAAAGCGGGCCTGCGACCGATGCCGGTCCCGGATCAGATGAGGCTCCAGTGGAGCTTCATCTGCGCCGGTCTCGAGCAGGTGGAACGCGAGCTGTCGTGAGCATGCCTGACTGGAGGGGGCTCACTGGGCGGCGCAGACGCTCAGATCGTGTGGCGCCGCAGCTCGCCCTTCCGGTGGTGGATGCCCCGCAGCGCCTTCTTGTAGGCGATCCGGTCGCCCGACGAGAGAGCCGAATCTCTCTCTGTCTTCAGCTGCCTGATCTCGGCTTTGATTTTCTTCTTGTCGATCCCGACGATCTCGTGATGGACGTGCGCCTCGATCTGCAGCGCGTTGCAGAGAGCGGGGAGAAGCTCCTCCTTGTGCATCGTGCTGAAGCCATGAAGCGCCGGGTGATCCCCGAGGTTCTCGGCGATATCCCTGAGCTGAACGACTGTCTTTCCGTGCAGTTCTTCGTACGTGAACGCCATATCGTCTCTCCGGAGGAAGGCCTTCCGACCCCTCAGATTGGGGCGTCCGAACGGGTTGCGCAATTCTCGCGACGTCGGAGGATGCGGCCTTTTCCGGAGAGCCATCGCGCAGCAGTTTGTGCGCGCGTGGTGCGGGGCCGTCACGGCGGCTCCAGATTTCCAGAGAGATCAGGTGCTCGCCTGGCGATGATGCGCCGGCGGCAGAAGGAGAAGAGGACGTGAGCAAGCCGCAGCGACAGCTCGTGCGATGGACACGCGAATTCACCCCGACGGCCGTCCGGGCCGTGATCGTCTTCCTCGCTCTGGGAATGTGGACTGCCGACACGGCGGTAGGGCAGGGGGCTTCCCCGTTCGGTGTCGACATGGATACCGTTCGCGCCGGCCGGTTCGACAACGGGCGGATGTGGACCTTCGAGTACCCGCCCACGTCCTATCTGAGCGATGCCTACGACTTCGCGCCTGACTCCGCCTGGTTCCGGCGGGCGAGGCTGGGTGCGCTGCGAATACCGAGTTGTTCGGCCTCCTTCGTCTCTCCCGAGGGACTCGTGGCGACCAACCACCACTGCGCGCGAGAGCACGTGTCGGCGGTAAAGCTGGAAGGGGAGACGCTGCTCGACGACGGCTTCTTCGCGGAGACGCTGGAGGATGAACGGCCGGTCGAGGAGTTCGAGGCCGATCGGCTGGTCGACATTCGGGATGTGACGGTTGAGATCCACGCCGCGATGGACGGCATCGAGGCCGACGCGGAGCGAGCGACGGCTCGGGAATCGAAGCTCGAGGAAGTCGAGGCCAGGATCCTGGAGGAGTTCGGGGGAGAGGAGGGAGGCCACGCGGTCGAGATGATCTCCCTCTACAACGGCGGGCGGTACTCGGCCTACATCTTCCGACGCTACACGGATGTCCGCCTCGTCATGGCCCCGGAGCTCCAGATGGGCCACTTCGGCGGAGATCCGGATAACTTCACCTACCCACGCTATTCGCTCGACTTCAGTTTTTTCCGCGTATACGAAGATGGAAAGCCGCTGGATACGAGCGACGCCTTCTTCCCGTGGAGCGAGGAGGGCGCGAGCGCGGGCGACCTCATCTTCGTCGTGGGGAATCCCGGCTCCACGAGCCGAATCCAGACCGTCGCCGAGCTCGAGTTTCGGCGGGACGTCTCCGATCGCGCGGTGCTCGAGTTCATCAATCGTCGCGTCGAGGCGCTTCAGGAGTACTACGAAATGGATCCCGAGACGGCGGAAGCCCTCGACATCCGCAACGACATCTTCAGCCTTCTCAACTCGCAGAAGGCCTACACGGGGATCATCTCCGGCCTCTACGATCCGGTGATCCTGGCGAAGAGACGTGACGCCGAGAGCAACTTCCAGACGGCCCTGGAGGCCGAGCCGACGCTCGCGAGCGAGTACGGCGGCCTGGCCGCCCGGATGGCGGAGATCCAGACCGACAAGCGGGCGATCGCCTCCGGCTATGGCGCCTTCCTGGGTCTGGAGTCGCCCGAGTACGGCTCCGCCCCGCTCGTGCGCGCCATCTGGGCGTTCCAGTACCTGGTCGCGCAGCAGCGAGAGGCTTCTCCGGAGCAGCTCGAGGAGTTCAGGTCGGAGCTACTGGGAGTGCCCCAGCAGCCCAACGCGCTTCAGGAGATTCTGATCGAGGCGCGTCTGAACGATCTCATCGCCAGCTACGGCGAGTCCAACGAGATGGTCCAGCGCCTCCTGGGCGGCCGGACGCCCGAGGGTGCGGCCGCGGTCGTGGTGAATGGCTCGGTGCTGGCCGACTCGGCGTGGACAGGCGACGCGGTCACGAATGGCACCCTGTCCATGAACGATCCGGCGATCCAGATGTTCACCGCCATGCTCGGCGAGTTCGCGCCGTTCCAGCAACGCCTGTCCGAGCTCTCGCCCGAGGAGGACGAGATCACGGTGGCTCTGGGCAGGGCGCGGTTCGAGGTGTACGGCAGCGACGTCCCCCCGGACGCCACCTTCTCGCTCCGGATCGCGGATGGGGTCGTTGCGTCCTACGAGTACAACGGAACGATCGCTCCCGTCTACACCACCTTCTACGGCCTCTATAACCGCTACTACTCCCATGGCGAGGGCGGGGGCGAGGGAGAGTGGGCCCTGCCCGAGCGGTGGATCGATCCACCGGAGTCGTTCAACCTCTCGACGCCGCTGAACTTCGTGAGCACCGCGGACATCATCGGAGGGAACTCGGGATCACCGGTGCTTAACCAGAATCTGGAGGTCGTAGGACTGGCCTTTGATGGCAACATCGAGAGCCTCTCGGGCGAGTACATCTTCCTCACCGAGAGCGCCCGAACGGTGGCTGTAGACTCGCGCGGCATTCTCGAAGCGCTTAGCGTCATCTACGGGGCCGACCGGCTCGTAGAGGAGCTGCGGGCGGGGGCCCGGGCCGGCGCGGCGGCCGGCAGCTGAGGCCCACGGGGATTGACGGTTCGGAACGCTCCGGTTAGCGTGGAGCGTTCCACGTTGAGGTCTGCCGCCTCGGATGGAGTTGTAACTTCATAATAAGCCGTATCTTAGCCTCAGAGATCGCCCTTGACGCGCTCCGCCCACCGGCCTTTTCCAGTGGTGTCGTGGTGCGTCCCGACCCAGTTGTTTCTGTTTTGCACACCTCGTTGATTGAGCCATAGGAGGAGATCACATGCAGTCCCCCAGCAAGGTAGTACTGCTCGCCGGCGTCCTCGCGATTGCGGGCGCGTGCGCGCAGCAGCCCGACGCGGCCGACAGCGGAGAGCAGCAAGCTCTCGCGTCGGCCGAGATCACCGAGATTCCGATCACGACCGCCAACGAGGCGGCCAGGGTAGACTTTCTGGCCGGCCAGGAGCTGTCGGACGTGGCACGTCCGCAGGAAGCCAACGAGCTCTTCCGCGCCGCCGTCGAGAAGGATCCGACATTCGCGTATGCCTACCTGAACATCGCGTTCACCGGGGCGACGGCCGAGGAGTTCAACCGGAACGTAGAGAAGGCGATGGAGCACGTCGTCCATGCGAGCGACGGCGAGAAGATGCTCATCGAGGTGGGCTCCGCGTTCACGGACTCGGATAACGACAAGGCCCTCGAGATCTCCGAGGCGCTCGCGGAGACGTATCCAGCCAGCCCGCGAGCCTGGCTCAATCTGGGCGGCGTGCTGACCGGCCGTCAGGAGAACGAGGCGGCGCGCGAGGCCTACATGAAGGCGCTCGAGCTCGACCCCAACATGTATGCGGCCCACTCAGCGATCGGCTTCGACTACCTGTTCCAGGAGCCAAGGGATTTCGCGAAGGCGAAGGAGCATTTCGAGCAATTCGTGGTGCTGATGCCCGAAGAGGCGAAGGGCTACGAGTTCCTCGGCGACACCTATCGGGCGATGGGTGAGCTCGAGACCGCTAGGGCCTCGTATTCGAGCGCTCTGGAGAAGGATCCGGGGCTCGGCGTGGCGGCCCTGAAGAAGGGCCACATCAACTCCTTCCTCGGCAACTTCGATGAGGCGCGTGCCGATTACGACATCGGGATCGAGAACGCCAGCAATTTCAACAAGGGCACCTACGCTGTCTACCGCGCGTTCGTGGCGCTGCACGCCGGCGCGCCCGCCGAGGCGATCGCGGAGCTTGTCACTATCGCCGAGGCAGCCGGCGAGCTCGACGTTCGTGAGGACCAGAAGATCTCGATCCAGATGTTCGCGCTCAACCAGGCGGCGTCCATCGCCCTGCACCACGAGATGTTCGCTGGGCTGACGGAGATTCTCGCAGGGTTGGAGAGCGTTCGGCAGCAGAACATCGAGCTGGTCAACGATGCCGATTTCACCCGAGGCCAGGAAGCGACCCGACTGTGGTGGAAAGCGCGGGCCGCCGCCTGGATGGGTGAGATCGACGCGGCGACGGCGACGCTCGAAGAGCACAAGGTGCTCCAAGATCCCGTGCGCAGCCCGACGCGATTCCAGGGGTATCACCAGCTTCTCGGTGAGATCGCCCTCAAGCAGGGGAACTTCGCTGAGGCGGTCACGCACCTTGAGCAGGCCAATCCCGGCAGCATTTACGTCAAGTATCTGCTTGCCTCGGCCCAGGAGGGTGCAGGTAACGCCGAAGAGGCGAAGCGGCTGTTCACCGAGGTGGCGAACTTCAACTTCAACTCCGTCGGGTTCGCCCTCGTGCGGAAGGATGCCATGGCCAAGGCCAGCATGAGCTGATCGAGCCCGGATCGGCGGCACGGGGCCGAGCTTTCCGGCTCCGAAACGCGTGTGATCCGGTACTTGGCTTCAGGCCCCGGCGCCAACTGGCGCCGGGGCCTTTTCTTGACCTGTCGGTGCTGACGGGGTCTGGTGCGCGGGCCTTGGGAGAACCGCCTATATTGCGAACCGCCAAGCAAGGGCGTCCGGCGAGTCGCCCACCCGCTCACCCGCGAGGGAGGTATCGATGGCCAAGCAGATGCGCTGTGCCGATGTCGTTCCCGGCTGTGATTACACGGCATGGGCCGAGACCGAAGAAGAGCTTATGGAGCTCGTGGTCGCGCACGCCCGAACGGCTCACGGGATCGAGGAAGTGACTCCTGAAGTGGCGGAAAAGGTACAGGAGGCGATCCAGGACGTTTGAGCGACCGCATCACCGTGAGGCGGCCGCGGTAGACGGCTCTCCGCCCGCGAATCAGGCTCAGGGAGTGGCACTCCTCGGGATTGCAGGTCGCTCCCGGACACTCTCCATGAAGTCATCGGCCGGTACGGGTCGGCCGGTGTAGTATCCCTGGACGTTGTCACACCCCGCCGATTTCAACCAGTCGCACTGAGCCTCCGTCTCGACTTTTTCGGCGATGATCGTCACTCCCAGCGCCTGGCCCATCTGGATGATCGCCTGGGCGAGATTGCGGCTGTCGTAGTTGGTGCCCAGATCGTGTACGAAGAAACCGTCGAGTTTGATGATGTCGGCCGGGAAGTGCTTGATGTAAGCGAGCGTCGACTGCCCGGTGCCGAAGTCGTCCAGGGCGATCCGGATCCCCATCTCCCTCAGTTTCTCGAGCCGGGCCGTGACGATCTCGGGGCTGTTGACGGCGAGTCCTTCGTTGACCTCGAGAACGAGACGACCGGGTGGTACCGGAGACTGTGCCAATAGCTGCTCCACGAAGCTCGTCGCTTCCGGGTCTCGAAGAGTCTGAATCGACTGGTTGACCGAGATCCACTCGGGAAGCTCGTACTTCTCCCACCGGATCGCCTGTGCGAGTGCCTCCTCCAACACCCACCTGTCGAGCTGGCGGATGACGCCGCCTCGCTCGGCGGTGCGGATGAACTCGCTCGCCTCCAGGAGACCGCGTGACGGGTGATCCCAGCGGACCAGCGCCTCGGCGCCGACGAGCTTGCCATCGGCGAGCTTGAAGACGGGCTGGTAGTGGAGAGAGAGTAGCTCGTTCTCGAGGGCCTCGCGAAGCTCTTCCTCCTCGGCGATCTCGTCGGGAACCGATTCATCCATCGAGACTGAATAGACTTCGATCCCTGGGTTGCCGTCGATCTTGGTGCGGTACATGGCGCGGTCCGCGGCGGCCAGAAGACCCTCGAAATCCGCGGCATGATCGGGATACATGGCCACCCCGATCTGCGCGTCGATGTGCAGCGTCCTGTCCGCCAGCTCGAACGGTTCGCTCAGACTGTTGGATATGCGTTGAGCGACGGCGAGCGCACCTCTCTCTCCGCCCACCTCCGCCAGCAAGCAGGCGAACTCGTCTCCGCCCAGTCGGCTAGCGGTGTCGCTGCCTCGTAGGCACGCACGAATCCGGTTCGCCACCTCGACGAGCACCTCATCGCCGGCTTCATGCCCCAGCGTGTCGTTGATTCGCTTGAAGCGCGAGAGGTCAAGGTATACGAGGCCAGCCTGGATGCCGTGCCGGTCCGCGAAGGCCAATGACATGCGGGCTCGCTCCTCCAGGAGCCGCCGGTTTGCCAGATCGGTCAACGGATCGTGATATGCCATGCGCTCGAGTTCCGTCTCCAGGCGCTTGCGGGCGGTGATGTCCACGATCGTTCCCTCAATGACGGGCTCCATCATCTCCGGGTCCTCGACGAGGATCGAGTTCTCCAGAACCCAGATGGTGGAGCCGTCCTTTCGGGTGAATTGGACTTCCCGATTCGCGATCGCCCTGTTTCGCTCGAGATCTTCGCCGAAGCGCCGACGCTCCGGCAGCGAGGCGTAGAAGTCGGTGATCGCTTTTCCTTGCACCTCTATGGGGGCCTCGTATCCGACGAGGCGTGCGAAGGCGTCGTTCACCTCCAGGATCGCCCCTTCCTTCGAGGCGCGGAACACGCCTGCCACGTTCCGCTCGAACAGAAGGCGATACCTGCGCTCGGAGCTCCGAATCGTCTCCCGCGCCCGCTGCTGACGCGTGACATCCCGGAAGGAGATCACATGCCCGACGAGGTGATTGCCGATCGGCAGCGGTCTCGAGAACCGCTCTACCGTTCTTCGGTCGCGGAATAGGAGGAGCTCTCTCGATTCCCGGTCCGGCTCGCCTGCCTCCCGGTCGCCCATCTCCACGAAGGCTTCGGGATCTTCGAGCTGCTCCTTGGCGATCGACAACACAGATTCCAGATCGCCGCCCAGGGCGGAGTGCGGGACCTTCCACATTTCGACAAAGCGTTCGTTGCAGTAGAGGATCCTGCCGTCCAGATCAGTGCAGAGGATAGCGTCCTCGGCGGCGTCGAGCGCCGCTGCGTGCGGCGTGCCGCCGCGACTCCCGGGTTTGGACGACGAAGGGTGAAGCAGAAGGTGGATTCGACCCCCATCGCCAGCGTCATGGGAGGCGATCGAGATCCCGAAGCGAACCTCTCCCGAACCCGTCTGTAGAGGAAGGTCCAGGGCCGTGAGGAATGCAGAGGCGTCGTCTCGCTCGGCCCCGTGGACATTCGAGAGCGCCGCCTGGAAGACCTGCCTCCAACAGCGACCGATCAGCTCGCGGAAGGGACGGCCTTCGAGCTCCTGCAGAGAAGCACCGAGCGCCGCCTCCGCAGCTTCGTTGGCAAGCGCGATCGTTCCGTCGGCCGCCAGAATGACCAGCGGGAGGGGCAGTGCTTCGAAGCCTGTTGCCTCGCTGCCCGAGTGTCCGTGGCCAACCATCGTTTCAGGCGGTTTCCGTACGTCCGTTTGACTGCCGCTTCGATCGATCGTCAAGCTCTCCTCAACCCTCGCCTAACACCCTATTCTCCGGTTGCTTATCGCATTCTGCCCGGCCAGGCGGCGAAAAGCTTCCCGTCTGCCGAGCCCGGGCGCGGGCGTTGGGTCGACGCAATCTCGTAACCGCCTGCCATTATGGGTCTTAGTATCAGCCGCCCCTCGACGCTCGCGCACCCGATTGCCAGATTCAAACGCAGGGTGGGTGCCTGCGCGATTCGGAGCGCAGCGGCGGAAGGCTAGGGGTCCGGAGAGGGTTCGCTCACGTGGATCTCCGAGGCGGCCTCGCGTCTGATTCGGCGATGCACCAGGACGGCGAACGAGACAAGCGCGAGGGTGAGCGCGATCGCGACCACCGGGTGCTTCCGATACAGCGCTGCGAGACCCGAGCCCGACACCGTGAACAGGATGGCGCCGGGAATGATTCCGACAGCCGTCGTCCACAAGAACGTCCATCGACTCAGGGGGGTGAGGCCGGCGACCCAGTTGATCGCGGTAAAGGCTATGACCGGGGTCAGGCGGAGGAGAAGCAGGCCCGGTGCGCCTGACGCGACGACCACGCGATCGGCGCGGCCCAGCGCGTCTGGCTTGAGAAAGCGCGCCACGAGAGGGCGGCCGAACCGCCGCGACAGCTCGAAGCTGATTTGGGCGCCGAGCAGAGCGGCGCTCCACGTGATCAGGGTCCCCAGGGCAGGGCCGAAGAGCATCCCGTTCAGCATGGCCGGGAACTCGGCCGGGAAGGGGACGATCGCCACCCCCATCGTGTAGCCGTAGGCCAGCACATAGGCCCACCCGCCGCTGCCCTGGATCAGGGCTTCGATGCCAGCCGCCATGTCTCCCATCAGCCACCGTCGCCAAGAGAGCTCTCGCAGCCCGCGCCGACCAGCTGCGGCACGATCTCGACCGCTCTACCGAGCAGGGACACGTCGGCCTGAGCCGTGATCGGCGTGGGTTCGAGGTTCACCTCTACAAGCACGGCGCCGGCCCTGGCGGCCACGGAGGCGATGGAGGCCGCCGGCTGAACCACGCCGCTGGTGCCTACCACGAGACACGCGTCCGCCAGCTCCGCGAGGGCGAAGCTTCGATCGAGCACATGCCTGCTCAGGGACTCGCCGAACCAGACGACGTCCGGGCGGAGCATGGCGCCGCAGCGGTCGCAGCGGGGCAGGGCGGACTCGGATGATGCATCGATCGGCTCGCGCGATTCTCGTGTTGTGCCGCACCCCGTGCAGCGGGTCCGGAAGAGTGATCCGTGAAGCTCGAGTACGGCGCCCGCGCCTCTCGTGGCGAGCGCGTGCAGGCCGTCCACGTTCTGCGTGATGATGTGGATCCCGCTGCGGTCGGCCCCCCAACGCGCCAGCGCCAGGTGCGCCTCGTTCGGCCGGCATGCGGCGACCAGCTCCCTCCTCCATCCGTACCACTCCCACACCAGCCTTGGATCGCGCGTGAACGCTGCCGGGGTTGCCAGCTCCTCGGGGCGATGGTCTTTCCAAAGCCCGCCATGCCCTCGGAAGGTCGGCACCCCCGAGTCGGCGCTGATCCCCGCACCGGTCAGGACGACGACTTTGGCGGCGGAGTCGAGGGACTGCCGCGCGGTCTGGATGTCACGGGCGGAAACGGAGTCGCTCAACCGGCTCCCAGTGGAGGGGCGAGCATGAGGAGGGCAAGGAGAGCCGCCCGTTCCGGCAGACTGTCCGCCTCCACGTACTCGTGGGCGGCGTGCGAGCCCGCGCCGACCGGCCCGAGCCCGTCGATGGTGGCCGTATGCAGGCTCGTCGTGTTCCCGTCGGATCCGCCACCCACTGCCGTTTCCTCCAGTTCGAGGCCGACCAGTCTGCCGGTACGCCGAGTGACTTCCCACAGGGCCTGGTTTCGGGGGGTGCGCTCCAGTGCCTGCCGGAAATCCCAGTCTTCCATCGCGATCTGCACCCCGGGCGTGACGGGCTCGATCGCCAGGACCGCGTCCCGTATCTCCATGGCCTCCGCCTCGTGGTACGAGCGGATATCCACGTTGGCCAGGCTGTCGGCCGCCACAACGTTCGACCGGTTCCCACCGGAGATGACCCCCACATTGACGGAGATCCCACGCTCGGGGTCGTTGAGCGCGTGGAGGCGCTGAACGAGGTGGGCGAGCTCCAGCACCGCGCTCGCTCCCTTCTCCGGCTCGACGCCGGCATGGGCAGCCACTCCCCGGATTCGGACCTTGAAGTGTCCCACGCCCTTTCGGGCCGTCTTGATCTTCCCGGAAGGCCCCTGTGCAGGCTCGAGGATCAGAGCCCGATCGGCGGAGCGAGCCAATCGCTCGACGAGCGGCGTCGAGCTGGGGCTTCCGATCTCTTCGTCCGAGTTCATGAGCACCAACGGCGTCACGCTCGGCTCGAGACCCAGCTGCTGGAGCGCTCTGAGTGCGTAGATGATGAGTACGAGGCCGCCCTTCATGTCGTAGACACCGGGCCCGCTCAGCCTCCCGTTTTCCAACCGGACCGGCATCTCGCCGATCGTGCCGAGAGGCCAAACGGTGTCGTAGTGGCCCACGAGAAGTTGGGTCGGTCCGTCGACGGTGCCGTTCCTGCTGCGGGCGACCAGGTGGGCGCCCTGCTCGCCCCCATCCAGACGTTCGACCAGGCAGCCGGCGTCGACGAGCTGTCCGGTCAGGAGATCCTGGATCAGGGCATGAGCGTCCGGCCTGTCGCTGGGAGATTCGGCGAGTGCGAGCCGGCAAAGCAGATCGACCATCTCGCCCTGCCGCGCCTGCATGAAGAGACGGACGGCAGGAGCGACGTTCGCGTCAAACGCTCCCGAGGACCGACCTCGGCTTGGGGCCGGGTGTCCTCCCGCCTCGTTCTCCCCCATGGCGTTCAGGTTCTGCCCAGCTCCAGCCAATCGTCTGCCCGCATTCGCTTGCCGACGTAGAACGGCCCGAACTCAGCGTACCTGGCGCTGGCCTCGTCGTAGCGCATGTCCGTGATGACGTTCTTGAAGTCCAGAGCATCCTGCGCGAACAGGGTGACCCCCCACTCCCAGTCATCGAAGCCGATAGATCCGGAGATGATCTGGTTGATCCTCCCGGCGTAGGCCCGACCGACGAGCCCGTGATCGCTCATCATCGCCGCCCGTTGCGCCAGCGGGAGGGAGTACCAGTTCTCGCTCTCGCCGCGCCGCTTCGTCATCGGGTAGAAGCAGATGTACGGCATCTCATCAGGCTGCTGCGGGTAGAGCCGGCGCCGCGCGAAGTCCGTGTCCGCCGCCTTTTCCGCCTGCTGTTCCAGTTCCTCTCGCCAGGTCGCCATGGCCTCAGGCTCATCGGGCACGGCCTTCCGCTTGGCGAACTCTGCCGTCAGTTGATAGAGCCCGAGCTCCACGACGGAGAGGTAGTCGTACTCCAGCTCGAGGTAGTCGCCCAGCGTCGTGAGCTGCACCTTGCGCTCCGCCTCGGCCAGGAGCTCCAGGGTGGGCCGGAAATGAAGAAGAAGAAAGTCCGCGCCGCCCCCCACGATGCGGTAGCAGCGACTCCAGCCATCTTCCAGCGACGACCAGCGCTGGAGCAGGGTGGTGAACTCGGCGCCGATCTCGTTGAGGCGGCGCCCGTCGTGACGCTTCAGAGCGGGCCAGGAGGCCCTGAAGAACTGGTGAAGGACGAACCACCCATCCAGGTTCTTCGCTGCGATCTCGGTTTTCGGCATCCTCTCTCCCATCGGCCGCGGGGGTGGACGAACGGAGCAAGCTCGCCCTCCATACCCGTTCGGTCAACGCTCGATCGGCGCGATCGGGCCGCAGACGCTTCGCTTGCCGGCTTGGCGCTCGCGTTTATGTTGTGGGAACGCTTTTTTGTGAGTCCGATGCGGGTGAGGCCCTACCCGCCGCTCGATCCGAACCTGGCCGGAGGTAGGCATGAGGATTCAGGACATCCTCGAGTCCAAGGGTGGTCGTGTGGTCACGACGTCGCCGAGCGGCAACGTTACGGACGCCATGAACGTGCTTAACGAGCACAACATTGGCGCCGTCGTCGTGGTCGAGGGAGACGCGATCAAAGGGATTCTCAGCGAGCGCGATGTCCTCAGGCTCGGCGCTCGGGGTCCCGAGCTTCTCGCCACGACGACGATCCACGACACGATGACCCGAGATGTCATCGTGGGTCTGCCCGAAGACGAGGTTCACTCGGCGATGGGCGTGATGACCCAGAACCGGATTCGCCACCTACCGATCGTCAGGGATGGACGGCTGGTCGGAATCGTGTCGATCGGAGACCTCGTCAACGCTGCCTGGCTCGAGGCGGCCGATGAGAACCGGCACCTCAAGGACTACATTCAGAGCGGAGGCTAAGAGAACCTAGCTACTCGCCGGATCGCCCGATTCGGTGAGGAGCTCCGGAAAGCGGTAGATGACGACGCCCGTCGTCGGCTCGTTGTCCACGTCGACATACCCCTCGACCAGCATCTCCGTGAGCACCTCCTCGACCTCCTTGAACGAGAGACCGGTCTCCGCCACCCCCTGCGTGACGGTCAGGTTGCCGCCGTACCTGCCGGCCGCCTTGAGGAGTTGCTGCGTGACGGTGGGCTCGCGTCGGGAGGGTGGCGGCGGCGAAGAGATCAGGTCCCGCGCATACCGCGGATGTGGGAGATACCCCTCCCGGATGTTCGCGTCCATCACGAGCGATTTCATTCGGAACAGGTCGATGAATTGGCCGATGCCCAACAAGCCGAAGGTGAGCATCCACAGGATGCCGGTGCCGTACTTGCCGAGGTAGATGCGGTGCACACCGGCAAAGCCGAACAGAAAGAGGCACCACAGCCCGTAGCTGAGGCCGTCCTTGTACATGAAGCGCTCGTCCTGCGGCCCGCGCTCGTCCATATCTGTCTGGATCTCCAATCTCCTCTAATCTAGTTCCTTGTACGGGCGAAGCGGCCCCGGGGTTTCCTTCGGGTCACGCGCCCGTGCGGAACCAGAGGATGTCCCCATCCCTGACCGCATATTCCTTGCCCTCGAAACGCACCGCGCCGGCCTCTCGGGCCGCCTTGAGCGAGCCATAGTGCTCGAACTCCTCGAAGGCGATCGTCTCAGCGCGTATGAAACGATCCTCGAAGTCGGTGTGCACGGTTCCGGCGGCCTGCGGCGCGAGGGCCCCCTCTCGAATCGTCCACGCGCGAAGCTCGTTCTCGTTGAACGAGAAGAAGGTAATGAGTCCGAGGAGCTCGTAGCCCGCGCGAATGAGGCGAGCGAGCCCGGACTCCTCCGCGCCGATCGCTCCCAGGTACTCCGCTCGCTCGGCCTGTGGAAGCTCCGACAGCTCCGCCTCGAGGAGCGCCGAGACCGGCAGGAGGACCGCACCCGAGTCCTCCAGGCGCAGGCTCGAGAGGAGACCCTCGTAGCTGGCGGTCGGCTCGCTCCAGAAGTCCTCGCTCACGTTGGCCACGTACATCTGGGGCTTGATGGTCACGAGGTTCAGACCTCGGAGCCGTTTCTCCTCCTCTGTGGTCAATGACTCCCGGCGCGCCGGCTCCCCCTTTTCCAGGCGCTCACGAATCCGGTCCGCGACCTCGATGGCCTCTTTGGCGTCGCGATCCCCGGAGCGTGCCTTGCGAGCGAGGCGCTCGATGTGCGCTTCCACGAGATCCAGGTCGGCCAGAGCCAACTCGGTCTCCACGAGCTCGCGATCTCGGCTCGGGTCATCCCCGGCCGTCACGCTGGCCACGGTCGTGTCCTCGAACAGCCGGATGACGTGTGCGACGGCATCGACTTCCCGGATGTGCTGAAGGAATCGATTGCCGAGCCCCTCGCCGTGGGATGCGCCCTCGACAAGTCCGGCGATGTCCACGAATTCGACCACGGCCGGGGTGACCTTGGGCGCCCTCACGAGCTCCGCGATCCGGCCAAGCCGGCCGTCCGGAACCGGCACGATCCCCACGTTGGGCTCGATCGTGCAGAACGGGTAGCTCTCGGCCGGGACGGCGACGGTCGTGAGTGCCTGAAACAGCGTGGACTTGCCTGCGTTCGGAAGCCCGACGATTCCGATCGACAGCTTGGCCATGGGCGCAAACTAACCGCCAAGGAACTTGCTTGCCGCCCATCCCTATCAGGCTACATTGAGGCGGTGTCGGCAGCCGGTGCCGATCTCGTGGTGGGCGTAGCTCAGTCGGTTAGAGCGCCAGGTTGTGGCCCTGGAGGTCGCGGGTTCGAATCCCGTCGCTCACCCCTTAACAAGCGAAAGCCCCGTTGCGACTTGCGGCGGGGCTTTTCTGAGCCTTCGTGAAACCGGGCCGACTCAGGCCAATGGGCCCAGAATCGTCGCGAACAGGTTCGAGCGTCCGACCTGAAGGACCAACAAGCCGGCGATGACGACCAGGATGAGGATCCAGAGAGCCAGGAGCCCATGGGGGCGATTGAATAGGTACGGCTGAGGGTTCTGCTTCAACTCCAACTCCCGACTATGAACGCGTGATATCATCATCCTGCGAACGCTTGCATAGGAGATCTCAAGCAAGTCGAGTACCAGGAGTCGAGATGCTGTAACCATTATTGATGCAACAGGATGTGGTGTTCTCACAGCTGCGGGAAGTTGCGGCGTGTGGACGAGAGTCGACAGAATGCTGGAGCAACCCGCGGCCTTCGACTCCGCGCGGGCGTCACAACCGGGGGAGAGATGATCGACATCGACGTTTCGGCGATTGGCGGTGACGAGTACCTCGTGGAGGTGCGTGAAGGTGGGTCTTCCACCCGCCACACGGTGACGCTGGACCGCGCCGCCCTGGAGCGCTTCGGCGGCGGCGTCCCTGCCGAGAGGTTGCTGGAGGAGTCGTTTCGATTCCTGCTCGAGCGCGAGCCCAAAGAATCGATCCTGAGACGCTTCGAGATCTCGGTGATCGGGCGCTATTTTCCCGAGTTCGAGAGTGAGATCCGGGGGAGGGTTGGCGGATCCTAGGGACAGGATACTGGACCCTCGGGCGGTCGAGAAAGGGTGGGAGGAGGGAGCGGGACAGGGGGCCGGGGAGTGCCCGCTCCGCCGCCTCCCGAATAGTCGTTTCTAGGCCGTAGCCCGCATGGCTTCCGGGACGGGGCGTTGGGCGTCGCTCCGAACCTCTTCGAGGCCATTCTGGTGTTTGCTCTTCCGCAGGAAAGCTGCCGTCTCGTCCTCTGCCCCCTGGCCGTCCGCAGACAACAACGCCGAGAGCGCGGCCGCGGCGGCGCGCAGCTTTTCGGCTCTCTCCTGCAGCCTTCCGAGGTCTTTTTCGCTGTTCTCGAGCTCGAGCTTCACCGCTTCGTAGCTCGCCTCGAGCAGCTCGTCGCGGTACTGACGGTCGACCATGATTCTCTCCCGTTCCGGTTGGGGCGCTGGGACATCTTCCCGTCCTCCCCGATGTCACGGAGCATGCCGTGCCCCGCCACACAGATCTAAGCACCAGCTACATGGTTGCTTAGAAGGTCGATACCGGAGGCTGATGTTCGCTCGGCCGGCCCGGCCCGCTCGCAATGTGCGGCGAACGGCTGCGATCTTCGGCCCGTGATGATCGACCGGAAGACGGGCCCCGGCGCGGACCTCTCGCACGACGGGAAGGGCGGGCTCGGGAATGGCGGGCTCGGGCGTGGCGTCCCGGCGGTCGCGCAGGGAACCTTTCTTCTCCTTGCGACTATTAGCTATGGCTGTCGGAAGGACGCTCGGTGAGTGTGCTCGAATGAGCGTGGCAGGTTTCTCCCGACGGCTGGTTGGCGCACGGCGGTAACCACAGGGAATGCTTGACGAACGCGGACTTTCCGACTAAGCTAAGGATTCCTGTCGCGACGGGTTCTCCGTCGCGACTGCTATTTGACAAGAAGGTGTGAGTGGCGTGCAGGGCCCCGACGGGCCTCGGGCATCACTTCCCGAGTGTCCATGGGGAACTAAAGTGATTCGATTCCGAACGCATCAGCCTAGATCGACGCGCCTGGCGCTTAGATCGATGGCAACCCGCGTTCGAACAGGTTTGTCGTGTAGCGAGGTGGCTTCGGTCGCCGAGCTTCGCGCCGAGCTCTTCATATTTGGAGAGTTTGATCCTGGCTCAGGACGAACGCTGGCGGCGTGCCTAACACATGCAAGTCGTGCGAGAAAGCCCCTTCGGGGGTGAGTAAAGCGGCGGACGGGTGAGTAACACGTGAGTGATCTACCCGGCGGCGGGGGACAACCCAGGGAAACCTGGGCTAATACCGCATACAGCGGAGGGAGTAAGTGCCCTTCGTGAAAGCTGGCCTCTCCATGGAAGCTAGCGTCGCCGGAGGAGCTCGCGGCCTATCAGCTTGTTGGTGGGGTAACGGCCTACCAAGGCTATGACGGGTAGCTGACGTGAGAGCGTGAGCAGCCACACTGGGACTGAGACACGGCCCAGACTCCTACGGGAGGCAGCAGTGGGGAATATTGCGCAATGGGCGAAAGCCTGACGCAGCGACGCCGCGTGGGGGAGGAAGGCCTTAGGGTTGTAAACCCCTGTCAGGTGGGACGAACCCCGGGTCGGTTAATAATCGGCTCGACTGACGGTACCACCAGAGGAAGCTCCGGCTAACTCCGTGCCAGCAGCCGCGGTAATACGGAGGGAGCGAGCGTTGTTCGGAATCACTGGGCGTAAAGGGCGCGTAGGCGGCCGAGTAAGTCGTGTGTGAAAGACCGGGGCTCAACTCCGTGTACTGCATGCGATACTGCCCGGCTAGAGAAAGGTAGAGGCGAGTGGAATTCCCGGTGTAGCGGTGGAATGCGTAGATATCGGGAAGAACACCTGTGGCGAAGGCGGCTCGCTGGGCCTTTTCTGACGCTGAAGTGCGAAAGCGTGGGGAGCAAACAGGATTAGATACCCTGGTAGTCCACGCCGTAAACGATGGGNNAGGAATTGACGGGGGCCCGCACAAGCGGTGGAGCATGTGGTTTAATTCGAAGCAACGCGAAGAACCTTACCTGGGCTTGACATGTCGGTGGTACTTCCCCCGAAACGGGGAGGGACCCTTCGGGGAGCCGTCACAGGTGCTGCATGGCTGTCGTCAGCTCGTGTCGTGAGATGTTGGGTTAAGTCCCGCAACGAGCGCAACCCTCGCCCGTAGTTGCCAGCGGTTCGGCCGGGGACTCTACGGGGACTGCCGGTGATAAACCGGAGGAAGGTGGGGATGACGTCAAGTCATCATGGCCCTTATGTCCAGGGCGACACACGTGCTACAATGGCCGGTACAGAGGGCAGCAATACCGCGAGGTGGAGCGAATCCCAAAAAGCCGGTCCAAGTTCGGATTGCAGTCTGAAACTCGACTGCATGAAGCCGGAATCGCTAGTAATCGTGGGTCAGCCATACCACGGTGAATACGTTCCCGGGCCTTGTACACACCGCCCGTCAAGCGATGGAAGCTGGGGGTACCCGAA
>CAMYMV010000022.1 GCA_947259585.1 uncultured Gemmatimonadales bacterium | reverse complement strand
CACCTTCTCCGGCATGTGCGGACGGTGGACTCCAGGAGCGGCTTGACCGCCTCGCGCCTCTCCGCCCTCTCGGTCATCGTCTTCGGCGGCCCGATCTCCATCTCCGAGCTCGCCGAGGCGGAGCAGGTGCGTCCGCCCACCATCTCTCGCCTGGTCAAGGAGTTGGAGTGGGAGGGACTGGTCAGCCGGGAGCGGGACGCCCGGGACCGCCGCGTAACACGGATCCGAGCCACCTCGAAGGGCAGGCGGCTGTTGTTCGAGGGCCGCGACCGCAGGGTGGCGAAACTCGCCGAGCGCGTGGCCGACCTGCCGCCGGAAGAGCGCGAGAGGTTGGCGGAGGCAGCCGCAACGCTGGAGCGCTTCAGCCTGCCTCCGGAGCACCCCTTGTCATGATGCGGCGGCCGCCCGCGTCGGCATGGCTGCCGTGGCCCTGGCTGCTCGCCCTGGCGGCCTGCGGAGCGTCCGGGGAGAGAGCGGGAGATGGTGCGCCGGAGAGCGGCGCAGACGCTGTCGAGCCGGCGGAGACCCCACGCATCGTCCTGGTGACCCACGGGCAATCGGCGGATCCCTTCTGGTCCGTCGTGGCGACCGGAGCCCGAGATGCCGGAGCCGAGCTCGGGCTTCGGGTCGAATACCAGGCGCCTGGCACCTTCAACATGGTCGAGATGAGCCAGCTGATCGATGCGGTGGTGGCCTCCCGTCCGGCTGGCTTGGCGATCTCCATTCCCGATGGCGACGCGCTCGCTCCGTCCATTCGGGCGGCCGCGGCCGCGGAGATCCCGACCCTGTCGATCAACTCCGGCGCGGAGGTGTTCCGCGACCTGGGTCTGAGAGCTCACGTAGGCCAGCCCGAACGGGACGCGGGCTACGCGGCGGGACGGCGGATGGGCGCAGCCGGCGTGGTCCGGGCGCTGTGCGTGAACCACGAGGTGGGGAACGTCGCCCAGGACGATCGCTGCGCCGGATTGGAGGATGGCCTGCGCGAGGCGGGTGGCAGCATGCTGGTGCTCGCCGTCGACCTGGCCGACCCCGAAGACGCCCAGCAGAGGATCAGGGGCGCCCTGGCGCGCGACCCCGGCATCGACGGTCTTCTGACGCTCGGCCCCGCAGGCGCCGTTCCCGCTCTGGCGGCGTTGGCGGTGATGCGGGCATCCGGCGGGCTCGACACGACGCTCGAGCTCGCCACCTTCGACCTCTCGCTGCCCGTCCTGGAGGCGATCCGGGATGGCAAGATGAGCTTCGCGATCGACCAGCAGCCGTACCTGCAGGGCTATCTCGCGGTGGTTCTTTTGCACAAGGCCATCCAGATCGGGGCGTTTCCCGACGGTGTTATCCGAACCGGGCCAGCCTTCGTCACCGCCGATAACGCCGCCGAGGTGATCCGGCTCGTCGGACGGGGGGTGCGTTAGGGATGGAGACTGAACAGGCCGGCGCGAGGTCGCCCCACGTGAGGCGCCTCCTCGCCCGGCCCGAGCTGGCGGCGGCGCTGGGGGCGGCGGTCCTCTGGATCTTCTTCACGCTTCAGGCCGGCGAGCCCTTCCTGAGCCGCGCGGGGACGGCGGCGTACCTGAACGCGGCCGCGCCTCTTGGAATCCTTGCCGTGGCAGTGTCACTGCTGATGATCGGGGGTGAGTTCGATCTCTCCGTCGGATCGATCATCGGGGCATCAGGCATGTCGATCATGCTGCTCACCGGCCACTTCGGCTGGCCGCTCTGGCCCGCCCTCGCAGCGACCATGGCTCTGTGCATCTCGATCGGCTACCTGAACGGCATCATCGTCGTCCGGACCGGTCTCCCCTCCTTCATCGTCACGTTGGGCATGCTGTTCACTGTTCGCGGGCTCACGATCGCGATCAGCCGCGGGCTCACCGGCCGGACGCAGCTGGGTGGCCTCGACGGCTCGACGGGTTACGAGTCGGCGAGGTTCTTGTTCGCCAGCAGCCCGCTGCCGGCCTTCCGCGTCTCGGTGATCTGGTGGATCGGGCTCACGGGCGTCGCGACCTGGGTCCTGAACCGAACGCGCTACGGCAACTGGATCTTCGGAGCGGGGGGGCAGCCGGAGACGGCCCGGAATCTCGGGGTCCCGGTCGACCGGGTGAAGATCAGCCTGTTCATGAGCACGGCCGCCGCGGCCTGTCTTGTAGGAGTCATCCAGGCGGTGCAGTTCAACGGGGCAGATACGCTCCGCGGCACCCTGCAGGAGTTCTGGGCGATCACCGCCGTGGTCATCGGCGGGACCCTCCTCAGGGGCGGCTACGGTTCGGCCGTAGGCGCTGCGCTCGGCGCCCTCATCTTCGGGCTCGTCCGGCAGGGCATCGTGATGATTGGCGTCAACGCCGACTGGTTCCAGGTCGCGCTCGGAGCCCTGCTGATCGCCGCGGTCCTGTTCAACAACCAGGTACGGCGCCTGGTCGAGCAGCGGCGTTGAGGGAGCGGGAAGCAGCGGGATGAGCCGTGATCCTCGGCTGGCGGTGCGGGAGATCAGCAAGACGTTCGGCTCGGTTCGCGCCCTGAATGCCGTCTCGCTCGACGTGCGTGCAGGCGAGGTGACCTGCCTTCTGGGCGACAACGGGGCCGGGAAGACGACGCTCATCAAGATCCTCTCGGGCGTCTACGGACCGACGGACGGGGAGATTCGCCTGGACGGCATGAGCTTGCAGCTGAGCTCCCCGCGCGAAGCACTCGCCCGGGGCATCACAACCGTCTATCAGGATCTGGCGATCGCGCCCTTGATGAGCGTGTGGCGAAACTTCTTCCTCGGCTCCGAACCGCTGAAGGGGCGAGGCCCCTTAAGAAGGCTGGATCCCGTCCGCTGCGAGCGCATCGCCCGCGAAGAGCTCGCCCGTCTCGGGGTCCGAATCGCGGACAGCTACCAGCCGGCCGGGACCCTGTCGGGCGGCGAGCGGCAATCGCTCGCGATCGCGCGTGCCCTGCACCGCGGGGGTCGCCTTCTCGTCCTCGACGAGCCGACGGCCGCCCTCGGTGTCCGTCAGACGAAGGTTCTGCTGCGCACGATCATGGAAGTGAGCCAGGAGGACGTCGGCGTGATCCTCGTCACCCACAATCCCCATCACGCCTTCCCCGTGGGCGACCACTTCGTCGTGCTCCGGCGGGGACGCGTCGTCGCTGACCGAGCAAAGGACGAGCTGTCGCAGGAGACGCTCATCCAATTCATGGCCGGAGAGGTCTAGCAACCGGGCCTGGCGGCCCGGCTGCCGCGCGCTGCGACCGCCCGGGAGCTAGAAGTCGGGCTCGTCCGCCGTCGGACCGTACGTCTGAGGCACCGACACGTCTAGCAGACGCAGGAATACCGTGAGCTGCCCGCGGTGGTGTATCCCGTGGTTGAGGACGAAGCTCCGGATCACGGCGACCTTCGGCATGACAAACAGCGTCTCGCCGCCGCTCTTGAGCGACCAGTCTTCGAAGAACGTGGCGTCGCCCGCCGACGCGATCTTCTCTCGTCCTTCCGCCGAGTTCGTATCGAACAGCTCGAGGATCTCCGCCACGGTGGTGGGCTTGGGCGACTCCCACTGCTGTCCATCGGGCGGGTTCACGTCGACCTCATCCTGGTCGAGCGACACGCCCGTCCACATCGGCAGCTCCGCCAGGTGTGTGGCGAGCCGGCCGAGCGTCATCGATTTCTCGTGCGGGCTCCAATCGAGCTTGTCGTCCGGCACACGCTCGAGGACTTTGCGCGTGGCCGCCATCTCCTGTTCGAATTCGGGCAGTAAGGCCTGAGCGATCGACATCACGTTCCTCCCTTGTTTACAAGCGCCGCGCGAAGCGGCGCGACTCCTCCCCCTTCGAAATCCCGGCCGAACATATGGGCCAGCCTATCCGATTACGATCCCCTTCATGCCGCTTGCCAGCGCGCCGACCAGAAACTCGAAGAAGACGATGTCCTTTTCGGCGCAGGTGTACTCGATCCTCCCTTCGCGCGGCTTGTCACCCGGCTTGCCGGGATTGTTCGACCTTACGACCAGGTTCCCGAAGAAGCCGGCGACGGTGTGCCAGGGCATCTCCTTGCCGCTGTTTCTATTCAAGATTCGGAAGTCGAACTCCCGGTACCGCATGTAGATACGGCCGCTGGCCTGCCCCCGTCGAGATACCTTGCTCATGTAGAGGCTGTCGAGCCGGCCCTTCCTCACCTCCACGCCGACGACGTTTCGCGCGAACTGGTTGAACGTCGTCATGTTCATGGACCCCACGGAGGCCTCTAGGCTGAAATCCAGGGTTGACGAGAGCAGCGGATAGGCCAGCCTCGCCTGCACGTTCCCCTCACCGAACAGCTTGCCGCTGACGTCCGCCACGACCGGTGTTTCCAGGGTCATCTTCTCACGATCGTTCGTCACGTTGACGACCGTGCCATTCAGATCCTCGAAGGTCAGCTCTCCGGGACGGGCCGCGCCCTTCGCCAGCTCTGAATAGCGGATATCGGCGTCCACGAGCCGGATGGTGTCGATCGTCATCTGGACCTCGATGTCCGCGAAGCCGTTGTGATAACGGCAGGCACGGGCCTTCGGCCCCCAGTCGATGTTGATGTCGGCAAACACGTGCACATCGAGGGAATCGACCTCGATGGACCGAACGTAGAGCTCGTCCTCGGCGAAGTACCGGCGGAAGTCGAGTCCTCGGAGGAGGATCGGCCCGGCGGTCAGGTCGATCCGGTCCGCCCGCTGCTCGAGCCGGCGGAAGAACGGGTTGGCCTCGAGCGTGGGGATGACGCTGAAGTCCTCGATCGCGACCAGCGACTCCTCGCTGTCCGCTCGCAGCCCGGCGGCACGGATCACGTACAGGCTGTCCTCGACCAGGTGGCTGGCGGAGTCGAATGCGATCCGGACCCTGGAGTTCGCCAGCGCACGGGCCGGATTGGCGGCCGTGACCACGTCGATGGCGATGTCCGTGAGCTCGAGATCCAGCCCGTGGAGCGCCGACAGCGAGGTGCCGATCTCCGAGTCCTGGATCAGTGAGACCGAGGCGTCGTCGATCCGGATGCGCTCGAGAGTAGCCGGCGGCGCCTCGAAGCCCGCCTCCTCCTGCGCGTCTTCGGCCCCCTGAAGGGTGTCCGCCTCCGCGGCGACCGGCGGTTCCTCGTCCGGGATGACGAAGTGGAGCTCCGCCTCCGGTCGGTCGATCTCGATCGATGAGATGAAGATTCCCTTCCCGCGGATCAGCGGGATGAGGCGAATCCCGGACACCTTGAATGACCTTACGCCGGCGCTCCGGATCAGGGCGGGCTCCGCCGCATCCTCGGTGGCGCCGACGGTGTCGAGAGCGACCGTCAGACCACGCACCGTCAGGCCGGTCAGCCAGGGAGAGAGGCGGACCGCATCGACCGCGACGACATACCGATCGGCGTCCTCGCCGCCGACCGCCGTAGCGACGGCTTCCGGCAACAGCTTGCCTAGCTGTGCATTGGCGATGAGGTGGAGGCCGATGTAGCCTCCGATCGCCACGATCACGCCGACGGCGCCGATCAGAAACCAGCGCTGATACCGGCGAACGCCGGGATTGACGAGAGAGCGAAGGAAGCTCTCGAGTCGGACCTTCTTCTTGCCGCCGGAGGGTTGCTCGGTGCGGGCCGTCATGTATACCTCCTAAGCGCTAGGCATGCGTAGTGGTCGTCCGAAGTTGGATCTATACGAGCGCGGCCTCAAAGGACAGAGGAAAGGCGGATATCCTGGGAAGCGAAGACCTCATGCGCCCACCGAGACTCATCCTCGCTTCCGGATCGCCTCGGCGCCGCCAGCTCCTCGAGCAACTGAGCCTTACCTTCGAGGTCCAACCCTCCGATGTCGACGAGCGACTCCTCTCCGGGGAGGGGCCGGCCGAGGCCGCAGAGCGCCTGGCCCGAGCGAAGGCCCAGCACCGGGCGGAAGAGGGTTGCCTGGCCCTGGGTTGCGACACCCTGGTCTTGCACGGGGACGCCGTCCTTGGAAAGCCGGACTCCGCCAGACACGCCGCCGCGATGCTGGAGCGCCTCTCCGGGGATGAGCACATGGTGTACACAGGGATCGCGCTTGCTTCTCCCGATCGGGTAAACAGCGCCGTCGAAGCCACCCGGGTGTGGTTCCGGCATCTGTCGGCAAGCGAGTGCGTGGAGTACGCGGCCACGGGCGAACCCCTCGACAAGGCGGGCGCCTATGGTATCCAGGGCTTCGGAGCGGCGATCGTCGACCGCATCGAGGGGGATTATTTCAACGTCATGGGCCTCCCGATACGGCGGCTCCTGCAGCTCCTGGAGGCTTTCGGGTGGAGGTATGCGTTCGGATCCCTGCAGCCAGCCGGGAGAGCGCCGGACGATTGACCTTGTTGACACTGCAATCTGACCGCAGATTGAAGGATTGAGATACAGTCAGGCGAAGGAAGTTGACCTCCAGCAGCGACGAGACGGAATCGATGACAGAGCAGAACGGCGAGCGAG
Organism: uncultured Gemmatimonadales bacterium; assembly: GCA_947259585.1. GTDB lineage: Bacteria > Gemmatimonadota > Gemmatimonadetes > Palauibacterales > Palauibacteraceae. The sequence goes on along the minus strand of CAMYMV010000022.1, from coordinate 67,104 downwards.
TCAGGGTTGTCCTCCAATGGCTTCAGATCCTGGACAACCTGGAGCCGGCCTTCAAGGAGAAGGGCGAATTCCGCTTTCGCTCCAAGGTCTGGGGTGACCGGAAGAACGGCACGAAGGTGATCCAGCAGACCCAGTTCCCCGAGAAGGGCTACTGGTCGATCTCCGATCACCCGGCGTGGAACAAGAAGGACAACCTCGACCGCGTGGTCTTCGAGGGCGAGATCGACGACCACCTCGTCGTCGAGTTCTTCGGCGAGGAGCTAGACACGTTCAGCGCCAACGACGAGCTCGACCACTATCTGCGGGAGTTCAGGGGTTCGGTCGAGGCGATGATCGGACGCTACGCGCCCGGCGAGGACGTGCCGGAGGACACTCCCGAGGACGACCCCGAGAGCATGTCGAACTGGAGGATCTGCTACTACATCGAGCGGGCCTGACCGGGCCCGCTGTCTCCCTCCAAACCCTAGTCGCCGGCCTCCGGAGCTGATTCCGGGGGCGGAGGCCCGCCTGCTGTGGCCGGGATGACCGTCGGCTCGGGCAGGACGCTCTTGAAGAACTCGCCGTAGATCTCCCAGATCGTCAGGAAGAGGGCCGCCACGATCGGGCCCACGACGATCCCCACCGCCCCGAATAGGGCCAGCCCGCCAAGGGTCGCCAGAAGAATGAGCAGGTCGGGCATCTCCGTGTCCCGTCCCACCAGTCGGGGTCGCAGGAGATTGTCGGCCGTGCCGGCCACGAGCCCGCACCAGAGGGCAACCCCGATGGCGGCAGCCGTCTTGCCGATCACCACCAGGTAGATCACCGCGGGAACCCACACGAGAGCGATCCCGATGCCGGGGAGGATCGAGAGCACGGCCATGACCGTCGCCCAGAAAGCGGCCCCCTGGATGCCGGCCACCGCGAACGCCGCCCCCGCCAGGGCTCCCTGCACGACACCGATCACCAGGGTCCCCTTGATCGTGGCCCGGGTCACGGACACGAAACGCTCCACCAACCTGTTCTCGGCTTCCGGCGACAGCGGCATGTAGTAGAGGATGCGGTTGAGGACGGCGGGGCCGTCCTTGAGAAAGAAGAACATCGCGTACAGCATCACGAACAGCATGAAGAAGAACATCACGGTGCCCTTCGTGGCCGCCGCGAGCCTTGAGAAGACAAACTGCCCCAGGTTTCCGGCCAGCTCCCCCACCTTCTGCGTGATCTGCTCCTGGTAGGGGGCAACCCGGTCGGCGAACGGCAGCCCCTGGATGAGGCGGTCCAACTCGTCGGGGCTTGTCGTCTGCTCCTGCAGCCAGGGTCCCACCGCCTGGCTCACGTCCAGCGCCTGCGTCGTCACGATCCCCAGAAAGCCCGAGAGCGGAATGAGTAGCGCGACTATGAAGATGAGAATCGTGGCGATCGAGGCGAGCGACTCGCGGCCCTTGAACCAGCGCGCCAGGCGTTGGTAGAGGCCGTACAGCAGGCCGCTGAAGATGGCGGCCAGGAAGACCGCCATCAGAAACGACTGCACCATGGCGAAGAAGAGCAGTGAGATCGCGACGACCAGCAGGAGCAGGAACGTCGCCTGGAAGCGCTGCGTGTTGATGCCGCCGCTGGCCATCAGCTGTACTCCGAGTGATCCGAGGTGTCCCTGAATCCCTCTCCCGTCGGCTCCTCCACCGTCGCGAGCCCGCACGACTCGAGCTTGTCCCCGTCCCCGTCCAGCTGCCACATGAAGAAGACGGGACGCTCGGTCTGGACGATGTGGTACATGTCTCGGAAGAGCGCATCGGGCAGCGTGGCCACGATGACGTCCCCGGCGACGCGCCCCACGCGCTTCGCCGTCGACTCGAAGTAGACCTTCACGCCCGCGCTCCCCGGCCCCGTCTCGCCCGCGTCCGGCTCCAGAAAGAGGTAGCGGGTGTCTCCGTTCGCACCCTTGTGAGCCGCGCCCACGCGGTACGAAGCGATCTTCAGAATGGGCATTATTCTTCTCCGCATCTCGGGCTTCGTTGTCCGTCTCGTGCGACGCACGTTGTGCTACCGGAGGCGGGCAGACAAGGCGAGGCCGAGAGTAGTTCGATCAGCGCTTGGGTCCGCCCGGTCTTCTGGTGAAGAGAAGCCCGGACCAGGTGCCATCGATCGCGATGATCTTGTAGTCGACGAGACCGGCAGCCTCGGCGGCGCGGCGGACGATCTGCTGCGTCAGATCGCTCTCGACCCCGGAGGACTTCTTCGGCCAGGCGATCCATACCGGAGACTCGGCCGCCCGCGATGCAATCTGGACCATCCGACGCCGCATTGCCCTCTGCGAGCGAGCGAACCAGACGACAAGGTCGCTGCGCCCGCGAAGCCCGTCGCGGAGGACCACACCCTGCGGAAGGTCGGCCAGCTGCTCCGCAAAGCCATCGGGTGCATCGACCAAGCTCACGGCCGCCCCCTCCGCGATACCGAGCTTCCTGGGCAGCGGGACGCTGGCGTAAGCCGCCATGCGGGAGGCCGGCACGACGGGGTCCGGAGGCGGGCTCGCGATCGCCCCCCGAAGGGCCAAGCCGATATCGGACCATGTCGTGTAAAAGGCATCCGGAAGCAGCGCACGGAGCCGCTCCACTTTGGCCGCCACTCCTTCGACGAAGACGATCGGGACGTGGCGGGTAGAGCGGCGGTGCCGGATCTCGAGCGCTAGATCGCGTCCACCCGACGGGAGACGGCTCAGGTCGATCACGACGGCAGCCGGCGGATCGGCCGTCAGCTTCTTGAAGAGGTCGGGCCCCGGAGTTGGCTCCCATTCCACCCGGTAGCCTTCGGCCGTCAGTAGGTCCCGACGCTCACGAGCCTCGTCGACGTTCCAGTGGATGAGCCGGACTCGCTTCATCTCCAGGATCTCCGGCGCCCAACGCCATCGAATTGCGCGCTTCGGCGGCCGTGCGCAGGTTGGTGCGAACCTGTGGCCACAAACGCGGTTCGTCGATGAGATATCATAGCGTCGCGCGCCTGGCGGGGCCGCGCAGCTGCGCGGTCTTTCTGATCGCCGTGGCTATGACCATCCCCTCTCCGGCCACCGCTCAGCAACAACTCACCTTCGCCGATGGTGACCGGTTGAGCGGCGAACTGGTCGCGGTGCAGGATTCCAACTGGGTCTTCAAGTATAAGGGCCAGGATGTCAAGCTCCCGACGGCAGGTATCCAGGCTTTCACCGCCTCCGAGCCGATCGGGATCCGGCTCACCGATTCGACCGTGGTAGCCGCCACGGTCCGGCCGGTGGCGGACGGGCTCCTGCTCGAGATGAAGGACGGCACGACCCGCCTCGTCCAGCCGGTCGATTTCGCGGCGGTGGGGTCGGCCTCCGACCTGAAGAAACTGGAACCTGTTATCATCACGCTGTACAGCCCTTTCTTCAAGTTCTGGAAGATCCTGGCTTCATTGGGCGGCAGTCTCCAGCGCGGCAACACGGACGAGAACAACCTCTCGTTCACGCTCGACCTGGGGCGCGAGACCTCGAAGGACCGGACCGAGTTCGCCGCTCTGCTCACGACGACAAAGGAGCTGGATGAGGCAGGCGAGACGCTCAGCACCGAGCCCCGGATCATCGTGAGCCTGGGTACCGACATCTTCATGACGAAACGGTTGTTCGGGAGCATCGGGGGGCGCTGGCAGCACGACCCGACCAATGACCTTCAGTTTCGTCAGACATACTCGGGCGGACTCGGGGTCCAGATCGTCCGGTCCGAGGCGACTGGTTTGCGCGCCTCCGTGGGCGTTGGCGGTCGGTTCGACAACCTGACGACCGGGCCGCGTAACGACCGGCCGATCCTGACTTCCAGCGGCGAGTTCAATCAGACTCTCGGGCCTGCTCGCTTTCGCGTTGGGGTCACCTATGATCCTTCGCTCGAGGACTTCAGCGACGTCGAGCTTCTGAACTCCTACGATATCTCGATCAGTGTGTTCAAGCGCCTGACCTTCATTTGGTCACTTCTCTACCAATACAACAACCCGCCGCCTTCTGGAGACGAGAAGAACGACCTCACGATGACCTACCAGCTCGGTTGGAGCACGGAGTAGCATGGAGACGACGAACGGAATTGCAGGAGGCCAGGCCCGCAAGCTCCCGCCGACGGCGTACGAGCTGAAGGAGGGCGAGGAGTACGTCCCGCTGACCTATGGGGAAACGCCGGCCGAGTTCACGATCAAGGCGGTCATAACGGGGGCCATCCTCGGGATGGTGTTCGGGGCCGCGAACACCTACCTGGGCCTCAAGGCCGGCCTCACGATCAGCACCTCGATACCGGTGGCCGTCCTGACCGTGGTCGCCTTCCGGCTCCTCACCGCCTTCGGCTTCAGGCACAGCATCCTCGAGAGCAACATGTCACAGACCGTGGGCTCGGCGAGCTCCTCGGTCGCCTCCGGAGTGCTGTTCACGATCCCGGCGCTGTTCATCTGGGGGATGAGCCCGGCATGGGCGCAGATCACCCTGCTCACGATGGCCGGCGGCCTGCTCGGCGTCCTCTCGATGATCCCGCTGCGGCGCTATCTCATCAAGCGCGAGCACGGGAAGCTGCCGTACCCCGAGGGGCTGGCCTGCGCGGAGGTGCTGGTGGCCGCGGAGGGCGGCGGCAGCCAGGCCCGCGGCGTCTTCTGGGGCCTCGGCGTCGGAATGCTGTTCAAGCTGATCACCGACGGCTTCAAGTTCGTCGTCGGATCCTTCCAGCTCACGCTGCCGCTCAAGGCCCAGCTCTCGATCAGCGTCTCGCCCCCGTTGATCGGCGTCGGCTACATTCTGGGCATCCGGATCGCCACCATCATGGTCGCTGGCGCGGCGCTCTCGTGGCTCATCATCATCCCGCTCATCAACATCTGGGGAGCGGGCATGACGGAGCCGCTGTATCCCGAGACGGAGATGCTCATCCGCGACATGGCCCCGGGGGAGATCTGGCATCGCTACGTGCGCTACATCGGGGCCGGGGCGGTGGCGACGGGCGGGATCATCACGCTCATCAAGTCGATACCGACGATGGTCGAGTCGTTTCGGCTCAGCGTCCGGCATATCTCCACCGGCGCGACCACCGCCATGGAGAGGTTCGATCTGGACCTCTCCTTCCGCACGATCATGCTTTGGCTGATCGGGATCCTGGCGGTCCTCACGTTCGTGCCGGGGATTCTCGGATACATCGACTCGATTCCGGTCCGCTTCGTGGCCTCGATCCTCATCGCGGTGTTCGCCTTCTTCTTCGTGACGGTCAGCTCCCGAATCGTGGGTTTGGTCGGCGTGACCTCGAACCCGACATCGGGGATGACCATCGCCACCCTGTTGGGGACGAGCGCGATCTTCCTCCTCCTCGGCTGGACGGATCTCGCCGGCAAGGCGACGGCGCTGATGGTCGGCACGGCCGTGTGCATCGCCGCGTCGATCGCCGGGGACACTTCCCAGGACCTGAAGACGGGCTTCCTCCTCGGAGCAACGCCCCGATTCCAACAGATCGGCGAGCTGGTGGGGGTGATCACCTCGGCCGGCGTGGTCGCCATCGTGGTGATCCTCCTCAATCAGGGCGTGCCCGGTGGCCTCGGCGGCCCGGAGCTTCCGGCTCCGCAGGCCGTGCTGATGAAGCTGGTGATCGACGGGGTGTTGGATCAGAGCCTTCCCTGGGCCCTCATCCTGATCGGTGTCGGGATAGGGCTTGTCGCGAGCCTGTTCAAGATCCCGGTGCTCGCCTTCGCCGTCGGCGTCTATCTGCCTCTCTCGACGATGGCGGCGGTCTTCATCGGCGGCCTGACCCGGCACCTGCTCACCCGGAAGCAGGCTCCCGAGGAAGCCGAACGGCGCCGGGAAGAAGGGGTGCTGTTCGGCTCCGGCCTGGTCGGCGGCGGCGGCCTCACGGGCGTGCTGCTCGCTATCTGGGTGGTGGCGCGCGGAGGCGAGCCGATCCGAGGATTCCCGCCCGACTTGGCGCCGTTCGCCCAGCAGGCGTTGGCGCTCCTTACGATCGCGGCCCTCGTGGGACTGCTCGTGTGGCACTCGACGCGGAAGCCGGCGGCCTGACGAAACCAACCAGCGGAACCAGCCGTCCGTGGCGGAGGATCAGCTGACGCCGAGGGCGATGATCGTCAGGATGAAGAACGCCGCGAGTAGCGCGGCGACGAGGAGGACGGGGATGATCGAGGGACGCATCGCTTATCTCTGCCTCTTGCCCATGCTTCTATTCGGTAATGGCGCCGGGCTCGAAGCGCCATACGGTACCGTATTGTGGCGGGCCGCTCGGTAGCCGTCAATAGGCGAGACGAATCAGCCTCTTGTTGAAAGGGAGCCGTCAGCTCTATACGTCATCGGGATTCTCCAGCGAGGCGCGGAACTCATCGAGGCTGCCGAACTGGTGAGCACCGATCGCGGAAGCCACGCTCCCGTATCTGGCGGCGCCAGCCCCTCCGACGAAGATCTGGACGTTCTCGCCGAGCTCCCTTCGGAGCGCGGTCAACTGCTCGCTGACCCTTGCACCGGCCGGGGCTCCGCTGGACGCCACGATGCTCAAGCCGACGGCCGCGGCCCCGGTGCGCCGGACGGCGGCCACGATGTCTTCTGTCGGCAGGTTCGCCCCGATGAAGGTCGCGCGCCAGCCGGCCGCGGCGGCAGTGGCGGCAGCGAGCATGGCACCGAGCTCGTGATCCTCCCCGGACAACGTGGACAACAGGATCCGGGGTGCTCCCTCACCGGGCTGCATGGCGGAGATCATGCGGGCGAGCTCCGTGCGAACAGCGACGGTTGCGAGGTGCTCCTGCGCGGGGTCCAAACGCCCCATCCGCCACCGCTGGCCGATCTCCTGAAGAACAGGCACCACCACGGCCTCGAGGAAGTCGGCACCCGACAACCCCATCATCCCCCTCGACAGGGCCGCCTCTAGCGGCTCGCTGGACATCTCTTCGATCGCCAGCATGCACTCCTCGACGATCTCGGCAGGCGCTTCGGCGCCGTTTCGCGCCGCTGGGCTCGGCCGAGTTGGAGGCGCGACGGGCGTCGCGAGCTCCCGGAGCTCGTCCATGGGTCGGTCAGCGACCTCCCCAATGCTCCAGCCGACCAGAGTGGCGGCCCTGAGCAAACTGAGCCGCTCGATGTCCTCCTCGCTGTAGAGCCGACGTCCCGAGTCCGATCTGGCCGGGCGAACCACGCCATACCGGCTCTCCCAGACTCGCAGGACGTCCTTCGAGAGACCAGTCCGGCGGGCCACTACACCGATCGGGAAGCGCGTCCCCATCGTCGCACCATCGCCATTAGCAATCATAGCAAGAAGTTAGCAGGACACCCGATTGACTGTCAAGCTTTGGTATGGGACAAACCATTGACAGCACTCAGTAAGGAGCATATATTTCTCGACAAACGCTAGACAATCGATCGAACAGAGCGCCGGTACACCGCCTGGTCCGGTGCTCATGTTGAGCCCTACCTAGCAACGGAGAGTTGATGTCATGCGAGTTTCGAGACGAGTTAGGCTGGCCGTTCTTCCCATCTTTATCGGCGCCGTCCTCGCCGGCTGCAGTGACGACGAGCTCCCGGTGGCGCCCGAGCCGCTGCCGGATATCGTCGACACGGCCGTCGGCGCGGGGATCTTCGAGACGCTGGTCGCCGCGGTTACCGCCGCCGACCTGGTCGCGACCCTGAAGTCTCCTGGACCGTTCACCGTGTTCGCTCCCACGGACGCGGCGTTCGCGGCACTGCCGGCCGGCACGGTCGAGAGTCTGCTGCTGCCGGAGAACCTGGACCAGCTGGTCGCCATCCTCACCTACCATGTGGTTTCGGGAGCGTTGTTGTCCGGTGACGTGTTGGCCGCCACCGAGCTGACCACGGTTCAGGGCCAGAACCTGGTTGTCGACGCCGCCAACGTCCGCGTCAACGAGTCGAACATCGTCACGCCCGATATCGAGGCGTCGAACGGCGTCATCCACGTGATCGACGCGGTTCTCCTGCCGCCCGCGGAGTAAGTCAGGGCGCAAGAGATGATAGTGGCTCCTGGGATGGGTGGATCACTGTGTGGTCACGTTTGCCGCTATCACGCTGGTTGGGCTGGGACCTGCCCGCTCCGCGGGCCAGGCTCCCAGTCCTCCAGTGACCTTTCCGTGCTACCGAGCCCCCTACGTCGCCAGCTGGACTAAGCCGCGCTCGACGCCTGGAAGAGGTGTACGTCCCGCTGCGGGAACGGGATGCTGCAGCCGGCGCCCTCCAGTTCCTCCTTGATCCGACGCGTTAGATCGAACCGGACGTCCCAGTAGTCGTCGGGCGTGCACCAGGGCCGGACTACGAAGTCCACCGAGGAGTCTCCGAGGTTGGAGACGGCCACCCGGGCCTCCGGATCAGTCAGCACCCGCTCGTCGGCCCGAACGACCCTTTCGATCGTCTCTTTCACGAGCGAGAGATCGTCCTCGTAGCCGACGCCGATGACCATGTCGACCCTGCGTGTCTCGTTCGCCGTGTAGTTCTTGATCGGCTTTCCCCACACCTCGGAGTTGGGAATGATGGTGCGGACGTTGTCCGTCGTGTTCAGCACCATCGAGAAGATGCCGATTTCAGCCACTTTCCCTACGTCGCCTCCGACCTCCACCAGGTCGCCGACGCGGAACGGCCGGAAAACGAGCAGCATAACGCCGGCGGCAAAGTGTGACAGGGTGCCCTGGAGCGCGAGCCCGACGGCCAGACCTGCCGCGCCGAGCACGGCGACGAGCGACGCCGTCGGGATGCCGAACAGACCCAGCACCGCGACGACGACGAAGGCCATGGTCAGCCAGTACGCGATGCCGGAGAGGAAGGGTGACAGGGTCTCATCCGTTTGGCGGCGCTCCAGTCCGGCTCGCACCCCGTACCGGATCCGGGCCGCCACCCAACGGCCGATCAGCAAGACCGCAATCGCCCCGGCTACGCGAACCCCCCACGTGGTCACGAGGCTCATCGCGAGCACGCCGAGTCCGCCCAGATCGAAATCTCCCATCATCGCCTCCTTGGTTGTCGGGAATCAGCTGTATGTGGAAGCCTGTCAGCCCTCGTCGGCAGGCTGCAGGGTCGGTCAGATCTCTTCCAGCAGCTTGCGGATCATAGCCTGACGGTATCCGAAGATCCGGGTAAGCTGCAAGCGGATCACCGGCCAGGCTATTTCGCCGAGAGGCCACATCGGAAGACGAAAGCGCACCTCGTCCTCGATCCTCGTGGAGCCGTCGGCCTCGGGCTTGAAGCGGTGCGTGTGGACCCATTGACGGTAGGGTCCCTTCAGCTGCTCATCGACGAAGCTGCATGGAGGATCCCACCCCGAGATCAATGTGCGCCACCGCATCGGCGCGGCGAAAAGCCGGATCTCGTAGTCGATCAATGCCCCGTCCCTCATCTTGATCGGAAGAGGGCTGAGGATGCGGAACTTCAGCTCCGGAGGTGTGATCTTCTCGAGATTCGCCGCCTCCGAAAAGAAGTCGAAGACCCGGTCGAGCGGCAGGTCGAGCCGCATCGACGCCTGGAGCAGGTGCGGCTCATTCCTGCCGAGCCCCCCCGCACGTCGCACGAGAACGGCTCCGTCCGAGCCCGCCGATCCTGGATCGACGCCGCGCCTGCTCAACCTCTCGCTCGCTTCGGAAACCACGGGAAGAAGGCGCTCGTCTCACGCTGATACCGCCGGTAATCCTCGCCGCGACTCTTCAGGGCCTGCTCCTCGGTCGGCGGGATCCCGGTCACCCGGAGGATGAAGAACAGCATGAGGGCCGGCGCGATCCAGGTGGCGGGCCACCATGGCGAGCCCCAGGCCATCACCACCCACGCCAGCCAGAAGAGCCACTCGAAGAAGTAGTTCGGATGCCGGGAGTACCTCCACAGACCTTCTCGGCACGTCCTTCCGCGGTTGGCGGGATCGTGCCGGAAGCGGCGCAGCTGGGCGTCGGCCGTCGACTCTCCAGCGATCGACAGGAAGACGATCGTCAGCGCGGCGAAGTCCCATACCCTCAGCGAGGCCGCGGGATGGAGCATTACGATCATGAACTGGATCGAGAGCAGGGCCGCCAGGAAGGCCTGCGCCTGAAAAAACACGAAGAAACGCGCCTCAGCGCGCCCGCTCCACCGGGCGCGAAGTGTCCTGTACCGCGCATCCTCGCCCCGCGGCAGCACCCGGTCGAACAGGATGTAGTAGGAGAGCCGAAAAGACCAGGCACCCGCCATGAGGGCCGCCAGCCAACGCCGCGACGCCAGACCTTCGCCCAGACCGGCGGCATAGAGCACGGCGAGGAAGCCGAGGCCGGCCGTCCAACCCAGATCCACGACGCCGGCATCGCCGGTGCGCCGCTGAACCATCCACAGCGCCGCCATCCCGAGAGCCAGGATTGCCCAGCCGACGAAGAAGAGCGGGACGGCTCCCACGATGCCGCTAGTCAGCCCGACTCTGACGCCGTTGGGCGCTGGCGGCAGGCCTCGGCTCCCACCCCCACGACCAGGTCTCGAAGAAACCTTCCCCCTGGGCGTCAATCGGTGCCGCGTCGAGGAAGCCACGGAGCGTGCCGGCTCCCTGCAGCTGGAAGAACGCCCGCGCCGGCAGCCCCTCTGCCGTCCGCACGTCGGTCACCCTCGCCGTTGCGACGCGGGCCTCGAGCACCAGGGAATCCTGCCCGTTCCGCGCCAGCAAACGAAGATCCGTCGGTAGGCGACTGGCAGGGACGTCGGGACGCGATTCCCAATCGTAGGAGATGTCCTCGATTTCGAAGATCTGCCGGAAACCGAGGCTGTCGGTCACAAACAGGAAGCGCGCACCCACCGGCACCCGGTTCTCGAACACCCCCCCGTAGACGAGGGCATAAGGACCAGCGCGCCATGTGCCCCAATCCCAGGTCACGTCACGCCATGTGCCCCAGTTGTGATCGTGGTAGGCCCGCCCCTCGCGTATGACCGCACAGCCCCGGCGCGTGCAGATCTCGCCGTCGGCGTTTCCGTCCAGAATCGGGACCGTGTACCCCGACACGATCTCCTCACCGACCTCCAGAGGAGGCACGTACCGACGTTCGGGCGCGTGAATCGACAGCCGCACGCGCAGCGTGTCGGAGCGGTCCTCCGCAGGCACCCGCGCGAACAGCTCGTAGCGGCCCTCGGGCGTGAGGCCGACCGTCGACGCGCCGATCCGCACATCGGGTCGATCCGAGAAGAACTCGACGTCCGTTCCCTCGACCACGGCCTCGAACGTGCGCTCGCGGCTCGGACCGAGATCGCCGCCCACCAGGGTGGCCAGCATCCGCCCTCCCCATCTGTCACCCTCGATGTCACCCGCTACCATGTAGGTCAGATACAACCAACCGCGGTCCTCGGGAAGCAGGATGTTGAAGTAGTGCCACTCCGCCCAGGTAGAGTCTCCGCGCGCGGCCGGCGGCGGTCGGTGAAAGCGATCGAGCTGCGCGTACAGCGTGCTGTCATCTGGACTCGCCCAGGCTCGGTCGGCCCCCACATCCTCCCAGCGACCGCGCAGCAGATCGGAGGCCACGTCCAGGGCTTCGCTCAAGCTGGGGATCTCGCCGCTGGCTACCACCGGCACGGGGTCACCGTCGGCACGCAGATACAGCAGCGCGTCGTCGATCCAGGGTGCGGCGGACTTGATCCGGCCCTCGTAGCGGTCGGAGCCGATCGCCTCCCGGTAGAGGAACGGCGCTTGCTCGATGGTGAAGTACATGGAGCTCACGCCACCCGTCTTGAACGTCTCGAGATCCAAGCCTACGGGGAGCACCGTGAGGTCGCCGCCGCCGACGAGATCGCGATCGCGGGCCTGTTCGAGCATCGCCGTGGCGATGGACAGCAGGGCCACCGTCACCCCCACCCCGAGCCCGTAGCCGGCCAGCAGCAGGGCGGTCCGTACGGGCCTCTGGGCCACCGAGCGCAGCACGAGGCGGGTGATCACCCGTCGAGCCTCCCGTCGATGAGCTCCAGGCGGCGCCGTGCGCCCTCGGCCAGATGCATGTCGTGCGTGGCGACGACCAGAGCCAGCCCTTCCTCGTTCAGGCTCGCGAACAGCTCGAGGATGGCCTCGGAATTCGCTCGGTCGAGCTCGCCCGTCGGTTCGTCGGCCAGGAGCACATGTGGCTCGTTGGCGAGCGCCCGGGCCACGGCCACCCGCTGCCGCTCTCCACCCGAGAGCTCTCCCGGCCGGTGATTCGCGCGCCGAGCGAGACCGACGCGCTCCAGAAGATGGGCCGCCCGCTCACGTCGCTCCCGGCGCCCCACCCCGGCTTCGGAAAGCGGCAGCTCGACGTTCTCGCGCGCGCTCAGCATCGAGAGAAGGTGGAATCGCTGGAACACGAAGCCGACGTTCAGCAGGCGATGGCGGGCGAGCTGGCGGTCTCCGAGATCCCGCACCCGAGCCCCGGCCAGGAACACCTCCCCGCGAGTCGGCGTGTCGAGCCCGCCCAGCAGGTGGAGCAGAGTGGACTTGCCGGAGCCGCTCGAGCCGGAGATCGCCAGGAAGTCTCCGGAGTCCACCTGCATCGTCACTCCGCGAACCGCCTCGACGGTGCTGGCCTGCAGCCTGTAGCTGCGGTGTACGTCCACGCAGGCCACCTCGTGGGCCGAAGCGGCCGCTGGCCTCGAAGGCTCTTCAGGTCGCCGGTCGCCGGGTTTCGATTTATGATCTCTACGGAGGAAGATCTGTTCACGGCTCCTCTCTGTGCAGCGTCTTGGCGATATCCAGGGATGCCGCCCGCCAGGCCGGCACGAGCGTCGCCAGCAAGCCGGCCAGCACGAGCGTCAGGTAGCCGGTCCCGAGGTCGCCCGGCTCGAGGACGAAGAACTCCACGGCCAGCGGCAACCCCGGGAAATCCGACAGAACGGAGTCCAGATAGCCGGCCACCATCAGGCCCAGGCCGAGGCCCAGGAATCCCGCGACCACGCAGAGGACGAGGCCTTCGCTGGCGAAGGCGGTCACCAGGCTCTGCCGCGAGAAGCCGATCGCACGCAGGGCGGCGATGCTTCCGTAGCGGTCGTTGATCGATACCGACATCAGGGTACCCACCAGAAGCACGGCCACGAATAGGCTGACCGCACCGAGCACGAGCGCCATTTGCCGGAAATAGGAGAGCCGGGCCTCGGCGCGCGCGACGAGCTCCGCCACCGATGCGATCTCGGCCTGCGGGAACATGGTGCGCAGGCGCTCCGCCGCGGCCGTGGGATCGATCCCCGGGTGAAGGCGGATCATCAGGAAGGAGGCAGCATCGGCTCGCAGTGTCAGCGCCTGCAGGTCGTCGAGGCGCATCGCGATGGGCCGCTCCCCCTTCGACGTGTAGACGAATTGGGCGACGCCGACGATCTCGTAGTCGTCTCCCGACGCCGGTGACGCGAAGTCCCCTGGTCGATCCAGCTTCATCCCATCCCCGACGTCAAAGCCCTCCGAGGCAAGCTCGCTCCCGATAACCACCTCGCCGACGCCCCGAGGAGCCTGACCGTCCACCAGCCGATACACGCCCTGCTCGTCCGGGTCGATGCCGAGAGCGAAGACCCGGCTCCCCTGCGGGTCGGCGGAGGCGACACCCGCAGTCGGTCGGAGGAGCAAGTTGGCCGCCAGGGCGGGCGCGACGCCGGCCACCTCGGCCTGCCCCAGCAGATCCAGGCTCAATAACTCGATATCGGAGAGCGTCGCTCGGGTCTCGAGCGGCAACGTGCCGCGGGGAGAGACCCGCAGGGTGTATCCGCGGGCCACCAGGAGTTCTGCGAAGCTCCGTCCGATGCCGGCTCCCAGCATGAGCATGCTGATCATCATGGCGGTCGCCACCGACACCCCGAGGACCACCAAGCTGCTTCTCAGCGGGTGTCCGAGGAGCTCGCGGTACGAGAAGCGCCAGAGCATCCCTACCTCCCGGCCTCCTCGAGCGGATGGACGGAGAGCAGCCGCAGCGTCGCGATGGCGCCCGCCGCCAGTCCGAGAAGTACCGCGAGTCCGAGCGCTCGGAAGACGATCTCCGGCGTGACGATGGAGAACACCAGCGCCGTGTCGTACGTCCACTGGTAGTAGCGGTTGATGATCGCCGAGGCGAGCTGGCCGATCGCCACTCCGAGCGCGCCGCCAAAGGCGGACACGAGCGCTGCCTCCAGCACCAGCCAGCCGACCAGCGTGCGGCGTGATGTGCCCAGTAACCGCATAGCGGCGATGGGAGTGCGCCGCTCCTGGATCTTGAGGATCATGATGCAGGCCAGGAAGGCCCCGCCAGCCGTGAGCGTGATCAGACCGATGGCGCGATGGAAACGGCGCACGACCTCGAAAGTCGTGGAGGCGCGACCGATCACCTCATCCGTATGTACAACCTGGGCCCCGGTGAGCTGGGCGGCCAGGCTCCGGCGAAGAGCCTCCTCGTCCGTGCCCGGCCAAGTGCGGATTGCGAAGCGATCGGCCTCTCCCACCCGATCCAGAAGCCGGGCGAGGTGCGGGAGGTGGAGGATGACCCGGGGCAGCTCGGCGGTCAGCTTGGAGGGATCGGCCTTCGGCTCGTAGATCCCCGCGACGGTGGCCGGGCACCCCACCTTGTCCGGCTGGCTGCCCAGGTGGACCCGCTCGCCCACCCGGAGGCCGGCCTCTTCGGCGAAGGAGCGCTCCACGAGGAGCTCCAGATCGGCCGGACATTCGGATTCCGGCGTCACGTCGGCGGCGTAAGCGCTCGGGGCGACCAGCGGTCCGACCAGCACGGCGGCCGAACCGACGAGCGACGGCAAGCGGAAGGGGAAGAGGGCGCGGAGACGCATGGCCGCCGCTAGCTCTTGAACTCGAGGTCCGGCTGGTGGACACCCACGGAGATCCGCTGGTCCTCACGCAACAGTCGGACTTCGTACGTCGATACGAACAGCGCGGCGAGGCCGATGACCACCGCGGAGATCGCCACGGTCATCTCCGGCCAGCTCGCTCCCTTCATCCGTTCAGCCTCCAGATCTCGAAGTTGAGCGCCGCCGCGAAGCTCACCCATGCCCAGTAGGGGAGGAGCAGCAACAGGGTCCAGGGGACTAAGCGCCCAAACAGGTATACCATCCACCCGATGAACAGCCACAGCAGCACGATGTCGAAGAGGGCCGCAGCGGGAGAATGGAGGCCGAAGAACAGGATCGACCACAGCCCGTTCAGCAGCAGCTGGATGAGGAAAACGGTAAGCGCCTGCCTGACGCCGGGTGTCTCGATCCCGAGCCGCCAGACCCCGTACGCCGCCACCCCCATTGCCAGGTAGAGGATCGTCCATACCGGAGCGAACAGCCAATCCGGCGGTGTGAAATACGGCTTGGTGAGCGTCGGATACCAATCCACGACGCTTTCGCTCGTCAGGATCCCCGACACCACTCCCACCGTTAGCGGCAGCAGGATCGCGATCCCGAGCCGAATCCCTTCTCGCATGAGCCCTCTCTTAATCTACCAGCTAATGTACAGCATGTGTCTATGTTTTGTCAAACTTTGGACGCGCCAGCGGGCAGGGGGGGTCAGGAGCCAACCTTGTAGGCGACTCCGGCGATCAGGGCAGCCAAGACCGCGCCCCAAGCGATGTCCACGACGGCCACTACGGTCGGGAATCCCTTGAGCGTAGCCAGGTTCGTCAGGTCGTACGTCGCGTAGGAGATCGCGCCGAACAAGCCGCCGAGGGCGAGGGCACGGCCCCACGAGCCCCGTTCCAGAGCCGGAAGCACGGCGAAGACCAGGATTCCGGCGACGAAGAGCAGATAGAAGACGATCGCCGGCGCCCAGCGGACGTCCGGCCGCAGAAGCGCGCCCAGGTGCTCGCGGTAGAAGCCGCGGGCGATGACGCCGAGCCACAGCAGATCGATGACCAGGAATGCGCCGAGCGATGCAGCATACAGCTTCAGGATCTTCGCCAGGTTCATTCGAGCATACTACCTCGTTAGCGCACCGGTGGCCGCGATGATCCACCAGAGGCCCACGCCGAGGCTCGCCAGACCCGTCGCGAGCGCGACGCCACGCGCCACCCCAACCGTCGTAGAAACCCGTCGGGCGGCGACGGCAGCCAGGAAGGCATAAAGCCCCATCGCGAGGATCGTCCCTGCCCCGAAGGCCGCCAGGTAACCGATCGCGGGCCAGAAACCGGGGAGCAGCGTAACCGGGATCAAAGCCACGATGGGAGCAGTTCCCGCCAGGCCATGCACCGCACCCACGAGGGTCGAGAGATGCCCGTGGCGCTTAACCTCGTGCGCCTGTCTCGAGGCTTCGTGCGCGTGGGCGTGTTCGTGGCTGTGGTCCTGCTCGTGCTCGTGCTTGTGCTCGGGCTCGTGCTCGTGCTCGTGCGGATGGCGATACGGGGCGTGTGCGTGGAGATGGGCATGTCCGCCGTGATCTTGCGGCCGGTGGACGTGCAGGCGACGCGATGCCCGGATGCTCCAGACCCCGAGCGCGACGAGCATCACGCCAACGCCCAGCTCGGCCCAGGCCTCCGCGCTCTGCGGCACGGCAACGCCCGTCCAGGCCAACACCGCGCCGATCAGGAGTACGACGAGGGCGTGGCCAAGCCCCCAACGGATTCCGAACAGAGCTGCGTTCCCCGCCCGCGGAGAGCGACCCACGAATGCCGATACGGCGACCATGTGATCCACCTCCAGTGCATGGGATGCCCCGAGGGTGAAGGCCGCCACGTAGGCGGCAAGCCAATGGCTCAGGTCAGATCTCCTTGCCGGCGAGAAAGAGCCAGGTCTCGAGTACGGTGTCGGGATTGAGGGACATGCTCTCGATCCCCTCGCTCAGCAGCCACTCCGCCAGATCGGGATGATCGGATGGGCCCTGCCCGCATATGCCGATGTACTTGCCGGCGCTCTTGCAGGCCCGGATCGCGGCGGAGAGCAGGGCCTTCACGGCATCGTCCCGCTCGTCGAAGATGCCCGCGATGATCGCGGAGTCGCGGTCCAGACCGAGAGTAAGCTGCGTGAGGTCGTTCGATCCGATCGACATCCCGTCGAAGTGTTCCAGGAAGGCGTCGGCGAGGATCGCGTTCGATGGGACCTCGCACATCATGATCACCGTGAGGTCGTTGACGCCGCGCTCGAGGCCGTTCTCGGCCAGCAGCTCCACGACCTGCCGGCCTTCTTCCACCGTGCGGACGAAGGGCACCATCACCCACACGTTGGTCAGACCCATGTCGTCCCGCACCCGCTTCAGCGCCCGGCACTCGAGCTCGAAGCAGGGGCGGAAGCTGTCGTCGACGTATCGGGAAGCCCCCCGGAACCCGAGCATCGGGTTCTCCTCGTGCGGCTCGTAACGGTCTCCGCCGATCAGGTTGGCGTACTCGTTCGACTTGAAGTCTGACAGCCGCACGATGACCGGCTCGGGGGCGAACGCGGCCGCGATCGTGGCGATCCCTTCGGTGAGCTTCTCGACGTAGAACTCGACGGCGTCGGCGTAGCCGGACACCTGAAGGTCGATCGTCTCCTTCAGCTCCACGGGCAGGCGCCCGTACTCCAGGAGCGCCTGCGGGTGAACGCCGATCATCTTGTTGATGATGAACTCGAGGCGCGCGAGGCCGACGCCGCTGTGTGGGATCGCGGCGAAGTCGAACGCGCGGTCCGGATTCCCGACGTTCATCATGATCTTGACGGGTATTTCGGGAAGTGCGTCCAGCTCGATGAGCGTCGTGTCGTATCCGAGCAGACCGTCGTACACGAATCCCTCGTCCCCCTCGGCGCAGGAGACGGTGACATCCTGGCCGCCCTCGATCGTCTCCGTGGCGTCACCGCAGCCGACGACGGCCGGAATGCCGAGCTCACGCGCCACGATCGCGGCGTGACAGGTGCGCCCGCCCCGGTTGGTCACGATCGCCGAGGAGATCTTCATCACGGGCTCCCAATCCGGGTCGGTCATGTCGGTCACGAGGACATCGCCGCGCCGGACCGCGCCGATCTCCGCGACCGATTTCACGACTCGGGCCGGCCCACTCCCGATCTTGTGGCCGATGCTGCGCCCCTTCGCGATGACGTGGCCGCTCTGCTCGAGTGTGAAACGCTCGATCAGCCGCCCGCTCCGGCTCTGGACGGTCTCGGGCCGCGCCTGGACGATCCGCAGCCGTCCGTCGACGCCGTCCTTCGCCCACTCGATGTCCATCGGACAGTCGTAGTGCCTCTCGATCCTCAGGGCCTGCCGAGCGAGCTCCTCGACCTCGGCATCGGAGATGCAGAACCGCCGTCGGTCCTCCGCGGGGACCTCCACGGTGGTCACCGGTGTCGCTTCGCCGTTCTCGGCGTAGATCATCTTGAGGGCCTTCGTCCCGAGCGTCCGGCGAAGGATCGCGCTGCGACCGACCGCTAGGGAAGGCTTGTAAACATAGAATTCATCAGGATTGACGGACCCCTGCACGAGCGTCTCGCCGAGCCCGTAACCTGCCGTGATGAAGACCACGTCGCGGAACCCCGAGTCGGTGTCCAGCGTGAACATGACCCCGCTCGCGCCGAGGTCGGCCCGGACCATCTCCTGGACTCCGACGGAGAGCGCCACCTGCTCGTGGTCGAAGCCGTGGTGGGAGCGGTAGGAGATGGCCCGGTCGGTGAACAGTGAGGCGTAGACGGCGTGCACCCCTGCCACGACGGCGCTGAACCCCTCGACGTTGAGCAGCGTGTCCTGCTGGCCGGCGAAGGAGGCCTCGGGAAGGTCTTCGGCCGTCGCCGAGGAGCGAACGGCCACCGCTACCTCTCCCCCTCCGCCGAGGGAGGTGTAGGCTGCCTCGATCTCCGCTCTCAGCGTTTGCGGAAACGGAGCCGCCTCGATCCAGCCGCGGATGTCGGCTCCGGTGCGCCGGAGCGCGCCGACGTCGTCCACGTCCAGCCGATCGAGCGCCCCGTAGATGCGCTTGTCGAGGCCATCGCTGGCCAGAAAATCTCGATAGGCCAGCGCCGTGATGGCGAAGCCGCCGGGCACGTCGATCCCTTCCTCGGAGAGCTCGCCGATCATCTCTCCGAGAGAGGCGTTCTTGCCTCCCACCGTTTCGATGTCTTCCTTACGGACGGATTCGAAGGGGACGATGTACTCGCTCATCGCCGCTTCCCTTGTTCGGTGTGTATATAGGTAGAAGAATCACCGCTGGGCCGGCGCGCGCCTGGGCCGCCGGCACGCGTCAGCGGATCCCTGGAGGTGTCGCCAAGCTCATGAGCCCGCGAACGATTTTCTTCATCTCCGACCAGACCGGCGTGACGTCGGAAACCCTCGGCAACAGTCTGATGACCCAGTTCGACGGCCTGCAGGTCCAGAGAATCACCCTACCATTCCTGGAAAGCGCCGACAAGGCGCGGGAAGCCGTCCAGACGATCAACGCGACAGCCCGGACCGATGGGGTAAAACCCATCGTCTTCAGCACGCTCGTGCAGGACGAGCTCCGCGACATCGTGACGGGGGCCGACGCCTTCGTCCTCGATTTCTTCGAGACCTTCCTCGAGCCGCTCGAGCGCGAACTCGGCCTGCCGTCGGCGCACGCCACCGGACGCGCCCACGGGATGGCGGACACGCTGATCTACGATCGGCGGATCGAGGCCACAAACTTCGCCCTCTCCTGCGATGACGGCAGCCGGATCGAGAACTACGCTCAGGCCGACCTCATCCTCGTCGGCGTGTCCCGATCCGGGAAGACCCCCACCTCACTCTACCTGGCGCTGCAGTACGGTATCTTCGTCGCCAACTTCCCGCTGACCGAGGACGAGTTCGAAGGAGAAGGCCTCAGCTCCGCCCTGGCCGCGTATCGGGCCAAGCTG
Source organism: uncultured Gemmatimonadales bacterium (assembly GCA_947259585.1). GTDB lineage: Bacteria > Gemmatimonadota > Gemmatimonadetes > Palauibacterales > Palauibacteraceae. Next base: position 47,429 of record CAMYMV010000022.1, on the reverse strand, counting down.
TTCGGACTCACGATCGAGCCGCGGCGGCTCGAGGAGATCCGAGAGGCCAGACGGCCGGGGAGCCGTTACGCGTCGCCCCAGCAGGTCGGCTACGAGCTCCGGCAGGCCGACGCGCTCTTCGGCCGGTACGGGATTCCGCACCTCGATACCACGGCCCGCTCGGTGGAGGAGATCGCGAGTTGGATCTTGAGGGAAACGGGCCTCAAACGAGCGGCGGCCTCGTAGCCGAGCCCGGAAGCTCTCGTTGCCTTAGCTGGAGGGCTTCTTGCCTTCCGGCCCTCCGAGAAGCCTCAGGAACAACAGGAAGCCGATGAGCGCCGCGATCGCGATGATGTACTCGATGCCCTTCGTCGACGTGGCCAGGAACAGCCCGGCGAAAGAGATCATGATCTACCTCCTCACGTTCCGTGGAGCCCCTCTCATCGGGGTGCTCATCCCGGCTCCGGGTACTCCGGGTGAGCACGCAGAACCGGCATTCTCCTCACGATCCAGCGGAAGGTGAGCACCCCCACCGTAACGATGCTGATGGTCACCAGCAGTTCCATCCAGTGCGGCCAGTAGCGCTGCGCGTAGTCCCAGCGAAACGCGATGACCGAGACATTCAACCGGTTGATGATGATGCCGATTACCGCCAGCATGGCCGTCACCCGGACCAGCGACACGTTGCCGGTTCGAGCACCCCACGCGAACAGGAAGCAGGGCAGAGCCACGAACCCGAGCATCTCCAGCAGGAACCAGAGCCCCATCGGGGTGGCTAGCAGCTCCCAATGCTGGCCCCGGGCCACTCCGATCCACTTGAGCCAGAAGTAGGCGAACAGCGTGATCGCGGCCGCCTTCCCGAGGCCCAGCATCAGTCCATCCAGGCGGGCCAGATGGTGCGAATCCACCTGGTCTCTGAACACGCGATGCGAGATCGTGCTCTCGAACACCACCATGGCGAGCCCGGCGATAATGCTCGAGACGAAGAAGAAGACCGGTAGCAACTCCGAGTACCAGAGCGGATGCAGCTTGGTCGGCGCCAGCAGAAAGAGGGCACCGAGGGCGGACTGGTGCAGAGTCGAGAGGATCAATCCGGCGATCGTCGCCCCGATGGTGAGCTTGGCCACCCAGCTGCGCACTCGCTTCCAGCCGAGCCACTCGAACACCGCCGGGCTGAACTCGATGAACTGCACGGTCAGATAGAGAAACACATGCCACGCCACCAAGAACATGACGGAGGTGACGCCGTATGAGTAGAACACCGGGTAGGGAAGCCGCCATGGCCGTCCCAGGTCGACCAACAGGGCCACCACGACGAAGGCATAGCCGAGGAAACCGGTCAGGATGGCCGGCCGAAGAAGCGGATAGTACTGCTTGATGCCGAACAGGTAGACGGTCGAAGCGAGGATGTATCCGCCCGCCGCGAGCGCCACCCCGCACAGAACGTCGAAGCCGATCCACAGTCCCCACGGGTACGGGTTCGAGAGGTTGGTCACTGCGCCCAATCCCTGCGTGAAGCGGATCACCAGGACGACGAGGCCCGCCAGCACGATGAGGCCGGCCACCAGGTTGAACGGGCTCGGCCTTGTACGGAGAGTCGAGGAGATCGAAGCCGGATTCATGGCTCGCCCTCCACCCCCTCGACATCTGCCGCGGCGCCGGAGGACACGGCCTCGCGGCGCTGCACGAACCGGTGCAGCCCGGTGCCGAAGGCCGCCCACAGGATGATCACCAGCGGAACCGAGTTGAGGAACGCTTTGGTCAGGTCCGGGATCGGCTTGTTCGACAGACCCGCCGGGAAGCCGAGCTTGTCGAACGTCACCCCGGCCAGGTAGAGCGCCGCGGTTCCGCCGGCCTCGTGCTCCCCGTAGATGTGGTCGACGTAGCGACCGGGCTCATTGTGAATCCTCGACCTCGCCTCCCTGAGCAGCGTTTCCCGATCGCCGAACCGGATCGCTCCAGTTGGACACGACTTCACGCAGTGCGGCACCTCCCCGTTGGCGATCCTGTCGTAGCAGAAGGTGCACTTGCTGATAGCCGGCACGGCTTTGTCGTACTCGAACGTGGGGACCTCGAAGGGACACGCGATCATGCAGTAGCGGCAGCCGATACACTTGTCCACGTCGTAGACGACCGCGCCGTCGGGCGTCCGCTCGAGCGCGTTGACGAGGCAGGCGGAGGCGCAGCCCGGATCCAGGCAGTGCATGCACTGGTGCTTGACGAAGCTCCATTCAGTGCCATCCTCGTTCCTATACGCGCTGATGACGGTCGGACAGGTGCTGGACAGGTCGGCGGGCTGCTCGTACAGACCTTCGTCATCGACCGAAGGCGTCAAACCGAGCCCTTGGCGGCACGCCGTCTGACATGCGCGACAGCCGATGCACCGGGTCGCGTCGTACAGCATCGCCTGGCAGGGCTCCGCCTCCGGCGCGGCACCGCGTGCTTTCGGCGGAGCGACCGCCGCCTCGGCGACCGCCGCGGCCGTCGCCGCACCGAGCTTCAGGAACTCGCGGCGTCGGACCTTCATCGCTCAGTCCTCCGCCTCTTCGAGAGGGACACCGGGACCGGACGCGCTCTTGGCCAGCTTGGCAGCGCCGACTGCCGCCCCCACGGCGACGGCACCGACCGCACCGCCCACAACGGCGGCCGTCCCGGGAGATATCTCCTTTGCCACCGACTGCGCGGAGGCGGGCGGGTAGACCGCCGGCGGCGTCAGCTCGGCAGGCGTAATCACCTCGAACAGGGACGTCTCGTACGGGAAGTCGGGCTCGGTGCAGCCGATGCATGGATGGCCCGCCTCGATGCACCAGCTCGTCCCGTTGTTCCATTTGCGGAGCGGACAGTCGGCGTTGGTGACCGGACCCTTGCAACCCAGCTTGAGCAGGCAGCCGTGGTCGCCGAAGTGCTCGGCGAAGTCACCGCGGTCGTAGTGTCCTCGGTAGGTGCAGTTGTCATGAATCAGGGGGCCGAAGAAAGCCGCCGGACGGCCATGCTCGTCCAGATTCAGCGCCTCGACGCCGCCGAGCAGAACGGTCGCCACGGTACCCACGATCCAATCGGGATGGGGCGGACAACCCGGTATGCTCACCACCGGCGTGGGAATACCCTCGCGCCCGAGGAGGGCGCCGACGCTCACGCAGCCCGTGGGGTTGGGAGAGGCGGCGGGTATCCCGCCGAACGACGAGCAGGTCCCGATCGCCAGCACCGCGGCGGCGTCGCCGGCCAGATCACGAATCAGGCTGTAGCCCGTGATCGGCTCGCCGGCCTCCGTCTCGCCGATGCTGCAATAGAACCCGTCCGCCGCCGTGGCGGTCGCCCCGTCGACCAGGAGCACGAAGGCACCCCGGTTCTCGGCCACGACCCCTCGCATCGCCGAGGTGCTTGCCGGGCAGGATCTCCCCCAACAGCGCTTCCTGGATGCAGGGCGAGGCACTGTTCAGGAGTGAGACCGAGCAGCCCGTACACGAGCCCGTGGCGATCCAGATCAGCGGCACCTCCGCCACAGGCTCCCCGGGCTGATCCGCGACCAGCCCGGCCAGCCCGGGGACTTTCCAGATGGAGAATCCCAGCACGCTGGCCTGAACACCTGACTGCACGAACTCGCGTCTTGTCAGCACCATGGCGGTACCCTTCAGCCTATCTGTTCAACGCCGGTTCTCGACTCGCAGGCGAAACCGGCAAGCAGTCCCGGAGGTCGAGGCCCAGATCCAACTCATCGACGGCTGCCTCGAGCAGCCTGAGCAGTGAGGCCTTCACCGCCGGCGACAGTTTCATCCCTCCGGACAGGTTCCCTACCTGCACTGCCAGTAACACCACCTCCCCCGGCGCCCGGCCTCGCAAATGAGTCTCGTCCAGCGCGTGCAGGAGACCCAGCTGGTGCAGGCTCAGCGGGAGGCCCTCCTGGGACCGTATCTGCTCCGGCCGCAGTCGGAAGATCTGGCCGGGCTCCGCCCCGGCGTCGATCGCATCCACCACGACCACCCGTTCCCGGAGCTCGAGGACGGCAGCCAGCTCGAGCAGCGCCGTACCGGCCTCGTAGACATCGACATCGGGCGTGAGCGGCAGGCCCATCATGATCTCGGCCGCTCGCACACCGACACCGTCATCGCCGGCCAGCACGTTGCCGACGCCCACGAACAGCTTCGGGGCTCGCGCCACCATTGGCAGATGTCCTTCAGATCGCGCGGAAGCGGCCGATCTCGTGACCCTTCGGCGTGATCAGGTGAATCGCGCAAGCCAGACACGGATCGAACGAGCGAACGATCCGCATCAGCTCGAGCGGGCTTTCCGGATCGCGCACCGTGGCTCCCGCCAGCGCCTGTTCACAGGCTCCAGGTTGGCCCCGGTCGTCGCGCGGCGAGCAGTTCCAGGTAGTCGGAACCACTGCCTGGTAGTTGGCGATTACGCCATCCTCGATCTCGATCCAATGCCCGAGCGACCCACGTGGGGCTTCCGTCAGCCCCATTCCGCTACCCATCTCCGGCACGTCGAACTGGGCACAGACCGGCTCGCCGGGCTTCAGCTCCAGCACCCAACCGGCCATCGCGTCCGCGACGGCCTTACACTCCAGCGCCCGGGCGGCGTGTCGTCCCATCACCGAGAACAGTGCGTCCGGCCCGGCACGCAATTCCGAGAGCGCCCCGTCCACCAGAGGTTTCACCTCCGGGTGATCTTGGGCGTAGGCCACGAGCATCCGGGCGAGCGGCCCGACCTCGTGAACCTCGCCGGCGTACCGCGGGGCCTTCAGGAAGGAGTAGGCCCCGGCCTTGTCCGGCTCGGGCTCGGTTTTTCCCAGGCTGGGCGGCAGATCGGTACCGCTGTTGTACCACGAATGCCTGACCTGCTCGGTGATCTTCGACGGATCGAGCGGCTCGTACGCCATCCGCGTCCCGTCCAGCGTTCCTCCGGGTAGAGACCGGCCGCGGCGGGTCAGATCCGGCTCGGTATCCTGATCCCACGCTCCGTACGAGAGGTACCTGGCGGGGCCTCGGCCCACATCGAGGTAGTCGGCGTACGCTCCGGCAACTGCGAGCACGTCCGGGATGTACACGTTGTCGACAAAATCCCGGAGCCGCTGCAGCCGCCAGCGGAAGGCGGCGATCTTGTCGACCGTCACGACCTCGAGGGCTCCGCCGGGAAACGTGCCCATCTGGTGGGGCATCTTGCCGCCGAAGATGGAGAGCATCTCCTGCGCCTCGCGACGCCGGTCCAGCGCCTCGACGTAGTGGGAGACCGCCGCCCGGTTCGCCGCCTTCGGCAGGCGATAATCTCCGTCGTACCTCGGGAAGAAAGGCGCCAACTGCCCTCTCGAGATGAACTCGGCGACCTGGCGCAGACGCTCGTCAGGACCAGAGTATCCGGCCGCCGCCGCAACGTCCACGTAGTCGAGGGCCGCGAGGTGGTAGAAGTGGAGAAGGTGGGACTGAACGAAGTTGCTGCCGAGGATGAGGTTCCGCATCACCCGGCCGTTGTGCGGCACCTGCTCGGCGATCCCGAAGGCGTCGTCGAGAGCCAGCGCCGAGGCGACGGCATGCGCGGTGGGGCAAACTCCGCAGATCCGCTGGGTGATCCGCGAAGCGTCGCGAGGATCGCGTCCCCGCAGGATGAGCTCGATACCGCGAAACAGCAGCCCCGAGCATCGCGCCTCCTTGACGACGCCACGCTCGGTGATCACCTCGACCTTCAGGTGCCCCTCGATCCGAGTGACGGGATCGATGACAATCCTGCCCATGGGGCCTCCCGCTCCGATGCACCGGACCGGGGAGGTCGAAGAGATCTATGTTCAGTCCCGGCCAGCACAGCCGGAGCAAGTTGTTGTGCTTACTCGTCTGGTCTGAGATACTCTGAGCCCCCTGATTGGATAACGCCAGTCGGGAACCACCCGCGTTGGATTGCCGGGAGACCTCCTACAAGAGCCAGTGTTTCAACTGTTTATATCATAGAGGGTTATGAGATTCACCTTTTTCTTCGGCATCAATCTCCCGTGGCGGCGTAGATATCTCCTCGCCGCGGGCGCCGAAGGATTGGCTCCCTCCCTCCTTTTTTCTTGAACCTCCTTGACACTTTGCCAGGTTAAGTTAATATTTAACGTGGTTTAAAAGACCCTGGCCCACCCTGCCATCTCGGAGGCCACCGCGCGATGCAAGTTCGAAACGGGTATCGGCGCACCTGGCTCGAGGCCGCCAACGATCTCGTCGGAAGCACGCAGATCTTCGCCTCGACGATGGACGCTCTGATCCAGGGACGGCTTGCCGAAGACGGGGACCCTCTCCTGACGCTCGGCCAGCTCAAACTCCTGCAAATCGTCGATCTCGTTGAGGCCCCCACCCTCAGCGACGTAGCCCGTCTGCTCGATGTGAGTCCGGCCGCGGCGAGCAAGGCCGTCGACCGACTCGTCGGGCGGGATCTGCTCCACCGAACCGCCGCGGAGGCGGATCGCCGAGCGCTCCACCTCTCGCTCACGGATGAAGGCAAACGCGTCCTCGAGGATTACGCGGAGCTCAAGAAGGGCATGTTCCAAGAGCTCTTCGAGGGACACCTCAAGAGCGAGCTGCGCGACATCGCCAACTTTCTGGACCGACTCTCCGTGCAGCTGGTCGCGTGGAGCAAAGACCCGCCCGAGAAGTGCATGCGCTGCGGCATCTACTTCCGCCGAAAGTGCGTCCTGCGTGAGCGGTACCCGCACGCGTGTCCCTACCACTCGAGCTGGCGTCGGGCCAACGCGTCCGAGGTGGGCGGCCCCATGTAGGAAGCGACGACCGACCCCGGGAGGGGTTGAACGATGAGGCCGAACATCCGAACCGAGGCTGACCGCAGCCCCGAATTCGCCCGCTGGATCACGAGCCTGCCCGGTGCGGAGAAGATTCGGGAGTGCATGCACTGCGGCCTGTGCAGTGCGAGCTGTCCCCTCTTCGCCTACATGGACTACAGCCCCCGCCAGCTCATGCACCTCGGGCGGGAGGGCTTCCGCGACGACGTCCTCGGGAGCTTCACCATCTGGCTCTGTACGAGCTGCTACCAGTGCACGGTGGAGTGCCCGCGGCAGATCCCGGTTACCGAGATCATGTACGCCCTCAAGCGCCGCGCGATCGAGGAGAAGGTGTACACCCCACACCTGCCCATCCCGGTCCTGGCGCGCGAGTTCCGGCGAATGGTGACCGACCGGGGGCGGATCAGCGAGAGCTGGCTGGTCATGAAGCTGCTGCTCAAGACGGGCGTCCATCGGATGTTCGGAATGGTCGGGCTGGGATGGGACCTGGTCCGCACGGGACGCTTCTCGCTCCGCAAGGAGACGATCCGGGACCGCGGCGACCTGGCCCGGATGCTGGAGGCGGTCGGCAGCGACGCGGAGGCGGTGTCATGAAGAAGCTGGCCTACTACCCCGGCTGCTCGCTCAGCGGTACCGGCCGGGCCTACGACGAATCGCTGCGCGCCGTTTTCGCGGCGCTGGGCGAGCCGCTCGAAGAGCTGGATGACTGGAACTGCTGCGGCGCCACCTCCTACATGTCGATCGACAAGGGGAAGGCGTACGCACTGGCGAGCCGGAACCTCGCGCTCGCCGAGCGCGAGGATGCGGATCTGCTCACCCCGTGCAACGCCTGCTACCTGGTCCTCGAGAAGACGCGCCGCCACCTGGCCGAGTCCGCAGAGATGGGCGGTCGAGTCCGCCACGCGCTCGACGCTGTCGGACTGGGTTACGCAGGTGTGGTGCGGGCCCGTCACCCACTCGAGGTCCTGACGCAGGACATTGGCGTAGAGCGGCTCAAGGAGGCGGTCAAGGAGCCCCTGAAGGGCCTCAAGATCGCTCCCTATTACGGCTGCCAGATCGTGCGACCCTACGCCACCTTCGACGACCAGTACCATCCTCAGACGATGGATCAGCTGCTGAAGGCGACCGGCGCCAAAGTCGTCGAATACCCGTTCAAGACCCGCTGCTGCGGGGCCAGCCAGACGGGAACGCTGCCGGAGGTCGGGCTGCACCTGGTCTACCGGCTCCTGAACGAAGCTAAAGCCCGCGGGGCAGACGTTCTCGCGGTGATCTGCTCGCTCTGCCACTTCAACCTGGACGTCTACCAGAGCAAGGTGCGTCGGGAGTACGACCTCGAGCCGATCCCGATTCTCTACTTCTCACAGATCCTCGGGCTGGCGCTCGGAGTCCCGGCCAAGAAGCTCGGCATCGATCGCTGCGTGGTGAGCGCGACCCCCGTCCTGGAAAGGAGGGCGGCCCATGCTGCGTGAGAACGGCTTCGGCTCCGGCCCGACCAGTGGTGGTAAGACCAACGGCGCGCCGGTCAACGGCGATCCGCCGATCCGGATCGGCGTCTACGTCTGCCATTGCGGGACCAACATCGCGCGCACTGTCGACGTGGAACGCGTGACGGAAAAGGCTGGCGAGCTGCCGGGCGTGACCATCGCACGGGACTACAAGTACATGTGCTCCGATCCGGGTCAGGAGCTGATCAAGGAGGACATCGAGGAGCTCGGCCTGAACCGTATCGTCGTCGCCTCCTGCTCGCCCAACCTGCATGAGGGGACCTTCCGCGGCGCGACCGCCGCGGGAGGACTGAATCCGTTCTTCTTCCAGATGGTCAACATCCGCGAGCATGCCTCCTGGGTGCACGAGGATCGCGAGTCGGCCACCGACAAGGCCATCGACCTGGTCCGGGCGGCGGTGCGCCGCGTGCACCACCACAAAGCGCTCGAGACCCGGCGGGTGCCGATCAAGCCGGAGGTCCTCGTGGTGGGCGGCGGCATCGCCGGCATCTCGGCCGCCCTCACGCTGGCCGACGGCGGCAAGCATGTCTACCTGATCGAACGCGAGGCCTCGATCGGCGGACACATGGCCCAGTTCGACAAGACCTTCCCCACCCTCGACTGCGCCGCCTGCATCCTGACGCCAAAGATGACGCAGGTGAGAAACCACCCGAACATCACGCTGATGACGATGACCGAGGTGGTGAAGGTGGATGGCTTCGTCGGGAGCTACGAGGTCACCGTCAAGCACCGGCCCCGCTTCATCGACGTGTCGCTGTGCGTCGGCTGCCAACAGTGCATCGACGCCTGCGTCTACAAGCGAGGCAAGTTCGAGGACGAGTTCGACGCCGGGCTCTCCATGCGCAAGCCGATCTACCTGCCCAACGCGCAGGCCGTCCCGCAGGTTGTTCTGATCGACCCCGAGCAGTGCATCCAGTTCAGCTCGGGCAAGTGCAAGCAGACCTGCGTCGAGGCTTGCGACCGGGATGCGATCTTCTTCGATCAGGAGGAGCGGATCGAGACCCTGGACGTCGGCGCCATCATCATGGCCACCGGCTTCCAAACCTTCGACGCTCGCCGCTCTCCGCACTACGGCTACGGGATCTACCCGAACGTCTACACGGCGCTGGAGGTGGAGCGTCTGGTCAACGCCTCGGGACCGACCGGCGGCGAGATCGTGCTCCGCGACGGCGAGAAGCCTACCGCCGTGGGGATCGTGCACTGCGTGGGCAGCCGCAACCAGAAAAGCAACCCGTGGTGCTCCAAGGTGTGCTGCATGTACTCGCTGAAGCTGGCGCACCTCATCAAAGAGAAGACCGACGCCGAGGTCTACAACTTCTACATCGACATGCGCACGCCGGGTAAGGGCTTCGAGGAGTTCTACCAGCGTGTGGCCAGCGAGGGAACCCACCTGATCAGAGGCAAGGTCGCCTCCGTCTACCAGCAGGCCGACGGGGATGGCGAGCTGCTGGTGGACGTGGAGGACACGCTCGCCGGCATGGTGCGGCGAATTCCGGTCGACATGCTGGTCCTGGCGGTGGGCCTGGAGCCTCGGTACGACGCCGAGGAGGTCCGGCGGACCTTCAACATCACCTGCTCCGGCGACGGCTGGTTCATGGAGCGCCACCCCAAGCTGGCGCCGGTCGACACGTTCACGGACGGCGTCTACCTGGCCGGGTGCTGTCAGGGACCCAAGGACATCCCCGAGACGGTCGCCCAGGCCGGCGCCGCCGCGGGACAGGCCCTGGCGCTCATCGGCCGAGGCTACATGGAGCTGGAGCCCAACACGGCCCAGGTGATCGCTGAGGATTGCTCGGGCTGCAAGACCTGCATCCCGCTCTGTCCCTACCAGGCGATCCTTCACGATGACGCGGAGAACCGGGCGGAGATCAACGAGGTGCTATGCAAGGGCTGTGGCGTGTGCGTCGCCGCCTGCCCCTCCGGATCGATCGTCCAGAACCTCTTCGAGGACACTGAGATCTACGAGGAGATCGAGGGGGTGTTGGCATATGCTTGAGCAAGCCGATTCGACGGTCCAGGCGCCACAAGCCGACCTGACGAGTCAGACCTCGGCGGAAGATTTCGAGCCCCGAATCGTGGCGCTGTTCTGCAACTGGTGCACGTACATGGCGGCCGACCTGGCCGGCACCTCGAGGATGAGATACGCCCCGAACGTCCGCGTCGTGCGGGTCATGTGTTCGGGGCGCATCGATCCTCAGTTCGTCATGCACGCGTTCGCGCGCGGCGCCGACGGCGTGCTGATCGGCGGCTGCCATCCCGGCGACTGTCACTACCAGGAGGGCAACTACAAGGCCCTGCGCCGGTTCCGTCTGCTGCGCCGCGTGATCGAGAGCCTCGGCATCGAGAGGGAGCGCCTGCGCCTCGAGTGGATCTCCGCCTCGGAGGCCGATCGGCTCCGAAAGGTCGCGGATGAGATGGCCGCGGACATACGAGCCCTCGGTCCGCTGCAGCTGAGCATCCCGGCGGAGGAGTTCCGGAACGCCGAGGGGGCGGGCGCGGAGATTCCGAGCCCCGAGATCGCCGGAGAGACGGCGGCAAAGGAGGTCGCGGTCCCATGACCAAGCCGGAGGGCAAGCCCAAGGTCGCGTTCTACTGGTGCGCCTCGTGCGGCGGGTGCGAGGAGGCGGTCGTCGACCTCGCTGAGGGCATTCTGGACGTCGTCGGAGCCGTCGACATCGTGATGTGGCCGGTCGCGCTGGACTTCAAGCGGGCGGACATCGAGGCCATGCCCGACGGGTCGATTCTGGCGTCATTCATCAACGGAGCGATCCGGACGACCGAACAGGAGGAGATGGCCTCGCTGCTGCGCCGCAAGTCGCAGCTCGTGATCGCCTTCGGAGCATGCTCGCAGCTGGGAGGCATTCCGGGCCTGGCCAACCTGTACGACCGGGAGGGGGTCTACCGCGCGGCGTATCTGGAGTCACCCAGCACGGAGAACCCAGAGGGCACCCTCCCGAGGCTGCGGAGCCGGGAGAACGGTTACGACCTGAGTCTTCCCGGCTTCTACGACACCGTTCGGGCGCTGGGTCAGGTGATCGACGTGGACTACGCGATTCCCGGTTGCGCGCCGCACCCGAAGGTGATCCAGGCGGCCGTCGCGACGCTGCTCTCCGGAGAGCTGCCGCCCAAGGGAACCGTGTTGGCTCCCGACCAGGCTGTCTGCGAGGAGTGCCCGCGGAGGGAATCGAAGCCGCTGGACCTCTCGATCAGCGAGTTCAAGCGACCGCACGAGGTGATTATCGACGAGGAGACGTGTCTGCTCGCCCAGGGCCTGCTGTGCCTCGGGCCGGCCACGCGCGCGGGCTGCGACGCCGCCTGTGTGTGCGGAAACATGCCCTGCTCGGGGTGCTCCGGTCCTACGAGCCGAGTGCTCGATCACGGCGCAAAGGCGATCTCCGGAATCGCCTCCCTGATCGGGGGAGACGACGAGGAAGCGATCGACAGCGTGCTGGACGGAATCCCGGATCCAGTCGGGACCTTCTACCGCTACGGCCTTCCCGCCTCGCTGCTGCGGCGGAAGACGCTGAGCTGAGAGTTCGAGTCAAGAGAACAAGCTCGAGAGAGAACACCCGCGAGCCAACAAGAGCTGCCTGGAGAGCCTGGAGATACATAGCGATGTCGGATCAGCACGAGGGACTCGAGAACTCCTGGCGCGAAGGCGCCCGGCGGGCCGGCGCCACCTATGCCCGACGCCGCATCAGCATCGACCCCGTCACCCGCCTGGAGGGACATGGGAAGATCGACATCTTCCTCGACCAGGCGGGCGAGGTCGAGCGCGCCTACTTCCAGGTCCCGGAGCTGAGGGGCTTCGAGAAGTTCGTGCAGGGCCGGCCGGCCGAGGAGATGCCCCAGATCACGTCGCGTATCTGTGGCGTCTGTCCGACCGCGCACCACATGGCGGCGACCAAGGCGCTGGACCACCTCTACCGCGTGGAGCCCACGCCGACCGCCAGGAAGATCCGCGAGCTGGTCTACTCGGCCTTCATGACCGAGGATCACGCACTCCACTTCTACTTCCTGGGTGGCCCCGATTTCGTCGTCGGCCCCACCGCTCCTGCGGCTGAGCGAAACGTGCTGGGCGTGATCGGCGTGGTCGGCGCCGAGGTCGGCAAACGGGTCATCGCGATGCGTCGGCGGCTGCGCGAGGAGGTCATCTCCGCGATCGGCGGCAAGGTCATCCATCCCGTCCTCGGCCTGCCCGGCGGGGTGGCCAAGCGCATCACTCCGGAGCTTCAGAAGCAGATCCGGGAGGTGGCCGACGAGGCGGTCGAGTTCGGGAAGTTCACGTTGCAGCTCTTCCGTGACGTCGTGTTGAAGAACGAGGAGTACGTCGGGCTGATCACCTCCGACGACTTCACGCACCGCACCTACTACATGGGGCTCGTGGACGATGAGAACCGGGTCAATTTCTACGATGGTGGGATCCGCGTGGTCTCACCGGAAGGTCAGGAAGTCACGACGTTCGCGGCGGCCGACTACCTCGACTGGGTCGCCGAGCACGTCGAGCCCTGGAGCTACGTCAAGTTCTGTTACCTCAAGCCTGTGGGTTGGCGGGGCTTCGCGGATGGGACGGACAGCGGAATCTACGCGGTGGCCCCGCTGGCCCGGCTCAACGTCTCCGAGGGAATGGCCACCCCGCTGGCCCAGGAGGCGTACGAGGAGTTCTTCGAGACGCTGGGCGGAAAGCCGGTCCATCACACGTTGGCCAACCACTGGGCCCGGGTCGTCGAGCTCCTCTACGCCGCCGAGCGGTTGAAGGAGCTCGCGGACGATCCCGATCTGACGGACCCGGACGTGCGCACTTTGCCCACCGAGGTCCCGACCGAGGGCATCGGGGTCGTCGAGGCACCCAGAGGGACGCTCTTCCACCACTACTGGACCGACGAACGCGGGGTCGTCGAGAAGGCGAACCTGATCGTCGCCACCCAGAACAACTCGGCCCGCATCGCGATGAGCGTCGACAAGGCGGCCAAGGGACTGATCTCGGGCGGCGAGATCTCAGACGGCATCCTGAACATGGTCGAGATGGCCTTCCGTGCGTACGACCCCTGCCACGCCTGCGCCAGCCACTCGCTGCCCGGCAGCATGCCGCTCCTGCTGCGTGTGCGCGGCCCTGACGGCGGGGTCGTCGAGCGGCTCCGCCGCGATTCGGATGGCAATGTGTCCCGCGAGCGGCCCTGAGCGGACGCTCCTCATGCAGCCTGCCGAGCCGGCGCGTGCCGGACCGTCGCCCGACCGGTCGCATCCGCTTGACGTCAGGGTGCTCTGTCTCGGGAACGACCTCCTGGCCGATGATGCGCTCGGCTTCCGGGTGGCCCGTGCGCTACGCCGCGAGCCGGGCATCCGCGGGCGCGGGAGCGTCGATATTGTGGAGACCCCCGAGTCAGGCTTCGCCTTGCTCGACCACATTCAGGGCGTTCGGCGCCTGGTCGTCGTCGACACCGTCGTCACGGGGCGGGCGGCGCCCGGGACCATCTACGTCATCGAGGATCATGAGGAGCCTGAGGACTGGGAGGCGGCGCCCGGGACCTCCGCCCACTACGTGGGCCTGTTCGAGGCTCTGCGAGCCGGGCGTGCGATGAGCCTTCCGGTCGCTGAAGAAGTCGTCATCCTCGCCGTCGAGGCTGCAGATGTCGTTTCGGTCGGTGGCTGTATGACTGAAGCGGTCGAGGCGTCTCTTCCCGCCGTCGTCTCGCAGGTGAGGGCGCTACTAGGCAAATAACGGAGGGAAGCGATCGGGTGTAGGTTGACGAGCGAGACGGGTCGAAGACGGCGGAGAGGGAGGTCAGAGGAGGGGATCGGAAAACCCGCACGGGCCCGGAGCGATTAGCAGTCCCCCAAGACGCTTCACCGTTCACCGCACGGGCTTCCGTCCCTCGCGCCAACCATACCTGACCGTACGGATCGCGTCAAGTGGCAGGCGAGCGCCGGTCGGTCCAGGCGTCCTATCCGGAGACACACCCCCCGGCGGCACCGGCGTTGGGAGTTCGGGATTCCCGCGCCGGTCGGCGGCTTCGGGCTACTCGTCGATGAACTTGATCTCGCGCACGAGCTTGGCGCTCATGATATCGCGGATATTCGGATAGACGGTGCTGGTGATGCGATCGGTCTCCTGCTCGCTGATCATCGTCTCGACGGCATCGCCGATCCGCTGGATCTTCGCGCGCCACTCGGCGGTCGCATCGAACGAAGCCAGATTCGGGTGCTCGGTGACGAGGATGAGGTTGTACCCTTCGTCGTTCGTCGTGATGGTCTGGTAGACGTTGTACTCGGTCGTCAAACCTTCAGCTATCGCCGCCTCCACCCCCGTCACCCAGGTGCGCTTCAGGTTGTTCAGGTACTGCTCATCCATGTTCGGATGCACCCGGATCATCGTGACGTTGTAGACCGTCTCCTGGGTCTCCCACGACTCTCCTTCCTGGGCGATCGCCGGTGTCGACAGGCCGGCGAAGAGCGTCAAGACTGGAAGAACTGCGCACAGCTTCCTCATGGACTCCTCCGTTTCGAGTGGTTTGGAGCTCTACCTCGAGCGAGGCGCGGAAATCCCGAACGGCAGAGTATACGGGGTCGACGGTTCCGCTGAAATGGGTCCGCGCCTGATGGGAAAACGGGGCGGCTCGTCGTGCCACCCCGTTCTCTCACCGGGCTAACGGCCCGGCGGCCGGCGAACGAGCAGACGGCTAGTCGTGTCCTCCGACGATAAACGTGACCTTCGCGTTCAGCCGGTAGCGCACGATGCGATTCCCCTCGACGACGGCCGTCATGTTCTCCACCCAGATGCTCTTGATGTTGTCGACCGTCTTTGACGCCTCCGTCAGCGCGTTCTGGACTGCATCATCCCAACTCTCATCCGATTCCGAGATGACTTCGATCACCTTCGCGATCGATGACATAAGCTTCCTCCTTTTACACGCTCTTACACGCCCCTCGGGTCCAGCGCCTGCAGCTTGTCTGCAAGCCACCTGCAAGCTACGGGTGAGCGTGGCAAACCACGAGGCTACCGACAAGGCTACCGACGAGGTCTGGCAAGAGCTCTGTCCCGCTCCAGGGTGAAGCAGTTGATCTTCCACGCTCCGGCCGCCGCCGTCCCCTGCGCTGAGTCGGCTCGGAGAGAGAGGGCTTGTCCGATCAGGCTGTCGCCGTCCGCGAAGAGCGCGACCCCGACCCGGGTGGCATCGGCCGCCCAAACGAGCCAGAGCGTGTCCGCGCGAACGAACCAACGGAGGGATCGGGCAAGCCTCTCGTCGTGGTCGCCGGAGAGCGGCGCGGCGCGGCGCGTACCATGTGCCCGCCCCCACTCATCCAGGGAATCCGGTAGCAGCATCAAGCGGCTCGGTGCGGTCAGGACGGCCCGGTCGGCGGAGTCCGAGTTCGCCACGTACCGGCTGAAGCTCCATGGATCCACCTCCAGGTCGTAGCAGCCTATGTAGTCCCAGCTACGAAGATCGGGAGGCGGCTCGCTCGGGAGCTCCGCGGGCGGGGAGGGCGCTACGCCCCACTCCACGACTCGTAGCACTGTCAGGGCCACGATGAGGGCCAGGAGGCTCCGGACCCAATTGGGCAAACGGCGTCGAAGAGCGCTCAAGCCGCCGTCATCGGGATAGCCGGGAGAAGCGGCCTCGCATAGCTTGTTCTTGTCCTGCCCGCTTCAGAATCATGCGCTGACTGGATTGAAAGGATAGGTGTCTTGTCTTCAGTACCGGAGGGTTTTGCGTACTCCCCAGAGGCAGAACCCCACAAGGCCCGCACGCAGGCCATTCTCCGCGAGCACCCCGACGTTCGCAACCTCATCGGGAGAAACCCCTACAGTTTTCTGGCGATCGTCGCCCTTGTGGCTCTTCAAGTCGCCGCGGCCGCCTGGGTTGTAGGCAAGCCCTGGTGGGTCCTCCTCCTCGTCGCCTACACGGTAGGAGCCGTCGCGAACCACGCGCTGTTCGTGCAAATCCACGAGTGCTGCCACAACCTCATCTTCAAGAAGCGGATCTTCAACACGCTGGCGGGCTGCCTGGCCAACATCCCGAGCGCTTTCCCGACCTCCGTCTCCTTCCAGCGCTACCACCTGAAGCACCACTCCTATCAGGGCGTGTACGAGCTGGACGCCGACATTCCGAGCGAGTGGGAGGCGAGACTCGTCGGCAATTCGTCGATCCGCAAGGCGCTCTGGCTCGCGCTGTTCCCGATCTTCGCCGCGGTTCACACGATGCGCGTCAAAGAGGTCAAGACCTTCGACCGCTGGATTCTCCTCAACTGGGGCATCGTTTTCGGGGCGGACGTGCTCATCGTGATGGCGTTCGGGTGGACCGCCCTGCTGTATCTGCTCGCCTCGATGTTCTTCGCTGCCGGCCTTCATCCGCTCGGCGCCCGCTGGATCCAGCGGCATTACATGGTGACGGAGAACCAGGATGCGCAGGAGACCTTCAGCTACTACGGCGGCATGAACCGGCTCGCCTTCAACGTCGGGTACCACAACGAGCACCACGACTTTCCGTCCGTCCCCTGGCATCGGCTGCCGCAGCTCAAGGCGGCCGCGTCAGAGTGGTATGACGGCCTGGACGCACACCGGTCGTGGACGCGGCTTCTCTTCAGGTACGTCTTCGACCCGAATATCACTCTCTATGCCCGCATGGTCCGCACGGACCGGGGCGGCGAAGCGGCGTTGGCGAGACGAGAGGGTGGCGAGGCGGCGTCGGCAGAGGGCGGCATGGGGGTCGGGGAGCATGCGAGGGAAGCCCGGTCGGCGGGAGACGTCGCCTGACGCTCCGAGTAGGGTAGGCGGAGCGGTCAGCTTCGCGGCGACGCCGAGAGCCTGATCAGAACAGACCGTCCCCGTAGAAGTAGAGCCTCCACACCCCGCCGTCGTTGAGCCCCTTGGCGAGATCGATCCGAAACAGCCCGTCCAGCAGAGAGACGCCGCCGCCGACCGCCAGCGCGTAGCCCTCCGCCGAGAAGCTCTCGCCCGCCCAACCGGCGTCGAAGAAACCGACGAGCCGTATCGCACGCGCCGGGCCGAAGCGGTCCACCCGTCCGAGCAGCGCCGCGAACTCGAACCGGCCCATCCAGAAGTCCTCGCCCTGCCGCGCGCCCGTCTCGTACCCCCGCAACGAGTACGGCCCGCCCAGGTAGTAGCGACGCTGCGCCGGCACCGTGCCGCCGGCGATCCCGGCACCGAGCTCGATGGCCGCCCCGAAGCGGTGGCCCAGCGGGAGCACCGCGGCCGTCGAGCCGGCGACGCGCGCGTACTCGAAGTCCCCACCACCCAGCTCGCCCCACAACGTACCGCTGATCGCCGGGCCGGAGGATTCCGGCGAGCTCCAGACCCGAAGGCGGGTCGATAAGCCTACAACATCCCCAGAATCCGCTTGAAGCACCGGTTGAAAATTGTTGTCGCTTATAAGGTTGGGTATCGAGAAGTCAGTGTTTTTCTCTGCCGTTCGTTGTCGCTCCGCGAACAGGCGTCCCTCCAATCGCAGCTGGCTGAAGACCCGACCCGCGGCGACCTCGACGCCGGTGGCTCTGAAGTACTGGCCGTCATCCGTCCCGAGGAAGAGGGCGTTGAAGGAGTTGGCCAACCCGAGAGGGTTACCCCAGTCGCCGATCGGATCCAGGCGGCGATAGACGGAGAATCCGATCTGGCCGCGCTCGGTGGTCCGGCCGAAGGCGAGCTCCCCGTTCGGGTAGAGATCGGCCACGCCGAATCGCCCCTTCACCCTGAGCGCGGTGTGGGCGCCCGTCGGCACGGAGACTCCGAGCCCGAGGCTCAGCGCCTCCACGCGGTTGTAGCGGAGCATGCTGACCGGACCGATGAGGCTCGGCTTGCCCGCAGCCTCCGGCGGCAGCTCGATCCCCTCCAGCTGGCTCCGTGCGGCGCGAACCTCCTCGGGGCTGAGCAGGGGCTCCCCGGTCCCTATCGGCTCGGGAAGCTCCGGAGAGTTCTCCAGAATCTCCCGTGGAGGAAGGATGACGATCGCCGTGCCGGCACCCGAGGCATCCGAGTCACCCGGGTCGTCCTCGGCATACGGGTCGACGTCCCGGTCGGCGTCGTCCGGTTCGTTCCGTTCCCGCATCCTCCGGCGCCGGGAGCGCCAGCCGTCTTGCGCACTGTCCCCCTGCAGGACGACGCGCTCCCAGTCCACCGGAAGGTCGTCCCCGGGATCCAGCGTCTCGGGCGCGTTCATCACGTACTCGTCGAACGACCATTCGACTTCGAGCGGGAAGGTCGCGGCACTCGCGATCCTCCCCCTGCCCTTGAACGCCATGCGGCTCGGAAGCCACCACCGGAACTCCTGAAGGCCGTACTCGATCACCGCCCAGTCCGTGGCGAATCGAATCGGCTTCAGGAACCGGGGAACGTCGCCCGCCTCGTCGGGCTGATCCTTCTCGAGGTCGAAGTCCCGGGCGGGACGATAGACGGCCCTGATCAGGAGCGCTGTCTCCAGGTCGAGCCAGAGCGAGGCCGCAACCAGGTTGAACCGGGCTTCCCTCGGCTCGACGACCACCTCGACCATCGTCACGGCCCGATCCAGGGCGGGGAGGTGGATCTGCAGCGTGTCTCCGCTACGGTAGCGGTAGTGGATCGCGGCCGTGTCAGCGAGCGGATGCACCGCCCAGATATCGCCGAGGAAAAGACGATCGGAAGACGGGTCCAGGAACGCGAAGGTGATCTCCGGGTCTTCCTCGGCCCGCCCGAACGCGGACTGCTGGCGGATCCCGAGCCACCTCACGACCCGCTCATCGCCCTGCCGCCAGTGCACCCGTGCGGCCCGCTCCTGACGGAAGAGGAGCCGCTCCCGGCGCAGCCTTTCGGCATCCAAGCCCAGATACGCGCGCTCCCGCCAGGTCACCTCGAAGCTCTGGAGCGTGGTGTCCGTGCGCCCCCTCGCCGCGCGGGCGCGCTCCATCAGCGCTCTCACCGGCGCATCCAGATATGTGTCCGCCGGCACCGTGTCGCGCTCGACGGCCGTCAGGGCCGCCTCCGGGCGTGGCTGCTGGGCCACGGCGGAGGGGACCCGGCCCGCCGCGGCCTCGCCGACCATCAGAGCGGACAGCACGAACAGGGACGCACGTATGGCGGTCAAATCGGTTAGTCCTGGTATCGGGACCCTCCTCATCGCAGCGATCACCTGACTGACGGCCGCGACGGCCCTCTCGTCACGACGAGAGGCCCCGGTTAGCTTTGCCGGGATGCGCCTTCCATCGATCGACCGCCTGATTACGAGTGCCCGCGACACGGCGGTCAGCTTCCCACTGGTCCTCGGCTCGGCGATCGTGGCTGCCGCAGCCGGCATCGTTGGTGTCGACGCATCCGACGAGGAATTCTGGCTCCGGCTTCTCTTCGCTGCGGCCCTCGGCCTTCCGCTCTTCTTCGCCATACGCATGGTGTCCGAGCGAAGATCCTGGCGGCCCGCTCTACTCTGGCCGGCCCGTCTTCTGGGGCTCGGACTGCTGGCCGCCTTCTTCCTCGCGTGGGCCAATTGGTCCGAGCCGGTTCGAATCGAGCGCCTGATACAGGCTGCGATCGCTCTTCACCTGCTCGCCGCATTCGCTCCCTTCGTCGGCGCGGGCCGAAAGGGCGGGAGCGAACAAGCCGTGAGCGGACCGGACGCCAGCGTACAGGGCGCCTTTTGGGAGTACAACAAGACCCTCTTTCTCCGCTTCCTGATCTCCGGGCTGTACTCCGCCGTTCTCTTCGTCGGCCTGGCGATCGCACTCGCGGGCATCGACAACCTGCTCGGGGTCAACGTAGAGCCGGATGCCTACGCGCGCCTGTGGCTCCTGATCGCCTTCGTCTTCAACACCTGGTTCTTCCTGGCGGGGGTGCGGACGGTACTGGCCGACGCCGAGCTGCGGGCCGAATACCCGATCGGGCTGAAGGTCTTCTCTCAATACGTCCTCATCCCTCTCGTCACCGTGTATCTGGTGATCCTCACGCTGTATCTGGGGCGCATCCTGATCACTCAGACGTGGCCGAGCGGCTGGATCGGGTACCTGGTCTCGAGCGTCGCGGTCGCCGGGATTCTCTCCCTTCTGCTGGTCTACCCGATCAGCGGCCGGACCGAGAACCTCTGGGTCGCCACGTACTCGCGGTGGTACTACCTGGCGCTCGTGCCGTCGATCGTCATGCTGCTCATGGCGATCTGGAAGCGGATCGATCAGTACGGGATCACCGAGAAGCGGTACTTCCTCGCCGTCCTGGCCCTTTGGCTCGCCGGCATAGCGATCTTCTACGTGGTCAGCCGATCACGGAACATCCTGGTGATCCCGCTGACGCTCTGTATCGTCGCCGTGGCGACGTTCGGAGGCCCCTGGTCCGCCTATTCCGTGTCGGAGGCCAGTCAGGTCGGTCGACTGACTCGCCTTCTGGCCGCGAACGAGATGCTGGTGGATGGCCAGGCTCGGGCCGCCGATCGCGAGGTCTCCTTCGAAGACCGGCGCGAGGTGAGCGCGATCCTCCGCTACTTGATCCAGACCCACGGGACGGGAGCCATCGCGCCCCTCATCGCCGGTCTGGCAGAGATCGACTCGATCGGCGAGGGAACTCGCGCCTCGAGGCGACACGAGGCGGAGCAACGGGCGCGGGCAATCGCGGAGCACCTGGGCCTCGCGTACGTGGGGCGGTGGGAGGGAGAGAGCGGGATGTTCCACTTCTTTGCCGAGCACCGTAACGAGGTGATCCCGATAGCCGGCTACGACTTCGCGCTGCGCTGGGACCGCTGGCCCAGCGACTCGTTCAGCGTGGCCGGTGAGACCGTGAGAGTCCACATCGGGTCCGACAGCGCCTTCGTCCGCGTGACGCGGAGCGACCCGGACGGAAGAGAGCAAATCGCCCTTCCGCTCGAGCCGCTCTACCAGCGCATCAAGTCGGGGGCGATCACCAGCGTCCGGCCTGACGTCTACCCGGCGGGTGAGCTGCGCCTGGAGGGAGAGAGCGACGGCCTGGCGGTGGCCATCTACCTCAACACCTTGTCCGTCAGGGACGACCCTGCCGGCTCGAAGTTCTGGGGAGGAGGCGGCGTCGTCTACCTTCGACTGAAGGACCCACCGCGCTGATCAGCCCGCACCAGCGCTCACTCTTCGCCGCGCGAAGAGGTAGGGGAGAACGGTGAGCCCAGCCGCGAGCAGGGTCGTCGCCAGGAGAGCGGATGCGATCTCCCAGAAGGTGGGGTCGCGTGACACACGTCCGGGCAACCCGCTCAGCATGTAGCCGCGCAGCAGCCAAAGCTGGGTAGCGAGCACCGCAGCCAGGCTCGCGAGGGCTCCCAGCATGAAGAGCAACCCGCCCAGCGAGGTCGGAATCTGTGCCGCGTTCCCGGTCTCGAACTTCGGCATCGCGATGCCCCACGCCAACGCCTGCGCGACAAAAGCGAGAGTCAGGCAGGTGATCGTCACCAGCGAGAGCGCCATGATGCCCGCCTGAACGCCCAGAATCCGGTTCGTCACGAAGGTGAGCACGAGCGCCAGCACCAGGAGGGGGACGGCGCCAACCCAGTACTTCGACCATACGAAGGTCTCGGGCGGCAGGGGCGACGAGTCGATGAGCCAGAGGGTGCTTCCCTCCAGGCTATAGGCGGGAAACACGAAGCGCGCTGCGATCGCCATGAGGATGAACCCGGCCAGGCCGAGGTTCAGGAAAACGACCATCGAGATCAGGAATCGGCTCAGCGCCTCGCTGGTCTGCAGAGGCAGCACGCGGATGTTGTAGATGTAGACGAAGAGCAGCACGCCCAGCACGAGCAGTTGCGACCACTGGGTGGCATCGCGGAAGAAGACCCGCGCGTCCTTGAGGATCATCTCACGCCGCTCGAGCCCGACGGGCGCGAGCACGAAACGGAAGACCCGCCAGACGCGCGCACGGCGCGCCGTGGTGTCGGCACCCTCCTGTGCCTTCGTGTACCCGCGTGCGTAGAGCCGACGGTGCAACCACGCCCCGCAGACCACCAGCCCGGCCGCGGTGCTCCAGAGGAGAACGAGCCAGAACGGGTCGAAGCGCCCCTCCAGATAGCCGACAAGCGTCTGTGCGGCCCACTCCGAGGGCAGCCACGGGGAGGATGGGGTGCGCAGCACTTCGAGGAAGTCCACCAGATTGCGAAAGCCCTCCGGGTTCATCAGGCGCTCGGGGCGAAGCACCCGGATCCCCACGATGAGAAGCGCGACGGCGACCACGGAGACAAGGGCGAGAATGTCGCGTGTGCGTCGGGCCGGGACGACGCGCACCAGCACCAGCGTGATCGCAGCCCCCAGCACGGCGGGGATGACCAGGTAGGGGATGATGGCGGCCGCGGCGATCCCGTAGAAGACCGCGTCGCCCTGGTAGACCCACTGGTACGCGGCCACCACGGGCAGAAGCATGAGGAGGACCATCCACGACGAGCTGCCCAGCGTCTCGATCAGCCGTCCCCCATAGAGCCCGAGCCAGTCCACCGGCGCACCGACGATCGATGGCAGGTCCTTGGCGAGGAAGAATGACGAGAGCGCCGCGATCAGGTTGGAGAGCAGCAGGATGCTCAGAAAGAGAAGAAGGCCCAGCCCGAGCATCTTGGAGGCGAGCAGCGGACCGACCTCCGGCACCTCCCGGACTGCCCCGAGTAGCTTGGTGGACACGAAGAAAAGAAACGCGAACGCCCCGGCCGCTGAGAGGAGCAGAACGGGGACCTTTCCGCCCAGCGTTCGGCGGCCGGCGCTGCGGCCGAGCGCGCCCAGGAACTTAGGGCGGAGCAGGCGGGGGATGACCCGTAGCGGGCCGACCGGCGTCCGTTCGGAGAGAGCACGAGCTTCCACCCGCCGGATCAACCTTCCAGCACTCGAAGCAGCTCCCCCTCGGCCGCACCGCCCGTGAGTCGCAGGAAGATCTCCTCCAGTCCGCTCGATTCGGCCTTCGCCTGTGCGCGAAGGTCCTCGACGCTCCCGAGCGCCACGATACGGCCGGTGTCGATGACCGCCATCCGCTCGCACAGTACTTCGGCGAAGGCAAGCGTGTGCGTAGAGATCAGGGCGGTGCCGCCGGTCTGGGCGAAGGCCCGCAGCAGGTCCTTGAGCAGCCGTGCCGATTTGGGATCGAGCCCGACCATCGGCTCGTCGATCACCAGAACCGTTGGCCTGTGCACGAGCGCGGCCGAGATGATCAGCTTCTGACGCATCCCGTGGCTATAGGACTCCACCAGCTCGTCGGCCCAGCGCTCCAGGTCCCAGAGCCGAAGGAGCTCTTCGATGCGCTCTTCGATCGCGGCGCCATCCTGGCCGTACAGCCCGGCCACGAACCGAAGCAGCTCGGCGCCTGTGAGCTTCTCGTAGACGAACGGACGATCCGGTATGTAGCCCAGCCGCCGCTTGGCCTGGTAGGGATCCCGGACGACGTCGAAGCCCTCGACGAGGACGCGCCCTTCATCGGGCTGGAGGATTCCGGCGATCATCCTCAGCGTCGTTGTCTTGCCGGCCCCGTTCGGCCCCAGGAGGCCGAACAGACTGCCCTTCGGCACCTCCAGATCGATCGCGTCGACCGCCGTGAAGGCACCGTACCTCTTGGTCAGCCCCTCCAATCGGATCATGGCGTCTCCGTGGGAGTCTCCGGAACGCTGTCGCCGAACAGCGCCAGCTCGAATGCGGTCCTCTCGAGCCGAAGCGCGCCCGCCGCCTCCGCGCTCAACAACCTTCCATCCTCATCGATCCACGAGCGGAGGCGGATCCCCGCGATCTCCTGCTCGATCCACCACGCCTGGACCGTGTCTTCACGCGCGATCACCCAGGCGCCCCCAACAGCGACGACGCTG
Organism: uncultured Gemmatimonadales bacterium; assembly: GCA_947259585.1. GTDB lineage: Bacteria > Gemmatimonadota > Gemmatimonadetes > Palauibacterales > Palauibacteraceae. Next base: position 23,412 of record CAMYMV010000022.1, on the reverse strand, counting down.
TCGGGAAAGCTCTTCCGCTCCTCCGCCAGGACCGTAAACGTGGCAACAGTCGAGGAAGCCGACACGGGATCGAAGATCGGGAGACGGAATTGGTCGCCCGGCTCGATTCGGGACTCGGCGGCTAGGCGGAGCGGCCACACGCCGGCGAGATAGAGCGGCCCCTCGAGGCGCAGGCTCGAGATGACGGGCGGTTCGCCGCCGATCTCCAGCTCGAGCAGCGTGTCACCGTGGACTTCACCACCGACCCGCCCAAGACCCGGCAGGCCCGCGGCCTCGAGCTCGAAGCCCCGCAAGGAGAGGGTCGGCCCCAGGCGTGCCTCCACCTCCATGCGCAGCGGCTCCGCCTCGGGGAGGAGCGGCTCTCTGAGGATGAGTCGATCGCGCACCAGGAAGCCGCTGGCTCCCGGCAGGGTGTCGACCTCGTTCTGGGCCCATCCCACGCGGCTCTCGCCACGGAAGACCGCATAATAGGCGGCGCCGGGAGGGATGGTGCGAGCGGCCTCGGCGAGCAGGTCCAGGCTCGGCCGAAGGTAGAGGCGCTTGACGTGCCAGCCCAGCGCCGCGGCCCAGACGACGAGCACCGCGATCGCCAGCCAGCCGCGGCGGGACATCAGCCGCTCGTCACCTGACGGCGCCTATGGGCGACGGCTTGCCCGTCAGCAAGTCGTCCGCGCCAGGAAGGCCTCCATCTTCAGGCACCATCGAGCTCCGCGTCCCGGGGACACGGAGCGCCGGACGTCGCTGCCCTCAGCCTCCGGCCTTTCTGGCCTTCTCGTCCAGTCGCTCGGCGGTCTGCTGGAAGCCCTCGACGTTGGGCCCGGCTATCCCGATCTGCTTCGGATCGTTGCTGAGCTCGCGACGCATGTACTCCTCGTTGGCGACGTACCACCCCTCGCGGTAGGCCCTCTCGGCCAGATCGGCATTGCCGCTCGCCAACTCTTCATCGCCTATGATCTCGAACACCAGCGTGGCCAGGTAGGGCTCGCCGAGGGCGTCCAGGACACGGCCGACGTCCAGCCCCACCTCCGCTTCCTGAGGATCGCGATTCAGTTGGAGGGGCGCCATCTCGGGCGAGTCCGAGCCTCCGATCGCCGTCGCTTTGCCGAGCACACGCTGCGACTCGACCGCGGCGGGCTTGGGACTGCGATCCGCGCCGACGCCGACCATCTTCGGGTCGAACATCGCGTCGGCCTTCTTGGCCTCGTCACCCGCGATCCAGGCCGCGTCGTGATACGCCTGAATCGCGCCCGCCGTATCGCCGGCCGCGAGCGCGTTGTCGCCGAGCGCGTCGAGAATGAAGAATGCCTCCGCCGGGTATCCGCGCGCGTACAAGCCGTGACCGGCCAGACGACGCAGCTGGTAGTTGTCGCTGTCCGACGTCTGGCCGAAGGCTGTCGGCGGTACGAGAGCGACGGCGGCGAGTACGCCTATGGCCAGGGTGAAGCGACCTGAAAACACTTTACGCATGATCTCCCTCCTAGAATCGCCTCGATGATTGGCTACGGTCGTTTCGAGGCAGCAGCACCTTGTGTGACATTTCGGACCCTCACGAGATACTCTCGACCCGAGTCCCGCCGAGCAATATATGCCTGGCTCGCGGCGCATGGGACCCGCCGGCGCTGGCCGACGGGACTGTCCACGCCCCAGGTTATCATGGAAGTGACGAACCGGACGTCGAGCGAGGAGCGCGAATGACGAAAGACGATCCCGACAAGACTCGAGTCGGCGCGTTCCCCGGTCTCGCGGAGTATCTGAAATCGCAGATCGAGTCGCGCACAGGCTGCCTGACCCTGATCCAGGGCCACGAGGCCGACCTCGGGAAGCATCTGGTCCTGAAGAATCGCGCGGTCATCGGCAGGTCTTCGGAGTGCGACCTGGTGATCGGAGACCTGCGGGCGTCCCGGCAGCACTGCGAGATCTCCGCCCGCCCGGACGGCAGCTACGTGGCCCGGGACCTGGGCTCGACCAACGGCACGCAGGTGGGCAGCCTGCCGCTGAAGGAAACGATCTCTCTCCGAGACGGAGACAAGGTGTTCATCGGCCAGACGGTGCTCCGATTCTTCCTCGCCGACGACATCGACCTCGAGTTCGCGGGCCAGGTCGGGTACCTCCTGGGCACGGATGCGCTCACGGGCCTCCAGTCCAAGCGGAAGTTCGACCATGCGCTCGAGCTGTCCCTGAGGGTTGCCGCGAACCGCGGTGCGTGCCTCTCCGTCCTCATGATGGACCTCGACGGTCTCAAGGGGATCAACGACACGCACGGCCACCTGTTCGGGGCGTACTCCATCCAGGAGACGGGAAAGCTCATCGCCCGGGTTCTCGGAGAGCGGGGCGAGGCTTGTCGGTTCGGGGGGGACGAATTCACCGCCTTCCTCCCACGCCTGGACGCGGAGAGCGCGGCCGTCGTGGCGGAGGAGATTCGTGGGGAGCTGGAGAACGCCGGCCTCGAGAGGGACGCGGTTCCGCTGAAGCCGACCATCAGCATCGGGGTCGCGTCCTTCCCGGATGACGGAACGGATCTCATCCAGGTGATCGCCGCGGCCGACGAGGCTCTCTACCGGGCCAAGGCCTCCGGCAAGAACCGCGTCTGCACTCTCTAGTCCGCCAGGTCGGAGAGCGTCGTCACCTCGAGTCCGCGGGCCGTGAGCTCGGGTAGGATCGCGTCGAGCGCGGCCGCCGTGCGCCGACCGCGGGCGCCGACGTCGTGCAGCACGATGATCGCGCCCGGTCCAGCGTTGGCGAGGATGTACCGCTCGGCAAACCAGGCCGATGGGATCTGGGCATCGTACGGGTAGACCGAGCCCAACGCCGTCGAGTACCCGTACCGGCCTACCGTCGACAGCATCTCATCGTCGTACAGACCCGACCCCGGCCGGAACCACCTGGACTCCTGGTATCTCGACAGGGTCTCATGGGCGGCGCGGAACTCCTCGTCGAAGCGCTGCGGGGGCAGAAGGATGCTCGGCTGCTCGCGAGTGAGGTGGTTGGCGATCTCGTGGCCCTCGTCGAGTATCCGCCTGAGCAAAGCCTCGTTTCCGGGGACCCTGTCGCTGATGATGAAGAAGGTGGCGCGCGCGCCGTGTCGCTCCAGAACCTCCAGAATGAGGGGCGTCGCGTCCGGGTCCGGACCGTCGTCGATCGTGAGGGCTAAGGCAGCGCGTTCCGTCTCGACGAAGTACGTCACGTCGGGCGAGAGCCGGGCGAGGCCCCCGACCACCCAGCTCGGGTTGAGCGGGATCGCCACGGCCAGCACCGCGACCAGGGCAAAGGTCGAGCCCGCGGTCAGCGACCGGCGCGAGGGCCTCTTCCGGAACGCTCGGAGGTTGCGCATCCCGCCGAGTACACGCAGGCGGCTCGTAAGCTCCGGGTTTGTAGCGACCGGTACGGCTTTCTACTTGCGGGTTTTGCGGGTTGGACGGGTGACTCTGGCTTGCGATCGGGACGACGACCGATCAGTGCGCAGCCCCGCACACCGACGCGGCAGCCCTAGGGAAGGCCGCTGAAGAGCAGAAGAAGAGCGATCGCCAGCGGGATCAAGCGCACGAGGCGCAACTCGAGAGTCAGCGCAGACCTCCGGTCTTGGGCGTTCCTGAGCAGCTTCGCGCTATTCTAGCCAGCACCCGATCCCGTGTCTGTCGTGCGATCCTCGCGGCCGTCTGTGGTGGAATTCCCTACCGGATTCGAGATCCAGGCTCGCGAGATGGCCGAGAATCTCGAGACGCACGGGTGCTCAGAAAACGGCGATCGTGAGGCCCACGAGCGCCGCCAGCCCACACGAGATGACGAATGCGAGTGCCAAGATGGCCATATCCAGCTGAAACCTCTCGCCTGTTCGGTCGTTCCGCTCCATGACGCACCCTCCTCCTGGTAGCGTTGGCAGGCGGCGTAGCGAAGAGTTAGCCCCCCATCCTGATGAGCAGACGAATCACACCGAGTAGCAGGAAGACGAGAATCGAGGCTATGGCAGCGACAGATGCCGCAGCCCATTTCGGCGCATCGTAGCGTTTTACGATGCGTCGGCCTTCTATGCGCTGACCCATTTGCTTGCCGTACAGCGGGGACAGTTCTTGCACTTCGGCCTCCATCCCGGTGATCCATCACGCAACAGCTGCGGGCAAGAGGTTTGATGCGCTGGGGTGGAGAAACCTTACAGCCGCCTTGGCGAGGCGCCGGAGGGCACTGCAGCGGCGACCCGGCTCGGTGGCCGGGCCGCCGCATCTGCTTCAGCTACATGATCTTGGGCAGCAATCTACTGCCACTCGAAGGTCTTCTGGGCTGAGGAGGTCGACTCGATGCCATCCTCGGTGCCGTCTTTACGCCTCGCCCCGTCATCTCCGGTGAGGATGAAGCAGTAGTCGTAGGTGCCCGTACCGAGGTTGCCGTCCTGGTTCTCGGCGGTAAAGGTCACCTCGAAGTCACCGCCGTTGGAGTTCACCTGATCCGTGACGTCGACCGTGACCGTGGCGCCGCTGCTGTCGTCGTTCGGAGAGACGAGCACGTCCGCCTCCGAGACGGAATCATCGCCGCCACCGGTGCCGTCGCAGGTTCCATCCCCACCATCGATCGTGACCTGGACGGTTGCGTCGGCCACCGCCGTTCCGTCACCGTTGCGGTCCGTGACGCTAGCGGCCAGGACGAAGTTGACCGATGCGGCGTTGGAGGAGTTGAGTCCGGTGATTCCCCCAAAGCCCACCACCGGCGGCGTCACGTCCAGCACGAAGGTGAGCACCTGGGAGCGGGCGTTGTTCTCCTTCACGGCCTGGTCGTTCGTCCGGATCTCGACAGAGAACTCTCCGTCGTCTGTGCCGTCGCACTCCGCACCGCTCCCGCCGCCGCCGCAGAAGAACGCCTCGAACATGTCCGGGCCCAGGCCGGCGTTGCTGGCAGAGAGGAGCTCGTCGTCGTTGCCGCCCCCCGGGCTGGCCAGGATTTCGGCCTCGATCAACTGACCGTCTCCATCATCATCGGACCGGCCGGGTCATCGCCGCTTGCCAGATCAGGATCCACAGACTCCCACATGATCGTCTCGCAATCCGGCGATCCAGGAGCCGCATCGGGGCAGCCGGCGCCCGTGAGGTCCGGGTTCCACACGAACGCGGGATCCTCCTGGGGCGGCTCGAGCTCATCGAGGGAGGGCGCGGTCCGGTCCACGCCGAGCTCATCGCTGTCCGAGAACTCGTCGCCGATCTCCCGGTCCATGTTCCCGTCTCCGAGGGCGTTGCCCAGCAGGTCCGCCACTTCCGCGACCACGAGGAAGTAGGCGTCCACGGGTAGCCCAGCCTCCGTCCCTCCGCAGCCGAGCTGTGCCGCGCTGTCGGTGGTTTCCCCCGATCCACACCCGTCGTCCTCGGGCAGATCGGCGATGGTTTCCGGGCTCTCGAGGAAGAGCTCCTGGTCGTCGGGGTCGCCCGAGTCGAATTCGTAAGCGTCCACGATCGTTGTCACGCCGTAGACCCCACCGACGCCTCCGTCGGAGAGCCCGCCGAGCGTGATAGCACCATCACTGTAGAGGCCGTTCTGGAGGACGGCCATCCCTGCGATCTCCGGCGCGCAGCTCCCCCCGGAGCATGAGGGCGCGGTCGTATCGAGGTGGCGAACATCGCTCTCCATCCCGAAGAACGCCGTCACGTCGGTACCGTCGCAGAGGAGAACCTTGAAGCCCGTCGGTCCGTCCCCGATGACGTGTCCGCCACCGGTGGGGTCATCCTCGACGAGACCCTCGTTCACCGGCTCGCCATCCGCATCCCGGTAGGCGGCCGTGTAGGTGAACGGCGCCTCGCTGGAAGCCCGCTGACCCGGGCCGTTACCGAGGTCCAGGTCGCCGGTGCCATCCAACGTCCCGCCCGAGATCTCGACCCTGCAGATGTCCGCCAGCTCGGGGTCGAAGACAACGGGGCAGGCCCGCCAGGAAAGATCGCGAGGCCCGCCCCAGAAGCCGACGCCCGCCTCGACGCCGAAGTCGGGGAAATCGTCTCCGACGCTCACGACGCGGGGACCGATGTCGAGGGCCATGCCTCCGGAGGCTTCGCCGTTGTCGAAGATCAGGGGATCGTCTCCGTCGTCACTGGCGGTGGTTCCATCCTGCAGCGTCAGCTCCGTCGAGACGGTGTAGGTGCCGTTGGCGAAGCGAGCCGACATCGCCTGACCCTGGCAGGCCCCGGCGCCCACGCTCGTGTCGATGACACACTGAACGCTCTGCACATCTGCACTGATGCCGATCGCACCCTGGCTCAACGAGCCCAGGACTGCCTCGGCGCAGGGAACCGTCTCCGTGGCTCCCGATGCATGCTCGAAGAGCACGTCGAGCGATTGGAGGCTCGAGGAACCGGGATCGTAGTCCACCAGCACGCCTATCCGGCCGCTCACCATGATTCCGTCGCCGCTCTCGGGTAGATCCTCCCCGGTGTCGGCGTCCACCAAGCCCGCGATGCTGACCTCGGCGGGGGTGGGTGGCGGAGGAGGTGGCGGCGGCGCGGGGCCAGTCGAGTCAGTCGTGCAGGCGGCCAGACCGGCGGTCAGTGCCGCGGCGATCGATGCGCGAATTCGGATAGCTCGCAACCTCGTCATGGGATGCCCCCGGAACGCTCCGTTGAGGTCTCGTGTCTCGTATCTCGTGCCCTGCCCTGCGGGATACCGCTGCCGAATCGGCCGCAAGGCTCGCGCCAGCCGCCGACTGGCGGCTTCCAAGTCGAACAAAACTAGGTGGGAAACATCATCCACCCAAACAACGAACGGAGATCTCGACTTCGGACAGGATCGCAAGTCGCTGCGCAGGGGCATGTTAGGACAGATTCCACAACCGAAGCTGGTCGGGCGAAGTCCCTGGAGGGCCTACGAGGGGCGCGGAGGGGTCTTCAGCAGCCTGCCGAACTCAGGAGGAACATCTCTTTGCCGCTGGCCAACTCGTTCACAGCCGGGAAGGTGGTTTTCAGTCCCGGCCTTCCGCCTCCGCCTCGGGCCGGGCAGCTTCGATCGATGCCAGGTCGGCGTCGTTGAAGCACGGCGAGTCGGGGCGCCTCTGCACCCATCGCCATGCACCGTCCTCGAAGATCCAGAAGTCCGGGTTCTCCGCGGTCGCGGTGCCCAGGTTTCTCCTCGACACGAGACCCGCACCCGACAACTGACCCTCGGTCTCCAGCTGCTCGCTGAGCTGTGCGGTGTAGATGATCGTCCCGGTCACGATGCCGACGTTGCGCACGACCTCCGTGTTCAGCTCGATCACGCCGAGCTCGCCGGCGCCCGCCGTCTCCCTCAGCTTCTCGAGGCCTGCACCCTCGCTCTCGGCGTACTCCTCCATCGAGCAGGAGGCCCTCTGGCGGTTCGTGAGCACCTCCAGATAAGCGGTCTCCCAATCGGCCTCGTTCATGAGCGCTATGCTCCGGTGGACGGCAGCCTCCAGATCGGACGCGCTCCCCTCTTCCCTACTGCATGCCGAGAGCGCGAGTGATAGAAGCACCGCCGGGCCCAAGCCCGCGCGGAGGAAGGAAGGGGCGGCCACGGACCGCCCCGAGGTGCTCATCGTCCGGAGACGAAACCCCGTCGTATCTCCTATCTGGCTCAAACCGTTGGCTGCACGTTCGCGTTGAGGCGGAAGAGATTGCCCGGATCATACTCGTTCTTGACCCGCACCAGCCGGTCGTAGTTTTCTCCCCAGTTGGCGTGGATCGCGGCCGTTCTTTGGTCGACCGCCAGATCGTTGGAGTAGAACCCCTTGGTGAACGGCTCGAGGGTGGCCCAGTAGTCCTTGATCCACCGGATATGCTGGCCCGGGTCGTCGCCATGCTTCCAACCCACCGAGCTCAACAGGTTGCCCATGATGTCCCGGTTCGCAAAAGCGGTGGCATCGGAGGGGACTCGATTGATCGCTCCGCCGCTCAGCTGCATGAAGACTCCCGTTGAACGATCCGGATGCCCTTCGAGGCCGTCTACGATCGCCGAGATCAGGTCGGCCGGCATGCTGGAGACGAAGCCGCTCTTCAGATAAGAGCCCCGCGCCCTGGGATCGTCGGTATCACCGGACCGCTGCAGGGCGACGTAGTCGATGGCTTGCGTGGTATCGGCCATCGGCGTTCCGAGCGCGCTCATCGGCGCAAGCACCCGTTCCGCCTCGCTCTCGGAACCCGAGTAGCAGAGGAAGAACCCTGCCATGCCATCGGCTCCTCCCGGCGGGTAGAACACCAGGAAGCCGATGTCGAGCTCGTCGGGAGCTTTCTGACTGTAGTCAGCGAAGAAGGTCAGGATCTCGCGCGCCTTGGCGATCGGGAACATGACGCGCCCGCCGACCACCTGACGCTGCATCGGATGCAGGTCGAACTCGAAGGAGGTCACGATCCCGAAGTTCCCGCCGCCCCCGCGCACGCCCCAGAACAGGTCCGGGTTCTCGTCCTTGCTCGCTCTTAGGAACTGGCCGTCGGCCGTCACCACGTCCACCGAGGTGAGGTTGTCGACGGAGAGACCGAAGCGGCGCGCCACCCGTCCGAACCCGCCCCCCGTCACCAGGCCGCCCACGCCCGTATGGGAGACGGTCCCCATCGGCGCGACGAGGTCGTAGGCCATGCTCTCGTGATCCAGCTGGCCCAGCAGGCTGCCGCCCGTAACCCTGGCCGTGCGAGCGATCGGGTCGACGCGCACATCGCGGAACGCCGAGAGGTCGATCTGCATGCCGCCGTCGCAGGTCGACTTCCCCGAAGCGCTGTGCCCGCCGCACTTCACGGCCAGCAGCAGGTTGTCGTGGTCCCTCGCGAAGTCCACCGCGGCTCGGACATCCGCCGTGCCGGTCGGCTGGGCGATAAGGGCGGGACGCTTGTCGAAGGAAGGATTGAGGATGTGCCGCGCCTGATCGTAGCCGTCATCGCCGGGAAGCAGGAGACGTCCGCGCATGCGAGCAGCCAGGTCCGCGATGTCCTTCCCCTTCAGCGTTATCTCACCGCCGGCGCCCGTGATCGCATCCACGTCCGGCGGGGCCTGCGGGGCCTCCTGATACAGGGCAGCCATCGATCGACGGGTCGAAAGGGAGGCGGCGACGGCGGCGGCAACGGAGGATCGGACGAACGTGCGGCGCTTCATGGCTGGCCTCGTCGGCTGAGGGTCTGGGCCTGGGTTGGAGCTAGATTAGAGGAGACCGCCGGATGCGGCAATCAGCCACTGCGAGACGGTTCCGGCGGACGCCCGCTGTTCATGGCTATTCGATGGCGAACTCCCGCACCATCCCCTTGTCCGCGGACGACTCGGCGATCCAGGCGTAGCGACCCGGCGCGAGGTCCACGGTGAAGTACGAGGTGTGTCCGACCGGCATCTCGTGCGTCCCGCCGATGAAGGCGGCCGGGGCCGGCTCCCGGAGGCCTTCCAGATTCATCCAATCCATCCAGGCGATCACGACGTCGAGGTCGGTGTCATTCTCCAGCCGGACCACGTGAACGTCGTTCCCGAGTGTGAATTCCGGGTGCTCCTGAAAGTGTACCGCAACCGTCTGTTGCCCTGCTCTCACGTCGCCCTCGATTGCAAACTCGTAATTCGAGAGCGCGATCTCGAGGTCGGCTTCGGGAGGCGAAGCACCGGAGGGTTCTTCCGTCACCGTCAGCTCGCGCGTCATGCCGAGCATGCCATGGAACTTGCCGTCGGCGGTCTTCACGTAGCACTCCATGACGTACGTACCCGGTTCCAGCTTCACCGAGGTCTCGGCCACCCCGCCCGGTGCGACAAACCCGGGCCCGCCCATCTGCCTCACGGACGCCCACCACTCCGGCAGAAGCTGGCCGAGCAGCGCGCCCGCCTCCGCCTTGTCTTGCCCACCCTGCAGCTCGTGCCAGACGCTGTCGAAGGGCTGCCCGATCTCTTCGATGTACGCCTCGAGCGTCGTGCCTTCGGGCAGGTGCTGTAGAAGCAGGAAGTGGTGCTCCTTCCCCTCGTTCTTCAGCCGAAACGTGGTCCAACCGGAGGGAATCTCGTCCGGGGCATCGAAGGCGTAGTCGCGCGCGACCACCTCCACGATGTTGGCGGTAGCTGCCTCCGTGCCCGCCTCCGAGTCCGCTTCTGCCGGCGAGCCGCTGTCGGCCGGCTGGCAGGCGGTGAGGCTCACGGCGGCGGTGACGGTACCGACGGCGAGGTACTGGCGTCGAGCGATCACGGATCCTCCGGGGTCAGTCGAGAATGCTGAAAGTCGGCCCGCACGCGCTCGTGCCCGCCTTCCGTGTGGTCATTCAGAGGCCACTCTGCGAGCCCGACTCGTGAGTGGCAAGACCCGATGGGAGAGTTGACACCTCGGCCATCGACTTGGCAGCCTGCATGTGCGCTACCTGCAACCCGTTCCCATTACAGGAGCCGCTGTGAGACCATTCGTACTTTATCCGGTCCTGGCCGGCATCGCCTGCATGAGCTGTTCGCCTGCCGGCGAACAGGCGTCCGAGGGGACACGTCCGGAAACCGACCTGGCATCCCGGCCCACGCAGGCCAGATCCGCGGACGGGTCTTACATCGCCTGGCGCGAGCACTTGATCGACGACGAGGGGCTCAGCGGTGTCGAGCTGCGCGGCAGCGACGGGCTCGTCATGGCGGACCTCGATGGAGACGGTCATCTGGATATCGTCTCGGTGCACGAGTCGGACGATCAGTACGATGGCGTGCCTGAGGGCCACATCCGTATCGCCTTCGGCGGCAAAGATCCAGATCGCTGGCAGCTGGTCACGCTGGCCGAGGGGGAAGAAGCGGGCGCGGCCGAAGACGTCGCCGTCGGCGATCTGAACGGCGATGGCTACCTGGACATCGTCGCCGCGTGCGAGCTGGCGCACCTGATCTACTTCGAGAATCCGGGCTCGAACAGCCGCGATGCCACGTGGGAGAGGGTGATCCCGCCGGTGACGCTGGACCGGGGCTCCTTCATCCGGGTGTTTCTCGCCGATCTGAACGACGACGGCAGGCTCGAGGTCGTGACGCCGAACAAGGGCGCGCAGGACCCGGAGCGCGCCCGACAGGACCCGAAGGAGATCTCCTTCTTCCAGATCGCCGGATCACCTCTCGACGGCGACGCTTGGATCGAACACCCGCTGACGCTCGTGCCGTGGCCGATCAACTCCCAGCCGATCGATCTGGACAGCGACGGCGATGTGGACATCGTCGGCGGCTCGGTCGCCGAAAGGCGTGTCATGTGGTTCGAGAACCGAGGCCGCGAAGGGGAGTTCGAGTTCGTCGAACATCCGATCGACCTGGCCGCCGGGAGCAACGTCGAGCCGGACGCGGCGCTGGCCACAGCCGGCTTCAACATGGGATTCGTCGATCTGAGCGGAGACGGACTACTCGACATCGTGACCCTCGACATGCCGCCCCTGCTGGGTCAGGGCCTGGTCTGGCTCGAGCAACCGACCGAGCCCGGCATGCCGTGGCGGATGCATCTCCTCGGCAGCTACGCGCCCGACTCCCTCGTCGGCATCGCCCTGGCCGATATTGACGGTGATGGCGACCAGGACGTCATGACGGGAGGCTACAGCCGCGGCTCCCGCACCGCCGATGGCGAAGCAGGCGTCGACGACCCGCTCGGCCGCCTGGCCTGGTGGGAGAATCCCGGCGAGATGAGCGCCGATTGGACCCGACACGACTTCTCGCGCCGGGAGCGGGGAATGTTCGACAAGTTCATCCCGCTAGACATGGACGACGACGGCGACATCGACTTCGTCGGGACGCGAGGTAACAGCGGCCCCTACGACGGCGTCTTCTGGCTCGAGCAGGTCCGGAGCGTCGAGCCCATCAGGGCGTTCGAGCAGGCGCGCGAACAGGAAAGCCCGGAGCTGCCGCTGCCGTCGGCCGACTGACCTACCCGGCCGGATGCGGCGCCATCGGACGACCGGGGGCGGAACTCGCCGGGGACACGGCGAGCTGCGGTGACCTGACGAGGAAGGTGACGAGCGCGGCCGCTACCAGGAGGCCGGCGGAGCAGTAGTAGGCGAACGTGAAGGCCTGGGTCTGATCGTACACCCGCCCCGCGAGCAGGGCCAACATGAAGCCGCCCAGCCCCCACGCCGTGAAGACCAGGCCGTAGTTCACGCCGAAGTTCTTCAGGCCGTAGTAGTCCTTCGTGATCGAGGGAAACAGAGCGAGGTTCGCCCCGTAGTTGGCCCCGATCAGGGCCGACAGGAGGGCAAGCACGGCCGGCCGGGCCAGAAAGCCGCCCTCGCTGGTGAGCGACAGCAGGATGATCAGGACCGCCTGCGCGGCGAAGCAGATGAACAGCGTGGTCGTGCGTCCGATCCTGTCCGAGAGCGTCCCGGCGGCGATGCGGCCCGCCCCGTTGCCGACGGCCAGCACGGCGACCAGAACGAACCCCAGGCTGAGCCCCGCCTGGTCGAGCGCGATCTTCGCCAGCTTCGAGATGATCATCAGACCAGCCCCCGCACCGCAGGCGTACATGAACCAGAGCACGTAGAACTGCCACGTGCGAAGCATCTCGCCGGGCGTGAAGTCCTCCTTCCGGCTCGAGCCGGCAGTCTCGCCCGGCGGGCTTCCGGGAGGCACGTAACCCTCCGGCGGCGGCGTGAGGAATTGGGCCAGGCCTACCACTACGACGAGGAACCCGATGCCGAACGCGAGCACCATGGTCGGCAGGCCGTAGCTCGTGGTCAGCCACTTGGCGAGAGGTGCGGCGTACACGCTCGCCAGCCCGAAGCCGGAGACGACCAGACCCGCGATAAGACCCGTCTTGGCGGCGGGAAACCACTTGACCGCGGGCGGAGTCGCCGACGCGTAGCCAAAGCCGATGCCCGCACCGGCCAGGACTCCGAACCCGAGGATGTATCCCATCGGCGAGGTGGTGCGACTGGCCAGAATGAGCCCGATGCCGACCAGGATACCGCCGATCGTGGCCACGACGCGCGGCCCGATCTTGTCCTGCATCCGGCCGGCCGGGATCATGATGAGGCAGAAAACCAGACAGGCAATCGCATAGGGAAGCGACTTGTCCGTCTCCGACCAATTCCAGGCGGCCGGAACTCCCTTGCTGATGACGCTCCAGGTGTAGAGGACGCCGAGGGCGAGGTTGATACCGGTCCCGGCGAAGGTGACGATCCAGCCGCGATTCCTGCCCGATGCGGCGATCGCCGTCGCGTGGCTTGTCATCGTGTATATCCTTCACGCACCTGCTCTTGCCGGTGCGGATCGTTAGGCGTGGTAAGGGCGGGACATGCCACCGGAAGTCTACGCAGGCAGCCTGCCCCTGTCTGTCGGAAAACGCCTGTGCTTCATGTGGGGAGAACCGCTACATGCGGGGCCAGGACAGCGGAGCATCGGGCGCCGATCGGGCCCAAACTGCGGAGAAATGGAGGCAGCGGGACTCGAACCCGCCCTCGGGGCGCTCAGAGCGGCGCTTCCCCAAGGATCCCTGTCGATCACCCCCGGGTCGCTCCTCGGCCAGTTGACCCCGTCCGGCCCAGCTTTGAAGGCTCACGCGAGACAGGGCCGGATAGGGAACCTGGCTCACCATCAGAACGGAGATGGCGATCGTCAGCCCGGCCACGATGTGCGGGAGGTTCAGATCGCTCAGCTGGGCCTGGAACCAAGGCGTCTGGCTAAACGGGTAGAACGTCGCGAGCAGCGGCCCGGCGACCGGCGACGGCAGGCCGATGAACAGGTGCTTGGCGCGTCCGCCCTGCAGGACGTTGAACCGTGCCAGCCGGACGACGACGGCCGTCAGGTACGCGAACGGCAGGAGCCATCCCCAGCCCACGGAGAAGTAGACTTTGTAGAGGAGGAACGCGGGCGCTACCCCGAACGAGATCGCATCCACGAGCGAATCCAGCTCGGAGCCGAAGGAGGAGCCGGTCCGGGTGAACCGCGCGACGCGGCCGTCCAGGTTGTCCGTGATCCCCGCGAAGACGATGAGCCAGGCGGCCCAGATCGGGTCCCCGCGGTCTGCCATGACGATGGCCCAGCTCCCGAGGAATAGGTTGCCCAGCGTGAAGGCGGAGGGGAAGACGATCACCCCTCGCTGCAGCCGGCCCGTTCCCTCTCCCCGCCGGATCATCCTACGGCCTCCGTTACGTTCGTCATGCTCGTCACACCAGCGTCAAGGACCCTGCTTCGTCCGTTCCTTTGTCGGCACCCTCGGCACGCCGTGCCACCCCGCTCCGCCCGACGCGCACCCGGTCGCCGACCGCGCAGAGCACGGTCCAGTCGAGCGGCACGAGCAACTCGACCCGGGACCCGAAGCGAATCAAGCCGATCCGGTCAGCTCGCGCCACCCGGTCGCCGACCTCCGGGTCCGTGACGATGCGCCTCGCCACCAGCCCGGCGATCTGCCGGACGACGAAGGGGCCGGCCTCCCCCCGGAGGCAGAGCTCGGCCTGCTCGTTGTCCGTCGAGGCCCCGGGCGACCACGCCGCGAGGAAGCGGCCTTTCCGGTAGGCGCGGCCCTCCACGACCCCTGGCCAGGGGGCCCGCTGCACGTGGACATCGAAGATCGAGAGGAAGATGCCGATGCGGCGGCAGCGTCCGTCCATATGGGGATGCTCGACCTCGGTGATGTCCGCCACTCGGCCCTGCGCGGGCGCGAGCGCGACATCGGGCGGAGCATCCTCGCGAGGCGCGGGATCGCGGAAGAAGTAGACGGCGAAGCCGACCATCCCCGCGCCGATCGTCAGGGGGACGGCGGCGGGCAGGCCACCCCACCGGCTGAGCAGACCGGTCAGCACCGCGGCGAGGGCGGCGGCGCCGAGGATGAAGGGTATCCCTTCCCTCGCCATCGGGGAGGCCAAACGGGAACCGGAGAGACGCATCCTCAGTCGCTCCTCAACACGTCGAGCGGAGTCCGCCGGAGGATGTCGAGGCTGTTGCCGAGCCCGATCCCCACCGTCAGCAGGACGATCGCCCCCAGGAGGGCGGCCAAAGCCAACCAGGGGAGCGCGTAGCTCGTCTCGAACACGAAGCGGGAGAGCACCCAGCCGGCCGCGCCCGAGAGCGCCACCGCCATCCCGGCGGAGAGGAGCCCTAGAGCCGCGTACTCGGCGAAGAACACGCGAAGTACCTGTCGGCGCGTGGCCCCCAGCGTCTTGAGCAGGACCGCCTCCCGCACGCGCTGGAAGCGGGTGGTGGCTATGGCGCCCACCAGCACCACGGCACCCGTCGCCAGGCTGAACCCGGCCATGAACCGGACCGCGAGGGCCACCCGACTCAGAATGTCGTCGAGCAGCCTCTGAAGGCTGCTGAGGTCCAGAGAGCTCACGTTCGGGTAGCGCTCGGCCGCCCTGCGTTGGAGCAGGCCCCGGGCCGCCGGATCCTCCACCCGCACCAACGTCACGAAGAACTGCGGCGCTCTGTCGAGCACGCCCCCGCGGAAGACCGCGAAGAAGTTGGGCTCGAATCGTGCCCAGTCCACCTCGCGGAGGTTCGCGACCCGACTCGCGACACGAAGGCCCTGCACGTCCCACACGATCTCGTCGCCGACCGTCACGTCGAGCTCTCTCGCGATGTCCACTTCCAGCGACACGTCGACCGGGCCCGCTGCATCCGGCATCGGACCGTCCCACCACGCGCCCACCACCACCGTCTCCGAATCGACGATGGTGTCACGGTATGTCGAACGATACTGGTGTCGGAAGGCCCACCTCGGTCTCGCATCAGGGTCGTCCGGCGCATCATCCGCGTCGGGATCGTCCCGGCGATCGTCCTCAGCACTGTTTGCAGCACCGTCGGCAGCACCACCCCCATCCGCCGCGCCACTTCCGCCTGGCAGACCCAGGACGACCGGCTCCCCCTTAACGGAGCTGATCCTCATCGGGATCATCGGCACGGCCGTCGGCGAGGCGATGCCCTCCGCCCGCAGCAGCTCGAGCACGCCCTCCCGCTGGTCGGGCTGAATGTCGATGAAGCCCAGGTTGGGCTGCCCGCCCTCTCCCCACACCCTCAGGTCGCGCAGCAGGTTGTGCTGGACCAGGAAGAGCGTGCTGAGCAGGAAGGCCCCGAAGCCCAGCGACAGAACGACGGTGACGGTCTGGTTGGCGGGCCGGTACAGGTTGGCGAGTCCCTGCCGCCATACGTAGGGCCACCGGCTGGGGAACCAGCGGCGGACGCCGCGGATCAGGCCGAGGGACGCCAGCCAGAGGAGAAGGACGGCTGCGCCGGTGCCGGCCGCGAAGCCCGCCCCCTCGCGGAGCCCGCCCGCCTGCAGCACGGCAAGCGCCCCGATGCTGCCCGCGAGGGCGAGGGCGGCCAGCAGCCTCGCCGGGTCGCGGCGGCGGCGCCGGAGCGGCTCGACATCGCGCCGGAGCGTCACGAGGGGGGAGACACGCCGGATCCCGAGCAGGGGCAGGAGGGCGAACACGGCGGCCACCCAGATCCCCACGCCGATGCCCAGGGCCACGGCCCCCGGGTCGAGCCGGACCCTCACGTCGACCGGGAGAAGGTCGGCGAGCATCAGGGGCAGGACCTGTTGAAGGGCGCCGCCGAGTCCGGCACCGATCACGCTGCCGAGCGCCCCCATGGCGAGCGCCTGCAGGAGATAGATGGCGAACAGCTGCCGCGTCCCGGCGCCCAGGCAGCGCAGCACGGCGATCGTGTCCAGCTTCTGCCTGATGAAGACGTGGACCGCGCTGGCCACGCCCATCCCGCCGAGCAGAAGGGCAATCAGCGCCACGAGCCCCAGATAGTCGCTGAGTTGCGTCAGCGCCTCGGTGAGGTCCGAGCGGTTCTCTTCGACGCTCCGGATTCCCGCCCGCTCGGGCCTGAGTATGGGCCGGTACTTTTCGGAGATGGCCGTCGCGCGGTCCGGATCGGCCAGCTCCAGGAACGCCTCGTACTCCACGCGGGAGCCGAAGCGCAGGAGCCTGGTGGCCGCAAGGTCGGCGGCGGCGATGAAGACACGCGGGCTGAACGAGGCCGCTACGGCCACGTTGCCGGGCTGGCTCAGCACCGTGGCCGAGATGACGAACCGGCTCTCGCCCAGGGCGAGCGTGTCGCCGATCGCCGCGTCGAGGGCCGTGAGCAGGCTCGGGTCCACCAGGACCCGTCCCCCTTCCTGAAGCTCGCTCCAGGCCCCGTCGGGGTCGGTCCGGATCGTCCCGTAGAACGGGTATCCGGGCTCCACACCGGCGACCTGGACGAGCCGCACGCCCTCGGTGCGGTCCACGTAGCCCATGGCGGCGAAGCTGACGACCGTGGCCTTCCTTCCGGGCGCTCGCCCGCGGGCCGGATCGGGGGCCACCAGCGTATCGAGCAGGGCCGTCACGCGCGGAGTGAACTCCCGGCGGCTGGAGATCGACAGGTCGGCGCCCAGCAGCGTCTGGGCCTGCTGGGTCACGGATTCCCGCAGGTTCGCGGCGAACGAGTTGACGGCGACGAGCGCGGCGACTCCCGCCGCGACGGCGCCGGTGAGCAGGAGGAGGCGGCGGCGCGATCCCCGGGTCTCGCGCCAGGCCATCCGGCGAACGAAGCGGTTCATCAGGCGGCTGTGCGGTCCTCGGCGATCCGCCCGTCGGAGAGCCGGATCGTGCGGCGGGCGCGGCTCGCGATGTCGGGGTCGTGCGTGACGAGGACGAGGGTGGTCCCCTCGGCCTCGTTGAGCTCGAGGATGAGGTCGATGATGGTCCGGCCCGTCCTGGCGTCCAGGTTGCCCGTGGGTTCGTCGGCAAACAGAATCCTGGGCCGGACGCTGAAGGCGCGGGCGAGCGCCACGCGCTGCTGCTCGCCGCCCGACAGCTGGGCGGGATAGTGGTCCAGCCGATCACCCAGCCCGACCTGGCCCAGCAGCTCGTCGGCGCGGGACCGCGAGGGCTCGCCGCGCAGCTCTAGCGGCACCTGTACGTTCTCCCGGGCGGTGAGTGTCGGGATGAGCTGGAAGGACTGGAAGACGAACCCGATCTTGGCGGACCGGACGAGTGCCCGCTCGTCCTCGGTCATGACGGTGAGATCAGCGCCATCGAGCCACACCCGGCCGGACGCCGGGAGATCGAGTCCGGCGAGAAGGCCGAGCAGGGTGGTCTTGCCGCTGCCTGAGGGCCCGACGATGGCCAGGAAGCTGCCATCCTCGAGGGCAAAGGTGATATCCTTCAACACCGTGAGGGGATGTCCCCCGGACCGGTATGTCTGGGTCAGCTCTTCGCATCGCAACATCGGCGCGTTCCTCAAGAGTCTTCGAGAATCGAGGTGAATGATCCGCCAATACCCGGGTACCGTGCTCCTGGTCTCACTCCTCGCGGCATGCGGCGGAGGTGACGCTCCCAGGGAACCGGCCCCACCGCCCGCGACTCCCGGCGCCGCTGCCGGGGGCGCCCCGACTTCGGATGGCGCGCCGACCGAGGCGCCCGTGATGATGTTCCTCGGCACGAGCCTGACCGCCGGATACGGGGTGGATCCGGCGGTGGCCTATCCGGCGGTCATCGAGCGCATGGCCGACTCGGCCGGATACCGGTACCGGGTGGTCAACGCCGGGGTGAGCGGTGAGACGTCGGCCGGCGCCCTCCGGCGGACGGAATGGCTGTTCCAGCAGGAACCGCCGGCCATCCTCATTCTGGAAACGGGCGGCAACGACGGCCTTCGGGGACTCGCACCCGACAGTCTCGAGGCCAACGTGCTGGCCATCCTGGAGCTGGCGGCCAGCCTCAGTCCAACCCCCCGTCTCGTGCTGGCGGGGATGGAGGCGCCACCCAATCTGGGCGGGTCCTACACCGACCGCTTTCGGGCCGTCTACCCGAACGCCGCCAGCCGGACGGGAGCTACGCTGATCCCCTTCCTCCTGGCAGGCGTGGCCGGCGTGGACTCCCTGAACCTGCCCGACGGGATCCATCCGACGGCAGCCGGCCATGCGGCAGTGGCGAGAACGGTGTGGCAGGCGCTGGAGCCGCTGCTCGCGGCACAGCCGGAGGAGTGAGTCAGGGGACGGCGGATCTCATCGATCTGACCAGACCGCCAGTTCGTTTCCGCTAGGATCTACGAAATGAAACCGCCGCCCGCCCGGGAACTCGAAGGTCTCCCGAACGACTCTGCCTCCGTGCTCTCCGACCCTGGCTTCGATGTCTTCCAGGTCCACGCCGTATAGCACGACCAATGGGCCGCCCGCCGAGACTTCCGGTGCGGCCGTGAAACCACCACCGAGCCTGCCGTCATTGAAGCTGGTGTAGTCCGGGCCATAATCGGTAAACTCCCAACCGAAGACCCCTGAATAGAACTTCTTGGTCTCCTCCATGTTCGTGGTCGGGAACTCTACGTAATCAATGCGCCGATCCTGCTCGGCTTGACTCATGAGTGCATCCCCCAAATAAGTCTCGGCAGTCGCACCCCGATGATATCCGGCCGACCACCAGTGCCTCGTCCGCGCCAACACGAATCGTCGCTGGGAGCATAGGGCGCCCACGGCGCCGAGATCAAGCAGCTCTACGAGGTCGAGATCAGGCGCGTGGATGTGGTTTGGAGAGGCTTGTTACGCAGCGTGTGTAGCAACCCATCGTGTTCTCACCCAAGACAGGAGCATTAGTAACACCACGATGGGGGGAACGGTCGCCCAGGCAAGCAACACGGCCAAGGGGACAGCCACTGGGAGTATCAGCAGAGCTCCCACTAGCGGTGAGCGACTAAACGCCCAAACCCCGACCAGGATGCAAGCTCCTGCCGATAGCCCTGCTATTCCCGCCGCGGGCCTCGGGTAATGTCCCGGAATATCTGCTCCAAGCCAGGCTGATATCCCAACGACCATTGCTGTGACCGCCAGGAAACCTGCCAGCCCTCTAAACACCCTCTCGCTGGGCAGCGGGTCACCACGTCCCGCCACGCTTGCCCGCCCGTGACTCACAGGACTCCTCCTTGACACGAAAGCGGTTGTTGGCAGGACAGACCAAACTTCGCCGATTTCCGCAACCCACGCAAGTATATGCTATATAATAAGATACGTTAGCGTATAGATACGGTTGGGTACGGTTGCTCTTTGCTGCTCGGCCAGCCGCTGCCCGCAGGCTCTCGGCGATGCCGCCCGTTGCCGGTCGAGCGGGCGGCGGTCGCCCAAGGCCAACACCGATGCTGCAGTCTAGCGGCGAGGCTCTGGGGAACCCTCCTCTTCCTGACCGCGCTTCCCCGTCCTGAACCACTCGATCTCAGAGATGCTCGGCTCGGCAGCCAGGATGGTGTGCACCTTTGTGCAGAGGTCGAGAAGCGCGTCTGCCGGGAGCTTCGAGCGCCGCATCCAGCCCAGGAGTCGCGGGGCCTCTCGGACGTCGATCATCCAGAGGTCATCCGAACCATACTCGTTTGCACAGAGGAGCCAGGCCATCGCGTCTCGGAAACGCAGCTCTACCAGCCAGGCAAAGTCCTCGAAATCAACTCGCGGCTCGAAACTCTCGGTCTCGATCAGGCGGCCTGCAAGCCATCGAGCAAGCTCTTCGCCATAGACTCCCGGGTTAACCTGCTCCTCCTCCGGCCGCAGGGGCCGGAAGTTCTTGGATCGGAACCGAACTGTCGTGGTCGGACTCAATCGAGCTCCTCGCGCAGGAACCACAGTACGTGGCCGCAGGAATCGCCTCTTTGGAGCGTCGGCCGCGTCACTCGATCTCACTGAAGAAGCAGAGCCTCAGGCCATCGGGGTCGGAGAGCACGAACCGGCGGTGCCCCCAGGGCTCGTCGGCCAGTGGCTTATCGATCGGTAGCCCCTTCTCCTCGCAGCGCGAATGGAAGGCCACGACATCGTCGATCTCGATCATCACGCTGATGCCTTGCGGCGGTACGTAGTCTGAAGCCGCCTCCGGACCAGGCAGCCCGGGGAGTGACAGCACCTCGATGATGCCCGAGGCCGCCCGAAACAGCGTCCCTCGATCGCCCGGTCCGCGATCCCATGCGCTGACGACCTCCAGTTCTCAAGGCCAACTGAGCATCGACGCGATCCGCCGGTACAACTCTCCAGTGTAGCCCGAAGCCCAGAGACCGCCCGCCACGACAATCGCCACGAGGGCGAGCATCCACCCTATGTCACGATACGATCTGCTCATCACCTAGATTTCGGGTTCGACTCCGTGCGCATTTTGGCAGGGTTTGCTCAAAGCCTTTCCGCGGGGTCATGCTGACCATGGGACCGACTCCAATACGCCCGGAGACGGGGCGGCGCCGCCGGTCAGTCCTCACCTCTAACCATCACCAGCAGCATCTTGAACGGAGCCGCCGCGTGAACGGC
Source organism: uncultured Gemmatimonadales bacterium (assembly GCA_947259585.1). Lineage (GTDB taxonomy): Bacteria > Gemmatimonadota > Gemmatimonadetes > Palauibacterales > Palauibacteraceae. The sequence goes on along the minus strand of CAMYMV010000022.1, from coordinate 2,279 downwards.
GTGTGGGACGTTGGCGGGCATCAGGAGCGACCGGCCAGACGAGACCTCGTGCACCAGGCCTCCGACGGTTATCTGGGCAAGGCCGTCGACGACGAGGACGACCGCGTCATGGGGCGTCGTGTGCTCGCTCAGGCTTTCGCCCTCCGCGAAGGCGAACAGGGTGAGAGAGCCGCCGGGGCACTTGAGAAGGGTCCGGCTGACGACGGATCCGGCGTGATAATCGACCAGATCGGTGAGTATGACCGGCGTGGCGAGCGGGCTCTCCGGCTCGGTTGTAGCCTTCATGGCACCTACCTATGTCACCTGATGCGGGCTGGGGCGGCCCACGCGCTACTGCAACATCTCAGCGATCAGCGGGCGCGTCATTCTAATCCGCTCGTAATCCAGCTCCAATCCATAGGGTCCAAGGACTGCTCCCAGGTAATCGTAGATCCCCTTGATTGCATCGAATGGAACAGTCACGACATCTAGCGCCGTAGATCCGGAGTTGTTCCGTATGCTCTTGTCGGCACCGGCATCGAGCAGGGCCTCGACGATCTCAGTGCGGCAAAACAGGGCAGCGGTCAGAAGCGCGGTCGATCCATCGTTGTTTCTATGGTCCACGTCGGCCCCCGCCTCGATCAACGCCTTCGCCACTTCCGTTTGGCCAAATGTTGCCGCCGTAATCAGGGGACTCGATCCTCCCGATGGCTCCCTTTCATTCAGATTCGCTCCGGCTTCAATCTGCTGCCGAATAGCCTCGAGATTCCCCTCCAGGGCTGCTTGGTGAAGACCACTCGGAGGCGCTTGGGTTGATTGTGAGGTTGAGGGCTGTGCTTCAGCCAGCGCTTCATCGAGCATCCGGATCAACTCGTCCCGGCCATACGAGAACGGGTGACCTTCGTTGAGCTCCACCATTTCCTGGATGGCCTGCCTGATGGTGATCTCGGCCTCGAACTGATTCGGCACGACCATGTAGCGACGCTTGGGCGAATCACTGGACAGGAAATCAAGGGCCGCCATAGCTACATCATCGGGTTCGTTGTACTGGGATCGATCGAGCGGCCCCCGGATCAGGTCGAGCATTGAACCGTATCTGGAACCCTCGGCTGAATAACCTGACGCTTCCATGCGCCTCACCATTGAGGCCACGATTTGGGACCGGTAGTTACCGGGCTCTACCGCGGCAACCGCTACATCGAAACGGTCCAGTTCGGCGGCCAGGGCATCGGTATAGGCCTCGACGCCATGTTTGCTCATGCTGTACGGGCCACTGAATGGTCCCGACAGGATTCCGGCGATGGAACTGACGGTCATGATCCGGCCCTTGCTCTCGATGAGCAGATCGGCGAACGCCTTCGTCACGCGGTATGGCCCAAAGAGGTTCACGTCGAGCTGGAAGTCCATGTCCTCTTCCGACAATTCGATGAGGGGTCCCATCACGGCCACGCCGGCGTTGTTGATCAAGCCATAGAGTCCTCTTCCTTCCGCCCCAATCAGGGCCACCGCCGCATCGATGTCGCTCTGTATCGTCACATCCAAACGGACGGACTGCACATTCTCCATCGCGTCCAGACGTGCCAGGTCTTCCGGTTTGCGAGCACCGGCATAGACGAAGAAACCATTCTCTGAGAGGACCTCGGTCATTCGCAGTCCGATTCCAGAGCTGGCTCCTGTTACGAGTACGGCTCGTACGTATGCCGTATCTTGGGCAGCGATGGTTGAGACCCCCAACAAGAGGGTCAGGACGGCAAGAGCGATCACTCTTCGAGTGGCTTGGACAAATGGAAGAACGCAGAGACGCATCGGGGACAACCTCATGCTAGGCGAGTGAAGGACGGAAACGGATTGGAATCTCAGGGACCTCCAGGGCTGAGAACGAAGGGTAAGACGGGCTTTCCAGCGGCGGCAAGAGCTTGTGTGTCAGCACGCGAGCGGGCCGCGAGGGCGGATGCGCTCGCGTGAATTGCCCGGGGGTGGGGATCGCGGGCGACGCCACAGCGACGCCGCGCAGCGGCTAGCTCACCCACGACCTACGGATCAAAAGGCGGCCCGAAACACCCCCAAACCCCGTAGTCCGGGCCATTCCTGGCTTTCACCCCGGAAGTCCTCATCCAGATCGGCCTGCTTGACCCAATTGTGGATCGTCTGGGCCGTGGGCTCGAACTCACGCGAGAGCTCCTCTGGCGTGCGGCCCGACCGGACGAGCGCCACCATCTGCTCGCGAAACTCCGGTGGATACGGCGCTCTTGTTCTTCCCATTGTGAACTCCTTCTCTCTCCCAAGAGATCGGGTGTCCA
>CAMYMV010000021.1 GCA_947259585.1 uncultured Gemmatimonadales bacterium | reverse complement strand
TGGGGTCCCTGTTGCTCTTGGGGCCGGGAGTCGAGGGCGCCGCCGCCCAGGACTCCAGGTGTGACCCGGGGAACGGCGGGATCGAGCTTCCTCCCGGCTCTTGCGCCGTCGTCGTAGCCGTGGCCGGCATCTCGTCGTGGCGCCGAACGGGGATGTCCTGATCGCCCTGCGAAGAGGCCGTGGAGAGAGGGAGAACGGCGGCCTGCTGGCGCTCCGGGACAACGACGGTGATGGACGGGCCGACGTCGACGCCGTGCTCCGCTATCCTTTCGAGCCGGGCACGCTGGGGCCGGCCGATCCGCCGGACACGAACGTCTCCGGGTTTCCGCCCCAGTCGCTCTATATCGCCGACGACAAGGGTGGCCGCATCTGGCGGGTTTACTACGTCGGAGAATAGGCTCGCGGGCGGCGCCGGCTGGCGGGCATAGTACCGGCCGGCCGCGGACTCAGATCTCCAGATCCAACGTCTCGGCCAGAAAGGCCCAACGATCGGCGGCCTCCGCGATCCGTTTGCTGGTGGGCTTCCCGGCTCCGTGCCCGGCCTTCGTCTCGATCCTGATCAGGACCGGCTGCTCGCACGCCTGATACTCCTGCAACCGGGCCGCGAACTTGAAGGAGTGCCCCGGTACGACACGATCGTCGTGATCCGCGGTCGTAACGAGCGTCGGCGGGTAACAGGTGCCCGGCGCCAGGTTGTGGTAGGGCGAGTAGGCGTGCAGAACCTCGAACATCTCGGGGTCGTCCGATGAGCCGTAGTCCGACGCCCACGCCCAGCCGATCGTGAACTTGTGGAAGCGCAGCATGTCCATGACACCTACGGCGGGGAGAGCCGCGCCGAACAGGTCCGGACGCTGCGTCATCGCCGCCCCGACCAGCAACCCGCCGTTGGAGCCGCCGGCGATCGCGAGCTTCTCCTTCGATGTGTAGCCCTCACGGATCAGGTGTTCCGCCGCGGCGATGAAGTCGTCGAACACGTTCTGCTTGTTCTCCTTCATCCCCGCCTTGTGCCAGGCATCACCGTACTCCCCGCCGCCGCGCAGATTGGCCACCACGTAGACCCCACCCATCTCCAGCCACACGAGGTTGGAGACGGAAAAGCCGGGAGTAAGCGAGATGTTGAAGCCGCCATAGCCGTACAGCAGGGTCGGGTTGGCGCCGTCGAGCTGCAGACCCCGACGGTTCGTGATGAACATGGGCACACGCGTGCCATCCTTCGAGCGATAGAAGACCTGCTTGGTCTCGTAGTCGGCAGGATCGAAGTCCACTTCCGGCTGGCGGAAGACTCCACTCTCGCCCGTATGGAAGTCGTAGCGAAAGACGGTCGTCGGGTAGAGGAAGGAGGTGAAGGAGAAGAACATCTCGTCCCCGTCGGGCTTTCCGGTCACGCTCCCCACCGTCCCCAGAGCCGGGAGCTCGAGGTCACGTTCGTGGATGCCGTCCAGTCCGAAGATCCTCACGCGGCTGCGTGCGTCGACCAGATACCGGGTTACCAGCCGCCCCGCGATGATCCAGGCGCTCTGGAGCACGTCTTCCCCCTCGGCCAGGATCTCCCGCCAGTTCTCGGGCTCGGGCGCCTCGACATCGATGGCGATCAGCCGCTGGCGCGGCGCATCCAGGTCGGTGACGAAGAGGAAGTCGGAGCCGACGTTGCCGACGAAGTTGTAGGAGGCGTCGAAGCCGTCGAGAAGCGGCACGACCTTCCCGTCCAGCCGCGGAGCGTCTCCGTCGCCGAGGTCCTTGTAGTAGATGCGCTCACGCCGGTCCGTCCCGTGTGACACCCTGATGACCAGGTATCGGCCGTCGTCCGTTACGCTGGCCCCGAAGCCCCACTCGGGCTGATCGGGCCGCTCGTAGACCAGCCGATCGGCGTCCTGCGAGGTGCCGGCCCTGTGGTAGTAGAGCATCTGGTTCCGGTTCTGGCCCAGCAGGCTGTCCTCGACGCTCGCCTCGGGGTAGCGCGAGTAGAAGAAACCGTCGCCGTCCTTCGTCCAGCTCAGCCCGGAGAACTTCACCCAGCGGATGCGGTCCGGCAGATCGTGGCCGTCGGAGACCCGGCGGACGTGGAACTCCCGCCAGTCGGAGCCGCCCGCGGCCGTGCCATAGCCGACGTATTCCCCCGATTCGGTGACCGAGACGGTGGTGAGTGCGACGGTGCCATCCTCGGAGAGGGTGTTGGGATCGAGAAGCGCGCGCCCCTCCTCCCCGAGCCCCTCCTGGACGTACAGCACCGACTGGTTTTGCAGACCGTCGTTCTTGAAGTAGAAGTAGCGGCCCGCCTCGCTGAAGGGCACGCCGTAGCGCTCGTAATCCCAGAGCTCCGTGAGCCGCTGGCGGATGATCTCGCGCTCGGAGATCCCATCCAGGAACGAGAACGTCACCAGGTTCTCCGCCTCGACCCAGTCTCCCGTCTCCTGGGAATCGGTATCCTCCAGCCAGCGGTACGGGTCGGCGACCTCCGTTCCGTGGTAATCGTCCACCACATCCCCTTTGCGGGTCTGCGGGACATCGATCGATTGCGCGGCGGCGGCCGCCGGGCCGGCCGTCAGCGCACAGGCCCAGGCGATCCCGACCGCCACCCGCCCGGCCCACCTCGAGTTCTTCAACCAGCCCACCTGTAGCATCGCTCTCATCGAACGGCCTCGCTTCTCATTGTATTTATCTCCCGGTCACGCGTCGGGCCCCGAGCGGCCTCCGGTGGCGATCGCCAACATCGCCTGCAGGTCGGCCTGCGCCGTGACGGGACGCTCGCACGCGTAGTCCCGGCAGACGTAGGCCGACGCCTGGCCGTTGATCTCCCTCATCTCCTTCGTGAACGGAGCCAGGCGCGTGACCTCGCCACCGTCCTCGCCGGCCGGTCGGAAGAGTGCGACCGTGCTAGGCTCGAACTGGCCTCTCAGGGCATGCAGGAGGGCCTCCGTGTCGGATCCTCCGGGCTCCCCGACGATCACGACCTCACGGGAGGGGCCGAGCCCGAAGTCGACGGCGGCCAGGAGCTGCGTGTGCGCGGAAGGGACCCGACGCACGCGTTCCGCGAAGGCGGCCTCGATCGCCAGCGCCCGGCCCTCCAACTCCGCATCGGCCGTGAGCCGACCCAGCCGAAGCAGGTTCAGCATCGCGACCGAGTTGGCCGAGGGGACGGCGCCATCGTAGATCTCCCGGCTTCGGACCGGCAGCTCCTCCGACCCTGCAGCCGTCTGGTAGAGGCCGCCGCGCTCGCCATCCCAGAAGCGCTCCAGCAGCTCGCCGTTGAGGCGCACGGCCTCGCGAAGATGCTCCGCGTCGAAGGAAGCTTCGTAAAGCTCGAGAAGGCCCCAGATGAGGAACGCGTAGTCGTCGGCGAAGGCGGGTATCGCCGCCTCGCCATCCCGGTACCGGTGGAGCAGCCGCCCCTCCGGGTCGATCATCTCGGATCGGACGAACTCCCAGGCTTCCACCGCCGCGCTCAGGTACTCCGGCCTCTCCAGCGCGGCGGCCGCCTGCGCGAGCGCGGCGATCATCAGGCCGTTCCAGTCCGTCAGGACCTTGTCGTCCTTTAAAGGCCTGATTCGTCCCTCCCGAGCTGCGAGGAGCCTTTCCCGGACCCGGCTCCAGCGCTCCCCGAGCTCCGCCTCGGAGATGCCTAGCGATTTCGCCGTTTCGCTCGAGGAACGGCCCGCGTGCAGCACGTTCTCGCCGGTGCGCTGCCCGGTCGCCTCCTCGGCGAAGTTCCCGCGTCGGTCGAAGTTGAAGATCCTCCGGACGAACCGCGCATCCTCGGCGTCGAGCACCTCGCCGAGATCCTCGTCCGTCCAAACATAGAACTGTCCCTCGCGGCCCTCGCTGTCCGCGTCCTCGGCCGAGTGGAAGGCGCCTCCGGCGTCTCTGAGATCCCGGAGGACGTACTCGATCACCTCCGCCGCGACCTCGGCGTAGCGGCGCTGCCCCGTCGCGAGGAAGGTCTCGACGTACGCCATCACGAGTAGCGCCTGGTCGTACAGCATCTTCTCGAAATGCGGCAGCATCCAGCGGGCATCCGTCGAGTACCGGTGGAATCCGAAACCTACCTGGTCGTAGACCCCGCCCTGGCGCATGGCGCTCAGGGTGCGCTCCACCATCTCGAGCGCCTTCGTCTCTCCGGTCCGACGCCAGTAGCGGAGGAGGAATCGGAGGTTGTGAGGCGTGGGGAACTTGGGCGCGCGCCCGAACCCGCCCTGCAGCGGATCGAACACGCGGGACAGCTGCTGGAAGGCCTCGTCGAGCGCGGGGCGACCGAGCTCATCCGCCGCACCCGGCCTCTCATCCGCCGCATCCGGCACTTGATCAACCGCACCCGGCACTTCACCGTGCGCGCTCTGCCAGAGGGCCGTGGCGATCTGGCCAGCCGAGTTCAGCGCCTCGCTCCTCCGCTCTCGCCACAGCTCGGAGAGCCTCGGTAGCAGATCGAGCATCCCGATCCTGCCCTGACGCGACTCCTTCGGGAAGTAGGTCCCCGCGAAGAACGGATCCTTGTTCGGCGTCATGACGACCGTCAGGGGCCAGCCGCCGTGTCCCGTCATCATCTGGGCCACGGTCATGTAGACGGTGTCCACGTCGGGGCGCTCCTCCCGGTCCACCTTGACGGGTACGAACCCGTCGTTGAGAAGTGCCGCCACCTCGGGATCCTCGAAGGACTCTCGCTCCATGACGTGGCACCAATGGCACGTGGAGTAGCCGATCGAGAGGAAGATCGGCTTGTCCTCGCGCGCCGCCGCGTCGAACGCCTCATCCCCCCACGGATACCAGTCCACCGGGTTGTGGGCGTGCTGAAGCAGGTAGGGGCTCTTTTCCCCGATCAGGCGGTTGGTGGGCGTAGAGCCGACATCCGGGCTTGGATCGGCCGCTTCGGCGTCGGATCCGCTCATTTGATGACGCGGAGCGGGGAGAGCTGGGTGTTGGTCGTCCCGTTGCCGAGGCGACCATCGACGCCGACGCCCCAGCAGAACGGATCGGCTTCACCTCCAGGCTCTGCCGGTGCCGCGGCATCGCCGGTGCGAGCGCACGTGTGCTCGAGACCCGCGCTGATCTGAACGAAGGCGAGGGTGCTCACCACGGCCTGTGGGCTGAGCCGACCGTCCACGTTGCCCGTACCGAGCTGGCCGCCGGCCCCCGCACCCCAGCAGAACGCCTGACCGTCGGAGGTGGCCGCGCACGTATGCGACCCTCCGGCCGCTATCTGGACGAACTCGCGCTCTCCGCTCACCGGGATGGGCGTCAGTCGATCGAGGTTGGCCCCGTTGCCCAGCTGCCCGTTTTCCCCTTCGCCCCAGCAGTAGGCACGGTCGTCCATAGTCACCGCGCAGCTGTGATCGGTGCCCACGCTGACCTGCCGAAACGCCAGCACGGCGTCCACCGGCGTAGGGGTGAGCCGGTCCAGCGTAGTGCCGTTCCCCAGCTGCCCGTTCTCACCCTCGCCCCAGCAGTAGGCGGTTCCGTCCGCCGTCACTCCGCAGGTGTGCTCCTCGCCCGCGCTCACCTGCACGAAGTCGAGCCCGCCTTCAACCGGCGTGGGAGTGAGCCGGTCCTGCGTGGTCCCGATCCCCAGCTGGCCCTTCTCCCCTTCGCCCCAACAGTACGCTGCTCCGTCGGCGCTCACCGCGCAGCTGTGCCCGACGCCGGCGCTCACCTGGACGACGTCCTGCACACCTTCCACGGCTACCGGCTGGAGTGCGCTGTTGGTGTTCCCGTTGCCCAGCTGGCCATCTCCCCCAAACCCCCAGCAGTACGCGCCGCCATCGGTCACAACGCCGCAGCTGTGTCGCCGTCCCGCACTCACGTCGGCGAAGCCGGTCGGCCCGAGAACGGGATCGGCAGTCAGCTTGGTCAGCGTGTTCCCGTTGCCCAGACGGCCGTCCTCACCGTTGCCCCAGCAGTAGGCCTTGCCATCGGGATCGACGCCGCAGCTGTGTTCGGCGCCGGCCGTCATGAGTACGAGCTCGAGCGGATCGGGATCTCCCGGCTCGACGCCGCCGTTGCCGTCACAGCCCACGAGCGAAACGAAGAGCGCGAGAATCGAGACAGATCTGTTCACGGTATGTCGGTTTCCGGAGTTCATCGTCGGGTGTCGGACGTCGGATGTCGGACGTTGGGGTCGCGAAGTTGGCCCCCCAGGATTCGAACCTGGATTACCGGCTCCAAAGGCCGGGGTCTTGCCATTAGACGAGGGGCCAGAGCCCGGCGAGAGCGCCGGTCGAGGGCCGCTGAAGGCTCAGTTCGTGCCGGATGATGATGTCCCCCGCTCTCCCGAGGCGTCAACCTGCGGCGCGTCCGGGGCGAGGGCGACCGCCAGCTGTGTGGGCTCGCCGTGCTCCACGGCCTCCTCCACAGCCTCTTCCACGAGCTCCTCGCTGTGCTCAACCTCGGACCACCGGATGCCGAGCCGATAGAGGTACCAGACACCCAGAACGGTCACCGGAATGAAGGTCAGGATGTGGTAACCCGTGGCGAAGCTCACGATGCGGACACTGTCGACGCCGTACGCTCCCAACGCCACCATGGCCGCCGCCTCGAACGGACCGAAGAAGCCGGGGCTGGACGGGATGGCGACCGCGAAGCCGATGACCGCCTGGACGAACATGGCACCGATGAAGCCCGGCTCCCGAATGCCGAAGGCGAGCAGGCCGATCCAGACGGAGGCTGCAATGCAAAGCCACACGGCCGCGGACCAGAGGAGAGCCCTCGTGAACACCCAGGGGTCGTGAAGCGCCCCGAGTCCCCGGATGAAGGAGGAGAGAATGCCGATCGCTCGCTCGGTCAGCGCCGGCGACAGAAAGCGTCCCGCCAGTTGCTCCACGAGGTTCAGGGTGCGCCTCGGCCAGCGGGCCATCGCCCACAGGACCAACAGGGCGAGACCGAACAGCACGCCGGCCGTCACGCCCGCACCCCGCAGCAGTGCCGTGTTGCCCGCGGCAAAACCTCCGTACGAGACCGCGAAGACGAGGAACGCTCCCAGGATAACCGCGTCGAACACGCGCTCAACGACGAGCGAGGCGAGTGATTGGGAGATCGGGATGGGCTCGATCCGCGAGAAGCTGTAGGCTCGGGCGAACTCGCCGAGCCGCGCCGGAAGCACGTTGTTCGCCATAAAGCCGATGCAGACCGCGGCGAATCGGGACGTCAGCGTGGAGCCCGGAAAGCCCGGAAGGAGGAGTACGTGCCAGCGAAACGCCCGCAAGAGGAACGGCACGGTCGCGACGACTACCATCGCCGCCAGGAGCCAGACGTCAGCGTCCCGAAGCTCGGCCAGCACGGCGACAGCCGAGACGTCACGCAGCACCCAGGCGAGCAGCGCGACCGTGACAACCAGGCCGAACAGGGTCTTGAAACGGTGGGCCTTCAGCATGCGGCGCTTCGTTCCACGTGGGCCAACCCGCTTCGTGCGGCGGTGCTCGAGAGCCCGGCGGTGCTCAAGCGTTCCGTGCCGCGGTCACGATCTCTTTCATCTCTCGCACGGCGCGCTCGATGCCGACGAAGACCGAACGGCTTACGATCGAGTGGCCGATGTTCAGCTCCTCGACCTCACGAATCGCCGCGACCGGCGCCACGTTCTCGTAGGTGAGGCCGTGGCCGGCGTGGACGGCCAGGCCCGCCTCCCGGGCCGCCAGCGCGGCGTCCCGGAGCCGTCCCAGCTGAGCCGAGGCCCCTTCCGGGGTGCGCGCGTTCGCGTACTCGCCCGTGTGCAGCTCGACCGCGTCCGCCCCGAGCGCGGCCGAGGCCCGCATGGCGTCCTCGCGAGCGTCCACGAACAGGGCCGTCCGGACTGCCTGAGCGCGCATCTGGGCTACGGCGGCGAGCAATCGGCCGCTCGCTTCTTCCAGGTCGAGCCCACCCTCCGTCGTGACCTCCTCACGGTGCTCCGGCACGAACGTCACCTGCATGGGCCGCCAGTCCTCGGCGAAGCGAAGCACGCCCTCCTCCGCCGCCAACTCCAGGTTGACGCCGGTCCGGACCGTTTCCAGCAGCAGGCGTACGTCCCTGTCCTGAATATGCCGCCGATCTTCCCGCAGGTGGACGGTGATCCCGTCGGCTCCGCCGAGCTCCGCGAGCACCGCCGCCCGGACCGGGTCCGGCTCGTCGGTCCTTCGAGCCTCCCGCACCGTCGCCACGTGATCGACGTTGACGTAGAGCCTCAGCGGGTCATTCATCGCTCGGCCTCCTGTTCGCTTGGTCCGGCCCTGCAGGGTCGAGCTCGGCCTCCAGCCGGTCGCGAACCGCGGGCTCGAGACGATCGCCCGTCAGCTCGAGGAGCTCCAGCCCGAGCCCACGATACAGGGCCGCTCGCCTCGGGTCGAGAACCTCCAGATGCGCGGCCACGGTGCGGACGTCTCCGCGGGCCACGGGTCCGGTCGTGCCGTCGCGCAGGCCGAGCTCCCCCAGGTTTCGCAGCGCAGACTCGGCCAGGGGAAGAAGGGCCTCCAGCTCCGCGTCCTCGGACGCACGCCGCAACGCGTCTACCGCGATCCGGAGGCACGAGACCAGATAGTTGGACGCGAACACGCCGGCGGCGTGATAGTGCGATCGGCCCTCCGGCCGGACGACATGCGTCCGGCCTCCCAGACGTTCCGCGAGCTCGCTTCCGGCCCGCGCCGCCAGCTCGTCGCCATCCATCCCGAACCACACTCCCCTAAACGCCCCGCGCGCGGGGGCGGCCACGGCTACCAGGGGATGCCATGCCGCGACGGCTGCGCCGCGCTCACGCCACGGCGCGAGCGCCTGGGCGGAATGCACGCCGCTCGTGTGAAGCACCGCGCGCGGCGTCAGGCCCGTCGACTCGCTCCACTCCCTCGCCACGGCGGCAAGGTCGTCATCCGGTACGCAGAAGATGACGATCGGATCGCCTTCGGCTCCTATCAGCTTGTCGATCGACTCGCCGAACGAAGCTTCGGGCACGCGGGTGACCAGATAGGTGACTTCGGGGAGATCTCGAAGGAAGGAAGGTCGATCGGGGGACCGGCCCACAACGGTTATCGTCGAGTCCATCGCGTCCAGGAGGTCTGCAGCGAGCGACAGGCCCACGCGCCCCTCGCCCACGATGACGATCGGGGGACTCACCCCGAGTCCACGTCCGTAACCTGCACGCCCTGCTGCCGGCGCCATCTGCCGACAACGGCAGCCGGGACGCGCGCCGTCAACTCGATGCTGCCCCCGTTCTCCCGGCGCTCCAGGACCTCCCCTTCCCGGTACGCCTCGGCGAGAGTGCGGCCGTCCTTCGCCGCCAGGGTGATGTTCACCATGGGACGATCCGCACGCATGCGCTCGCGAAGCGCGGAGCGAAGCGGCTCGAGGCCTCCCTCCTCTCTCACCGTGGTCAGGACGTGAGGTCCGTACAGCGCCGCGGCCCGGCTGCGGAGCGCCGACTCCTCGTGATACGTGAGCTGATCGACCTTGTTGAGCGCAAGCAGCGCGGAACCGCTGATCGTGAGATCCCGGAGCACCTCGTTCACCGCCTCCATCTGGTGCTCCCAGCTCGGCGATGAGACGTCGACCACATGAACCAGTAGGTCGGCCTCCTCGATCTCCTCCAGCGTGGCCCGGAAGGAGGCGACGAGATGGTGCGGCAGCTTGCGGATGAAGCCCACCGTATCGGTGGCGAGCGCCTGGTAGCCCTCTCCGAGATCGACGACGCGCGTTGCTGAATCCAGCGTGGCGAAGAGCCGGTCCTCGATGAACAGCTCGCGACCCGAGAGCGCCTGGAGGATCGATGATTTGCCGGCGTTGGTGTAGCCGACGATCGCCACCCGGAACTCGCTTCGCCCCGCCTTTCGTCGCGTCTGCCGGGAGCTGGAGATCCCCTGTAGCTCGCGTCGGAGTCGCGCGATACGGCGGTCGATGAGTCGCCTGTCCGTCTCGAGCTGCTGCTCACCCGGACCCCTGGCGCCAATCCCACCCGCGATGCGCGAGAGGTGGGTCCACATGCGCTTGAGCCGCGTCCGCATGTATTCGAGCTGGGCGAGCTCGACCTGGACCTTCGCCTCGGCAGTCCGGGCTCTCAGGGCGAAGATGTCGAGAATGAGCTCGGTACGATCCATGACCCGCACGCCGAGGCTCTTCTCCAGGGCCGAGCCCTGCGCCGGCGAGAGGTCATCGTCGAAGATGACGAGCGACGCCTCCTCTCGACCCAGCTGCTCCCGTAGCTGCTCGGCCTTGCCCCGCCCGATGAAGAGAGCGGGATTCGGTGACTTGAGTCGCTGCACGAGCTGGCCGACGACGACGGCGCCCGCGGTATCGGCGAGATGGACAAGCTCCTCGAGGTGCTCGTCCACGACCTCTTCCGATTCGTCGAGCGGCGGCGCGGCCACCAGAATGGCGCGCTCGGGTTCGCTTCCGATGTCGATCATCAAAGCATCATACCTGATGTTCGACGTCCGGTTCGGCGTCCCCTGTTCCGGGATCGTCTGCCGCACCTCGCTCCCGCAGGCGTTCGAACCGGCGCAATCGCGCCGCTATCTCGGCCTCGCGGCCCTGATCGCCCGCATGATAGAAGCGAGATCCGGCCAGCCGCTCGGGCAGGAAAGTCTGAGCGGCGACGCCGCCGGGCTCGTCGTGATCGTATCGGTAGCCGCTCCCGTAACCGAGATCCTTCATGAGCCGGGTGGGCGCGTTCCGTACGTGCATCGGAACCGCTTCCATGGGCGTCTCGCGAGCCGCTCTCCGGGCGCTCGAGAACGCCTCGTAAGTGCGGTTCGACTTCGGCGCCGCGGCCAGGTAAACGACCGCCTCGGCGAGGGCCAGCTCACCCTCCGGCGAGCCGAGGAAATGGTACGCGTCGCGCGCCGCCATGCAGACGGTGAGCGCCTCCGGATCGGCGAGCCCGATATCCTCCGTGGCCATTCGGACCAGCCTGCGAGCGATGTACAGTGGATCCTCGCCGGCCTCGAGCATGCGGGCGAGCCAGTAGAGGCTCCCGTCTGGATCGGAGCCCCGAACCGCTTTGTGCAGGGCGGAGATGAGGTTGAAGTGCTCTTCGCCGCCCTTGTCGTAGCGAGCGAAGCGATGCTGGAGGGCGCGCTCGATCTCGGAGACGCCTATCCGGCCCTGGGAGGCGAGATCGGCGGCGGTCTCCAGCGCGTTGAGAGCTCGCCGGGCATCTCCATCCGCGGCGACGGCGAGGCGCTCGAGGGCATCCTCGTCCATCGTCAACCCCCTCCCTCCGAGGCCCTTCTCGTCGCGGAGCGCCCGCCGGCAGACTTCGGCCGTATCCGACTCGTCCAGCGGCTCGAGCACCAGCACGCGCGTGCGACTCAGGAGCGGGCCCACCACCTCGAAGCTCGGGTTCTCCGTCGTTGCTCCGATGAGCACGACCGTCCCGGCTTCGACGTGCGGCAGAAAGGCGTCCTGCTGTGCCTTGTTGAAGCGGTGGATCTCGTCCACGAACAGGATCGTCCCACGGCCGGTCGCCCGCCGGCGTTCGGAGGCTTCGCCAATCAGTGCACGTACGCGTGCGATGCCCTCCGTCACCGCGCTGAACGGCACGAAGACCGAGCTCGTCTCGTGCGCGATGATGTGCGCGAGACTCGTCTTACCGCACCCTGGAGGACCCCAGAAGATGAGGCTCGGGACCCGGTCCCGGTCGATCAGCTCACGGAGCGAGCCTTCGGGGCCGACCAGCCGATCCTGACCCACGAAGTCGTCCAGCGTTCGCGGCCGCATCCGGGTGGCCAGCGGTGCGCCTGATTCGCTCTCCCGACGTTCCGACCCCCACCCGGTGCTTACCTCCATCTCGGGGCCGAACAGGCTCGGCTCACGCGTCATTCGGCCTCCTCCCAACCGGCCTGCTCCTTCCCGTCGTCTGGGGAGCCCTCCGGCGGACGTAGCTCGCCGAGGCCAGCCGCGTCGATGAGCTCCCGTGCCATCTCGGTGAGCACCTCCGGATCGTTGAGCTCCGGATCCTCGAGCACCCTCGCATGAAGCTCATCCAGCAGCAGCCCCACGAGCGGCCCCTGCCTGACCCCCAACGCCATGAGATCGCCGCCCCCGATCACCAAATCAGTCACGCTCAGCGGAGAGCCTGCGAGAAGCTCATCCTCCACCCGCTTCAGGGTGTGCTCGAGATACCCGGTCGTCTCTTCGTCGCCCGCCGCTCTCGCGTACGCGAGATGGAGCTCGAAGAGCTGCCGCGCCGGATCGGCGCCGACGACCGAGAGCCACTCTCGAATCCGAGCCGCCGAGTCGATCGGGCTGACGAGCGGCTGGTAGTGGCGAAGCAGATGGGAGACGGCCTGTTGGTCGGCGTTCGAGTAGCGCAGCCGCTGAAGGACCGCGTGCCCCACTCCGGCTCGCACGTCCCCCGCCGCTTCAGCATCCTCCCCCGCGTCCAGCGGATCGGCGGCCACGAAGGGTGCGAGCAGCAGGCGGGCGAGCCTGAGGAGGCGCATGTCGGCCCCGTCGGCCGAGATCTCGTCCACCGCGTCCAGGTTCTGCTCCCAAGGCGCTTCATCTCGACCTTCGGCCAGCTCCGGGTACCATATCTCGAGCACGCCCAGCTGCGCGTACAGGCGGAGGGACGCCGAGGGCAGCTCGCCGGCGAGCACCTTCTCGAGCTCCTCTCGAACGCGCTCGGCGGAGAGCGTCGCGGTTCCGTCCACACCGTCCTCGAGAGCCGCCAGTGTCTCGGGATCGATCGTTAGCCGGAACCTGCCGGCGAAGCGGAGACCCCTGAGGACCCGGAGGTAGTCTTCCGCGACCCGCTGCGCCGGATCGCCCACGGCGCGAAGAATCCGCCGCTCCAGATCGACCTGGCCCCCCCAGGGATCGACGAACTGGTCGTCGGCCGGACGCCACGCCATAGCGTTGATCGTGAAGTCGCGGCGAGCGAGATCCTCATCGATGGAGGCCGCGTACTCCACGACCGCGTGCCTGCCATCCGTCTCGATGTCCCGCCGGAAGGTGGTGACCTCGAACATCGTCCCCCTCTGTCCGAGGACTCCCACGGTCCCGTGCTCGATCCCGAGGGGTACGGTGCGGGGGAAAACGCGCCGCACCTCATCCGGCCGCGCATCCGTGGCCAGATCCCAGTCTTCGCGCGGGTGCCCGAGGAGCTCATCGCGGATCGCGCCGCCCACCGCCCAGGCCTGGAAGCCCTGGTTCTCGAGCGTGTCGGCGATCTCGAGCGCGTCCGCGGGCGGGGCGAAGCCGGGTCTCTCGCTCACCGGCGCCTACCCGAAAGGCACGAACCCGTCACGTCGCGCCACCCCGTCCCGGCGCGTGACGCGGAGTCGATCAGCCGCACAGCACGCTGCCGCCGTTGACGTTCAGAACCTCGCCGGTGACGTGCCGAGCGAGATCCGAGAGCAGAAAGCAGGTCGGCCCGGCGACATCCTCCGCCGAGGCTACCCGGCCGAGCGGGATCTCGGCCGCCACTCGCTCTGCCCCGGACGCGCGAAGCACCGAGGCACTCATCTCCGTGTCGACCCAGCCCGGAGCGACGGCGTTGACGGTGATCCCGCGGGGACCCAACTCCGTCGCCAACGACTTGCAGAACGAGATGATCGCGCCCTTGCTGGCCGCGTAGTGGCTATGGCCTGCCTCACCGCGCTGGCCCGCCGTCGAGGATAGGAGAACGACGCGACCGCCCGGCTCCATGCACGAGATCGCGTGGCGGGTGGTCAGGTAGATCGACGTGAGGTTCGCCTCGATCATGGCTCGCCAATCCTCCGAGGCCAGACGCTCGAGCGGCATCTCCACCTCGTTCCAGATACCCGCGTTGCCGACGAAGAAGTCGAGCCCGCCGAACTCCGCTCTGACGCGATCGAAGAGCTGCTCCACATCCGCCTCGCGTGACAGGTCGCCCCGGTGAGTCCAGAACGTGGCCAGCCGGCCAACCCCGGGGGTCGGCTCTGCCGGCGAAGCCGCGTTGGCCTCGTCCAGGGCCTCGGCGGCCGCCTCTTCGGCCGCGTGGTAGGCGATGCCGACAGAGGCGCCCATGCCGGCCAGCATCCGCACGACAGCGCGACCGATGCCGCGCGATCCGCCGGTGACGAGCGCCCGTCCGCCTGCTATGCCGGGCAGCAACGACCCATCCCGGAGACTCACCGGGACCGTCCCACCATCCGCTTCAGCCGTTCCGTCCATCCCTCCGAGAGATCGACCGGCGGCACGGGCAGCGGGTCCCGTCCGTCCAGGATCGCCGCCGGATTCTCGCTCAGGAGAAGACGCGCGGCTTCGTCGTGCCCGGCCTCCAACAGCAGATCCCAGACCTGCCGCATCGTCGCGGAGCGTCCGGGCCTCGCGTGATGATCCGACGCGACGAGGTCGACCGCCCCGTCGGCCAGCATCCGCCGCGCCGCCCACTCCGCCTCTCGACCGTATCGCCCCCAAAGGCTGGCGGCGTTGACGCACATCACGACGCCCGCATCGCGCCACGTCTGGATCAAGCCGTAACGAGCCTCGATGCCGGCGTAGCGCTCGGGATGGGCCAGGACCGGCACCCAATCCTGCCGAACGGCGGTGTTCAGGGTCTCCATCGGGTAGGCTGGCACCATCAGCATCGAGAATTCGACGAGGAGATGGCGATCGCTGAGACCGAGGCTCCGGTCACCCAGCTCGACGTCCGCCTCGTCGAGGCGTACCTCGTAGGCAAGGCTGAGCGACAGATCCGGAATCGCTCGCTCGGCCACTCCACGAAGCTCTTCGAAGCTCTACACGCGTCACGCCTGACTCGTAGAGCTCCTTCAGCGCAGCGATCGCCTCTTCGACCGTGCGGGCGCCATCGTCGACTCCAGGCACGAAGTGATTGTGAAGGTCGGCGAGCGGAGGGATCCGGTCGCTCACACGCCCGCCCGAGTCATCGCTCAATGGGCGCTCAATCTCTGCCGTCGAGCTTGCGGACCGTCGCGGCGCCGGCCTGCTCGAGAGCATCGAGCACCTTGCCGGCGTCGCCCACGCCTCCCTGGGCGAAGTGCGGCCTTCCTCCGCCCTTGGATCCGGTGGCCGTCGAAGCGACGCGGACGAGCTCTCCCGCCTGCACGCCCCTTCGGATCCAATCATCCGTGACCACCGAGAGGAAGGCCTGTCGGTCGTCGTCCGAGAAGGTGACGTGTGCGATCGCCGCTCCGGCACCCCGTCCGTCCAGCTCGGAACGCACGAGATCGCCGAACTCCCCCAGGTCGGTGCCCTCGGGCAGCTCGACCCGCCCGTAGGCGAGGATGCCGCCGGCCACCTCCTCGCCACCGGCGATGAGGCGCTCCGCCTGCGCGGCGGCTCCCTCCTGCCGCTGGCCCGCCGCGGTTGTCTCGAGACGGTCGCGTTCCTCCAACAGCGCGGAGACCCGTCGTTCCAGCTCCGCCGGAATGACGTTGAGCCGTTTGGACAACCTCTCCAGACCCTCCTCGGTGTCGAGGAGACGCTCGTAGGCGCCACGTCCCGTCACGGCCTCGATTCGCCGAATCCCCGCCGCCACGCCGGTTTCTCCCACGATCCTGAACAGGCCGATCTGGCCGGTACTCCGGACGTGCGTGCCGCCGCAGAGCTCGGCGCTGACGCCCGGCACCTGGATGACGCGGACGGTATCGCCGTACTTTTCGCCGAAGAGCGCCATCGCGCCGGCATCGATCGCCTCTTTGTAGCCCGTGTGCTCGGCCAGGACGGGCGCGTTGGCCCAGATGGCCTCGTTGACCTGACGCTCGATGGTGGCTCGCTCCTCGCGGCCCAGCGGCCCACGGTGCGTGAAGTCGAAGCGCAATCTGTCCGGCGCGACCAGCGAGCCGGCCTGGTGCACGTGATCGCCCAGCTCCGAGCGCAGAGCGGCGTGCAGGAGGTGGGTGGCGGTGTGGTTCCGCTCCGTGTCGCGGCGGGCGGGTTCCTCCACGCTCGCCTCGACACGCTCCGGGCCGGTCTCCAGCGTCCCGACCAGGACCGGGCCGGCCACGACCGTCTGCCCGCCCTCGTTCCGAACCACGCGCCGAACCTCCACCTCCCAACCGTCGCCCCTCAGGCGCCCGCGGTCGCTCACCTGGCCGCCGGCCTCCACGTAGAACGGGTTCTCCGCCAACACGAACGCCCGCCAACCGTCATCCGAGGCGTAGGCGAGCACGGCCGTCTCCACGTCGGTTCGCTCGTACCCCACGAACTCCTGCTCGAGACCTTCCTCGCCGACCTCGAGCTCCTCCGCGAACGCGAGACGGTCCTGGCCGTCGGCTGAGACGAGCTTGCCCTCGCGGGAGCGCTCGCGCTGTTCGGCCAGGGCGGCCCTGAAACCGTCCTCATCGACGGTATAACCTCGCTCCGACGCCATCAGCTCGGTCAGATCGAGCGGAAACCCGTAGGTGTCATAGAGACGGAACACCTCGGAGCCAGGGATCACGCCGGTGCCGCGCCCCGGTGCCACCTCTTCGAACCGGCGCATCCCCTCGTCGATCGTGGAGAGGAAGCGATCCTCCTCCGCCCGGGTCGTAAGCACGAGGTGATCCTGTCGGGCTCGCAGCTCGGGATAGGCCGCCGACATCTCGTCGACCACCGTCTCCACGAGCTTGTCCAGCGTGGGCTCACGCCGACCGAGGAGCCAAGCGTGTCTCGCCGCGCGCCGCAGAACGCGGCGCAGGACGTATCCTCTTCCCTCGTTCGAGGGGAAAACCCCGTCGGCGAGCAGGAACGCGACGGCCCGAGCGTGGTCGGCCAAAACCCGGAACGGCAGCCCCTCGGCCCAACGCTCGGGAGCGAGCGGATACTTCCGGCCGAGCACCTCCTCGGCGCGAGCGATGATGGGCAGGAAGAGGTCGGTGTGATAGGTCGACGCCGCTCCCTGAAGGACTGCCGCGATCCGCTCCAGGCCGGCTCCGGTGTCGATCGATGGCGCCGGAAGCGGGCGGTCCTCACCCCCCTCTCTTCGCTCGAACTGCATGAAGACGAGATTCCAGATCTCCATGAACAGGTCGGCCTCGCCAGCGGCCAGGAACTCCTCGGCGTCGAGGGCACCCGTCGCGCTCGAGGGCCGGAGGTCGTAGTGCAGCTCCGAGCACGGGCCACACGGACCGGTGTCGCCCATCTGCCAGAAGTTCTCTTTGTCGCCCAGCCTGAGAATCCGCTCCGGCGGCAGCTCCGAGCGCTCGAGCCAGAGGTCGTAGGCCTCGTCATCACCGTGGTGGACCGTCGCCCAGATGCGGCCCACCTCCAGGCCCAGGTCCTCGGTCACGAACTCCCAGGCGTACGAGATCGCCTCGGCCTTGAAGTAGTCGCCGAATGAGAAGTTGCCCAACATCTCGAAGAACGTGTGATGCCGGGCCGTCACCCCCACCTCTTCGAGGTCGTTGTGCTTGCCGCTCACGCGCAGGCACTTCTGGACCGTGACCGCCGTCGGCGTCTCCCGTTCGCGTTCGCCGGTGAAGATCCGCTTGAAGGGAACCATGCCGGCGTTGGTGAACAGCAGGGTCGGATCCTCCGCGGGGACGAGCGACGCGCTCGGCAGGTGGGTGTGACCGTTCCGCCCGAAGTAGTCGACGAAGCGGGATCGGACCTCCGCAGCCTTCATCTAGTCCATGACCTGTTGTTCAACTCTCATCGCGGGCCGATCCGCCGTCAGACGCCGGGGTCCGCCTTTACGATCTCCGCCACGGCACGCTGCACCTCGGCCGGTGGAAAGCCCGAGCGCACGAGGTGGGCGTACAGCCGGCGGCGCGCCTTTTCTGCGTCCATGCGGGCGAGGCGCCTCCACCGCCTACGCGCGGCGACCTCGAGAAGATCCCGCTCGCTGACCTCTTCCTCCTCGAAGGCGGCCCGGATGCCAGCTCTGGCGTCGTCGCGACTGACCCCCTTGCTCACCAACTCGGCCTCCAGGCGCGTGACGCCCCTGGGTCGAAGCCGGATCCGGTCCCGGACAAAGGCGGCCGCGAACGACAGGTCGTCGAGAAGAGTCAGCTCCTCGCAGCGGCCCAACACCCGATCCACCAGGGAGGATGGGTACCCCTTACGTCGGAGATGACGTTCCAGCTCGTGGCGGCTTCGAGCACGGTAGGAAAGATAGGAGAGGACGGCGTTCCACGCCTCCTCGTAAGTCGGAGACGTATCGGGTTCTTCCGCCGTCACTTGTCGGCTGATGGGACGGTCAGGACTTGGGTGCCCCGACCTCCAGCGGCTGGGCTTTCTCGCCGGCCTTCTCGCCGGCCTTCTCGCCGGTATCCTCTTCCCCCTCGGCGGGGGGCACCATTCCGAGCTCCTCGCGGACCTTCCTCTCGATCTGCGCAGCGATGTCCTGGTTCTCCAGGAGGAAGGCCCTCGCGTTCTCCCGGCCCTGGCCGAGCCGCATGTCATCGCCGAAGGAGTACCAGGCGCCGGCACGGTTGACGACCCCGATCTCTTCACCGAGGTCGACCAACAGGCCCTCGCGGCTGATCCCCTGGTTGAACATGATGTCGAACTCGGCCTGCCGGAACGGAGGAGCGCACTTGTTCTTCACGACCTTGACGCGCACCCGGTTGCCGATCAGCTCGGTCCCCTCCTTGATGGAAGCGATCCGCCGGATGTCCAGCCGCAGAGACGCGTAGAACTTCAGAGCCCGCCCACCGGAGGTCGTCTCCGGGTTCCCGAACATGACGCCGATCTTCTCGCGAATCTGGTTCGTGAAGACGACCGCCGTATTCGACCGGCCGATCGCGCCGGTGAGCTTCCGCAGCGCCTGCGACATGAGACGCGCCTGGAGCCCGACGTGCGCATCGCCCATCTCGCCCTCGATCTCGGCGCGTGGGACGAGCGCCGCGACCGAATCGATCACGACGACATCGAGCGCCCCCGACCGAACGAGCACTTCCGCGATCTCCAGGGCCTGCTCGCCCGTGTCCGGCTGGGATACGAGAAGGTTCTCCGTGTCCGCCCCGAGCTTGCGCGCGTATCCCACGTCGAGCGCGTGCTCGGCATCCACGAACGCCGCCACGCCACCTTCCTTTTGGGCGTTGGCGATGACGTGCAGGGTGAGCGTCGTCTTCCCCGACGACTCGGGACCGAAGATCTCCGTGACCCGGCCGCGCGGAATGCCTCCGATGCCGGTCGCGTGATCGAGGCTGATCGCTCCCGTCGAGATGGCGGACAGTTGCATGAGCGCACCATCCGCGCCGAGCCGCATGATGGCGCCCTTCCCGTGCGCACGCTCGATCTGGCTGATCGCCACGGACAGCGCCTTCTTTCTCTCGTCGCTGAGCTCTACGGCCATGGGTGAAGACGTCCTGAAGATGGGTTTTTGGGGTCTGCTCGGCATCACTGAAACGCCGACAGGCGGGGCTGCGCCTCCGCGTGAGCCACTATAGCACCGCCTGCTACCTTTCGCAATTTGTTCGGGTCTCGAGCATCGGGGCTGAATCGGGCTCTCGAACGACGAATCGGGACTCGAAGTGCCGGCGGACCCGCGCCCTGCAAACCACGATAGCGACGTCGATCACCCTCGCGTCAACCGGCCCATCGCCGCGGAGAGGGAGTCGACCGCGCGCTCGATGCCATCGTCGTCGACATCGAGATGGGTCACCGCTCGGAGCCTGCCGGGCCCCGCGGGGAGTATGCGGACGCCGGAGCGGTCCAGCTCGGCGCTCAGCTCCTCGGGATCGGGACCGCCGTCGGCGATCCGGATCATCACGATGTTGGTGTCCGGCGGCTCGGCGCTCAGCCCGGCCACGGCGTTCGTTCCGGAGGCGAGCCTCCGGGCGCGGTCGTGATCCTCCCCGAGGCGCGGAAGGTTGTGGTCGAGGGCGTAGAGGCCCGCCGCGGCCAGAACGCCGACCTGGCGCATTCCCCCACCCAACCGCTTCCGTGCCCACCACGCCCGGTCGATGAGCGGGGCCGGTCCGGCCAGAAGCGACCCGATCGGACAGCCCAATCCCTTCGAGAGCGAGACCATCACGGTGTCCGCCTCGGCCGCGAAGGCGTGGAGGGGGGTGCCCGAAGCCTCGGCCGCGTTCCACAGGCGCGCGCCGTCGAGGTGCACCGGGATCCCCTCCTCGTCGGCCAGCGCGCGGACCTCCCGCATGTCCCCGACCGGCAATACCGTGCCGCCGTGCATGTTGTGGGTGTTCTCCAGACAGAACAGGCTGGTCGTGGGATGGTGCCGGTCTCCTGGTCTGATCGCCCGACGGAAGGTGTCCGCCGAGACCCGACCCGACGCGGAGGAGACGGGGTGCAGCTGCACGCCGGAGAGCCACGCCGCGTCCGCGTACTCGTAGTGGAAGACGTGCGCCTCGCCCTCGCAGACGGCTTCCGTGCCGGGCTGCGTGTGCAGCAGCACCGCCGCCTGGTTCGCCTGCGTTCCCGACGGGAAGAAGAGGGCCGCGTCCTTCCCCAGCAATCCCGCCACGCGTCGCTCGAGCCGATCCGCCGTCGGGTCCTTGCCGAGCACGTCGTCCGCCACCTCCGCTCCCGCGATCGCGTCGCGCATGCCGGGCGATGGCCGGGTGACCGTGTCGCTCCGCAGATCGATCGGGCGCTCGCTCACGACCGCCTACGTCTCCGAGTCCCGTTCGCCGGCTCGATCCACGCCTCCGGGCGACGCGGAGCCCTCGAGCTCGGCACGAGCCTGGAGCACCGCCTTGGCCAGGGGCGACTTCAGCTCCCGGTACTCTTCCTCACCGATCTTCCCGGTCTGGTATTCGAACTCGAGATCGGCGAGCCGGGCGAGCAACGCCTGCTGGCGATCGGCCGGATCGGCTCGGTCTCCGATCATCGACCTCCGCTCGGCAGCTCCGCCTCTCACGCCCGCAACGATCACCGCCACGACGAGCGCGAGCACGAGCGCCGCTAAGAAGTAGAACGGATTCAACCGATGCCTCCCGGCGTTCTTGCTACCTCCGAAGGAGTCGACCGGCGCCGGCCGGCCGCACGAAGCGCGCGCTTGGCGGCTTCCTCGGGATCGTCCAGCCGTTCGATCGACATCTCGGCGGGCAGGTGGTCCCGCAACCCGAACAGCGGCACTCCCAGCTTGAGGCAGAACGCCGCCTCGCTGAGGGTGCCCCAACCTCCCGCGATCGCCACCACAGCCTCCGATGAACGAACGACCAGCACGTTGCGAGCCTCCCCGAGACCGGTGGGGATGGGAATCGATACTCCGGGAGCGGCCGCGCCCGCGTCCGATCCGGGGAGGATGCCCAGAACGGTCCCGCCCGCGCCGCGCGCACCCGCCGCAGCCGCCTCCATGACGCCGCCCAGGCCACCGCAGACGAGAACGGCCCCACCCCGAGCCAGGGCGGCTCCGACCCGACGAGCCGCCTCGGCGGTCTCCGGGTCCAGCCGGCCCCCCGATCCGATCACGCCCACTCGCAGCGGGCGTTCGCGTCCAGCGTCTTCCTGATCCCTCATCTCACATCGCCCATCGGCGCTCCCGTGTTACCCTGCCCGGACGAGCACCCACCGACCCGCGGGTCTCGTGCATCGCCCCGGCGAACCTATCTCCGCTGCCCGGGAGTCTGCTACCGATCGATGATGAGCGTGACGGGGCCGTCGTTGACGAGCTCGACCTCCATCATGGCTGCGAATCGGCCGCACTCGACGGGAACACCTTCCGCACGGAGGGCGTCCAGGAAGAGCTCGTACAACCCCTCGGCCATCTCTGGTGACGCCGCTTTCGTGAAGGATGGACGCATTCCGCGAGAGGTATCTCCGTAGAGGGTGAACTGGGAGACGACCAGAAGGGAGCCGCCCGCATCGCGAACGGATCGGTTCATCCGGCGCTCCTCATCCGGAAAGATCCGGAGCCCGGTCAGCTTCCGGGCCATCCAGACCAGCTCCGCATCACCATCGGCGGCGCTGAACGCGGCGAGCACGAGCAGGCCCGGCCCTATGCTCCCAACCGTCTCTCCGTCCACGCGGACGGTCGCGCCGGATACACGTTGTGCGACGACCCTCATTCTCTCTCCTCACCCGACTTCGAACAGGGCACGCTCATCTTCCCCACCCTTCCCGGTACGTCTTGAATCCGGTCCGGGCAACTCGGGGTGGATCCGGCGTTCCGGCCAGGCCTCGACCTCCCGCTCGATGTCGATCCACGGTGGCTCAATCCACAGTGGCGTGGAAAACCAACTCCTGTTCCGAGAGCCGCGAGAACGGGCGTCGAGAAACGTATTCGGTCTTTTTCTCAACATCCTTCCACATCCCGCGGTTATCATTTTTCCAAAAACCGGCTCTTTGGCCTTTTTGTTCATACTCTGCCCGATCGCGTCTCCGAGGATCGGGGAGAGTCCATTGGTCATCCAGACTCGGTGGATGGTCGACGGGGACCGGGCCCGGCTTCATCGTGGCAGCTGGGTGGGGTGCTCAGGAAGTGGCGCGCGGACGGAAGCTCCTGGATGTACTCAGCCCCTGTCACTCCGAAGAGCGTCAGGGGCTGAGGGAGGATTCGACCCGCCTTCAGACAGATCTCACCGCTCTGGCATCTACGTCTTGGTCAGCTGCGCTTGCCTTCCAAGACCCAACGGGCCTGGTACCATCTTCGCTCAACCCATGGTGTGGCTTCCAGTCACGTCCCTTTCGGTCCGATCCCTTTCCCCACGCCGAGCGACCCGTTGATCCGTGCCAGTGAGTGCAGCATCCGGTCTTGCTGGTGCTTCCTCCTCGAGCACGACCCAATGATACAAAAAGATTTTTTTTAGGTCAACCCCATTGGACGGCCAACCTATGGTTTTATAAAGTTTGTTTGGCGATCGCCCGTCATTGCTGACCTACGACAGTCGATTCTGAGGGAATAGCATCGAGGCGATCCGGGGTCGGGACCACGCTCCACAGACTCGCAGCCTCGACGGACCGACCCAGGTC
The DNA here is from genome assembly GCA_947259585.1 of uncultured Gemmatimonadales bacterium. GTDB lineage: Bacteria > Gemmatimonadota > Gemmatimonadetes > Palauibacterales > Palauibacteraceae. The sequence goes on along the minus strand of CAMYMV010000021.1, from coordinate 19,572 downwards.
GCGGGCCCGCACGGCTCGTCCCTCCGCGGCGACCTTGGCGACCAGTCGGTTGATCAGCGCGTCGGGCGGGAGCGTACGTTGCAGGCCCTCGACCGTGCCGACCAGCACCAACGCGTGGCGCGCCCGTGAGAGCGCCACGTTTATGAGGCGCGGCAGATCAGCGTTGCGCCCTTCGTTGAGGAACCAGCTCGCGCCCGGGGGCGCATCCACGGTGTCCAGCACCACCACGGCCTTCTCTCGCCCCTGAAAGCGATGGATGGTCGCGATCTCCAGTCCCGCCGGAGCCGCCCGACCGAGCTGGTCACGTGCCGCCTCCTGCAGCCTTCGAACGTGCAGCCTGTAGGGAGCGACGACCGCGACGTCGGAGACTCCGCAGCCGGCGAGGTCCTCGAGTAGCCGCAACACGAGTCGCACGTGGACCGGGTTCGTGCGAGAGCCCTCCGCACGCGTGACCGTCGATCCCTCGTCCTCGGTGTCGACCAGAACCAGTGGCGAGGCCAACCGCGGTCGGTCCGCAACTTCGGGGGCATCCCGGAGACGGTTCCCGTAGAAGAGCTCGCTGACCAGGCGACGGATGGGCGGCGCCATCCGGTACTGCTCATCGAGCATGGCGCACAGCTTGTCGCGTGGAGAGGGGAGGCTGACCTCGCCAGCCGTCTCTTCCACGATGCCGGTCTCCCGGAAGAGATCCCGACCGAGCCACCTCGATGCCGCTACCCCTCGCGAGCAGACGACGGCGGGTAGCTGCTGGAAGTCACCGACCGCCACCGTCCTTCCCGAGGTGCGTGACGCGGCCAACGCCACGTAGGGGAGCGGTGCCGCGCTCGCCTCATCGATCACCAGGGCCTCGAACCGGAGAGCGGCTAGCTCATCCCACAGTGCCAGCCTCGCGAAGGTCGTGAGCACGACATCCGCTTCCCGGAGGGCCAGGATCGCCTGTAGCTGCAGATCCCGCGAGAGGCTGGTGGCGGCTGAGATGATCTCGTGATCGTCGACTCTTGCGGCCACCGCCATCACGCGGGCAAGCCGAACTCTCTGAAGCATGGCGGGTCGCTCGGCCGGCGGACGAACCCCGGCTTCGCGCTCCAGCTGTTCGATGGCGGCTGCTAGTCTTCCGCCCGCCAGCCGTCGCTCGAGAGCAGCCTCCAGAGACAGTGCCCGATCGCCTGTCCGGCTGAGCTCCGCCCCCACCCGCACGATCCGGTTCGCTCCGACCGCTCCCTGACCCAGAACACCCGCCGCACGATAGGCGGCCTCGTCCACGGCACCGTTCGTAACGGCCGTCACGAGGACCTTGCCGGTCTCCGCCAGCTCGGCCGCCGCATGGCCGAGCAGCCTCGTCTTTCCGGTTCCCGGGGGTCCCCAGACGAACTGGACGTCGCTGCCCAATATCCGCTCCAGGGCCTCGCGCTGAGCCTCGTTCAGCGCTCGGGAGTCACCCCGGCGTGCCTCGGCGGCGTCGACCGTCGGAGCGATCCGCCCGAACAAGCGCAGGACGGTGGCGGGGTGATATCGGGACGGTTTGTCACGCACGGCTTCGAGACGCGATCGCAACGAGCCCAGGAGCCATGTCGGATCGAACTCCAGCGACGCGCCAGCCGGCACCCGACCCAGCCAGTCGGAGGTCGCGACCCGCACCTGCAGCGTCTCGCGGTTCACCGCCGTTACGAAGCCCGCCGACTCGCCGGCCTCGCATACGACCCGAACGGCGTCGTTCGGCCGGACATCGTGCCGGGCGGAGGGGAGCCGCCATTCGTAGAGCGGCGTTCCCGTGGCGTCGGCCAGGTGGCCGCCGGACACGTGAACCGGCTCTCCCAGGCCGCGCGCCGCCAGCTGGTCGCGCACCGCCTCGATCTCCTCGTCGAGCCCGAGCAGGCAGCCAGCGAGAAGCTCGTCCAGTTGCGGCGAGGTCGCGGTTGAGGTCATCGGCTCGTAAGGTAGCTTCACGCCGAAGGGAAGGCAGACGGAGATTCGCCATGACGGGCAGCGTCGACGAGTTCAGAGCCTACCGCGAACGCATGAACGACCTGATCCTCGGCTCTGGCAACCTCACCATCAACCGCTTCTTCGCGCTCGACACCCGGGCGTACGAGCCGGGCGCTCTGGACCTCGCCACCAAGGAGCTGCTGGGTCTCGTCTCCTCCATGGTCCTTCGCTGCGACGATTGTGTCCGCTACCACCTGGACGGCTGCGTGCGTGAGGGTGCCACGGACGACGAGTTATTCGAGGCCTTCGCCGTCGCGCTCATCGTGGGCGGCTCGATCGTGATCCCACATCTTCGGCGAGCGGTCGATTTCCTGATGGAGCTTAGAGATGCGGGCCGGACGCCGTGAAGCGGCGAAGCGCCGGCCGAAGGCGGCCGCCAGGCCGCGGACCGAGAGGAGATGCTCGATGAACACTCTGTTTTGGATCGGCAGAATCCTGTTCGCGATGATCTTCATCGCCTCCGGGCTCGCCCACCTGACCCAGAGGGACGCGATGGTGGCGTACGCCGAGGCCAAGGGAGTCGCGGCGGCGGGAACGATGGTGCCGCTCACCGGGCTGATGATCATCGCGGGAGGCCTCAGCGTGCTGCTGTGGACCTGGGTAGATGTGGGCGCCTGGCTGCTGGTTCTCTTCCTGTTCGCCGCCGCGGTCAGGATGCACGCCTTCTGGAAGGAGCGGGACGAGAGCGCCCGTCAGATGGAGATGGCCCACTTCATGAAAAACATGGCCCTCGCGGGCGCGGCGATCGTGTTCTACGTGCTGTATCAGTGGCCAGAGCTGGCGATCTGAGCCCGGAGGAGTTCCGCGAGGCGGCAGCTCGGGTCGCCGAGTGGGTCGCGGACTACCGCGACCGGGTGGAGGAGTTTCCGGTGCTGGCTCGGGTGTCGCCCGGCGAGACAGCGGCGATGCTGCCCTCTTCGGCACCGGAGGACGCCGAGCCGTTGGAAGCGATCCTCGACGACCTCGACCGGATCATCCTCCCCGGTCTGACGCACTGGAACCACCCCGGATTCCTCGCCTACTTCGCGAGCTCCTCCTCGGCCGCCGGAATCCTCGCGGAGTTCGTGGTCGCCACCCTGGGTGTCAACGCGATGCTCTGGCGAACCTCGCCCGCGGCCACCGAGCTTGAGGCGCGCGTCATCGTCTGGTTCCGAGAGCTTCTGGGGCTGCCCGAGGCCTTCGAAGGCGTCATCCTCGACACCGCGTCGACCAGCAGCTTCACCGCCCTGCTCGCGGCTCGCGAGGCGGCCGGCGTGGATTCCCGAGAGCTGGGCCTCACGGGCCGCTCCGACGTGCCGCGGCTCGTCGTGTACGTCTCGAACCAGGCTCACTCCTCGCTCGAGAAGGCGGCGATCGCCGCCGGCCTGGGACGTCAGAGCCTCCGGCGAATCGAGACCGACGATCGGTACGCCCTGGATGGCCAGGCTCTGGAGCGTCAGCTGCGTAGCGACCTCGAGGCCGGCGCCCTGCCCACGATGGTCTGCGCGACCATCGGTACCACCTCAAGCAACGCCGTCGACCCGGTGGCGAGGATCGCCGACATCTGTGCGGAAGCCGGCGTCTGGCTGCACGTCGACGCCGCGTATGCCGGTCCGGCCGCCATGCTGCCCGAGAAGCGGGAGCTGTTCGGCGGTTGGGATCGAGCGGACTCGATCGTGGTGAATCCGCACAAGTGGATGGCGACTCCGATGGACTGCAGCGTCCTGCTGTTCCGGGACCGGAGGCCCTTCAGAGCTTCCCTGGCGCTGACACCGGAGTACCTGAGCTCGGACCAAGAGGGCGCACTCGACCTCATGGACGTGGGCCTGGCGCTGGGGCGCCGCTTTCGCAGCCTCAAGCTGTGGTTTCTGTTTCGGCAGATGGGCGCGGCAGGGCTTCGAGCCCTGCTCCGCCGCCACCTTCGCCTGGCTGCCGACTTCGCCGATGAGATGCGGCGGGACAGCCGGTTCGAGCTGGCAGCCCCGGTTCCCTTCGGCACCATCTGCTTTCGGGCGCACCCACGCGAGGCAGCCAATGAGGGCGGTCGTGTGTCGAACGAGCTTGAAGCGTACAACGATTGGAATCGTGAGCTGATGGCGCGCGTAAACCGCCGAGGCCCCGTTTTCCTCTCCCACACGGTTCTGGACGGACGCTACACTCTGCGCCTGGCCATCGGCAGCGTGCACACGGAGGCGCGCCACGTCGAGGCGGCCTACCGGATCCTCTGCGAGGAACACGATGAGATGGCCGGGGCCGGCGGCTCCGCCATCGGAGAAGAACGGATGACGACGGTATGATCGATCCACGGCACACCGGGCCGCGAGTCCGGCGAAGGACCGGACCCGCTCTGGCCTTGGCGCTGCTGATAGCACTCGGCTGTTCCGGAGAGCCCGGGACCGCCCAGGAGACCCCTCCCACCGGGGAGCCCATCGACGAGAGCTCCCTGGAGGGTGCCACGGCCCAGGAGGAGTGGACCGTGCTTCCGACGCAGCACAGCGTCCTCATAAACCGGGCGGACCAATCCCGCATCATGGGCAGCCCTGAGGCGCCGGTCCGGATCCTGGAGGTCTCGGACTTCCAGTGCCCGTTCTGCGCGCGGTTCAACAAGGAAACCTTCCCCGTCCTCGACAGCCTCTACATCGAGACCGGGAAGGTGGAGTACGTATGGATCTCCTTCGCGAACCCGAGCCACCAGTTCGCCTGGCCGGCGATCGAGGCGGCCTTCTGCGCGGGAGCGGTCGGCAAGTTCTGGCAGATGCACGACATCCTGTTCGAGCGGCAGGGGGAGTGGTCTACGTCGGACGATGCCTGGGCGACGTTCGTCGACTACGCGCGGGAGCTCTGGATCGACGAAGAGTCCTTCGGTGCCTGCCTGCGGGACGACCGGACGGCACCGCTCCAGGTCAGGGACTTTCAGTCCGTGAATCGAGCGGGGATCAGCAGCACGCCCTTCTTCATCATCGCCGACAGCCTGTCGATCCGAGGCGCCGCTCAGGTGAGTCAGTTCAGGACCGTCCTGGACAGCCTGTTGAAGGTGGGCGACGCGCCCTAGCTAATCCGCATGTAACGCGGCTCGTCCCACCGCCGGGAGAGGCTCCTAGCCGTCGCGAAACACGGACCGCATCCCCTCCAGAGCGAGGGATGCCGTGCGCGCCCCCGCCGAAAAGGTGCGAACGAGCTGGCGCTCCCCCACCCCCTCGAGCGGAATGTCGTAGGTGAAGTGAACGGAGACGCCCACCGGGCGAACGTCGGCCGCCGCCGCGTCGCTCCAACCGGCCGCCGCGTCCAGCGCCCCTTCCATGTGGACCTCCACTGCATCCGCGCCCGCGCCCACATCCTGCGCAGCCTTCGCCAGCCGAGCGGCCAGGCGCTCGTTGGCGTCCGGGTCGGCCGGCCTCTCCTCGAGCCACAGGGCGGGCGGGGCTACATCCACGTTCAGGAAGCCCAACATCACGGTATGATCGAAGGCCAGGTCGTTCGCCGTGAACGGCTCACCTTCCTCCTCGGCGGGCTCGGCCGGCGCCGTCAGGTATCCGGACACGCCCTCCGTCCCCAGGTTCGCGCAGGCGAGCGCGAACTCATCGATCACCAGCTCCACGAGAGCGGACGGAGCGTGCAGCATCTCGATCGCCCCCGACTCCATGATGTCCAGCTCGGATTGGTCGAAAGCCAGGCCACGGAAGAACCAGGACAGGGGTTCCTGCCTGCCCTCGAAGAGGTCGCGGGTTCCGAGGCCTTCCTGTCGCAGTGCTGCGAGCAGGATGGCGCCCATCTGGTGGCGCGTCAGGACGCTCAACGCGAGATCATCACATGGGCGTTCGTCTCGCCGGAGAACATCACCCATGGAGCGTCGCCGGCCGGCGCCGAGGGAAGGCCCAGCTCCTCTGCGGTGGCCCCTGGGACGTAGATCACGTACAGCCTCGAGGCGTCTGCCGGCTGCTCGCCGGACGCCGGCGGCGGCTCGGGAGCGAACAGGTTGTAGAGCGCCGCCGGTTGCGACGGCATCTCCAGCTTCCCCTCCCGGGCCTCCGACTGACGGGTTTGGATCGACTCGCCACCGTCCATTCCGCTCGCCCGAAGCTCGCGCCCTCGACTCATGTACGGCTCGAGGGAACGGTCGTAGCAGGCCACATGAAAGCGCTCTCGTCGCGGATCGTCCGCCAGACAAATCAGCGGACTGTCCGCGGATCCTTCGCGGAGCGTTGCAAACGCGCCGCCGGTGCTGTATCCAAGTACCGCGGCGTCGTCCCGCAAGGACGGAGGAGCGGCAAGCACCGCTTCCGCAATCTGTTCGTCGGCCGGCTTTGACTGCACCGGCTTCGGCAGCTCGCACGCCGCGAGCGCGCACGGAACGATGAGACACCAGCTGCCGGTGGCGATTCGGCGCATACGCACAACTCCGGAATCAGAGGGTCGCGTGGTTCCAGGCTCTCTGATAACGCTAGCACCTGCACAGAGACGATGCACGGGAGCCCGCAGCCCTTGCGGGAGGGGCCTTCCCTTCGCGAGTGTTGCGCCCCCGAGCACGGCGTCAGCCACAGAGAGGATAGAGGACGGAGTCGATGCCCGAGAAGACCGTGATCGCAGTTCCGCGCGAGAGCGCTCCCGGTGAGACCCGAGTGGCACTCACGCCGGACACCGTTCGCCGTCTCGTCTCCGACGAGGTGGCGGTGAGGGTCGAGCAGGGAGCGGGAGCCCTGGCCGCCTTCCCCGACGAGACTTACCGCGAGGCCGGAGCGGAAGTGGTGGCCGGACCCGACGGGCTCGCGGAGGCGGACATTTGGGTGAGAGTGCAGCCGCCGCGTGAGCGAGAGGATGGGACCCACGAAGTGGAGATGATCCGCTCCGGCGGCATCCTCGCCGGATTCCTCGACCCCGGGGGTTCCTCCGACCTCCTGGAACGACTGGCCGAGCGTCAGGTCAGCGCGCTGTCGGTGGAGCTGCTGCCTCGAATCACCCGTGCGCAGCGAATGGATGCGCTCTCCGCGATGAGCACCGTGGCGGGCTACAAGGCCGTCATCATCGGGGCGGACACGCTCGGCAAGCTCTTTCCGCTCCTCATCACGGCCGCCGGCACGCTCTCGCCGGCGCACGTTCTCGTGATCGGCGCCGGCGTCGCGGGCCTCCAGGCGATCGCGACCGCCCACCGGCTCGGCGCCGTCGTCGAGGCCTTCGATGTCCGGCCGGCCGTGAAGGAGCAGGTGGAGAGCCTCGGCGCCAAGTTCGTCGAGGCCGATGAGGAGCTCGATATCGGCGGCGGAGAGACGGAAGGCGGCTACGCCAAGGAGCAGTCGGAGCAGGAGCAGGAGGCACAGCGACGTTTGCTCGCCAAACACGTGGCCAAATCCGATGTGGTGATCACGACGGCCCTCATTCCGGGGAAGCCCGCCCCCCTGATCATCACGGAGGAGATGGTGCGCGGCATGCGGCACGGCTCGACGATCGTCGACCTGGCCGCGGTGGCGGGGGGGAACTGCGAGCTCACCGAGCCGGGAGAGAGCGTGGAGCGGCACGGCGTGATGATCCACGGCGCGACGAACCTGCCCGCCCAGGTCCCGGTGCACTCCAGCCAGATGTACTCAAAGAATCTGCAGGCGCTCCTCGGCCACCTGATCTCGGAGGAAGGTGTCCAGTTGGACCTGGACGACGAGATCACGGGAGCGATCTGCGTGACGCACGCGGGCGAGGTGCGGTACGGGGCATGACCCGAAGCCGCCACGCCTTGCGATCAGCGAGCTATCGGGCTCGCGTCGAGAAAGGGACCAAGGGATGACCGGAACGCTGCTTGTCGGCATCTACGTGTTCGTCCTCGCCATGTTCGTCGGCTTCGAGGTGATCACGAAGGTGCCTCCCACACTACATACACCACTGATGTCTGGCGCGAACGCCATCTCGGGAATCTCCATCGTCGGCGCGCTGGTGATCGCCGGGAGCGGAGGCACTCAGCTCCTTACGATCATCGGCTTCATCGCGGTCGTCCTCGCGACGATCAACGTGATCGGCGGGTTCATGGTCACGGACCGGATGCTCCGGATGTTCCGGCGCGACCGTGACGGGGAGAGTGCGTCGTGAACTTCGACCTCTATATCTGGCTGGCCTATCTGCTCTCGGCCGTCCTCTTTATCCTCGGGCTGAAGCAGCTCAGCTCGCCCGAGACCGCGCGGCGCGGCAACCGGGTCGCCGCCATCGGCATGCTGCTCGCCGTGGTCGCCACGCTGCTCGACCGTCAGATCATCGACTTCAGCTGGATCGTCATCGGCCTGGTCGTGGGAGCGCTGACAGGCGCCATCATGGCCCGAACGGTGAAGATGACCGCGATGCCGCAGATGGTCGCGGTGTTCAACGGCTTCGGCGGCGCTGCCTCCGGGCTCGTCGCGGCGGCGGAATACGTTCGCCATATGGGTAGCCCCGAGCCGCTGGCGATGGACCTGGGCATCTCGATCATGGCGGGGACGCTCATCGGAGGCCTGACGTTCTCGGGCAGCTTCGTTGCGTTCGCCAAGCTCCAGGGTTTCGCCGAAAAGGCCGCCACCTATCCGCTGCAGAAGACCTTCAACTTCCTGCTGGCCGCCGCGGCGCTGGCCGCCGCGGTCTACCTGGTGGTCTCGCCGGTGGAGGCGAACGGCTACGTGATCCTCGCCGGGCTGGCGCTCATCCTAGGGATTCTGGTGACGATCCCGATCGGCGGCGCCGACATGCCCGTCGTCGTGGCGCTGCTGAACTCCTACTCCGGCCTCGCGGCGTCGGCGGCCGGTTTCGTGCTGTCGAACAACGCGCTGATCATCAGCGGCGCGCTCGTGGGCGCTTCCGGCCTCATCCTCACCAACATCATGTGCCGGGCGATGAACCGCTCGCTAGCCAACGTGCTGTTCGGCGCCTTCGGAGCCGGCGCGCCGGCCGGACCGGCCGCGGGCGCGGCGGGGGAGCAGGTCGCCAACCCGATCGATGCCGAGGACCTGGCGATGATGCTCGGCTACGCGCGGTCGGTCGTCATCGTCCCCGGCTACGGTCTCGCCGTGGCGCAGGCTCAGCACCGGCTCCGCGAGCTGGCGGACCTGCTCGAGGCGCGGGGGGTCGACGTCAAGTACGCCATCCATCCCGTCGCGGGCCGCATGCCGGGCCACATGAACGTGCTCCTGGCCGAGGCCAACGTCCCGTACACGGAGCTTTACGAGATCGAGGACATCAACCCGGACATCTCGAATGTGGACGTGGCGGTGGTCGTCGGAGCGAACGACGTCGTCAACCCGGCGGCGCGGGACGACCCGAACAGCGACATCGCCGGGATGCCGATCGTGGAAGTCGACAAGGCGCACCACTGTGTCGTGCTGAAGCGTAGCCTGAACCCGGGCTTCGCCGGCATCCAGAACCAGCTCTTCTTCCTGCCGAACACGCGCATGTTCTTCGGCTCGGCCGAGAAGTCGATCGCCGACCTGGTGCACGAGGTGAAGGCGCTCTAGGGGACGGCGGGAGAGCACGCGCGCGACAGCACGCGGCAGGAGGTTCGTGGGGCAGACTGGCGGCTCCCCGGCCCAGCTCGACACCGGGCCGGGGGAACCGCGGCTCACCCGGGACTCAGCCGCGCGAGATCTTCACCCCACCGTTTGTCGTCTTCACCCGGATCAGCTTGCCTCCGGAGCCCAACTCGGTCGTGAGCGACTTGCCGAGCCGCCCCTGCACCGTCACCGGGAAGCCGATCTCGAGGCGCCCGTTCACCGTCCCGGTCTCGAGACGGGCGGAGTAGCCCTCCGGGATCTGTAGGTCCACGCCGCCGTTCGTCGTCTCGACGTCCAGGCCCTCGCCCTCCCATGCGTCGCCGGTGAGCTCGATGCTCAAGCCCCCGTTGGTCGTCGAGCCGCTGACGTAGCCCGACACGTCGACCAGATTGACGCCGCCGTTCACGGCCCGGAAATCCAGGTCTCCGGAAACGCCCTCGATGCCGATCCCGCCGTTCATCGTCTCGAGCGAGAGATCCGTCCGGGCCGGTACCGACAGGCGGAAGCTGACGGCCCACCCCTCGTCCTTGCCTCCCTTCGGGCCCTCCGCCCGAATCGTCCCGCCATCCGTCAGGATGGAGACTTCCTGGGCGATCTGCCGTGCGCGGGCCTGCGTCTCGGCTCGAGCGTGCACCTTGGCCTGGACCCTCACGTCGTTGCGGTCCCAACCCGTCACGGCAACGCCGCCGTTCGGCCCCGCGTCGACCGTGACGCTGCCGGTAGCCGGCAGCGTTTCCTCCCGGACCTCGCAGTAGCGATCGTTGTCATCGTCGTACGATTCCTCGCACCACTTCCCGGCGTCCTGAGCCCGCGCTCCGGTGGCGAGAACCAGTAGCGCTCCAGGCAGGAGCAGGGTGCGAAGTCGGGTGAGCTCCCGAGGCATCATCGTCCTCCTCTGTAATCGGTAGCGTCCATCCAAGAAACACGGCTCCGTGAGGTCTGACGTCGCGCGCACCCATATGGTTGCAGTCGACCGCGTGTCATGGCCGGCCCGACGCCGCTCAGGTCTCTCCCATCAGCTCCAGAAAGCGACCGGCCAGCGCCGGTCCCGCTCCCGCATCCTCGTGCTTGAAGAAGACGAATGCCTCCCCCCAATCCTGCGAGCCGATCGTCCGAGCCCAGGAGGTCAGCTCCCCGTCGTCGTACTCGGAGCGGCGGAGCCGCACGTATCCCCAGCTCGCCGTGGAGACCGTCTCGGGCGCCGCCTTCTCGTCGGTCTCTGCGGCGCACAGGGCCACGTCGTGCTCGCGCAAAACCGTCATTACTTCCTCGTCGAACCAGGAGTCGTGGCGGAATTCCAGCGCCGCCCTGAAGCCCTTCGGGACCAGCGGGAGGAAGCCGGAGAGGAGCGGAAGATCCTTCTTCAGGTTGGGCGGAAGCTGAAAGAGGATGGCGCCCAGGTGATCACCGAGAGTCGCCGCGATCGAAAAGAGATAGTCCGTCTCGTCGGACACATCCTTCAATCGCTTGAAGTGCGTAATGCGACGGGATGCCTTGAGGACGAAGCGAAAGGGATCGCCGACCTGCTCGACCCATGATTCCAGAACCGAAGCGCGCGGCATCCGGTAGAAGGTGTTGTTGATCTCGACCGCCGGAAGCCGCCCGGAGTAGTAACGGAGCATCTCTTTGGCCGGCAGATCCTCGGGATAGAAGACGCCCTTCCACTCCTTGTAACTGAAGCCGCTCGTGCCCACGGAGAGGCGCACCGCGTCTCCTTCCATGTCAGCCTCCCATGTCAGCGGCGCTCGGCTAGCGCCACGGCGAACCGGGCCGCTCCATCGGTCTCCCAGCGGCGAACCCGGAGTCCGCCGGCTTCGAGGAGCCCCCGCGCGGACTCGGGGGTGTACTTGTGGCTCAGCTCCGTGCGGATCGACTCTCCAGCCTCGAACCGGACCTCCAGATCCAGGTCGGCGATGCGCACCGACTGGGCCGGTCCAGACACCAGGTGCATCTCGATCCGGGCGCGCTCGGAATCGTAAAAGGCCCGGTGCCGGAACGTCCTCTCGTCGAAATCAGCGTCGAGCTCACGGTTGAGGACGCTCAGCAGGTTCAGGTTGAACTCCGCCGTCACCCCGGCCGCGTCGTCATAGGCCGCCTCGAGCACGCGAGCGTCCTTGACGAGATCGAAGCCGATCAGAAAGCCGTCGCCGGGCTCGAGCTCCTCCGCCACGCAGATCATGAATCGACGGGCCGCCTCAGGTGCGAAATTGCCGATCGTCGAGCCGAGGAAGGCGATCAGCCGAGGCCGGGCGGCGAAGGAGAGATCCAGAGGCGCGTCGAAGTCCGCGACGACGATTACGACCTGAAGCTCCGGGTACTCGGAGACAAGAAGGTCCGCCGCGCCATGCAAGGCATCCTCGCTCACATCGACCGGCGCGTAGCCTTCGAGCACACCCTGCGCGTGCATGGCGTCGAGGAGGAGGCGCGTCTTGGTGGAGCTTCCGGAGCCGTACTCGACGAGCACGTGGGCACCGACATCTGAGACGAAATCGGCGGCGTGATGCTCGAGGATCTCGGTCTCCGCCCGTGTCAGGTAGTACTCGGGCAGCGCGGTGATGCGCTCGAACAGGTCCGATCCGCGCGCATCGTAGAAGTACTTGGGAGGGATCTCCTTCACGGGGCCGGTCAGCCCGTCACGAACGTCGCGGGCGAGCTCGGCGTGCCGATCGCGCGGGCCGAGGACGTTCCGCACGACGACCCTGTCGTCGGCCGTTTCTGCGCCCGGTCTCTCCATTCAGTTCTCCATGCGCGCCCCACCTCGCCCGAGCGGGCCGAGGCCGCAAAGGTAGGCGACGCCTTGGCAGCCGTCCAACGCGAGGGCCAAGTTGAGAAGGGAGCCCCGGGCGTGAACGGAGCCTCGTGGAGTAAACCCCGAGAAGCACGGGCAGCCGGCAGGCGGCAAGCACCCAGGAGGCCGATGACGACGGAAGCATCCCGGACGGCCGCGGTCGAGTTCGACGGCGCATCCCTCAGATTGGGCAGCGTGGACGTCCTCCGCGGGGTCTCGTTCCAGGTGGCGAGCGGCGAGACCACCGTCATCCTGGGTCGCAGCGGCGCCGGAAAGTCCAGCGCCCTGCGCCTGGTGAACCGAACCCTCGAGCCCACCGCAGGGGCCGTTCGCGTGGGTGGACGCCCGACGACGGAATGGGACCCGATCGCTCTCCGTCGCCGCACCGGCTACGTGATTCAGCGGATCGGCCTCTTTCCTCACCGTACGGTCGCCGCCAACGTGGCGCTTGTGCCGCGGCTGCTGGGCTGGGAGAGGGAGAGGCTCGAGCGTCGCACGGCCGAGCTGCTCGAGCTCGTAGGCCTCCCACCCGACGAATACGCCGGACGCTATCCGGCGGAGCTCTCGGGCGGTCAGCAGCAGCGGGTCGGCGTAGCTCGCGCTCTGGCCGCCGACCCTCCCATCCTTCTGGCGGACGAGCCGTTCGGCGCCCTGGATCCCATCACGCGGCGCGAGCTGCAGGTGGAGTTCCGCCGGCTCGCCACGCAGCTCGGGAAGGCCGTGTTGTTCGTGACGCATGACGTCCGTGAGGCGCGCCGGCTCGGCGACAGGATCGTCCTGCTGGAGGAGGGCCGGATCGTCTTCGCGGGCAGCCCGGCCGAGTTCGGCGAATCCAGGCTCCCGGCCGTGGTGGCTTTTCAACCGGAGGACGAGAGTTGAGCTTCGCCGGGGCCGTTGGATGAGCTTTCTCGACTACCTGATCGCCAACCGGGCCGACGTGCTCGCCAGGACGGTCGAGCACCTCTTCCTCGTCGGCACCTCGGTCGGCATCGCCGTATTCATCGGAATACCGACGGGAATCCTCCTCACGCGGCGAGAAGCTCTCCGCAAGCCGATCATCGGATTCGTGAACGTGATCCAGACCATCCCGAGCCTGGCGCTCTTCGGCTTTTTGATCCCCGTGCCGCTGATCGGGGGAATCGGGGCGCGCACGGCCATCGTCGCGCTCTCCGCCTATGCGCTTCTCCCGATCGTGCGTAACACCTACGAGGGCATCCGTGGCATCGATCCGGCCGTTAGGGAGTCGGGTGTCGCCATGGGGATGACCGACGCTCAGCTCTTGCGCGAGGTCGAGTTTCCCCTCGCGCTCGGCGTGATCGTGGGCGGTGTGCGGCTGGCCACCGTGATCGGAATAGGGATCGCCACGATCGCGGCGGCGATCGGTGCGGGAGGGCTCGGAGAGTTCATCTTCCAGGGGATCTCGATGGTGAACAACCAGGTGATCCTGGCGGGCGCGATTCCGGCCGCGCTCCTGGCATTGGCAGCCGACGCCGGCCTGGGTTTCCTGGAGCGCAGACAGTCGCGCTGGCGCCGCGCGTGAAGGCACGACCCGGAGCTGAGTTGAAGGGGCTCGGCGGCCTTATCGCCGCGGTTCTCCTGGCGGTCCTCGCGCTCCATGGCTGTGGCGCCGACCGCCCTCCTCTCGTCGTCGGCTCGAAGAACTTCACCGAGCAGAGCCTTCTCGGCGAGCTCCTCACGGGTTGGATCGAGCACACGACGGAAATCCCCGTGAAGCGCCGCCTCCACCTCGGCGGCACGTTCATCTGCCACCAGGCCCTCGTCGGAGGCGGCATCGACCTGTACGTCGAGTACACGGGAACGGCCTTCACGGCGATCCTCCAGCATCCGCCGATCACCGACCCGGACTCGGTGCGTAGCGCCGTCGCCTCCGAGTACGGCCGGCGATGGGGGGCGGAGTGGTCGGCGCCGCTCGGCTTCGAGAACACCTTCGCCGTTCTCGTCCGCCGGAGCACGGCCGACTCCCTTGGTCTCCGCACCATCAGCGACGCGGTGCCCCATGCGGAGCGCTGGACGGCCGGATTCGGCTACGAGTTCACGGAGCGCGAGGACGGGCTGCCCGGGATGGAACGCCTCTACGGGCTGCGATTTGGCCGGGATCCCCGCCTGATGGACCTCGGGCTCCTCTATCGAGCTCTGTCGAACGGCCTCGTGGACCTGGTGGCGGGCAACTCGACGGACGGCCAGATCGCGGCGCTCGATCTCGTGATGCTGGAGGACGACCTGCGGTACTTTCCGCCCTACGAGGCCGCGCCGGTCGTCGGGGCCGCCGCGCTGGCAAGATACCCGGAGCTCCGGGCGGCGCTGCAAGAGCTGGCGGGCCGCCTCGACACCGAGGAGATGCGTGCCATGAACCGCGCGGTGGACGTGGAGGGCCGCGACTTTCGCCAGGTCGCCCGCGAGTGGATCGAGCGGGAGCTCCGAGACGATCCACTGCACCCGTGACCGGACCTCGGAGCCGTCCGCGGGTGTTTCAACGATATGCGCTGTTTTAGGTTGAGAGACGCGAGAGAGCGGGCACTCGATACTCGATAGATCAAGCAGGTGAAGCGATGAGCACGGTTAAGACGCATGCGAGCGAGGCCGAAGCGAGGCGCGTCGCGGAAGGGGCGCGGGAAAAGGAATGGGGAGACCACACGTTCGTGCGGGACCTCTTCCTCGGTGACTTTCGGCTGGGCCTGATCCACCCCTATCCGGATCCCGACGAGCACATCCGCCCGGCAGCCCGCGCGCTCATCGATGAGATGCGTGAGTTCCTGCGCACCGAAGTCGACTCCGAGCAGATCGACCGGGACCGGAAGATCCCGCCCGAGGTCGTGGACCGGCTCCGAAACATGGGGGCCTTCGGTCTCAAGATCCCGCAGGAGTATGGCGGCCACGGCTTCAATCAGACCGAGTACAGCAAGATCATGGAGGTCATCGGCACCGTCGACGGAAGCCTCGTCGCCCTGCTCTCCGCCCATCAATCGATCGGGGTCCCGCAGCCGCTCAAGCTCTTCGGGACCGAGGAACAGAAGCGTCGGTACCTGCCGCGGTTCGCCGAGGGGGCTATCTCGGCCTTCGCCCTCACGGAGGACGATGTCGGATCGGATCCGGCCCGCCTCGCCACCAACGTCGAGCGGACCGAAGATGGCTCCTTCATCCTGAACGGCGACAAGCTCTGGTGCACGAACGGGACGGTGGCCGACATCATCGTCGTCATGGCCCGGCACGCCGAGAGCGGAAAGATCTCGGCGTTCATCGTCGAGATGGAGTGGCCGGGCGTCGAGATCGTCCAGCGGCTCCACTTCATGGGCCTGGGAGGAATCGAGAACGGCATCATCCGGTTCAGCGACGTCCGGGTCCCCGCCGAGAACCTCCTCGGCAAGGAGGGGCGCGGCCTGAAGATCGCGCTCGTCACCCTGAACACCGGCCGACTGACGATCCCCGCGGTCTCCGCGGGAAGCGGCAAGGCCGCCATACAGATCGTTCGCGAGTGGGGCACCGAGCGCGTCCAATGGGGGCAGCCGGTCGGCAAGCACGAGGCCGTCGCCCAGATGATCGCGCGCATCACGACCAACACTTTCGGGATGGACGCCGTGTCGGAGATCTCGGCCCTGTTGGCCGACCGGCCCGGGTACGACATCCGGCTCGAGGCGGCGATCGCCAAGCTGTTCAACACGGAGATCGGCTGGGATCTCGTTGATGAGGCCATGCAGGTGCGCGGAGGACGTGGTTACGAGCGCGGCGATTCGCTGGCCGATCGCGGAGAGGCCCCGATCGGCCTCGAGCGGATGCTCCGCGACTTTCGGATAAACCGGATCTTCGAGGGCTCGAGCGAGATCATGCGTCTCTTCATCGCACGCGAGGCGGTGGACTGGCACCTGCAGCTGGCCGGGGAGCTGGTCGAGGGGGATCTATCGCTCGGAGCGAAGCTGGCCCGGCTGCCGAAGGTCGTCATCACCTACGCGGCGTGGTACCCCTCCCGCTGGCTCGGCTGGGGCTGGTGGCCGAGGTACGGGGAGTTCGGCGAGCTCGCGAAGCACCTGCGCTTCGTTCAACGGTCGTCGAGAAAGCTGGCCCGCACGCTCTTTCACAAGATGATGCGGTACGGGGCGGGGCTTCAGCGCAAGCAGGCGCTGCTCTTCCGAGGCGTGGACGTCGGAGCGGAGCTGTTCGCGATGGCGGCGGTCGTCTCGAAGACGCAGATGCTGACCCTGAAGGGCGATCCCTCGGCTCCGCAGGCGCGGAAGGTGGCCGACGTCTTCTGCCGCATGGCACGGCGGCGCGTGCGCCGGCTGTTCGAGGAGATCTCCTCCAACGACGACGCCATCCTATACCGAACGGCACGCGAGGTGCTGGCCGGCGATCACTTGTGGCTGGAGGAGGGAATCGTCGGCCTGCAGGAGCTGGCAAGAAGAGGAACGGCCTCGGAGACACGGCCCGTCGAGGCGGCCGCGGAGCCGCTCGAAGCGGTCATTGAAGGCTCGCCGGCGGAGATCGGATGAGGCGTCCCGTCCGCCTCTGATCGGTCAGAGACGGGCCTCGATCCAGTCCGCGATGTCTCGCACGGCGGCCTCCCAGTCGAGGTCGTTGTGGGGTTCGTGGCGACTCCCTTCGTAGATCCGCAGCGT
Source organism: uncultured Gemmatimonadales bacterium (assembly GCA_947259585.1). GTDB lineage: Bacteria > Gemmatimonadota > Gemmatimonadetes > Palauibacterales > Palauibacteraceae. Next base: position 2,692 of record CAMYMV010000021.1, on the reverse strand, counting down.
CGCATCGGCCGAGCCCGCTCGATCGGCGATAAGATGGCTCCCCTCCGGCGAGTTGAGCGGATCATCTCCCCCGTGAATCAGGAGAACGGGTAGCTTCAGCTCCGGAAGCCGGCCCTTCGCCCGATCGATCGCCGCGAGAGCCTCCACTCCCCAGCGAGCCGTCGCCTGGCCGTGCACGAGCGGATCCTCCTCGTAGGCCCGCACGACCTCCGGATCCCGTGACAATGCTCGGGCATCCACCGGGGAACGCAGGGCGGCGCGCGGCAGGATCCGCGAGAGCGCCCTCGCCACGAGGACGAGCCAGGGCTTGGCGACACCGACCGGCTCGAGGGGAACGCCGCTGAGGATAAGACCCCGCAGGCCACCATCGCCGCGTATGGATCCACCGGGCGCCTCCAGGGCGTAATCCAGCGCCATGAGCGCTCCCATGCTGTGACCGTAGAGGAAGAGTGGAGCCTGAGGATCCGCCTGCCGCGCGAGATCGAGAAAGCTGCCCAGATCCGCTCGATACTCCGCCCAGCTGCTCACGTGACCCCGTTGGCCGGGCGACCGGCCGAACCCCCGGTGATCCATCGCGTATACCGCGAAGCCGTGCGCCAGAAGGGCATCGACCAACCGCTCGTAGCGCCCCCCGTGCTCCCCCAGGCCGTGCGCGATGACGACCGAGGCTCGAGTCTCCTCCGCGGGCCTCCACCTCCGGTAGAACAGCTCGAGGCCGTCCGTCGACATCAGCCCCTCTGTCGCGCGCCTCTTCGGATCACTCATGACAGGCCCTCGCGGGTGGCGCCGAGGGGATCGCCACTCCAATAGTTACCCTGGCGGCGAGCGTCGGGACGGCCACGCTCGCCGCCCCCCCAGCCAGGGAGGACTCGCCCATGCTCTATCGCGTGCTGGCCGACCTGGTCGTGCTCGCACACATGGCGTTCGTCACCTTCGTGGTGCTCGGCGGCCTGCTCGTTCTGTGGAGATCGCGGATAGCCTGGCTCCACGTACCCGCCGCCCTGTACGCCGTGGCGATCGAGGCCGTCGGCTGGGTCTGCCCGCTGACGCCGCTGGAGAAACGCTTCCGGGCACTGGCCGGCGAGGCCGGCTACGAGGGCGGCTTCATCGAGCACTACGCCGGCCTCATCCTCTATCCCGCCAACTGGCAGGCGATAAAGGGGTATCTCGCAGCGGGCGTGATCATCATCAACGTGGCGGTCTACGCCCTGGTGATCCGGCGGCTCCGACGGCGCTAGTGTACCCGACGTCTGAGACGGTACACTAGGTCTGCGCGTCCTCGGGCAGGCGCAGCCCGCCCACCAGCTCCGAGAGCGAGCCGATACCGGCGCCCGCGAGGTAGGTCGAGATCTCCTCCTGGACGGTGGCGGCGGCGGCCGGATCCACGAACGAGGCCGTACCCACCTGCACCAGTTGGGCACCCGCCAGGATGTACTGGAGGGCGTCCTCGCCGGAGCGAATCCCGCCGATCCCCATCACCGGCAACGAGGATGCGTTGGCCGCACGCCACGTCAGGTACACGCCCATCGGCAGGATCGCCGGTCCGCTGATTCCGCCCGAGACGTTGCCGATCACCGGTCTCCGGCGGTGGATGTCGATCAACATCCCCGGGAAGGTGTTGATGGTGCTGAGCCCGTCCGCGCCACTCTCCTCGCATATTCGGGCGTAGATGCCGATGTCCGGCACGTTGGGCGTGAGCTTCACGATGACGGGTCGCTCCGTCTCTCGGCGCAACCGAGCGACGAGCTCGGCGAGCGCCGCCTCGTCGGTTCCGAACAACGTCCCTCCCTCCACGTTCGGACAGGAGACGTTGATCTCGTAGCCGAGAAAGCCCTCCTCACCGTCCAGACCCGACACCACCGCCGCGTACTCCTTCACCGTACGACCGACCACGTTCACGAACACTTGGGCGCGGGTGAGGTTCTCGCGCAGCCAGGGCAGCTTCTCGCTCGCGAAGGCTTCGAGCCCCACGTTCTCGAGCCCAATCGCGTTGATCATCCCGCCGGGCGTCTCGGCCACCCGGTGGGGCGGGTTCCCCGGGCGCGGCTCGATGCTGACCGCCTTGGTTACGAGCCCGCCCAGCTCGTCGAGCGGGATGAGGCCGGCGTATTCCCTCCCGTAGCCGCAGGTTCCCGAGGCCAGGAGCACGGGCGCCTGGAACTCGACCCCGAAGAGGGTCTGCCTCAGCTCGGGGACCACGTGAGCTCGCTCGCGTTGAACACCGGGCCCTGGGTGCACGCTTTCTTCCAGCGCCCGTCCACGCCCCGCACGACGCAGCCCTGGCAGGTCCCCACGCCACACCCCATGTGCTCTTCGACGGAGACCTGTAGGTCGAAGCCCTCCCGGGCCGCCTGACCGGCCAGCGCACGCAGCATCGGCGTCGGGCCGCAGGCCAGTACGGTCACCGGGCCCTCAACGCTCAACCCCTCCGTCACCCTGCCCCGCCGGCCAAAGCTCCCATCCTCCGTCCACACGATCGGCGGCCCGCCGGTCAGCTCTTCGATGAGGCCGACGTCGAAGACCCTGTCCGCCGTCAGCTCGCCGTAGAGCAGATCCACCTCGAATCCCTGACGGCGTGCGTCTCCCGCCAGGAGGAGGAAAGGCGCGAGACCGACGCCTCCCGCCACGCAGACGACGCGGCTTCCCGGCTCGAGCCTGAACGGCCTGCCGAGTGGGCCCAGGAGGAGGGCGT
>CAMYMV010000020.1:62692-92480 GCA_947259585.1 uncultured Gemmatimonadales bacterium | reverse complement strand
AGCAGCGAGAACAGGACGAGCCCCCAGGTCCCCAGATAGCGGACGAGGGCGAGTGAGACATCGACGACCACCCACGTGGATACGAGCGCGTCCGGGACGACATAGGGGTTCGCGGGCTCGCCGACCGGTCGGGGGAAGAGGGCGGCGAGCGTGATCACCGCGGCCAACAGGAGCACGCCGACGGAGAAGGTGCGAACGAGGTGGTTCGGCCAGAACGGGATCCCCTCGCCGGGAGTCGAGGGCCCGGCGGGCGGTGCCACGCCGTGAGTGCGAACGAGGGCGAAGTGGAGGATCAGCAGACCCAGCGTCACCCACGGCAGAACGATGACGTGCAGGGCGAAGAACCGGCTGAGCGTCGCCCCCGAGACGAACTCGTCGCCCTTGATCATCGAGGCGACGAAGCCGCCGACCAGGGGAAAGCCCTCCACCGTGCTGACCACCTCGGCGGTCGTCCAGTACGCCCACTGGTCCCACGGCAGCAGGTAGCCCGTCGCCCCGAACGCCACGAACGTCAGGATGAGAAGGAGGCCGATGACCCAGTTCGTCTCACGCGGCGGCTTGTACGCTCCACTGAAGAAGACCCTCACCAGGTGGGCCACACCCGCCACGATGAGCAGACTCGCCGACCACACGTGCACATCGCGGAGCATCCAGCCGAAGGGGATGCGGGAGACGATGTACTGGATGCTCGGATAGGCCTCCTGCACCGACGGCCGGTAGTAGAAGGAGAGCAGCACCCCCGTGATAACCATGAAGATGAAGAGGAGGTAGGTGATCCCCCCCAGCGCGTGCCCCCAGCCCACGTGTGCGGGAAGCCGGTACCGGAGTGCCTTCTTGTACGCCTGGTCGATCGGCAGTCTGCGTGCGATCGGTCCATAGAGAAGGCCGAGAAAGCGCAGAAAGCCCAGCAGACGAGTGTCGGTGCTGGCGATGATGTCTCGCCGAAACCGCGACAGCCACCTGGCCGGTCCGCGACCTCCCCGCCGCTCTCCGTCGCTCATCGCTCAGCCCGTCACGTAGACGGTTCCGCGGCGAACGAAGGCCGTGTACGGCTTGAGCGGGATCAGGCTCAAGCCGGAGACGACGTTCCCGCGGAGGTCGTAGACGACGTAGGTGCACGGCGAGACTACCCGCAGCGACTCGGCCTCCCATTCCAGGACGCAGCCGTCGAACGGCGACGCGCCCTGAACAGCCCAGAACCGCTCTCTCCCGCGGACGACGAGTATCGGCTCGTCGCCCCAGGCCACGATCCGGCTGGCGCCGACGGGGAAGTCGGCTTCGTTCGCCACTCGCACGGCGGGCTGCAGCTCCGGGATCCGCAGGTGTTCCGGGGGGAGAAGGAAGACCGCGGTCACGAGGCCCGCGAACGTGACGGACAAGAGGATGACGCCGACGAGAGCCAACCCGCTCAATCCGAGACCCTTCTTCCGCGCCCCGCGTTCCGTCTCATCTCGGGCCGGGAGCGCGGTATCCACGTCGGTTTCCGTATCTGCCATTCGCGTTCCGGATGGTGCTGCCGGTGCCGACGATACCCGGCTAAGTGCGCGCGCACTACAGCATTGCGCGCGGAGCGAGTCATATGTACCCTAATGTGTGTCGCCGAGCCGAGCCGGACAACCGGCGTTCGCAGGCTCGGTCGCATTGCCTGACGATCCTCGACGATCCTCCATGTTCGTGAAGTCTTAGCGAAACGACCCCAGCGTGGGCAGGAGGTCGCTCATCGTTCGCTCGAGACGGTTCGGTCACGGAGCGTGGGCCTTGGGCCCACTCGTCCTCCTGGCGCTCTCCCTCCATCCCGGGCAGCTCCAGGCCCAGGGCGTCAGGGGCATGGTGACGATCGATGGGTCTTTCCTCCAGATGCCGACCATGCAGCGGGACAGCGTTCCGGAGAGTGAGGTTCCCGGCGACGAGCTCGTGCGCCAGCTCGCGGACGGCACGATCGTAAGCTGCACCATCGGGGAGTTCTGCCGCTGGTACCGACAGGGACCCCAGGAGGACGCCTGGGTCACTAACCAGGATCTCCGGTTCACCGCCTGGGGCGGCGTACGGGGACTTTCCGCGACTGTCGCCCTTCGAGGACGTGTGGGGACGTCCGACATCTGGCCGCGCGCCAGCCAGGAGTTCGACGCGCTCAGCGCCTATCTGACGTATGACACCCGTGACGTCAGGATTCGGGGCGGCCGCATCCAGCTGACGAACGGCCTCGGCTACTACAACTACGATGGAGCTGCCGTCCTCTGGAAGACCCTCCCGTTCCTCTGGGTGGAGGGCTGGGCCGGTTGGAGCCTTTCCCCGAACATCGACCAGCCGCGCGACGGCGACCTCATGCAGGAGGCGGACGTCTTCGCCCCGGACCGGCGCGGCCTCATCTTCGGCGCCGAGCTCGGGGCCCGGTGGGGACGCAAGTTGGCGGGCAGCGTGCTCTACCAGAGGGAGATCCGCACGGACCGGCTCGCACTTTACACCGAGCGTCTCGCGTTCGATTTCGGCCTTCTGCTCGGCAACGTGTCGATCGACGCCAAGGGCAAGTACGACATGGCGTACGCCGATTTCAACGACGCCAGGCTGACCATCACCACGCCGATCGCGGCGGGCTTCGACTTCTCCGTCCAGGGCCGGCGATACCTTCCGTTCTTCGAGCTGTGGACCATCTGGGGGGCGTTCTCTCCGGTGCCGTTCAACGAGGCGACGGGCGCCCTTCGCTGGAGCTCGCCGCGGATCGGCCTCAGCCTGGAGGCCGCCGGAGGCTACCGGAAGTACGAGGACACGAACGCCGGAGCCCAGTTCGTGGAGATCAAGGACTACGGCTGGACCATCTCCGGACGCGCCAGCTGGGGCAACCGCGGCTGGTACGCGGACGGCGGCTATCGTGCGGTCACCGGTTTCGGAGCGGTCAGGTACGGCGGCGATCTCACCTTCGGCAAGACGTTCGGCCCGCGCACCTACGTCGGCCTGCGCGGCAGCTCCACTCAGAACTTCGGTGAGTTTCGGGAGGGCGAGCAGCTCGTGCAGGGCGGTGGGATCGACGGTTCGATCGCACTCCCCGGCGACGTGTCGATCATTGGTAGCTACACCCTGTACCGGATCTCGTACGAGAACCAGCCGGAGTTCGAGGACTGGACGCAGAACCGGGCCTACGTAGGACTGCAGTGGCGGTTCGGCCTCGCTGGAGGAGAAGGCATATGAGGAGGTTTGCCACGAGAGCCGCGCTCGCGATTCCTGTGCTGCTGATCGCCGGCGGGGCGCTCCTCAGCCTGCCGCAGGACGAGCCGTTCCCGCACGACATCCACGTTGACATGTTCAACACCTGCCTCGGCTGCCACGCGGGCATCCCCGAGGGTGACGGTGCGGCCTGGCTCTCCGTGACCGAGGCGGACTGCCTCGAGTGCCACGAAGTGGACGAGATCGACTGGAGCCCGCCCGGGCCTCGGGGAACGAACCTCGTCTTCAGCCACCCCGACCACGCCGAGATCGAAGAGCTGGAGTGCGGCGAGTGCCATGGCCTCCCGGACGCCGAAGAGTTCATGGAGGTCGGGGCGGCGCGTCCGACTATCTGCTTCGACTGCCACGACGGCGATTCGCACCTGGCGGCGAATACGGAGTGCTCCTTCTGCCATGTGTCTCTGGCGGACGCGACGACGCTCACGGCAGGCCAGATCGCCGCGTTCCCGAATCCGTTCAGCCACGAGCAGGATGACTTCATCTCGGCGCACGGCGAGGCGGCGCTGTCTGCCGACGCCAACTGCGCCTTCTGCCACGCCCAGGAGAGCTGCTCTCGTTGCCACGTGAACGCCGGACAGGTCTCGGCGATCGCCGCCCTTCCCACGGACGCTCGGGTAGCCTCCCTGACTGCGGATCGAGACGGCTGGTGGCCGACGCCCGCGAGTCATGAGGGGTCCGACTGGGCGACGGTGCACGGGACCGAGGCGGCCGGGGCGATCGAGAGCTGCGCCAACTGCCACGCGCGGCCGAGCTGCTCGGGCTGCCACGGCGATAGCGCGCCCTTCCTCGCGGCCCTGCCGGAGCCCGTCAAGGGTGGCCCGGCGGGTGTTCAGGTCGTCGCCCTGCGGCCTCCAGGACACGACTTCACCTTCGCCGCCCAGCACGCCACGGCAGCGTCGCTCGGCCTGCCGAACTGTTCCGCCTGCCACGCCGAGGCCGAGTGCGTCGACTGCCACGCGCTCCGGGGCACCGGGCAGCCGCCGCTGCCCTCCGTGCCATCGGCCCGGCACCAGGCTCAGAAGGAGGGCGAGGATCCGGGCGTGGCCGCCGTGCCCTCGGCGGAGACGGCCGGGGGCTTCCATCCCGTCAACTTCATCATGCGGCATGCGGCCGATGCGTACTCGGTCCGCTCGGACTGCACCGACTGCCACTCCACCGAGGTGTTCTGCCGGGACTGCCACACCAACCTCGGGTTCGGTGACAACGGAGCCACGCGTGGCAACGCGTTCCACAACCTCCAGCCGGACTGGCTGCTATCCCACGGAAGGGCCGCCCGACAGGGAATGGAGGAGTGTGCGAGCTGCCACCAGCAGGATTCCTGTCTGCGCTGCCACTCCGCGAAGGCCGGATGGCGCGTGAGCCCCCACGGACCCGATTTCGACCCGGAGCGTGTCTCCGAGCGCAGCCGGCAATCCTGCGGCATCTGCCACTCCGGCTCGATCCTGGATCCGTAGCCGTACGCGTCCGCCCGGCATCCGACTCCCCCATCGCCGAGCGTCGCCAGCTACGTCTGCGCCCATTACGTTTCGGCATGAACCCTGAGGACGAGGCTTTGCGCTGACTCTCTTGCTGACTCTCTTTATGGCTGGCTTTATGGCTGGGCGACGGCTCGGCGGGCGACCGCTGGCCCTGGGACCGCGGGACCTGATCCCCGCCGGCCTGATGGCGATCCCTCTCGTCACGCTCGGCTTCGCATCCCCCCTCAGCGCCCAGGAGCCGGACGACGGCTGCGTCTCCTGCCACCAGGGTCTCGAGGACGAAGCGCTCTCCCGACCCACGCAGGTGTTCGAGACCGACATCCACGCGCAGCGCGGCTTCGGCTGTGTCGCCTGCCACGGTGGGGACGGAACGACTGAGGGGCCGGAGGCGAAGGAAGCGGCCAAGGACCCCGCCACCGGCTACATCGGAAAGCCCGAGCTGTCGCAGATCATCGAAGTCTGCGGGCGCTGCCACTCCGACGCCGAGTTCATGCGGCAATACAACCCCTCCCTGCGCGTCGATCAGGTAGCCGAGTACCTGACCTCCATCCACGGACGGCTGCTCGCGGAGGAGGACGATCCGAACGTCGCCACCTGCGTGAGCTGCCACGGCGCCCACGCCACGATTCCCGCATCAGATCCGCACTCGAGCGTCCATCCGGTGCAGGTTTCGGAGACGTGCGGCGCCTGCCACGCCGACAAGGATCGGATGGAGCCGTATCGCATCGCGACCAGCCAGCTCGATCGCTACAAGGAGAGCGTGCATTGGGAGGTGCTCTCCGTCGACGGTGACCTGTCGGCGCCGACGTGCAACGACTGTCACGGAAACCACGGCGCCACCCCGCCGGGCATCTCCTGGGTCGGGAACGTCTGCGGAGGGTGTCATGTCGTTCAGGCGGAGCTCTTCAACGAGAGCACGCACGCCGAGTCCCTGGAGGATATCGACGAGCCGGGCTGCTCCGCCTGCCACAACAACCACGACGTCCAGAGGGTCGGCGACGAGTTCCTCGGCATGGGCGACGAGGGCATCTGTTCGGATTGCCACCTCGACGATGATGAGGGCGGGGAGGCGGCGATCGAGATGCGGGCGCTCATGGATTCGCTCGTCGCCGGATACGAAGCGGCCGATTCGATCCTGGCCGAGGCCGAGAACGCCGGGATGGAGGTGAGTCAGGCGCAGTTCGAGCTGGGTGATGCGCTCAGCTCCGTGATCACGGCCCGCACGGCGGTGCACGCGTTCACCGAGGAAGCCGTGGCCGAGGAGGTGGACGCCGGGCTCGAGGTGACGGACCGGGCCCATGCGCGAGGCCTGGATGCGTTTCGCGAGCTCCGCTTCCGGCGGGCCGGCCTCGCCGTCTCGAGCCTCATCATCCTCATCCTCATCGCAGGGCTTCTCCTGAAGATCCGGGAGGCGGAGACGAAGGTGGAGGGGACGCTCGACTCGGTGCGCTCCTTCTTCTTCGAGGCGATGACGAGGGAAGGGGGCGCCGCGGTCGGCGATCTCCGCCTCGCGGCCTGCGCCGTGCTCCTCGAGCTCGCCTACGCCGACCGGCGGTTCGCCGACAGCGAGCGTGCGCACCTCGAGGAGCTGATCCGCCGCCAATTCGATCTTGACGCGACACAGGCGGCCAAGCTCATCGAGTTGGCCGACAGGGAGCGAACCGAGGCCAGGGACATCTCCCAGTTCACCGGTCTCATCGCCGAGGGCTTCGACTCGGAGCAGAAGAGGGCGCTGCTCAAGGATATGTGGAGCCTGGTTCTCTCGGACGGAGAGCTGGCGAGGCGCGAAGAGCACTTGGTGGACCGAATGGCGCGGCTTCTTGGCCTCGGCGCTGCGGCCGTGGCCGACGTCCGGAAAGAGGTTGGAGATGGCTAGAGCGACGCCGGCCCGGAAACGGGAGACGAGGCCGAACGGGAGGACCGACGAGTGACGGAAGCACAGCCAACCAAGGCCAATCCGCGAAGGAACTTCATCCGGTGGTTCTTCGGCACCGCGGTCGGCGCGTTCCTCGTCGCGGTCTTCTATCCCGTCACCCGCTATGTCATCCCGCCGGCGGCAGCCGAATCCGCCGCTTCCTCGGTGACCCTCCCGATCAGGGCCAGCGAGCTGGCGGCGAACTCGGCCGAGATCTTCAAGTTCGGGAATCGGGCGGGCATCCTGGTGCGCACCCCCTCGGGAGAGCTGCGGGCGTTCTCGGCCACCTGCACGCACCTGAACTGCATCGTCCAGTACCGGGATGACATCGGCCACATCTGGTGCGCCTGCCACAACGGCCACTTCGATCTGAACGGCCTCAACATCTCGGGGCCGCCCCCGGCCCCACTCGAGGCCTATACCGTGAACGTCCGAGAGGACGAGATCGTCGTGAGCAGAGGCTGAGCGTGGCGCGAATGCGGGAGCGCCTGGGTCGGCTGACCGTCTGGCTGGACGATCGTCTCGGCCTGGCCGCGGTCGGGGAGATGGCGACGCAGAAGCAGGTGCCGGTCCACAAGCACACCATCTGGTACTACCTGGGCGGGATGACCCTCTTCCTCTTCATCGTCCAGATCGCCACCGGAGTGTTGCTCCTCTTCTACTACCGGCCCAGCGCCGAAGACGCCTACGAGTCGATCCAGTTCCTGATGGCAGAGGTGGAATTCGGTTGGCTGTTCCGCTCCATCCACCACTGGGCTGCCAACCTGATGATCTTCACGGCTTTCCTCCACCTCTTCTCCGTCCTCCTGCTCAGGGCCTATCGCAGCCCGCGAGAGATCACGTGGCTCTCGGGGGTGGCCCTGCTCATTCTCGCCATGGCGTTCGGATTTACGGGCTACCTGCTGCCGTGGAACGAGCTCTCCTACTTCGCGACGCGCGTGGGCACGGAGATCCCGGCAGCGATACCGCTGGTGGGCGGTTTCGTCGGCAAGGTGCTCAAGGGCGGGGACGATGTGTCGGGCGCGACGCTCACGCGCTTCTACGCGTTCCACGTCTGGGTTCTGCCGTTTCTCTGCTTCGTCCTTCTGGGATTGCACCTCTTCCTCGTCCAGAAAAAGGGAATGAGCGTGCCGCCGAGCGTGGAGCGGGAGGGTGGGGCGCGACGGGCGATGCCCTTCTTCCCCAACTTCCTGCTGCGGGACCTGGTGGGCTGGCTGACGGCGCTGGCGATCCTGGCCGCCCTGGCCGCCTTCTTCCCGGCCGAGCTGGGCGAGAAGGCCGATCCGTTCGCCCCGGCGCCCGCCGGCATCAAGCCCGAGTGGTACTTCATGTTCATGTTTCAGACGCTGAAGTACCTGCCGGCTCACATCATGGGGATCGAAGGGGAGATCATCGGTATCTTCGCGTTCATGCTGGCCGGCCTGCTCCTCTTCCTCATCCCGTTCCTGGACCGCCGCTCTGGGCGTGGCGAGCCGAACCCGCTGCTCACGTGGATCGTGATAGCGGCGGTGCTGTACATCATCGTCCTGACCTATCTTGGCTATACGGCGAACCCGACGGCCTGAACCGCGACTGGGCGCCAGCCGGACACCACTGAGATGAGATGATACTGATGAAGAACGTGATCCCATTGGCTCTATTCTCGGCCGTGCTCCTGGGTTCCGGCTGCAGTCCCGATCCGCTGGATGACATGACGGTCGCGCGAGACGATATACCACACGAGATCGCCGTGCTTCTCGACGCCGGAAACGCGGCCTTCAGCGCCGGGGACTACGAGACGGCCAGGCAGCACTATCAGGGGGCCGCGAGACGAGACTCGACCGTGGCGGCCGCCTGGTACGGCGTGGCGATGACGGAGCGCGCGCTGGGGAACGACGAGGCGGCCGACGCCGCGCTCCAGCGTCTCGGGGAGATCGGGGCCACGGCGGCGCCACACCATCTGCCCGGCGACTCGGCGGGCGGGCCTCCGCCCTCGCCCCACGGCTCACCTCACGGAGCGCCGCCGCCGGCCCAAGACTCGACGCGGTTGTAGTTGTAGGGAAGGATTTACAGGGAGAGTTCCAGGGAGGAGCTGCAGGGAAGGAGTTGCGGGGACAGGGGCTGTAAACTCAGAGGACCCTCGACCGCTTGGGCAGCCGAGGGTCCTTCGCGACGATTTCGATCAGGCTGTCTCAACACCCCGCAAAGCTCAGCCGCCGGGCTCTTCCTCCTCGCTCTCGGGCTTCGGATGGCACTCCGCACACTTGGTGGGGGCGCTCAGCGACTCGTCCTCGGCCTTCGCGTCCTTGTGGCAGCTCACGCAGTTGATGTGGAACGGGTTCTTCTTCAGGCTCTTCTCGGTGCAGGCCGGCGTGTCCGCTTCCTCGGGCTCGAGGTGGCAGCTCGCGCAGGTCTCGACCTCCATGCCGCCCTGGGCGGCCTCGAGCGTGAGGTCCTCCTGGCTATGGTGGCAGGTCGTGCACTCGTTCGCCTCGAAGTGTGCCTTGTGCGGGAACTCGACAGCCGCCCTCGTGTCGCCGCACGCCTCGAGTGTCAACTTCTCGGGGGGGTCCGTCGCCTGGGCTTGGGCAGGCCGCGCTGCAGCCAGCATAACGACCGCGGACGTCAGCAGGGCTAAGGATAGTCGACGCATGTCTTTCCCCTCCGAGCTTGGGTGGGCGTCGCATGGTATAGACGATGGCGGTACCCGGGCGGTCACGGCGCGTCGGCGGATCCGCACGACCAAGAATAGTGGCGGCTCCCGCTGCTTGGAAAGTGCGGAGGCTGTATTTTGCACCCGCCGAAGGTCCATCGAAGACCCGAGCCGTTACCCTGACAGGAACGATCACCCATGAACTCCGTGGTTCAACACAGTTGGCTGCCCTTGCTGATCGCTACATCACTGCTGGCGGCGTGCGGGTCCGAAGTCGAGGGCGACCGGCCGAGCTCGTCCGAGGAAACTCCCGAGGATGCCGCCGCCGCTGACTCGGCGGCCGAGCTGGTCGACGCGGAGCCCGACGAGACGCGGCTGGCGGATCTGCAGATGCTCACCTTCGGGGGTGAGAACGCGGAGGCCTATTGGAACCCCGCCGCGAATGAGCTGATCTTTCAGGCCACCCGGCCCGGATTGACCGAGTGCGACCAGATCTTCACGATGGACGACCGCGGCCGGGACCTACAGCTGGTCTCGACCGGCGAAGGGCGCACGACCTGCGCCTACTTCTTCCCGGGGGGGGACCGGATCCTCTACAGCTCCACGCACGCGGAGAACCCGGCCTGTCCGCCGCCACCCGACTACAGCCGCGGCTACGTGTGGGCGCTTTACGATTACGACATCTACACGGCGAACCGGGATGGCTCGAAGCTGGAGAGGCTCACGGAGACGCCCGGTTACGATGCCGAAGCGACGATCTCCTCGGACGGCGGCAAGATCGTCTTCACCTCCACCAGAGACGGGGATCTGGAGATCTACACCATGAACCCGGATGGCAGCGATCTCCGGCGGCTGACGAACGAGGCGGGATACGACGGCGGTCCTTTCTTCTCGGCCGATGGCACGAAGATCGTCTATCGAGCCTACCATCCGACGGACCCCGAAGAGCTCGCGGACTACCGCTCGCTCCTGGCCGAGGGCCTCGTCCGGCCGGGAACGCTGGAGATCTTCGTCATGGATGCGGACGGGTCCAACAAGCGCCAGGTCACCTCCAACGGAGCGGCCAACTTCGGACCCTTCTTCCACCCGGACGGCGAGCGGATCATCTTCAGCTCCAACCTGCACGCTCCGGATGGACGAAACTTCGACCTCTACCTGATCAACGTGGACGGCACCGGCCTGGAGCGCGTGACGACGCACCCGGAGTTCGACGGCTTTCCGATGTTCACGTCCGACGGGAGCCGCCTTGTGTTCGCCTCGAACCGCCACAACCGGCAGCAGGGAGACACGAACGTGTTCGTAGCCGAGTGGGTAGAGGATCCATCTGCCGAAGCGGAGGAGGCGGGGCCGTGATGATCGAACCCAACCAGCTGATGGCTGCGATGTCGATACTAACCAGACGAAGCACGACCGCGACGGCGTGGCTTGCCGCCGCGCTGTTGACCGGCGCCGGTCCATGGGACCTGGCCTTGGCCCAGGAAACAGACCCCCACGATCCGCCGGAATCCGGAGCCGGCGAGACGCTGGTCTGTCCGACACCGCCCGCGGCCACGGCGGTCGATCCGGCGGTCGTCGGCGGTTATCTGGCGGCCGACAACCTGGAGGGTCGCCTCGCGGGCTCGCCGGGCGCGCGTTGCGCCGGCGACTTTATCGCCAGGCAGTTCGAGCTTATCGGACTCGAGCCGGCCGGCGAGGATGGCACCTTTTTCCAGCCGCTGCCTCTCGCCAGTTCGATAAACCCGCACGCGCCCTCCGGAACCGGCCGGAATGTCGTCGCGCTCCTTCGCGGCGATGATCCGGACCGCCGTTCCGAGGTCGTAATAATCGGTGCGCACTACGACCATCTCGGCCGCGGCCCGTTCGGCTCGCTGGAACCGGACGCGAACGAGATCCACAACGGAGCGGATGACAACGCCTCCGGCGTCGCCGCCATGCTGGAGGCGGCCGACCGCCTGGCACACCGCCATCCACCGGCCCGATCGATCCTCTTCATCGCCTTCACGGGCGAGGAATTCGGATTGCTTGGATCCGCGCACTACACGCGCTCTCCGACGATCCCGCTCGAGCGGGCCGTTGCCATGCTGAATCTGGACATGGTCGGCCGGCTGGGGTCTGGACCGTTGATCGTCTACGGGGTGGACACGGCCGCGGAATGGGAGGAGCTGGTCAGCGGTACGGCCGCCGAGCTGGGGGTGGAGGTGGCGTTCAACGGATCCGGCTACGGGCCCAGCGACCACACCTCCTTCTACTCCTCGGAAATCCCGGTCCTCCACTTCTTCACCAACGTCCACTCCGAGTACCACAAGCCGTCGGACGACTGGGAGCTCATCGATGTGGAGGGTCTGTTCGCCGTGTCGGGGCTGGTAGCGGGGATCGCGGAGCGGGTGGCCGAGCGGCCGACCCGACTCACCCTGCAGTGGACCGAGGCCCCGCCGCCGGCACGCGAGGGCGGCTACGGGGCGTATCTGGGCACGGTGCCCGACTTCGCGCCCGTGGACTTCGGGGTTCGGCTGAGCGGCGTGCGAGCGGGCTCTCCGGCCGAGCAGGCAGGGATGCAAAAGGGTGATGTCCTCATCCGATTCGACGGGGAGGAGATCGAGGATTTGTACGTCTTCACGGACGCCCTCCGATCCCACGCCCCCGGCGACACGGTGGAGGTCGTCGTCCTGAGGGAGGGGGAGGAGGTGCCGCTGGTGGCCGTGCTCGGCAGTCGGGGAGAGCGGGAGTGAGCGACGCCGGAGGTCCGGGACTGGCAGACTACGCAGACCTCGTCCAGCCGTCCGAGACGAAGGTCCTGCTGCTCGTGCTCGACGGGCTCGGGGGGCTGCCCCTCGAGCCGGGCGGACCGACAGAGCTGGAGGCGGCGCGAACGCCCAACCTGGACGATCTGGCCTGGACCGCCGAAGTGGGACTCCACGACCCCGTCGGTCCCGGCATCACTCCAGGCAGCGGGCCCGGCCACCTGGCTCTCTTCGGCTACGATCCGCTCCGGTACAGGATCGGGCGCGGCGTGTTGGAAGCCCTCGGGATCGGTTTCCCGCTGGAGCCCGGCGACATAGCCGTACGCGGGAACTTCTGCACGGTCGACGGCGCCGGGAATGTCACGGACCGCCGGGCCGGCCGGATCCCGACCGCGGAAGCGGAGCGGTTGGTCGAGGCGCTCGAGAGGATCCCCAACGGCGAGACCCGGGTCTTCGTGCGGGCGGTGAAGGAGCACCGCTTCCTTCTCGTGCTGCGACCTCCCGGGCCCATGAGCCCCGACCTGGCCGACACCGACCCGGGCCGCACCGGCGTTCCGCCTCTGCACGTGACCGCGGGCTCGACGGCAGCGCAGGCCACCGCGGCATTGGTGAGCGAATGGCTGAGAGCGGCGCGCGAGGTGCTGGCCGGAGAGCCGGCCGCGAACATGGCCCTGCTTCGAGGTTTCTCGGTCTTACCCGATTGGCCGAGCTTTCCGGATGCCTTCGGCATGCGGGCCTTCGCGGCCGCCGCCTATCCGATGTATCGGGGCGTGGCCAGGCTGGTCGGCATGGAGGCGATCGCCGTCGACGAGGATCCCTCCGCCCTCGTGACGGCGCTGGAGGATGCGGCCTCGGCGCACGACTTCTTCTTCCTCCACTTCAAGCCGCCCGACAAAGCCGGCGAGGACGGGGACTTCGACCGCAAGGTGGCTGTGATCGAGGAGGTGGACCGGATCGTTCCGGCGCTGATGGGTGTGCGGCCGGATGTCGTGCTGGTCACCGGCGACCACTCCACCCCCTCTCTGCTCCGCGCGCACAGCTGGCATCCGGTGCCCTACCTGCTCTGGTCCAACGTCTCGCGGAGTGGCGGAGCCGAGGGCTTCGGAGAGGGGCCGTGCGCCCAGGCGGGCGTGGGCGTCAGGCGCGGGCGAGAGCTGATGCCCCTCGCCGCGGCCGCTGCCGGGAAGTTCGTGAAGTTCGGAGCCTGAACCAGCTCCTGGGCCGGCTGGGGTCCGGAGCTTAGCCGGCGGGCGCTTCCTCCTCGCCTCCGTACTCGATCGCGGCGCCACCTAGCGCCACACCCAGCCCGATCGTGATGACGCCGAAGAACAGGTCGTTCCAGAACGCGAACTGGCTGGTCAAGTAGTCGTGAAGGAAGGGTGAGAACATGCTGTACGCGCCGGCGGCGATCAAAACCCAGGAGCCGCCGCGGTTCCAGCTCATCAGGTACGAGGCGGAAACGGCGACGATCACCGAGCCTATCAGGATGCTGTGCCACCAGAGGAAGCCCATCGGGTAGCCCCAGACGAACGGAGCGAGCAGGTACCACACCCCGACCAACAATCCCAGGTAGCGCGTCTTCATATCAGCTCCGGTTTCGGAGTTGGAATCACGGACGGCCTCCCGCTCACGGTGAGGCGGCCGCAAATTACAACGCCAGGTCGAGTGTGGCGACGGGGACGAGGGCGTTTCCACGATATCAACGAAAGAGAGTCGCGATGCGTTGTTCCTCCTGCGGGGCCGAGGCTTCGGGGAAGTTCTGTTCGGAGTGCGGGACGCCGGTATCCGGCGAGAAGAGCGGGTGCCCCAAGTGCGGCCAGGAGCTGAAGCCGGGCACGGCCTTCTGCAGCAACTGCGGAGAGCCGGCCGCTCCGCGGGCCGCGAAGCCGCTTTCGGCGCACCTCCCGTGGGTGCTCTCCTTCGTGGCCCTCGCCGTCTTCGCCTTCCTGATCGCCTGGTTCGTGCAGCAACAGTCGCGCGCCCGCATCGGCGACGACCCGATCACCGGAGGTTTGCCGGAGCCGAGCGCCGCGGGCGGCGCCGCGGGCGGCGCCGGCGCTGGTGGTGGAGCCGGAGCCGGCGGGATGCCCGACCTGGCTTCCATGTCGCCGCGCGAAGCGGCGGATCGTCTCTTCGATCGGTCGATGCGGGAGCAGGAGGCCGGCAACGAGGGCCAGGCGAGCCAGTTCGCCAACATGGCGCTCCAGGCCTACGGTCAGGTGCCCCCGGACCAGATCGACCTCGATGCGCTCTTCCATGTCGGGTTGCTGCATCTGCTCATGGGCGACAGCAACACCGCGACGTCGATCGCGGAGAGCATCCTGGCAAACGACGAGAGCCATCTTCTCGCGCTCCTCCTCGGGCGCCGAGCCGCCGTCGCGGCGGGGGATATGGCGGCTGCCGACGGGTACTCCGAGCGGCTTCGAGCGGCCGTGGACGCAGGCCTGATCGACGAAGCCGGACGGCCCGAGTACGAGGCGCACCGGGGGCTCATCGAGCGCGAGGCGGGAGTGGCGCCTGCCGAGAGCTCGAGCGGCGGCGCGGAAGACGCGACGGGATCTGCCGATGCCGCGCAGGAAGACCGGCCGGAGCCGGCGGGCGGGGGAGATGGGACCGACTGATTGTCCCACGTCCTGGTGACGGCCCCACGGAAGATCGCCGCAATCGGCCTCGCCGCAATCGGCCTCGCCGCGTCCGGCTGCGGGGAGCCCGATGCGCGGCTCGAGCGGCTTGACGGGAGCGACGTCTCGGTTGGCGCGATCGAGGCCGAGATCCCGGAGATGATGGCCGGTGCGCGCCTGCCCGGCCTTCAGGTCGCCGTCATCAACGACGGGCGGGTCGTCTACACGAAGGGCTTCGGCGTCAGGAGCACCGAGACCCTGGAGCCGGTCACCGATAGGACGGTGTTCGCGGCGCTCTCGCTCAGCAAGACGATCTTCACCTACCTCGTCATGCAGCTCGCCGACGAGGGCCTCCTGGATCTGGATCGGCCGCTCGTATCCTACCTTCCCAGGGCCCTGCCCGAGTACGAGTTCTATCGCGACCTGGCAGGCGACGAGCTCCACAAGACCCTGACGGCCCGCATGGCACTCAGCCACACGACGGGCCTGCCGAACTGGCGATGGTTCACGCCGGAAGGAAGCCTGCAGTTCGTGTTCGAGCCTGGAGAGCGGTTCAGCTATTCGGGCGAGGGCATCTACCTCCTCCAGCTCGCCGTGGAAGAGATCGCCGGAGCGAGCGTCGAGGAGCTGGCGCGAGCTCGGATCTTCCAGCCCCTCGGCATGGAGCGGACGAGCTTCGTCTTCCTGCCCTCGTTCGAGGACGACTACGCGGTGGATCACGATCACTTCCTCGCTCCCATCGGCAAGGATAAGCGGGATGAGGCGAACGCCGCCGGGTCCGCTCAGACGACCGCCGGGGATTACGCGAGGTTCCTCGCGGCCGTCATGACGGGAGAGGGGCTGTCGGCTGAAGCCCGCGAGGAGCTGTCCACCCCGCAGGTTTCGATCGAGCACATCCGGATGTTTGGGCCCCTCTCGCGGGAGCGGGTCGCTCCCGGCGACGTGTCCCCGGCGAGCTGGGGACTCGGTTGGGGGCTCGTCGAGTCCGAGCACGGGCGGGGATTGTTCCACACCGGCAATGACAGGGGCGCCGCGAACTACCACGTCGCGTTTCCCGGGCGTGGTGCCGGCGTCGTCCTCCTGGGCAACTCCCAGACCCTGGAGTCGGCCTCGCCGGCGCTGACCGAGCTACTCATCGGAGACAGAAGCTCGCCGTACGGCTTCCTGGGATACGAGCCGTACAATTCGCCCCGGCATCGCCTGGCCGACGCGATCGCCACCTCCGGGCTCCCGGACGGCCTCGAGTACCATGCTTCCCTCACTGATGCCGAGAAGGGAATCGGATTGTGGTACGTGGACGAGTGGGAGTTCCTGAACGACGTCGGACGGGAGCTCATCGGCTTGGAGCGATTCGAGGAAGCTGCCGACTTCTACCGGCACTTCACCCCGGAGCACCCGGATCGGATCTCCGGCTGGGACCAGATGGCCGCGGCTCACATCGCCATGCGACAGCTTGAAGCCGCCCGCGAGGCTTACCGCGCAGGGCTGGAGCTTTCCCCGCCGGGCTCGCGGTGGGAGCGAGACTTCCGCTGGAGGCACGAGTGGGTCGGTGCGTTGCTGGATCCGCCGACGCTGCCGGCCGAGCTGCTGCGGGAGTATGCCGGAGACTACGGTGACCGCCACATCGAGATGAGGGAAGGTGCCCTCTACTACTTCAGGGAGGGGTCAGCCACCCAGAACCCGCGGCGGCTGCACGCAATCTCCGAGGACACGTTCGTGCTGGAGGACGAAGATTCCTTCAAGCTGCGATTCGAGCGGGGATCCGACGGCAGCGTGAACCGCGTTACGGGGCTCTACCTGTACGGTCAGAAGGATGAGAGCGGGCGCGATCCGACTCCCTAGTCTCGGGCCGCCTTTCCCGCCAGAGCCTCGGCCTTAGCCGCTATCCCAGGTCGACCTTTCGCAGCCGGTTTGCGTTCGTCACCACGGTGATCGAACTGAAGGCCATCGCCGCCTCCGCGATCACCGGGTGGAGCAGCCCGAGGAAGGCGACCGGTATGGCCACGGTGTTGTAGAAGTAGGCCCAGAAGAGATTCTGCCGGATCTTGCGGAACGTAGCGCGGGAAAGCCGCACCGCGCGGACCGCCGCGTCCAGATCATCCTGCAACAACGCCATGTCGGCCGCCTCGATGGCGATGTCGGTGCCGCTTCCGATCGCCAACCCGACGTCGGCCTGCTTGAGAGCCGGCGCATCGTTGATTCCGTCCCCGACCATCACGACGGTTCGGCCATCGGTCTGCAGTTCTCGAATAACGTCCAGCTTTTGGTCCGGCAACAGGCTCGACCGCCACGAGGTGATACCGAGCCGAGTCGCGACCGCGGCCGCCGTACGCTCGTTATCTCCCGTCAGCATGATCGTCTCGAGGCCGAGCTCCCGAAGGGCCGCCAAGGCCTCCGCGGCGCCCCGCTTGACCGGGTCGGCGAGGGCAACCAGCCCGGCCGCTACACCGTCCACCGCGACGAACACTATCGTGCGGGCCTGTGACTCGAGCTCCACGGCCGCCTCTCCGAAGGGCGCGAGATCGATCCCTTCCTCATCCATCAGGCGCTCGTTGCCGGCGATAACCGCCCGGCCTTCGACGGTGCCGTACACCCCCCGTCCAGGCTTCACGCGAAACTCCGTGACCGACGGCCTCGATGCGGAAGGAGCCGGCGCGGCCGCGGCCATGGCCCGAGCCAGGGGGTGCTCCGAGAGCTCCTCGATCGGGGCCAGGGCCCCCCAGAGCCCCTCTTCGGTCCAGTCCGCCGCGACCACCACATCCGTGACTGCCGGTGCGCCCTCCGTGAGTGTGCCGGTCTTGTCAAACACCATGACGTCGGCTTCCTGAAGCCGCTGGATCGCCGCTCCATCCCTCACGAGCACGCCCTCTTCGGCGCCCAGCCCGGTTCCGACCATAAGCGCCGTCGGCGTGGCGAGCCCCAGCGCGCAGGGGCATGCGATGACGAGCACCGCCAGCGCCGCGAAGAGGGCGAGCGACACCCTCCCCATGCCCGGTTCCACCCAGGGGAGGAACTCGGACGCCGCCGTCGCCACGGATTGGAAGAACTCGGGGAAGGCGAGCCAGGAGACGAGCGCGGCCGCGGCGATTGCCATGACGATCGGCACGAACACGGCGGTGACCCGATC
Organism: uncultured Gemmatimonadales bacterium; assembly: GCA_947259585.1. Taxonomy (GTDB): domain Bacteria; phylum Gemmatimonadota; class Gemmatimonadetes; order Palauibacterales; family Palauibacteraceae. The sequence goes on along the minus strand of CAMYMV010000020.1, from coordinate 74,744 downwards.
CGCGAACTCCTGAATCGGCACCTTGCTGCCCTGGGCCTCCTCGACCGAGCGGATGACGGAGGCCAGGAAGGTGTTCTCGCCCACACCGGTCGCGCGCACCTGAAGCGCTCCCTCCCTGTTGACGGTCGCCCCCACGACCGGCTCGCCGGGGCCCTTCTCGACCGGCATCGATTCACCCGTGACCAGTGACTCGTCCACCGCGCTACGTCCGTCGATCACCACGCCGTCCGTCGGGACCTTCTCTCCCGGCCGTACGACCATCACGTCGCCGACCCGGACGTCCGCGATCGGGATCTCTACCTCGACGTCGTGGCGAAGCACGCGGGCCGTGCGGGCTTCCAGCGAGAGTAGTCGCTGAATGGCGGCCGAGCTGCGGCCTCGCGCCTTGGCCTCGATGAACCGGCCCGTGAGGTGGATCGCCATGATCATCGCGCCGACGCCCGCGTAGTTCATCAGCATCGGTGCCAGGCCGATATCGTGGAGAATCGCCACCACCCCGGTCACGAGCGCCCCCCCGCTTCCGAGCGCGATGAGGACGTCCATGTTCGGCGCCCAGTGGCGAAGCGACATCGAGGCGCTGCGCATCGTGGCTGCGCCGGGAATCGTCAGAACGGCGGCGGCGATCAGGGTCATCCCGAGGTCGAAGGCCAGCGGGCTCGGCCACTTCACCCCGAGGAACATCTCGGGGATCATCCAGATCATGGCGGGGACGGTGAGGAGCCACGCTAGACGCATCCGCCCCCGAGCCCGTTCGAGATAACGCTCCGCCCGCGCGAGCCTCTCACGCTCCATCGCGCCGGGCTCCGCTCCGGCGTCGGGTGGCCGATGCAGGGTGTATCCGGCGTGCTCGACCGCCATCTGGAGGTCGCCCACGCTGACCCGCTCCGGCTCGTACTTCACCGTGGCGGTTTCCGCCGGGAGGCTCACCGAGGCCTCGACGCCATCGAGCTTGTTCAGGGCACGCTCGACGGCGGCGCTGCACCCCGCGCAGTGCATCCCCTCCACCGGAAACACGTCCCGTCGGCTCTGGCCCTCTTCGGCCATCTCTGCGTTCACCACCGTGGTGCTCTCGCTCATCTCGTCGGTGCCCCGTGGCTCATGTCCATCGGATCGACAATCTCTAGTATACACCGCCGGGATCCTCGCGAGCGGCGAGATCCTCGTTTGGGGTGCGCTCGGGTCCGTGGTGGACTCCCGCCCGTTCGATTAGACTTCAGCCCATGTTCAAGAAGCTGAAACAGGCCCTGGACGACGCGCTCGGCAGCCTGGAGGAGCGCTTCGGCGGCACCTCCGAGGAGGATGTCGAGCGGCTGATCCACGCGATGCGCGAGGAGCTGGTGGAGGCCAAAGCCCGACTGCCCGAGCTGGAGCGGCAGGTCAAGGGGATCGAGGCGCGCCGGGTCGCCGAGTTGAAGCGAGCGGAGGATGCGGTGCGCCGGGCTGACCAGGCGAACACGATCGGTGACACGGAGACGGTCGAGGTCGCGGTACGGTTCGCGGAGCAGCACAAGTCCCGGGCCGAGATGCTCCTCCAGCAAGGGGAGGCGGCCGAGGCCGAGCTGCACATGAAGCGGGTCGAGATCGAGGAGATGACCCGGCAGCTCAAGAGCGCCCGCTCACAGAAGGACGCGCTCCTGATGCGCGAGCGGCGGGCAAAGACGAGTCAGCGGCTGAACGAAGCCTCGGGAGGCGCCGCCGGCGCCTTCGACCGCGTGGAAGAGAGCATGACGCGCGATGAGGATCTGGCGGCGGCGCGCGACGAGGTGGAGCGCGACCTCACTGGAGATGACCCGGATCTCGAGGCGGAGTTCGACGAACTCGGCACGCGTCGCTACGAGTTCGAGGGCGACGAGCTGCTGGAGAAGCTGAAGCGCAAGATGGAGGACGACTAGGCTGGGTCCACACCCTCCGCCGGCACCTCCAGTCCGTGCCGCCGCTCTTCCTCGATAGCCTCTCCCAGCCCCTCGCCCGGCGGGACGAAGAACGGCTCCCACTTCTCCTTCGGTGATGGCGGCGTGAGAAGGCTCACCGCGATCATCAGTCCGGTTGAGACCAACACCCCCGGGATCACGATGTAGTCGCTGCTCGCGAAGTCGAACTCGGTGCCTCCGAGGGTGAGCGAAAAATCCAATCCCAAACGGCTCAGGACCGCGATCCCGAGCAGCGTGACCAGACCTCCGGCCAGGCACGCCACGCCTCCCGCGACGGTGACACGTCTCCAGAGAAACGCCGCCATGAGCGCGGGCGTCAGGCTGGCTCCCACCAGCGAGTAGGCGTACAAAGCCATCGCCAGGATCGTGTCGAACTGGGTGATGAGCAGCAGGGCGAGGACCCCGAAGGCGGCGATGGAGAGCCGCTGCACGAGCAGCATGCGCGGCTCGGAGGCTTCGGGGTTTACGAAGCGCTGGTACAGGTCGCGGCTGACGTTCGTCGACGGGACGAGAAGGAAGGTGTTGCCCGTCGAGAGCACGATCGCGACCGCCGCGGCGAGCAGGACAGCGGCGCCGATCAGAGGCAGCCCGTGCCGGGCGATGTAGAGGATGACCGTTTCCGAGCCCGCTCGCCCGACGATCGACGTGGACTCCATCAGGTCCGGGAACGCCGCGCGGCCGACGATCGCGAGCAGGGCGAGGGCGACTTCGATGATGACGATGCCGGCCACCATCCCCAGGACCGCCTTCCGTGCCGCGCTCTCGTTCTTGGCGGAGAAGAACTTCTGGTACATGCCGCTCTCGCCGAGGATCAGCAGGAAGGTGGGCGCGGCAACCCCGAACACCCAGAGCACGTTGTGGCCGCCGAGCGGCTCCATATGCTGGGGCGGAAGGGCGCTGGTCACGGCGCCGACGCCGCCGAGCTCGAACACCATGTAGGGCAGGGCGAAGAGGACGCCCAGCGTGATGATGATCCCGTTGAACACGTCCACCGTGACGATCGAGACCATCCCCGCCGCCGCGGTGAACAGCACGATCACGATGGCCGTGATGTACATGCCCGTCTCCGGACTGATCGATCCGTCGGAGACGATGCTCAGGATCCAGCCGCCTCCCCGGAACTGGTAGGCCGCGATCGTCACGTACGCGAGGATGATCGCGATCGTCCCCAGGATCCGGGCCATCGCGTTGTAGCGCTTCTCGAGAAGATCCGGGACGGTGTACTCGGCGATTCGCCGAACCCGGGCGGCGAGGAAGAACGCGACGATGAGGCCGAGCCAGCCTCCCGAGCTGAACCAGAGCTCCGCGATCCCGGTCCGGTAGGCCAGACCGGCGCCTCCGAACAGGGATCCCGAGCCGATCCAGGTGCAGACGAGCGTGCCGACGAGCAGCGGCACCGGCACCGCCCGGCCCGCGACCATGAAGTCGTCGTGGCTCTTCACCCCTCTCGATCTCCACAGGCTGACGCCGAGGAGGATGAGGGGGTAGAGGATGACTACGGCCAGCAGGGTGCTCATCCGGTGCCTCCCGCCCGGTTCACGTGAAGTTCACCGAATCAACTGCCTTCCAGCCGCCGCCGCAACGGAGCCCGCAACGGAGCTTGTTTCTCAGAACGCCCGGCCGGCGATCAGGTCGGTGCGCCAACGAAAGCGTCGCGTGTCCGTGGCCGGGTTGTCTCGCAGCGGCGAGGGGATCGTGGCGGCTAGCATCGCGGCCTGGCTGGCGGAGGCGCCGGAGACGGGCACGCCGAAGTAATAACGAGCCGCCGCATCCACGCCGAAGACGCCCTTGCCGAGCTCGATCACGCTCAGGTAGAGCTCGAAGATCCGGTTCTTGGAGAGCTTTCTCTCGAGGCGCCGGGTGATGAGCGCCTCCCGGAGCTTCCTGCTCAGGCTGCGTCTAGGCGAGAGGTAGAGGTTGCGGGCCAGCTGCTGCGTAATCGTGCTCGCGCCTCTCGGCGCCTCCCTCTCCTGCCACGCCTTCTGGATCGCCGCTCGCAGCTCGTACCAGTCGAAGCCCGAGTGGTCGAAGAAGGCCGCGTCCTCCGAGACCAGCACGGCTCGGCGTAGGGAGCGCGGGACCTCGTGGAGCGGCACCGGGCGGTGGCGAAGGTCGAGCCCCTCGCCGCGCCGCGCCGCCTCGGCGATTCGGATGTGCATGTAGGCGGTGGTGTCGGGCCATGTCTCAGCGAGCTTGCTCACGTTCGGCAGGGTGGCCCAGGTGAGAGCGAGCCAGGAGAGCACGATTCCTCCGAGGACGGCCGGCACGACGACGATCGCCCGGCGCTGTAGCGGCTCGGGCGTTCCCCCGCTCCGGGGCGAGGGTCGAGACCGCGAGCGGTCAGGCGCGGACGGTATCCTGAAGGGAATCGATCTGCTCCTGGCTGCCGAGCACGATGAGGACGTCGTCGGCCAAGATCTTTTCGTCAGGTCCGGGATTGTAGATGAACGCGTCCCTGTCCGCCGCGTGGCGGATCGCGATGACGATCAGCCCGGTCCTCTGCGGGATCTGCGCTTCCGCCAGAGTGTGGCCTGCCAGGGGCGAGTCGGCGGGCACCCCCAGCTCTTCCAGCCGCAGGTTCAACCCTTCGGCACTCGTCACGACGTCCAGGAAGCTGACCACCTGGGGCCTGAGGAGGACGGATGCCATCCGGCTGCCGCCGGTGATCGTGGGGCTGATCACGTGGTCTGCACCGGCTATGTGCAGCTTGGCGATATCCTCTTTCTCGAAGGCCTTGGCCACTATCTCCAGATCCGGCCGCAGGCCCTTGGCGCTCAGACAGACGAACAGGTTCGACACGTCGTCCGGCAGGGCCGCGATCAGCCCTCGAGCCGTCCAGATGTGAGCCTCGTCCAGGCTCTCGTCCCTCGTCGCGTCGGCCTCGACGATTAGGACGTCGTCGAGCAGCGATCGGATCTCCTCTGCGCGCGCGGGATCCTGCTCGATGACGACGTAGGGGACACCCTCGTGGATGAGCTCGCGCATCACCTGGAGTCCCATGCGTCCCGCGCCGCACACGATGATATGGTCCTTCAGCTGCATCATCTTCCGCCTGGTCTTTCGGAGTCGATACACGTTGGCGAGGTCCATCTCGACGATCGCCGAAGTGATCAGCGCGAACCAGAGGCCCATCGAAGTGATCCCGCCGGCCAGCAGCAGGGCCGCCACGGCGCGGCCCTGATCGTTCAGGGGCCGCACCTCATCGTAGCCCACGGCCGAGAGGGTGATGATCGTCATATAAAGGGCGTCGGAGAGGGTCCACCCGGGAAACTGGAGAAAAGCGACCGTCCCGATCACGGTGAAGATCGCTACCAGCAGCAGCACGAGAACCGTGCGACGGACGAGTATGCGAAAGTTTACCATGCGTCGACCTGGCCGGGCCGAGCCGCCCCAGGCACCGGCAGCCGCCGGCGCGCTTTCGATCTTGACGCTCTCGGATGGCGCATCTAACCTGCCTTCGTTCCTCCCCAATCACGACGTTTCATCCACCTTCACGAAGAGGAGCGATCGTGAACAAGACCGACCTGATCGACTCGCTATCGCACCGAGCCGGCATCTCCAAGGCGGAGGCCCAGCGATGCCTGGACGCCCTCTTCGACACTCCCGAAGGGATCATCGCTCGCGCGCTCCAGCGCCATGACAAGGTCCAGATCACCGGCTTCGGCACCTTCGAGATACGCCGGCGCAAGGCGAGATCGGGGCGGAACCCGCGGACCGGCGAGCCGATCCGCATAGGCGCGAGCACGACCGCCACCTTCCGCGCCGGAAAGGGGCTCAAGGACTCGCTCTAGGAGCCCGCCACCCACTCGGACGCGCTCTAGCCGCCGGCCTCCCGCGAGCGGCGAGCCACCACCGTTCGGCCCTTGATCTGGACCCCCCCGAGCCGATCGATCACCAGGTCGGCGATCTCCGCATCGATATCCACCAGCGTGAAGCTGGATCGAATCTCAACCTTCCCGATCTGCCCGCCGGTCGCCCCGCTCTCCCCGGCGATCGCCCCGACGATGTCTCCCGGCCCCGCTCCGTCCCGTTTCCCGACGCTGATGAAGATCCTCGTCCACGCGGGAAGGACCGCCTCGCGCGACGCACGCGCCGCCGCGGCCGCTGGGGCCTCCGCCGCCGCCCCCGCGGCCGGCCCCTCCGGTTCGGGGCGTTCCCGCAGCAGCGCCGCCAGCGCTCCAGCCACCAGCGCGGCCGGCTGTTCCCGCAGCAGCGGCTCGAGGAGAAGGAGCTCGGCGGACACGTCCCCGGCCTGCAGGCGATCAAGCACGGTCTGACGGAAGCGTTCCACGGAGCCGCCTTCCACCGCCGGAGGGACGGTAACGGGCCGGAGATCCCAACCGGCGCGGCGCGCAAGAAGGGAAAGCTGTGGCAGGTGCAGCGCGTCGATGATCGTCACCTTCGAGCCGGCGGCAGGCATCCTTTTCGTGTAGGCGTCGAGGTCCGCGGGGAGGCCCCAGCGCACGGCAGCCGCGAACTCCCCCTCCGTCCCATCCGCTTCCGTGGTCACGAGCGTGCCTCCTGCGGGCGGCTCCGCTTCCGCCTCGGGGGCATGCGCCGGCACGCCGCGTGAGCGCAGGCCGGTGCGCACACGCTCTGCCGACTCGCCGTCGGGACAGGTGACGACCGAAACGGCGGTCTCTCTTCCCCCCCGCGCCGCTTCCCGGGCGGCCTTCGCCAGGGCCGCCGCGAGCAGGTCCAGCCGCCCTTCTTCGCGCGCGGCGGCTCCGTACCAGAGGATCTCCGGGCGGGCGCCGGCGGTGCCCCCACTCGTCGGCGCCTCCGAGAAGAGCTCTTCCGGCCAGCGCCGTGCGCGGCCCAGCTGCCGTTTCAGGAGGTCGGCCAGCTCCCCCTCGAAGGAGGCGCTCGCTACGACCTTCCGGGCCTCCGGCCCGGCGGTGTCGAGGAGAGCCTCGGCCGACCCCCACTCGCCCAGCGCCACCATCTGATCGGCCCCGTCGACGCAGATCAGCTTCACGCCCGATGTCTGCAGTCGGCCCCGGCGGATCTCTCTCAGCAGCGGGACAGGAGGACCGATCATGATCCCGGGAGCGGCGGCCTCGGTCGCCTCTCCGGCGGACGGCCAGACGATCAGGTCCAGGGGAGGGTCCGATGGATCGCCGGCGATGGCGGCCGCCAGCCTGAGCGCAGCGTCCCGGGTCGGCGAGAGGATGAGCGCCTGCGTTCCTTCGCCCGCCTCACAGTCCGATTGGGCTGCCGCCTTGAACACGAGCTCGTGCCCGGACCCGCTCGACGCGAGCATCGCGATGTGACGGCCGCGCTCGATCGCCGGGAGAAGCTCGCGAAGCACTTCCGGCTCACTCCGAGGTCGATTCGCCTGCATGAGCCCCCGTTTTGGAGCTGAATGCCCCGGGAGATTGTTGACGGCTCCGAGAACGTCGGCCCAGTATGGGCCGGCCGGGCCGTTTCGCTGCACTCGCAGGCACGTTCCCGCGCAGAGCCTGCCACGGCCGGCAATGTGCGATCCTGACCCGACTTTGCCAACCGATCGTGGGAGGCACCGCATGCTGGCTGACGTCCAATCCTTCGTCTGGGGCGCGCCCCTGATCATCCTCCTCGTCGGGACGGGCGTCTATCTGACCCTGCTGCTCCGCGGGATCCAGTTCCGCCAGCTCAAGCACTCCCTATGGCTGGCACTCATCAAGCGGCGCGAGGAGGGGGCCGAAGGGGACATCTCGCACTTCCAGGCTCTGATGACGGCGCTCGCCGCGACGGTGGGGACGGGGAATATCGTCGGCGTCGCCACGGCGATCGCGGCGGGTGGACCGGGAGCGCTCTTCTGGATGTGGATGACCGGACTGGTCGGGATGGCCACGAAGTACTCCGAGGCCGTCCTGGGCGTTCGGTTTCGCGAGACGGACGCGCGCGGAGAGAAGTCCGGCGGTCCCATGTACTATCTTGAGAACGGTATTCGCTGGGGAGGCGTCGGAAAGCTCCTCGCCGTCCTCTTCGCCGTGTTCGCCTCCATCGCCGCGTTCGGAATCGGAAACGGCGTCCAGTCCCAGGCGGTTGCGGATGCCCTCAACCGGTCGTTCGCGCTTCCGCATTGGCTTACGGGGCTCGTGGTCGCCGCCTGCGTGGGAGCCGTCATCCTAGGAGGGATCAAGTCGATCGGCCGCTTCACCGCCGTGTTCGTGCCGATGATGATCGTCCTCTACATGGGCGCTGCCGGACTGGTCATCCTGCTCAACATCGGTCAGGTGCCCGAAGCGCTCCGACTCGTCTTCCAGGGAGCCTTCACTCCCATGGCCGCGGGCGGGGGCGCGATCGGTTATACGGTGGCACAGGCCGTCCGCTTCGGTGTCGCTCGCGGGGTGTTCTCCAACGAGTCGGGGCTCGGCACGGGCGGGATCGCCGCCGCCGCGGCGCAGACGAACGAGCCCGTGCGGCAGGCGATGGTCTCGATGACCCAGACCTTCATCGACACGATCGTCGTCTGCTCCTTCACCGGACTCGCGATCCTCAGCACCGGGTCGTGGACCAGCGGGCTCGACGGGGCGAACCTCACCCAGCAGGCGTTCAGCACCGGACTCCCGGGAGAGGCCGGCGGCGTGATCGTGGCGGTCTGTCTCTCCTTCTTCGCTTTCAGCACGATGCTCGGGTGGTCGTACTACGGCGAGCGGAATCTGGAGTACCTGATCGGCGTGAAGGCGATCTTCCCCTATCGCCTCGCGTTCGTGAGTGTGATCGCCGTGGCCGCCGTTGCGAAGCTGGACGTCGTGTGGCTGCTCTCGGACATCATGAACGCCCTCATGGCGTTCCCCAACCTGATCGGGCTCCTCCTGCTGTCCGGGATCGTCTGGAGGGAGACGCGGTCCTATTTCTCCCGCCACCCGCTCGAGTAGGTTCGAATGAGGCCCTTGCTCCGAAGGTCGGCGACCGGGGCGCTCCTGGGTGGAGCCCTCTTTCTGGGGCTCGGGATGTACATGAACCGGGCGATCGGTGCGGGTCCGATCGAGCACCTCGGCCCGCTCGGCTTCACCGTTGTTGTCGGTGCCACGATCGGCGGCCTGGTGGCTCCGTTGTTTCGGTGGCCACGCCGCCGGGGCCCTGCCGATGTGGGGCTGACGCGAGGCGCCGCCGGCCACGAAGGTGAGATCGATAACGTGGTGGACAGGGGGCTGACGCATGTGGCTCTGGAAGTGACCGACCTGGACCGAAGCATAGAGTTCTACGCTAGATACGCGAAGATGGAGGTCGTGCACCGCCGCGCCCAAACGACGGACGCGGACATGGAGATCGCCTGGCTCAGCGATCGCACGAGACCGTTCGTCGTCGTGCTGATGGAGGCCAGCCGCGTGGATCGGCCGCTCGGCCCCTTCGCCCACCTGGGCGTGGCGTGTTCGACCCGCGCAGAGCTGGAGAGACAGTGCGCCCTCGCCGCCGCGGAGGGGAGTCTGCGCGAGCCGCTGCGGGAGACCGGCGGCCCCGCCGGGTGCCTCGCCATGCTCTCCGATCCGGACGGCCACACGCTGGAGCTTTCCCACGGGCAGGAGGTCGGCGTCGCCGTCGAGTCGCGGGAGGGGGATGACGCGTGAAGATCAGGAGACTCGAAGCCACCGACTGGGAGCCGGTCAGCGACATCTACGCCGAGGGGATTGCCACTCGGAACGCGACCTTCGAGACGGAAGTCCCGTCGTGGGAGTCCTGGGACGGCGCTCACATCTCGGATTGCCGGTTCGTGGCGGAGGTCGATGGAGCGGTGCGCGGCTGGGCGGCGCTCACCCCCGTCTCGGATCGCTGCGCCTATGGCGGAGTCGCCGAGGTGAGCGTGTACGTGGCGGCGTCCAGCCGGGGCCGCGGCCTGGGCTCGGCCCTGCTGGCGCAGGTGATCCTCGCGTCCGAAGACGCCGGTTTCTGGACGCTCCAGGCCGGCCTGTTCGCCGAGAACGCGGGCAGCCTGGGGATGCACGAGCGGGCCGGCTTCCGGCTCGTAGGGGTCCGGGAACGGCTCGGCAAGCTGGACGGCCGCTGGCGGGACGTGCTGCTTTTGGAGCGCCGCAGCGAGCGGGCGGGCGTGGAGTGATGCCCTCTTCGCCGGAGAGGAGCGGCCCGGCCGGGATCTCGTCACGCAGGAGATGGCTCGGTCGTGCCGTGTGGCTCGCGCTCGCCACCGTAGCCTACAACCTCATCGAAGCAGGAGTCGCCCTCTACGCGGGGGTGCAGGCCGGCAGCATCGCCCTCGTCGGCTTCGGCCTCGACAGCGTGATCGAGCTTTCCGCCGCCGCCGTCGTGCTGTGGCGCCTCAGCCTGGAGGCGCGCGGCGCCGAGGTCGAGCGGGTGCAAAGCGTGGAGGCGGCCGTCAGCCGCTTCGTGGGCGTCACGCTCATCGCCCTCGCCGCTTTCGTGATCATCCAGTCCGGTTGGATTCTCTGGAGCCGCCAGGCTCCCCAGGAGAGCTGGCTGGGCGTGGTGCTCGCGATCCTCTCTCTCCTGATCATGCCCCTGCTGGGGATCGGCAAGCTGCGGGCCGCCGACGAGCTCGGGAGTCGTGCGCTCCGGCAGGAGGCCAAGGAGACGATCGCCTGCGCCTACCTCTCATTCGCGTTGCTGCTCGGCCTCGGCGCGAACGCGTTGGCCGGCTGGTGGTGGGCGGATCCCGTCGCGGCGCTCCTCATGGTCCCGTGGCTCGTGCGGGAGGGGCTGGAGGCGTTCGAAACAGATGAGGATGAAGAAGACGAGGATGAAGAGGACGAGGGAGGCCCGCCGCGATGACAGAGACGTCGGCGCCGGGTAGTCCGGTGGGGAAGGAGGTGCCCGAGATCCCGACTCGGCGTCTCCTCCTCAGAGCTCTCCGGATGGAGGACGCGCCACGCGTACGGGAGCTGGCGGGCGACCGCGAGATCGCGGCGAACACGGCCAACATCCCACACCCGTACGAGGATGGGTTGGCGGAGGCATGGATCGACTCCCAGGCCGAGCGACGATCCAGGGGCCAGGCCGTCGTGTTCGCGGTCCAGCTGCGTGGAGATTTCGCCGCCGGATCCGATGACACGCTTCGGCCGGGAGAGCTGGTCGGAGCGGTCGGCCTGGAGCTGGATCCGGAGAACCGGCTAGCGGAGCTGGGCTACTGGATCGGCAAGCCCTACTGGGGCCGAGGCTTGGCCACCGAGGCGGCTCTCGCCGTTCTCCGTTACGGCTTCGAAGAACTAAGTCTGAACCGTATTCACGCCCACCATTTCGCGCACAACGCTTCGTCAGGGCGCGTGCTCGAAAAGATCGGAATGGTGCGCGAGGGATACCGCCGAGAGCACGTGAGGAAGTGGGGTCGATTCGTGGACGTGGTGCTCTATGGCGTGCTGGCCGACGAGTACGGGTCGGCGGAGTCGGCGGAGTAGGCGGAGTCGGCGGCGGGTCGCTGACGTCGGCGGAACCACGGCAGGGTCGAGGTGCCGGTCGATCTACCCCTCGAAGCGGGGGTAATGACCCAGGTCGTAGGCGCGTATCGAGACGGCCTCTCGCGGCTGAACTCCGAGCTCGGCCAGGGTCATGGATTCTTCAGACACCTGTTTCTCGGCATACTCCACGTAGAAGTCGTCGGGATCGTCCGTATCACGGAGAAGCATCGCCTGAAGACCGAGCCGCTTCGCCTCCGCGAGCGTCGTCGTGGCCGGCAGCTCGGCGACGTGCTCCAGCCATCGGTCGGGCATGATCAGCCGAACGGTGAGCTGAGGGGCCTGGCCGGCCTGCCTGCGCGGTGAGCCGGGCTCTCGTGTCTTGGGATCGGACGGGGTGTCGCTCATGCTAGGCGCCGCTGAGAGTGTAGAGGAACCGCTTGGTGATGTCGGTTACGTCGAGGCCGACGACCCGGTCGGTGGAGGCGTGGACCGTGGTGTGGCCGTGCTCGCGGCCCACTCGGATCGTCGCCCTGCCTATCGCCCCGCGGAAGGTCACGGAGTCGGATGTCTCCTCGCCGATCTTGAGGCGCGTGTGAGCGCCGTAGAAGTCCTTGGCTCGTTGCAGGACCTCCAAGGGCAAGACGGCTGTCATCGCTATGTACCGCATGCCGACCACGGGCTCCGTTGACGCGTCCGTTCCCGAGCGGGCCACGCTCGGTGGAGAAGTGGCCGTGAAGTTTGCCCGGCCGCGCCGCCTCGTCA
>CAMYMV010000020.1:0-62645 GCA_947259585.1 uncultured Gemmatimonadales bacterium | reverse complement strand
CGCCTCGTCAACCGCCACGGGTCGCGACGGGACTGCGGTGCCATCCGAAGCTCCGTGGCGCTGCTGCTGATGGCGCTGGCCGTGCTCGCCTTCGCGACGGTCGCCGCCGCCAGTGGCGTGCAGCCGTTTATTGGCTGGTACTACCACTGGGCCTGGTACCCGACGCTGATTGCGCTCTGCGCCGGCTACGCGGCGATCACGGGCAGGTGGCCAGCCTCGACACGCCTCGCCCTCAGCCTCCTCTTCTGGTCGGCGTGCCTCTGGTTCTTCTTCGAGCTGGTGAATCTTCGCCTCGCCAACTGGTACTACGTCTTCGCCGCCGAGGACCGTCCGGCGAGGATGCTCGGCGCCTTCACGGCCTTCGCGACGGTTCTGCCGGCGATCTACCTCGCCTACCGCTGGGCCCAGCGCTTGGGCGTCGCCAGAGACTGGGCGGGCCCCGAGCTGCCTCTGAGCCGGTACCCTGCCGCGCTTGTCGGCGCGGGATTCGCGCTCCTCCTCCTGGCGCTCTGGCAGCCGCGCCTCTTCTTCCCGCTCGTCTGGGGGTTTCTTACCCTCGTCCTGGAGCCGTGGAACTATCGGCGTGCCCCGGAGCGGTCTCTGCTGGCCGATCTCGAGCACGGCCGATATGAGAGGATCGCTCAAATCCTCCTCGCCGGAGCGGCGGTAGGGCTGGCGTGGGAGGGGTTCAACTCCCTTGCCGGAGCCCGGTGGATCTACACGGTCCCGGGGCTGGAGGGGCACAAACTGTTCGAGATGCCGCTTCCGGGCTTCCTGGGCTTTCCGGTCTTCGCGTTGGACTGTTTCGTCGTGTATCAAGCGCTCGTCAACGGCGGCATCGCCGTACCCGGCTGGGGAGGGATCTTCGAGGGAGCTCCTCCGGCAGGCTCCGAATCGGCCGTGACCGCCGTCGCTTCCCGGTCCGCCACGAGCGTCGCCGCCACCAGGAGCGCCGCTGCGGCGAGCGCCCTCGTGTTCGGGGCTTTCGTCACCCTCGGCATGGAGCGCTGGACGATCGACTCGACATATCCGGCGCTCGAGGCGCTGCCCGGCCTCACGTCCGGCGAGCTTCGAATCCTGCAGGCGGCCGGTGTCGGCAGCGTGGAGGTGCTCTCCTCGGCCGGAACCGATCTACTCTCGGAGCACGGTATCGCCGCCGACCGAGCCAGGGACCTTGTCGCGGCCGCGGGCCTGACGGTGTTTCGTGGCATGGGTGCCGAGAACGCCGCCGCGCTAATATCGGCGGGCATACCGACGGTCTGCGCCCTCGCACGGGCGGATGCCGCCACGGTCTCGCGGGCCGTTCGTGCCGTGCGGACCGATCCGAGAGCTGGCAGCCCGCCTCGCGTGAGGGTCTGGATCCGCTCCGCGGCCCGCACCTGCGAAGACGCACAGGCCGGTGAGGGCATCACGTCGACAAACGGAGAGGGATAGCCGATGCCCCCGAACGACATGGCGCCCCTGCTCGAGTACTCAGAGGAGCTGTTCGCTCAAGAGACGGAGACACACCGCTGGATCCGGGCCCAGATGGAGGAACGGGGGTTCCCGACGATTCAGGTCTCTGCTCTGGAGGGCCGCATCCTGGCCGTTCTTGCCAAGCTCGCGGGAGCCGAGCGGCTGCTGGAGCTGGGCACTCTCGGTGGGTACTCCGCGCTGTGGTTGATCTCCCTGCTGCCGGATGAGGCGCGGCTGACCACCGTCGAAGCCGAGCCAGGCCACGCGGCTCTGGCTCGAGAGGCCTTCGATCGAGCTGGAGAGAGGCGGATCGAGGTGCTGGAAGGAGACGCCCGCGACGTGATCGAGGAGCGTATTCTGCGTAATCCGAGGCAGACGGCAGCCTTCGATCTGATCTTCATCGATGCGGACAAGGGTAATTATCCGTACTATCTGAACGCTGCCTGCGAGCTCCTGAAATCAGGGGGTCTCCTGCTGGGAGACAACGCGTACTGGGAGGGGAAAGTCGTCGATGCATCCGCCCGGGATGTGGAGACGGAGGCGATCCGACTCTTCAACCGCCGTCTGGCGGAAGATCCACGCTTCGAGAGCGTCCTCCTACCCGTGCGTGACGGTCTGGCCGTGGCCCGTTTTGACGGCTCCCGCGACCGGCCGGCTCCCGAGAGTCAATAGAGTCAATAGGGAAGAGATCCATGCATTCGGACAGCACGATGATCGAGAATAAGACGAAGACGAGGCTCGAGTACGGGCGCTTCTTCCTCCCCGGCCCGACCGAGGTCCGGCCGGAGACGCTGGCTGCGATGGCACAGCCGGTCATCGGGCACCGGAGCGAGGAGATCCAGGCCCTGATCGGATCGGTCCAGCCCGAGCTCAAGCATCTCTTCGGCACGAAACGGCCGGTCTACATCTCCACCTCCTCCGCCACGGGCATGATGGAGGCGGCGATCACCAACCTGAGCCGAAAGCGCGCCCTCTGTCTGGTATGCGGCGCGTTCAGCGGCCGCTTCCACGCCATCGCCGAAGCGACCGGTCGGCAGGCGGACCGCCTGGCCGTCGAGTGGGGCGAGGCGAACCTGCCCGAGGATCTGCGCAAGCTGCTCGCGGAGGATCGTCATCGCTACGACCTCGTGACGGTCGTCCACTCGGAGACCTCCACCGGAACGTTGAACCCGGTGCGCGAGATCGCGGCCGTCGTGGCGGAGTTCGATGATATCCTGCTGGCGGTGGACACGGTGAGCTCGATGGGTGGGGCCCCGCTGTGGATGGATGATTGGGGCCTCGACTACGTGCTCACCGGCGCCCAGAAGGCGTTGGCGCTGCCACCCGGGATCTCACTCGCCGCCGCTTCGGAGCGGGCCCTCGCAAGAGCCGGCGAGATCGAGCACCGCGGCTTCTACTTCGATCTTCTGAAGTTCGAGAAGAGTCTCGACCGGATGATGACGCCGAACACGCCCGCCGTCTCACTCATGTTCGCGCTTCGTCATCAGCTCGCGCACATCGTGGACGAAGGTCTGGAAGCTCGCTGGCGGCGTCATCAGCAGATGGCGGATCACACGCACCTCTGGCTGGCCAGGCTTGCCGCCGAGACGGGTCGGCGCTTCGAGATCATCGCTCCGCCCGGCTACCGCTCTCCGACTGTGACCGCGGTGCGGCTGCCGGATCCCGAGGAGATGGGCGGACCCGAGGTCGTGAATCGGCTCAGGGAACGAGGCTATGCGATCGCGGCCGGATACGGGAAGCTGAAGCAGGAGACGATTCGTATCGGCCACATGGGGGACCACACGATGGAGCAACTCGAAGACCTGCTCGAGGAGCTGGGTAAGGTGTTGATCACGTGAACGACGGCATAGCGCTTACCGGGTCGGCCACGGTGACCCGAACGCGGGAGCACACGGAAAAGGAACGGCGGGTGAAGAGGGTGGTGATCGCCGATCCCCTCTCGACCGAGGGACTAGACCTGCTCGGCGCCGCCGATGAGCTCGAGGTCGTGGACGTATCGTCGGAGGGAAGGGAGGCGCTGGAGGAGGCCCTCGGGGATGCGGAGGGACTGATTGTGCGTAGCGGTACGCAGGTCGACGGGCCGCTCCTGGACGTCGCGCAGCATCTCGAGGTGATCGGTCGGGCGGGCGTCGGGGTGGACAACATCGACATGAGGGCGGCGACGCGTCGTGGGGTCGCCGTCATCAATGCTCCGGGCGGCAACACCAGCTCGACGGCGGAGCTCGCCTTCGCGCTTCTCCTGGCGGCCGCACGCCGGGTCGCGGAGGCGGACCGCTCCGTGCGAGAGGGTCGCTGGGACCGCAAGGCCCTCAGGGGCCGCCAGCTCCAAGGCAACACGCTCGGCGTTATCGGTGCCGGCCGCATCGGCACGGAGGTCGCGCGCCGTGCGCACGCATTCGGCATGCGGATCCTCGCCTACGATCCGTACCTCTCGAGCGAACGGGCCGCCGACGAGCGCATCGAGCGGGTGGAGCTGGACGAGCTGTTGGAGCGAGCTGACTTCGTGACGGTGCATGTGCCCCTCACCGAGCAGACGCGAGGGATGATCGGAGTGGCGGAGATCGCCCGAATGAAGCCGACCGCGACCCTGATCAACGCGGCGCGTGGAGGGATCGTCGACGAGCGGGCCCTCGCCGTCGCATTGCAGCAACGCAAGCTGGGAGGCGCCGCCCTCGATGTGTGCGAGACGGAGCCGCTCCCCGGCGAGCATCCACTCCGGGAGGCGCCGAACCTCGTGATGACACCTCATCTGGGCGCCGCCACGGTGGAGGCGCAGCGCGAGGTGGCGCTGGAGATCGCCAAGCGCGTTCGGGATGCGCTGGTTGCGGCGGACCTCACCTCGGCGCTCAACGTACCGCAGATCGATCCGAAGGAACGTGCGCGTCTCGAGCCGCTGCTCGAGCTCGGGCGCCGGCTCGGCGTCGTCCTGTCCGCTCTCACCGACGGGCGCTGCGAGCGCCTGGAGGTTCGCTATGCCGGTTCCATGCGCCGCGTTCTGCGGCTGCTCGCCGCCGCCTGCCTGGAGGGCTACCTGCGCTCGACCGTGGCCTCTCCGCTGAACCTCGTCAACGCCCTCGCGGTCGCCGACGAGCGGAGCATCGACGTGGCCCGGGTGCGTCGTCGCCGCATCGCCGACTACGCCAACTACGTGGAGCTCACCGCGACCGGCGGTCCCCGCGAGCAGGTGGTCGGTGGTGCGCTGCTGGAAGAAGGACATCGGAGGCTCACGCGCGTCGGCCGCTTCCACGTCGACGCGATGCCGCGCGGCAACCTGGTCCTCGTGAAGAATCGGGATATGCCGGGCGTGATCGGCGAGGTCGGCTCCTGCCTGGGCGAGGCCGAGGTCAACATCGCCGAGTACCACCTCGCCCGCACCGAAGCAGGCGGCGAAGCGCTGGGTGTCATCCGGACCGATGCCCCTCTCTCCAAGGAGCTTCTGGAGGAGCTCTCGGGACTGCCGAGCGTGATCGCCGTCAGGCAGGTCGTTCTGGACAGCTAGTCCCGGGCGGCAGGGTCAGATCCCGGCGGCGATCTCCGTCGGCTCGTTGGAGTCGCTCGTCGCTACCGGTCTCCACGTATCGGCCGCGCCCGCCACGGGGAGCGCCAGCAGCTCGGGGTGCAGAAGTCCCCCCAGGATCTCGATCCCGTCCACGATCCGCGGGCCCGACCGGTTGAAGTAGGATGACCCGTCCACCACGAACGCGCGTCCGCCATCGATCGCCCGCGGGGCCAACCTCGCGAGGAGCTCCGCGTGCGTATCGGCCTCTCGACGGGTCGCCGCGAGCCCGAAGCCGCAGGGCATGATGAGAAGCGCGTCAGGGTCCGCGCCGGCCAGCTCCTCCTCCGTCGTTTGGACCGATCGGCCCTTCGCCTCGCCCGCCACGCACTCGCCGCCCGCCAGATCGATCATCTCCGGCACCCAGTGACCAGGGACGAAGAGCGGATCGAGCCACTCTAGAGCCAGGACGCGTGGGCGCGGCGCTCCGGCCACCGCTCGGGTGACCTCGTGAGAGCGCCGCCGCAGATTCCCGACGACGACCTCGGCTCGCTCCGCCGCTCCGGTTGCTTCACCGATAAGCGTCACGCTCTCCAACACGTCGCGAATGGAGTGCGCATCCAGCGAGAGCACGTCCGCTTCGATCTCCGCCGCTCGAGCCGCTTCCCGAGCGCCCTCCGTCGGCACGGCGCACACCTCGCACATGGCCTGAGCCAGGATGAGGTGGGGCGAGAGCTCTCGGAGCTGGTCGACGTCGATCTCATAGAGATCGCTTCGGGACGAGGCGCTTTCGCGGATCGCCTGATCGATCGCACCGCTGCTCTTATCGGTGACATCGAAGGTCGGCTTGCTGATCCGTGGGCGGTCGAGAGCCTCTGGTGGGTGGTCGCACTCGTGGGAGATACCGACGAGCTCTCCCTCCAGACCGAGCTCGCAGAGGATCTCGGTCGCAGCGGCGAGGAGAGAGACGATCTTCATTCCAGCTTCATCACAGGCTCAATAAGTCGGCATGCTCTCGTCGACCTCCTCGGCCCAGGCCAGGATCCCGCCCTTCAGGTTGATCGCGTCGAGACCCGCTTCGCGCAGCTTCTCCACCGCCAACGCGCTGCGCGCCCCCGAGCGACAGTAGACGACCAACGGAGTGGCCGGATCCAGCTCTCCTACGACGGTGGGGAAGACGCCGAGCGGGGTCAGACGGGCTCCCTGTGGCTCCAGGTTGCAGATCTGCCATTCGTACGGCTCGCGCACGTCGATCAGCTGGAAGTCTCGGCCTTCATCCAGCCACCGCTGGAGTTGGGTCACCTCGATCTCGGGAACGCCTTCAGCCGATCCGTCTCGGTCCACGTTCACCCCGCAGAACTCCTCGTAGTCGATCAGCTCGGTGATCGTCGGGTTCTCGCCGCACACCGGGCACGACGGATCCGCATGGATGCTTAGCTCGCGAAACTGCATTTGCAAGGCGTCGATGAGTAGGATGCGTCCGCTGAGTGGTCGGCCCTGACCCAGAATGAGCTTGATCGTCTCGGTCGCCTGTATCGTGCCGACGATGCCCGGGAGCACGCCGAACACGCCGGCGTCAGCGCAGCTCGGCGCCAGCTCTGCGGGCGGCGGCTCACGAAACAGGCAGCGATAGCAGGGTCCGTTCTCGGCTCCGAAGACGGACACCTGCCCCTCGAAGCGGAAGATCGCGCCGTAAACCGTCGGGATTCCCAGGAGCACGGCCGCGTCGTTGACGAGATAGCGAGTCGGGAAGTTGTCGCTCCCGTCCACCACTACCTCCCACCCCTGCATGATCTCCAGCGCGTTGCCCGAGTCCAGCCGGGTCTCGAATGTCTCGACGTCCACGTCGGGATTGATCGCATGGAGGCGAGCCCGAGCTGATTCCAGCTTCGCGGTGCCGACGGAGGACGTATCGTGAAGGATCTGTCGCTGCAGGTTGGTGAAGTCCACCACATCATGGTCGACCATGCCTATCGTCCCTACTCCGGCTGCCGTGAGATAGAGCGCGATGGGCGAGCCCAGACCGCCGGCGCCGACGAGAAGAACCCGAGCTCGTTTGAGCCGCTCCTGTCCCTCCACGCCCACCTCGGGGATGAGAAGGTGGCGGCTGTAGCGGCGAAGCTCAGCGGTCGTGAGCCCGACCTGCTCGGCTTCGACGCTGCTGCCCACCGCCTCGGTCACCTCCGATGCGCGGCCGCCGGCGATCGACGGGATGATGCTCAGCTCCGCCCCTTCCTCCAACACCGGATCCTCCGGCAGGTCGCGAAGATTGCTCGTACCGACGTAGATATTCACGAAGTTCCGCAGCTCGCCGTCGTCATCGACAAGCTGGGCACGAAGGCGCTCGTTGGACTCGGTAAGCCGCGTGAGCGCCTCGCGGGCGGTCTGTGCCTCGACGTCGACGCTCGATCGCCCGTTCACGAAGGGCCTCAGCGGTGTCGGGATGCGTATCGAGACTCTAGCCATTCTCACACCTCTCGCTGGCGTACATCGATCAAGTATAGCGGATCGACCGCTCCTCGAAGCGGCCGCTGTCCGGATTCAGCTCCCAGGCGCGCGTTTCCTCGGGCCCTCCCGCCGCGACCCGGATGATCACGTAGTAGTACCACGGCCATGCCAGCTCGCGATCTGTCTCCGACGGGGACGGCGGGGCGTCAGGGTGGGTGTGATAGAATCCGAGCACTCGTGGGCCGCCCTCCTCCTCGGCGGCCAGAGCGCGTCGAAGGCTCTCCGGGTCCACCAGGTAACGGTCGTCTCTCTCGGACCAGCGGTTCTGGACGGGCCGGAAGCCCTCGACTACCCGTCTGTTCCCTTCGATACGGCCGAGCAGCATTCCGCAGGCCTCCCCTGGGTAGCCCTGCGCCGCGGATGCGAGCAGATCGGCGCAGATCTTCGAGCCGATCTCCAGCCGGGCTCTCGTGACGCTCACGCTCGGCTGGCTCTCTCGTCCAGGTAGCGGTCTCCGCCGTCCGGCAGGACCGTGACGATCCTGCCGGCTTCGAGTCGTCCAGCAACCCGAACGCAAGCCGCGTAGGCGGCCCCGGAGGACGTGCCGACGAAGAGTCCGCTCTCGCGCGCGAGCCTTCGTGCCCAACTCTGGGCCTCCTCCGTGGAGATCCTGATCCTCTCGTCGGCCACGGCCGGATCGTAGATCGCCGGACGCAGCGCCGAATCGAGGTTCTTCAGGCCCTCGATGCCGTGCAGGGCCTCGAGCGGCTCCACCGCGATGATCCGCACCCGGCTTTCGAGCTCACGAAGTCGCCGGCCGGTTCCGATCAGGGTCCCGGTCGTGCCGAGGCCGGCCACGAAGTGAGTTATGCCTATACCGCTCTGCTGCCAGATCTCGAGAGCCGTGCCCTCGTAGTGCGCCCGCCAGTTGGCCGGGTTCGAGTACTGGTCGGCGTGCCAGTAGCGATCCGGCGAAGCCCTGGCCAAGCGTCGAGCCTCGAGGATCGAGCCGTCGGTGCCCTCCAGCGGGTCCGTGAGGATGATGTCTGCTCCGAAGGCCTCCAGGGTCTGCAGCCTCTCCCGGCTCGCGTTTTCCGGCACGCAGAGGGTGACCTCGAAGCCGACGGCCGCCCCGATCATGGCATAGGCGATGGCCGTGTTTCCCGAGCTCGCGTCCAGAAGGGACCGTTCCGCCAGCCCGCCCGCCCACAGCCCATCCCGAACGATCGACCACGCCGTGCGATCCTTCACCGATCCGCCCGGATTGAGCCACTCGGCCTTGCCGAGGATCTCGACGCGCGGATCCGGCGAGGGCAGGTGGAGCAGCGGCGTCCGCCCGATGCTCTCGACCAGCGCGCGCGCCGAGCGTGACAGCGTCACATCAGAGCCTGGCTTTTCCCGGAGGCCGAGGACTGGTTCCATCGTCTCTTCGCTCGTTGAAGTACCCTAAATACAAAAAAGCCGCGAGCTCGGGGCTCGCGGCTCGTGGCGCCATCCGGAACGATCTTTCGATCTACGCGCGCACCGCGGTCCCCCGCCGTCGGAAGCTGATTCGACAGCTACAGACGGCCGTAACGCTCGTCCTTCCGGTTTTCGATGTGCGCTTGGTCATCTTCATGCGGTCACCGGTTCGAGGGCTTCCGGCCCGGCCCGGCGGGCGGAGTCTCTGCGGAGTCTCTAAACTGGAACCCCTCAACCCTCCCTTGGTTTCGGGCGTCGAATCTGTAACCGGATTCGATCGGCTCGACGGAGCTCTCTCCGCGGGCAGCCGTCACACCGGCACAGCGGCGGCGGCCTGCAGAGCACTGAAGTTCTCGGCCACGCTGCCGGCGCCCCGGAAGACCGAGGAGCCGGCGATCAGGACCTCCGCTCCGGCCGCTACCGCGAGCGGTACCGTTTCCGTGTCCACGCCGCCGTCGATCTGGAACCGGATGCCATCCAGCCCGGCCGCCGCCGCCATCTCCCGGATTCGTCCCAGCTTCGGAAGCACCGACGCGATGAACCGCTGCCCGCCGAAGCCCGGGTTCACGGTCATGACGAGAACGAGATCGACCAGGTGGAGCACCTCCCCGATCGCCTCAGCCGGCGTCGCCGGGTTTATCGCGACCCCGCACCGGCAGCCGAGCTTTCGGATCTCGACGAGATCGCGGTGCAGGTGGAGGCTCGCCTCCTGGTGGATCGTGATGAGGTCGGCACCCGCATCGGCGAAGGGCGCCAGGAACCTGCCGGGTTCGTGCACCATCAGGTGGGCGTCTACGAACGCCTCCGTGCACGCTCGAAGGGCTCGCGCCACCGGGAGCCCGGCCGCCAGGTTCGGCACGAAGCGACCGTCCATCACGTCCAGCTGGAACCAGCGCGCGCCGGCCTCCTCGGCCTCCCGCACGTGCTCTCCGAGACGGGCGTAGTCGGCGGCCAGCACCGACGGAGCGATCACGATCCCCTCGGGCGCGTCCATGCGGTTCAGATCCTTCCGGCACAGTGTGATAGGGCAAGCTGCCCGCGTCGGACCCACGAATTATAGTCAGATCGCGAGGGCCGCCAGAGGGGGGGAGCTTGCCATCACGGTCGGTCCTCGTTCCTTTCGGCCCCGATGCCTTCGACTCCGGATCCGGCTTCGGCGATTCCGTGACGCCCTCCATCCTTCTGGTGCTGGCTATCTTGGCGGCGGCCGTCGTGCTCTTCGTCACGGAATGGGTGCGCTACGACCTGGTCGCTCTCATCGTCTTGCTGCTGCTCACCCTGACGGGGCTCATCTCGGGCCTGGAGGCCATCCAGGGTTTCAGCAACCCGGCCGTTATCACGATCGCGGCGGTGCTGGTGCTGAGCGGCGGCTTGTACCGAACCGGCATCGCGCACTTCGTCGGCGACCACGTCCTACGGTTGGCCGGCGAGGGCGCGGGTCGGCTCACCCTCCTCCTGATGGTCACGGCCGGTCTGCTCTCCGGCATCATGAACAACATCGCGGTGAGCGCGCTCCTCATCCCGGTCGTTCTGGAGATCTCGGGACGTACCGGCATTCCGTCCTCCAGGCTGTTGATCCCGCTCGCCTTCGCCTCGTTGCTGGGCGGCATGACCACGTTGATAGGCACGGCTCCCAACATCCTGATCAGCGGGGCCGCGGCGGGAGCCGGTCTCGGCGCGTTCGGCATGTTCGCGTACGCGCCCGTCGGGATAGCCGCCCTCGTCGGGGGGGTGGCCTACATGGCGCTGATCGGCCGGCGGCTCCTTCCCGAGCGTCGAAAGGACGGGGAGGGTGGTGGGGTCGGCGCAGACCTGTGGGATCAGTTCGAGCTCGAGGAGACGCTGTTCAGTCTCGAGGTTCCGGTCCGATCGCCGCTCGAGGGCCGCACTTTGGTCGAGAGCCGGCTCGGAACGGTCCTCGGTCTCACCATCCTCGCCATCGTGCGAAACGGGAACTACCTGCTGGCTCCCGCGTCCACTTTCATCCTCAAACCTCGCGACCGGATAGTGGTCGAAGGGAGGCGCTCGGCGCTCGAAGCGGCGAAGACCTGGAGGAGGCTCTCCACCGAAGAACCTCCCGTCGCTGCTGAGCTCCTCTCGGAGTCGGTCGGCTTCCTGGAGGCGACCGTGGCCCACGGAGCCCCGATCCTCGGAGAGAACATCGTCGACGTCAACTTCCGACGCCGGTTCCACGCCACGGTGCTGGCCGTCGACCGGGGCGGCGTCGTGAAGCGGACGCGCCTTCATCAGACCGAGCTCGAGGTGGGCGACCGGCTGCTGTTGCGCGCGGATGTGGACCGCCTCGAGGGGCTGCGCGCGGCGCCCGATTTCTCCGAGGTCCGACCGGTCGGAGGCGAGGAGGCAAGCCAGCGGTACCGGCTGGAGCGAAGGCTGTTGCGGGTCGTCGTGCCTGAAGGCTCGTGGCTGGACGGCCGACGCCTGGACGAGACGAGAATCCGGGCGGCCCTCGATCTGACCGTGCTGGAGATCCGAAGAAACGGCGAGAGAAGTCTCCTCCCGGAGGGAGACACCGTGCTGCGGGCCGGTGATCGGCTGTTTCTGGAGGGCAGAGCGGAAGATCTCGCCATCCTGGAGGGGATCCAGGGGCTCGCGTTCGACGGGGAGCAGCCGTTGCTGCTGGATGACCTCGAGTCGAATACGGTGGGCTTCGCCGAGGTCACCCTGTCGCCACGAACGACGATCGGGGGAAAGACCCTCCAGGATCTCGGCTTCAGGGAGCGCTACGGGCTGTTGGTGCTCGCGATCGAGCGTGGCGGTCGCGTCTACCACTGGAACGTGAAGGTCCGGTCGACGCCTCTCCAGTTCGGGGATGCGCTGCTCGTATACGGCCGGCGTTCCGCGTTGGCCAAGTTGGCGCGGGATCCCGACTGGCTGGTTCTGAGTGCCGAGGTGCGCGAGGCGTTTCGCGAGAAAAAGGCGCCCCTGGCGGTGGCCCTGATGGCCGCCATGATCCTGTCGGTGAGCTTCGGTTGGCTGGAGATCTACATCGCCGCTCCCACCGGCGCTCTCTTGATGGTACTCACCGGCTGCCTAACGGCGGACGAGGTGTACAAGTTCATCGAATGGAAGGTCCTGGTGCTCATCGCCGGGATGCTGGCCTTGGGACTTGCCATGGAGAGTACCGGAGCCGCCGGGCTCATCGCCGAATCCGTCCTCGGCCCAGCGGGGTCGGGCGGCCCGAGGGTGCTGCTCGCCTCGCTGTTCCTGGTCACTGCCCTGGCCGCGCAGTTCATGCCGACCGCCGCCGTGGCCGTGTTGATGGCGCCGATCGCGCTCGGCGCCGCCGCCGAGCTGAGTCTGTCGCCGCAGGCTCTTCTGATGGTTGTGGCGATCGGTAGCTCGTGCGCCTTCATGAGCCCCTTCGGCCACGCCGTTAACCTTCTGGTCATGGGTGTGGGAGGCTACAAGGTCTCGGATTACACGCGGGTGGGGATTCCGCTGGTCGCCGTCCTGCTGGCGGTCGTCCTCTTCGTGCTTCCCATCGTCTGGCCCCTGACCTGACAGCCGGGCAGAGCCGGCCGGCGGCCCCTGCCCCCACGGTGACCCGGCTCAGATCAGTCCGAGCTTCCCGCCCACCTTCTTCAGTGCGGCCAACGCCCGGTCCAGGTGCTCTCTCTCGTGCGAGGCCGAGATCTGGCACCGTATCCGGGCCTCCCCCTTCGGCACCACAGGGAAGCCGAAGCCGATCACGAAGACGCCCTCCGCGAGGAGCTGGTTGCTCAGAGCGATCGCGTCCGACGTCTCTCCGATGATGACGGGGACGATCGGAGTGTCGCCTTCGATCGGCCGGTAGCCGAGCTCCAGCAGCCTGGCCCGGAAGTAGTCGGTGTTGGCCTTCAGCTTCGAGACGAGCTCGGGGTGGCTTTCCAGATGGCGGATGGCCGCGAGGGCGCCGCACGCCGAATGGGGAGGAACGGCGTTCGTGAACAGCTGGGTGCGCGAAACCTGGGTCAGGTAGTCACACAGATCTCGCGTGCTGGCGATGAAGCCACCCGCCATGCCGCCCAGCGCCTTCCCGAGGGTAGAGGTCACGATGTCCACCTCGCCGTGCATGCCGAAGTGCTCGGGTGTCCCGCGGCCGGTCTCACCCAGAACTCCGGTGGCGTGGGAGTCATCGATGACCATGATGGCGTCGAACCTGTCACACAGCTCGCGGATCTCCGGCAGGGGGGCGATCTCCCCTTCCATGCTGAACACACCGTCGGTGATGACGAGCCGATGACGGGCGTCGCGCGAGGCCTCCAGCATCTCGCGAAGGTGGTCCATGTCCATGTGGCGGTAGATCTTGCGCTGCGCCTTGCACAACCGGATCCCGTCGATGATGGAGGCGTGATTGAGGGCGTCGCTGATCAGAACGTCCTCCTCGCCGAGCACGGGCGCGAAGAGCCCCTCGTTGGCGTTCCAGCAGGAGGTGTAGGTGATCGACGCCTCGGTCCCGAGGAAGTCGGCGATCCCCTCCTCTAGATCGCGGTGTATCGTGAACGTCCCGCATATGAAGCGAACCGAGGAAGTTCCGGCTCCATATCGGTCCACTCCGTCACGAACGGCCTCCATGACCGACGGCTCGTCGCACAGCCCGACGTAGTTGTTCGAGCAGAGATTGACGACCTCGCCGAACCCTTCCAGCCGGATCACCGCCGATTGCGGGCCCTCTATGTGACGCAGCGTCTTCAGCACGCCCCGATCACGCATCTCGCCCAGCTCGCGAGCCAGCCGCTCGCTCAACCCCTGATTCAAGGTGGCTCCTCCGATCCGTTCCGAATAAAGCGTCATCTCGTTAGTCGTAGTAGTCGCGACCGCGTCGCTCCGTCACCCGGGAAGAGTCGACCCGGATGCTGGGTCTCGATCCCCAGCGCCCGCAGAGCGTGAATCCCGCGAACGAGCCGCGCACGAAGACCACGCGGTCGGTTCCCGCCTCGGCGGCGATCTCGTCCGGCGTACCCCTGAGCGCGAAGGGTCTCTGATTGGCTGCCCACCCGGGACCGAACAGCCAGCAGCCGCCGACGCTGCGCACGGTGCCCTCTCCCACGGCGACCATCGGCGAGAAACGGCCGGAGTCGACCGCGGTGATCGCCCCGAGATCGAGCCCTCCGCGAGTTCGCACCCGGTACTCACCGGCACGCTCGAGGCTGAACGGTCTCGCGTGATAGAAGCTGACGCGCTCCCTCGAGCACGTGGCGTCGAACACGCTTCGCTCCGCGGAGAGCACGATCTCCGCCTCCGAGAGCGCGACGACCGCGGTGTCGAGCCGCCCGCAGGTCGTCGGGGAGACCGGGCCGGCGAACTCCAGGGAGAAGCTCTCGCCTACGACCACGGTGTCCGGATACGCCGCCCAGCTGACGATCGCCTCGTCCGGCGTCGGCTCGCCGATTCGCCAGCATCCCGCCGCGATGGTCGCGATCAGAACGAGTGACGGACCCAGCGCTCCCCGTCTGCTCCGGATTGATTTTGCGATCGCCGTCATGCTGGATTGTCCCGCTCGAGCGTTGGGCAAAGTGTCCGGCTGGAGGATGGCGGGCAAGGAGCGGGACCGGTCGACAACGCCTTCCCGTCTCGGGTCCGACGACCCGCCGGGAAACCTGACTTTCTGCCGGTGTACCCTCCGGCGTGAAAGAGCGTTACGTATTGCCATCCGAGCGCTGGGACAGGCAACAGAGAAGGGTGCTCGGATGGTCGCTTCTGGTTTCGGCGATCCTGCACGGGATCTTCTTCGTCGCCTGGCGGAGCGCATCCTCGGCGCCGGCTGGCGGCCCGGCCGAGTCAGCTCGAGCCGCGCCCACTCTGGCGTACGGAGGCGGTGCGCTGCAGGCCATCAACGTGTCCGCGCCACGCCCCTTCGAGATTCCGGCTCCACCCGAGCCCGCGGAGCTCACCGATGAGCCGGCGTTGGAGGTTCTCGAGATCGGTGGCCCGGTCTCGGTGACGCTGGGGAGGCCCGGACCTGCCCGAGGGGATGCATCCGGTATGGGATCCTCTCCCGGACCCGGCCTCGGGGGAACCGGCTCGCGCACGACGAGCCCGGTTCCGCGCTCCATCGTTCCCGAGTGGGATCCGCCCGGCGATGTCCGTGGCATGCGGGTGACGGCGCGCGTGTTGGTGAGTGCCGAGGGGCAGCCGCTGGGCGAGGTACAGCTCGTTCCTCCCACGCCGGATCAGGCGTTCAACCGCCGGCTCGTCGAGAAGGTGCTGCAGATGGAGTACATCCCGGGACGCCGAGACGGCGAACCGGTGGAGGCCTGGGCAGAGATCACGTTCGTCTTCTAGCTGGCCGACCTGGCCGACTCCTACGTCTAGCCGGCGGCCGACGGCGGCCGTGACCCGCCCTCGACCGGACTCAGCCTTCCACGACCCTCCCAGAGGAGGGTGTGGAGCTCATCATGAGCTCCCGTGACCGAGTGATACTCCGCCAAAGGCCTGTCCTTTGCGGTCAGCCAGAGGACACGGATCAGGGCGAGGTGCGTGATGACGACGACGGGGGCTCCGTCCTCGGAGAGCTCCGCCTTCCCGATCTGGTCGATCGCGTCCACGGCGCGCTCTCGCACCTCCTCCAGGCGCTCACGCCCGGGGATCTCCAGCAGATCGGGCCTCTCCAGCCACTGCCGGTAGGCCGCCGGCCAGCGTTCCGCCACCTCGCTCTCGGTCAAGCCGGTCCACTCACCCAGCTCGATCTCGTGAAGATCGTGAACGGTGTGAACGGGCAGTGAGAGCTCCGCGGCCAGGATCTCCGCCGTCTCGATCGCGCGGCGCACGGGGCTGGTGTAGAGCCTGCCGCCCCGCAGCCCGAGGCTTTTCGCGAGCCGCACGACGCCCTCGCGCCCCTCTTCCGTAAGGTGCTCGTCGCTCCACCCGGCGAACCGTCGGTTCCGGTTGGACTCGGTTTCCCCGTGGCGGATCAACACGAGCTTCGGTGGCTCTGCCAAGGCTACCCTCCCGTTTCATGACAGATATACGCGTGGCCTTCAGTCGCCGAAACCGGTGATTGAAGGCCAGATGATCGGCGGAGCGAGCCTCCAGCACCGACGCTTATCCCGACGCTCGAGGCTAGCTCGAGGCTAACTCGAGGCACGAGAAAGGAGGACGCGACGTTCCGGACCTGAACCGTTCCGAGCGGCGATCCCTCGCTGTGGCCGCGTTCCTCGTCCTGCTCGGGACGACCGTCCGCCTGGCGGTCTCACCCGGTCGAGCCGAGTTCACCTGGACACCGGCGGACTCGAGCGGGGAGCTCCCGACCCTCGGTGAGACGCGGCGTGCGGTGACTGACGCATTGGCCAGGCGGGCCGTCGCGGAGAGACCGCTCGGCGCCGGGGAGCGGATCGACCCCAACGCGGCGACGGCGGAGGAGCTGGAGCGGCTGCCGGGGATCGGGCCGGCAAAGGGCTTCGCCATCGTCGAAGAACGACGCCGAAGCGGTCCCTACACGACTCCGGCTGACCTGGGTCGCGTCCCG
Source organism: uncultured Gemmatimonadales bacterium (assembly GCA_947259585.1). Taxonomy (GTDB): domain Bacteria; phylum Gemmatimonadota; class Gemmatimonadetes; order Palauibacterales; family Palauibacteraceae. Next base: position 46,317 of record CAMYMV010000020.1, on the reverse strand, counting down.
GGCATCGGCCCGACGGTGCTCGAGCGCATCGCTCCCCATCTCACCCTGCGTCCCAGTCCGGTGTCCGGGCACGGCTCCGGCCCCCCTTCCCCGGGACGGGTCAACCTGAACGTCGCGGGTCGGGACCAGCTCATGGCACTCCCCGGAATCGGGCCGGCACGAGCGGACAGCATCCTCGCTTACAGGGATCGGCATGGGGCTTTCCGGCGGCCCGAAGAGCTGCAGAACATTCCAGGGATAGGCGCGGCAGTTCTTCGTGCTTTGCAAGGCATGGTCGACGTTCACTGAAACGGCGATAGCGTTTAACACGTTACTGTGAAATGTCTTACCGTCCAATAACGGCTCCGACACGAGTGGACCGACTCTTGCTCCCACGTGAGTGCCGATCCGGAGGCTCGGTCCCCTCGAACCACTCGAGGGTGAGGCCGGCGACACTCGACACAGGTTCCAGAGAAGGGGTCGATGACGGTTCGCACGGCTCAGAGTCCAGCAGAGACGCACTCGTCTTCCGAGAAGCGCTTGGGCGAGCTCCTCCTTCAAGCGGCGATGATCTCGCTGGAGGACCTGGAGACGGCCCAGCAGGAATCGGAGCAGACGGGTGCGCGTCTGAGCTACATCCTGGTGGCGAAGGACTATCTGTCCGAGGCGGACGTCACTTCGGTGATTTCCAGCGAGTACCATCTCCCCTCCATCGATCTGACGTCGGTGGAGGTGGAGGAGCGCGCCGTGGTGATGGTTCCCGCCGATTTCGCCAGCAAGCACGCCCTGCTGCCGATCAAGCGGACCGGTCGAACGCTCACCGTCGCCATCGCCGATCCCTCCGACCCGACTCTCGTCGACGTTCTGAAGTTCATCACCCGCCTCGACATCGAACTCATGGTGGCGGGCGAGGTCTCTCTCCGCGCGCTGATCGAGAAACACTACGACGTCTCGACAGCCAAGCTGGGCGAGCTGCTGGATGAGCTCGAAGAGCTGGAGATCGAGATCGTCGAGGAGGAACAGGACCAGGTTTCTACCGAGCAGCTACGGGCACAGGTGGACGATGCACCGGTCGTTCGCCTCATCAACGGCGTCCTTACGGACGCGGTGAAGCGCGGGGCATCCGATATCCACATCGAGCCGTACGAGAAGAAGCTGCGCATCCGATACCGCGTCGACGGAGCCCTGCAGGAGATCATGCTGCCACCGCTGCGCATGCAGGCGGCGCTGATCTCCCGGGTGAAGATCCTGGCCGACCTGAACATCGCCGAGCGACGGATCCCTCAGGACGGCCGAATCAAGATGAAGCTGGGGAGACGGGTTATCGATTTCCGTGTCTCGACTCTGCCCACCCTGTTCGGCGAGAAGATCGTCCTCCGGATCCTGGATCAGGGAAATCTGGTGCTGGACCTCGAGGAGTTCGGCATGGAACCGAAGGCCGAGGAGGACATGCTCAGCGCGATCGCCAACCCGTACGGGATGGTGCTCGTGACCGGGCCGACCGGCTCCGGTAAGACGACGACCCTCTACAGCGCTCTCACCCGGATCAACACGGACGAAGTCAACATCATGACGGCCGAGGATCCGGTGGAGTACAACCTGAGCGGTATCAATCAGGTACAGGTTCGACCTGAGATCGGACTCACCTTTGCGGCCGCTCTTCGGGCCTTCCTGCGCCAGGATCCCAACATCATCATGGTGGGTGAGGTCAGGGACATGGAGACGGGTGGGATCGCCGTCAAAGCCTCGCTGACGGGTCACCTCGTCCTCTCGACGCTCCACACGAACGATGCGGCCTCCACCATCACGCGAATGGTCGACATGGGGATCGAGCCGTTCAACGTCGCGGCTGCGGTGAACCTCATCACCGCGCAACGACTCGTTCGCAGGATCTGCGAGCGCTGCAAGGCGGAGACCTCGTACCCGGAAGAAGTGCTTCGGGCGGCCAGCATACCCGAGGACGTTCTGGCGCGTGTGACGTTCCGCAAGGGCGAAGGGTGCGACGCCTGCGGCGGGTCCGGATACGCCGGACGGCAGGGTCTCTACGAGGTGATGAGGATGAGCACCACCCTCCGGCGCATGGTTCTCCAGGGCGCTTCGGCCGACGATCTCAAGGCTCAGGCGATCCAGGATGGGATGCTCACCCTGAGGGAGGATGGCCTTCTGAAGGTGGAGCGGGGGATCACCTCTCTGGACGAAGTAATCAAGGAAACGGCCGCCTAATCATGGATAGGCACACGGACCGTCTGGCCATCGAGCAGTCGCCCAACGTCGGAATGCGGGCGCTCCTCGAAAGGATGATCGAAAGAGGTGCCTCGGACCTGCACCTCAGCGTGGGAGAGCGCCCGAAGCTGCGCATCGACGGTCGGATGACCGGACTCGATGATGAGAAGCTCAGCCCGAAGGACACCCAGGAGCTGGCCTACTCGGTCCTCACGGAGCAGCAGAAGAAGCGCTTCGAGCAGAACTCCGAGCTCGACTTCTCCTTCGCGGTTCCGCAACTCTCGCGCTTTCGAGGCAACGTTTTCCGTCAGCGCGGAAGCGTGGCGATGGCGATCAGGACGATCCCCTTCGAGATCCTCACTTTCGAGGATCTGGGGCTGCCTCCCACCATCTCGAGGCTCTCCGAGAAGCCCCGCGGGCTGGTCCTCGTCACCGGACCCACCGGCTCCGGAAAGTCGACGACACTCGCCGCGATGATCGACAAGATCAACACGGAGAGGGAAGGGCACATCATCACGATCGAGGACCCGATCGAGTTTGTGCACAACCACAAGAAGTGCCTCGTCAACCAACGAGAGCTCGGATCGGATACCGACAGCTTCCCGAGCGCCCTCAAGTACGTGCTTCGTCAGGATCCGGACGTGATCCTGATCGGGGAGATGCGGGACCTGGAGACTATCGGTGCGGCTCTCACGATCGCCGAAACGGGACACCTTGCCCTCGCCACGCTCCACACGAACTCGACGGCGGAGTCGATCAACCGGATCATCGACGCTTTTCCGGCTCATCAGCAGGGGCAGATTCGCGCCCAGCTGGCTTTCACGCTCGAAGGCGTCGTCACGCAGGTACTCCTTCCCAGGACCAGCGGAAAGGGAAGGGCAGCCGCCGTCGAGATCATGCTGGCGACCCAGGCCATCCGCACGCTCATCCGCGACGACAAGATCCACCAGATCTACTCCGCGCTGCAGACCGGCAAGAAGCTCGGGATGCAGACCATGAACGATTCGTTGTACCAGCTCTACATGCAGGGCGACGTGGCCATCGGAGAGTGCCTGCGGGTGAGCTCCGATCCCAACGAGCTCCGTCGGATGCTCGGCGAGGTGGAAGGGGGCGGAGCCAAAGGGTCCGGACCTCGACAGGGAGAGGTCAAAAAGCCGGGGGTGACCGCCCGGCCGTAAGGTCGAGCGAAGCTCGGGAATCTCAAGGACAGCAACCGAGGGACGATATGCCGTTATTCACCTACAGCGCCCGAACCGTGGGCGGCGAGATTCAGCGGGACGAGATCGACCTCCCCACTCGCGACGAGGTCGTCAAGTACCTGCGCAAGCGTCGGCTCATACCGATCAACGTTCGGGAGAAGCCGAAGGAGATCAAGCTCAGTCTTCGCAAGAAGGTGAAGACTCGGGATATCGTGATCATCACGCGCCAGTTCGCCACGATGATCAACGCGGGGCTGCCGCTCGTGCAGGCGCTTCAGATCCTGGCCAAGCAGACGACGACCCCAGCGATCCGCGACACGGTCGAGAAGGTCGTCTTCGAGGTCGAGTCCGGGCGGACCCTCGCGGACGCGCTGAAGGACCATCCGAAGCTCTTCTCGCAGCTCTACGTGAACATGGTGGCGGCGGGCGAGGCCGGCGGTATTCTGGACACGATCCTCCTCAGGCTCGCCACCTTCCTCGAGAAGAGCGAGGCACTCGGCCGCAAGGTGAAGGGCGCGATGATCTATCCGGCCGTCGTGCTCTCCGTCGCCATGGGTGCGATCGTGATCCTCCTCCTGTTCGTGATCCCGACCTTCCAGACGATGTTCGCGAGCTTCAACCAGGAGCTTCCGCTCCCGACCCGGATCGTGATCGGGCTCTCCAATTTCCTGCAGGGCTACTGGATCTGGCTGGGTATCGGAGGCATCGGGGCGGGCTTCCTCTTCAGGCGGTGGATCGCGACGTCCAGCGGGCGGCTGACCTTCGACCGCCTCATGCTCCGCATGCCGCTGTTGGGCTCGCTGGTTCGTAAGTCCGCCGTCGCGCGCTTCACCCGCACACTGGGGACTCTCATGAGCTCCGGTGTGAGCATCCTGGAGGGACTCGAGATCACGGCGCGAACGTCCGGGAATCGCGTGATCCACGATGCGGTGATGGGCAGCCGCACCTCGATCGCGGGGGGTGAGTCGATCGCTGAGCCTCTTCGTCTGAGCGGGGCGTTTCCGCCGATGGTCACCCAGATGATCAACGTGGGCGAGGAGACCGGCGATCTCGACGGCATGCTCACCAAGATCGCCGACTTCTACGACGAGGAGGTGGATGTCGCGGTCGAGAGTCTGCTGAAGGCGCTCGAGCCGGCCCTCATCGTCATTCTCGGCACGATCGTCGGTGGCATGATCGTGGCCATGTACCTGCCGATCTTCGGCATGGTCAGCGCGGTTCAGGGATAGTCAGGGTCCATGCTCGACCGCCTCGGGTGCCAAAGCTCTGGTGTTTTGCACCATGAATCGGGCTTGCATTATCCGGCGGCCGATCTGATCGGCAGGCGGATCGCCACGAGGGACGGGCGATTCTCGGGTTTCTCCCCGACGGCCTCGCGCAGGCAGACGGCTTGCACCCGGAAGCACTCGCAGCCGGGTCTCGACCGGCCAGGCGTGGCGGCTCGGGAATCTGGTTGCGACTCGGTTGAGCACGCGGCCCAGCTTGACTTTGCCTTCGGCACGGAAAGGCGGGGCCACAGAGAGGGAAGCAGGCTCCGTAATCCGAGGGGAGACACGGTCCGATGATGAAGGGAGTCGTTTTCCAGTTGCTCGAGGATGTGGCCCAGCGAGAGCACGGCCCCGAGGCATGGGACGAGCTCGTCGACATGGCTGGACGACACCAGGAACTCTGGTCGCCGTCCGAGCTGGAAGCACTGTCTCACATCACCTGCGCGCACACGGCCGGTGACATGGATGCCCGATCCGCTCTCCGCAGGACCGGTCGGCGGGCGATCCCGGTACTTGCCAACATGCACCCACAACTATTCGCCAACTCCGACAGCACCCGCGCGTTTCTGCTCGTTCTGGCCGGGGGGGTGGTGATCGACACGGTCAAAGGCGTGATACGCTGGCCGGCGGCGGATGCGGATTTCCGAATCCTGCCGGCGCCGGATGGCGACTTCTTCCTGGGATATCGATCGCAGCGCCATCCCTGCGCTCTGGTCGAGGGTCTCGTCGAAGGCGCCGCCGACTATTTCCGAGAGGCCGTCAGCATCGTGCAGCTCAAGTGCACGGGACGCGGTGACAATCGGTGCCTCTTCTGGATCAACTTCGGCGGTATGTAGTCAAGATGTAGTCAAGATCCATTGAGCGGTGAGTGTGCCCGCTGGTCCGGCTCCACCAGCTTTAGTGGCGCACTCACCGTTCACCCCTACCTCCCCGGTTCGTCCAACTCTCCACCTCGGACCTTTCCGCCTCTCGACGCTTCTTCGCTCGCCGATCCTCTTCCGTCTCTCGTGGCCCGTTCGCGGACCGAGCCCTAGCTTCGAGCCATGGACACCCTGGAGGTTCGTACAGATCGGCGCGAGCAGCTCGTGGATATCACCTCCGACGTCGAGCTGAGCATCGCCGCTGCCGGATTTACGGAGGGAGCCTGCGTGCTCTGGTCGGCGCACACGACCGGCGGACTCACGGTCAACGAGGGGGCCGACCCCGCGGTGGCGCAGGACATTGAGGAATGGCTGGCATCGGCGGCGCCCCATGGCCGCCACTACCGCCACCTCGAGGGTAACTCGGACTCCCACATCAAGACCGCGCTGGTCGGCCCGGGACTCACTCTCGTCGTTTCAGAGGGCCGCCTGCAGCTAGGCCGCTGGCAGCGCGTCTTCTTCTGCGAGTTCGACGGCCCCCGAACGAGGCGGATCCTCCTCCAGCTGCTGCCGGCAGGTTGAGCATCAGGGCCCGGGGATGGGATATCCTCGGCCGCGCGATAGGACTGCCGGCCGACGCCATGGTCTCCGCGCTGGGGGAGCCCGTTGCTCGCCGCCTGACCGGCGAGGATCTGTGGCTGGTTTTCGAGGCTCCGGGCACCCGGCTGCGGGTGCGCTGCGACGCTTCCCGCGAGCGGGCCGAGGTGGCCTCGTGGACCATCTCGTTCGATGCGGGCCCGCCGAGCCTGCGGGAGGCCGCCGAGCCGCTCGGGCTATGGCCGCAGGCCGCCCCAGACGTCCCGGCCGAGCTGTCCGAGGGCTCGCAGATCCTTCGAGCCGTGGCCGCCGAGGGCCGCATGTACTCTCTGACGGTGAGCGTCGAGGACGGATGCATCCATAAAGTCACGCTCTTCGATGAACCGCCTGAATGGCTGTAATCTGTATCGGTAAAAGACGTTACGAGTTTGGCGTTGCATTTTTCACGGCGCCACCTATTGCAATCTGCCAATCTCCGATGTCTTATTAGCGTGTCCCGTCCGATCCGCCAAGGTGCGTTCGTTCTCCGCCCGATGGGGTAAAGAGGGTCGGAGCAGACGGCGTCCATCGCACGCGGACGGGAGGCTCGTTGCTTCGGTCGTTGAGCCAGCAGAACTACCCCCTCAGCACCAACCGTGTCCTCTATTGGATCTATGCGGGTCGGTTGGTCGTCTGTCTCGCCGTCTACGGGACCGCCATCGTCGTGGGGGACCTGTGGCAGGCTTCGGGCTCGCTGGCGATTCCGGGCTTTCGCTCGATCGCGATCGCCGGGCTCGGAGCGGCGGCGCTCGTTACGCCGATCGCCTACTGGTACAGCCACATCAGCAGGCGGACTCCCGGCCGGGTCTTCCTTCTCTCGCAGGCCCTGCTAGATCTGCTGCTCATAACGGGAATCGTCCACATCACCGGCGGGAGCCAGAGCGCTTTCCCTCCACTACTCTATATCGCGTTCGTCTCGGGCTATGCGCTCACACTCCCGTTCTCCTATGCTCTCCTGCTGGCGTTCTCGGCGGGCGTGGCCTACCTGCTGGATCTCGTTGCGGCCTACCCTGCCCAGCTCTCGGTCGCGGTGCTCTTCCAGGTTGCCGTCTTCGCCATCGTGGCCATGGTGGCAAGCATCATTGGCGGCCGGCTCCGGCAGGCGGCCCAGGAGCTCCGGACGATCGAGGGCGAGCTGAAGCGCCTCAGGCTCGGCACCGCCGACGTTCTGCGCACGCTGAGCTCCGGCGTGATCACGATGGATGAGTCCGGGCAGGTAGCCTACATGAACCCGGCGGCCGCGGAGCTCCTGGATGTGGATCCGGACGGCTGGCTGGGCCGCGATCTGCTTCCGGAGCTGAACGACCGAGCCCCCGAGATCTCGCGCGCCGGTCGAGAGACCATACGAACGAAGAGGGTGGTCAGGGATCGGGAGGCGCAGGTCGACGGAGCGTACTCGCCCTCCCGCCGGGACCAGCTCGAGCGCTCGACGGGTGCCTCGCCGCCCGGCAGCGAGGGCTGGGGGAGCGAGCCGGTCCCGGGTGACGCCGCCGGGCTGCCCGTCTCGGTGAGCACCGCTCTGCACGCGCCTCCCGAGGCGCCTCCTTCCGTGACGGTCGTGATGCAGGATATGCGGCCGGCGCGTCAGCTCGAGAGCCTGCGGCTTCGCACCGGGCGTCTGGAGGCGGTGGCCGAGCTCTCCGCCTCGCTGGCCCACGAGATCCGGAATCCGATGGCCTCGATCCGCAGCGCGGCCGAGCAGCTCTCGCGCCGCGCGAAAGGGGGCGACGAGGAACAGCTCCTCACCGGGCTGATCGTGCGCGAGTCCGACCGGCTCAACCGGCTGCTCGGAGAGTTCAACAACTTCGCCCGTGTCGACGTCGTCGAGCGCACGCGGATCGATCTGGAACACATGATCCGCGAGGTCGTCCACCTCGTCGGCCAGCGGCCCGAAGCGGCGAATGCCAGGTTCGAGGTGGAAGTGCACGGGCAGCTGGAGGACCTGTGGGGCGATCCGGACCTTCTGCACCGAATCCTCCTGAACCTCGTCCTCAACGCGGTGCAGGCGGCCGACGGAGCCGTCCCGGTGCGCGTACGGGTCGTGGCCGACACGCTGGGTCCCGTGTTCGTGCCCGGCAGCGTCGAGCTCGGCCATCCCGTCCGCATTCGTGTCATCGACGACGGCCCGGGAATCGAAGCCGAGGACATGAGCCGGATCTTCGATCCCTTCTTCACCAAGCGGAAGGGAGGTACGGGGATGGGCTTGGCGATCGCCTACCGAGCCGTCCAGGCCCACGGGGGGGTGCTCCTGGCGAGCTCCGAGCCGGGCAAGGGTGCCACCTTCTCCATCATCATCCCGCGTCGTGATCTAGAGAACAGGCTCTCTGAGATCCAGCAACCCGAACCCATGACGAGCGAGCTATGAGCCAGAAACCGTTACTCCTGTTGATTGATGATGAGCAAAGCGTACACGACGCTCTCGGAGTTCTTCTGAAGGACGAAGGGTTCGATGTGGTTTCCGCGCTCACGGGCACGGAGGGGCTGGACAGATTCCAGGAGACGAAGCCCGACATTGTGCTCAGCGACATCCGAATGCCGAAGATGACCGGCGTCGATGTGCTTCAGGAGATCCGCGAGCGCGACCCGAGCACGCCCGTCGTCCTCCTCACGGCGCAGGCATCCCTGCAGTCGGCGATTCAAGCGGTGAATCTGGGCGCGACCCACTACGTGCAGAAGCCGTGGGTGAACGAGGAGCTGCTCGCTGTTCTACGCCGCTCTCTCTCCTATGGCGTGGTGGCGCGCGAGAACACTCGTCTCAAGAAGGAGCTGAAAAAGCGGGACACGCACGACGTCCTGCGCCCGATCGGCCTGAGCTCGAGCTTCCGCAAGGCGCTCGATCTGGCCGAGTCGGTGGCCGCCAGCGACTCCACGATCCTGATCCGCGGCGAGAGCGGTAGCGGAAAGGAAGTGTTCGCGCGCTACATCCACGAGCTCTCCGAGCGCTCGGACCGACGCTTTCTTTCCTTGAACTGTGCGGCGCTCCCCGAAGGTCTGTTGGAATCCGAGCTCTTCGGTCACGTGAAGGGCTCGTTCACGGGCGCCGTCCGCGACAAGGAAGGGCTCTTCGTGGCCGCATCCACCGGGAGCTTTTTCCTGGATGAAGTCGGCGAGATGGCGCCCTCCACCCAGGTCAAACTGCTTCGGGTGCTCCAGCAGCGGGAGGTGATACCGGTCGGCTCCACCAAGGCGGTGGCCGTTGACGTGCGGTTGATCGCGGCGACCAATCGTGATCTCGAGAGGGACATCGAGCAGGGGCGCTTTCGCCGCGACCTCTACTATCGGCTGAACGTGATCTCGGTGGAGATCCCGGCGCTCAGGGAACGGGAGGAGGACGTTCCGTTGTTGGCCGAGCATTTCCTGGCGCGGCATGCCGAGGATGATGCTACGGCTCCGACCAAGTTCTCGGCCGAGGCGATGACGGTCCTCCAGGGCTACAACTGGCCTGGCAACGTCCGAGAGCTGGAAAACGTGGTCGAGCGCGCCGTGGTTCTGACATCCGGCGCGACGATCGACGCGAGTGCGCTCCCGACTCGACTCAAGGAGCCGCCGTCGGTTCCCCTCGTCCAGGAGACGTCGCCGGCGAACCCGAGCCTGGAGGTCATCGAGCGGGCGTATATCGAACACGTTCTCAAGGCGGAGGCCGGCAACAAGACTCGCGCGGCCGAGGTGTTGGGAATAGACCCCAGCACGCTGTACCGGAAGATCAAACGGTACGAGCTGGAGGCCTGAAACCGGCTTTTCGGTCGGGCCGCCGCCACGCTTCCCGGCCGGGCCATGTGCCGCCGAGGGGATTCTTTGCAGGAGCGCCGTCACTTCTTGCATCCTGCAACGGGAACCTCCCGCTTCCGTCATGACCGGGTTCGCAGTACACGCCATAACTGACTGTATTACAGCGTCTTGGGCTCCTCATACGCGAAGGGCATGGCAGTTGCCCTTTCAGGGCGACGGTAAGATCGCTTCCCCGCCGCCAACACCGCGATCGGTAGGGGCAAACAGCAACAGGAGAGATTAGAATGCTCCGCGACAAACTCCACGACTCGAAAGGCTTCACGCTCATCGAGCTGCTGATCGTGGTGGTGATTATCGGTATTCTGGCCGCGATCGCCATTCCGCAGTTCGCGAGCACCAAGGAGAAGGCGTACGACGCGTCCGCGAAGACCGACACGCGGAACATGATGGCTGCCCAGGAAGGGCACTTCTCCAACAACAACACCTACTGGGGCGGTGCCATTAGCGCCGCCACGGACGGCGGGACCGCCGACATGGGTGGCGACGTCTTCCGCGCTAGCCCGAACGTGGCCATCACGGCGACGTCGGCGACCAACGGCTACACGATCCAGTCCAGCCATTCGTCCTCCGGGACAAACTGGTGTGTGGACACGACCCCCGGCTCCAACGCGAGCGTGCACAGCTGCTAGACTGACGGGGGGAAGCGTGGCCTCGGCTTGGCGGCCGAGGCGAGGGGGCCGGCCGTGCGCTGGCTGGCCCCGGCTGGGAGAGGCGTGGCGGTACGACCGCCACGCCTCTTTCTTTATGCGGTCTCTTGTGCGGTCGAGTGTCCTGGTGCCATCAGGATCCCACGACCGTGCCCGGCCCTGAACGGATCGAGAGTCGTGATGTCGGAGCGGTCGGACAGGTTTCGGAGTGCGGCGGCGATCGGAGCGGTCGTTCTCCTCGGCGCCGCCTTCCTCTGGGAGGTGCTCTCGCTGACGGGCGTTCCCATCGCGCGGGACATGCAGCTCTTCTTCCTTCCCCAACGCCGCCTGCTATGGGCCTCGTTGCAGGCCGGCCACCTGCCGCTGTGGACGCCCTTCCTCGGCAACGGGACACCACTTCTCGCCAACTTCCAGTCCGGGGCCTTCTATCCACCCAACTGGATCTACGCCGTCTCCCCCTTCTTCGAGGCGTTCAACGCCCTCCTCGTGCTCCATTTCGTCCTCGGGGGCGCGTTCATGTACCTGTTCTGCCGGGCCGCCGATTATGGCCGTTCTTCGGCGAGCACGGCGGCCATCGGGTACATGCTGGGCGGCTACTTCGTGTCGCTCACCAACCTGTTGAACGTCCTGCAAGCTGCCGCCTGGGCTCCGGCGGTTTGCTGGGCCATCCTTGTTTACGCGAAGTCTCGTTCGACCAGGTCCTTCGTCCTCCTGGTGGCCGTGCTCTGGCTGGCGTTCATCGCGGGCGAGCCCCTTACCTTCGCGCTGGCCGCCGCCCTCGGCGGCGGCTACGGAATCGTGAGGTACCGGCGTGGCCGCTCGTGGCGTGGCGCACTCGCCCTGATCGCTTCTCTGTCGCTGGCCGGAATCCTGGTCGGGGGCTTGGCGGCGATGCAGGTGCTTCCCACCGCCGAGTTCGTGTCGGAGTCCGACCGGGCCGGGGGTCTGATCTACGAGGAATCCGAACGGTATCACCTGGAGCCGGTTCGTTTGATCCACCTGGCCGTGCCGCCCGAGTACGGCGACCCGGTCTATCGCTTCGGCCGCAAGGCCATGCTCGTGATGTTCTCGGTCTACCTGGGCGCCGTCGCTCTCGTGCTGATCGCGGCCGCACGCCTGGACCGCGACCGGCGTCTTGAATCGCTCTACTGGGCCGCCGTCGGAGCACTCGGGCTCATCCTGTCGCTGGGTGACGCGACCCCCCTCTACGGGTTTCTGTATCGTCACCTGCCCGGCTTCGCCTCTTTCCGCTTCCCCGAGCGCTTTCTCTTTCTGACCGGGTTCTCGGCGGCGATGCTGGCCGCCACCGGTCTGTCGGCGCTGCGCGCGGTTCAGCGACCCGTCCGCCTCGATGGCGCGTTGGGCGTAGGAGCTCTGGCCATCGTGACCGGAATCCCTATCGCCTGGTCGGTCTACGCGGATTCGCTGAGGGTGTGGGGGGAGGCGCATCTGCCCGAAGCTCCCTTCTTCCAGAACTTCGCCTTCGCGCACGCCATGTGGGCTGGCAACCTTTGGCGGATCGCCGTGCTGGTCGCGATCACGCTCCTCGTCATCACGCTCTACCGGAGACGTGTCTTCCGCGAATCGCTGCTCGTCGCGTTCTTACTCGGTCTCCTGACCCTCGACCTGTGGACCGCCCACCGGCAGCTGACGCCGGTGGCCGACCGCAGCTTCTTCGAGGAGGCTCCCGTTCTGGCGAGCCTCGTCCCCTTCGAGGCGCTGCGGACCGATTACCGGTATCGCGCCAGCCCGTTCGACGAGGACATCACCCGCTTTCACACGCTGCCTGGCCTCTCGCTGGAGTCGGAGAAGTGGACCTGGCAGCAGACGGTTCAGCCGGGTCTCGGCGCGCTGCAGGGAATCCTCACGCACGACTCCGGGGATGCGATTCACCTGTCGCGCGCGGTCGCCCAATCGACCTTCCTCGCCATGCTTCCAAACGAAAGTCGTTGGCGCGTTCTTCGACTAGCGAGCGTTCGCTGGGTCTACAGCTTCCACGGATACGAGCGGGATCTCTACGGGAGCCGCACCCGGCTCGACTCGCTACCCGGCTTCGTGTACGAGTTGAGGGATCCAGTGCCCCGCGCGTACCTGGCCGAGGAAGCGGTACTCGTCGATGAGGAGATCGAGGCGTTCAACGCATCGATCACGCGCGAGTTCGAGCCGCGCCGTCAGGTGGCGCTGCTCGCGGCGGAGGCGGCGAAGGCGGCGGAGGCGGTGAAGGCTGGCCTCCCGGCGGTGCAGGCCCTCGCCGATGAACCGAATGACGGAAGCGGCACCGCTTCCCAGTCAGCCGCTCGGATCGTCACCGACGAAGGGACGGAGATCCGAATATCGGTGGCTCCTACGGCGGCGGGATATCTGGTGCTGACCGACTCCGACTACCCGGGTTGGAGCGCCCACGTTGACGGAGAGGAGCGGCCGATCCTGTTGGCCAACTACTTCTACCGGGCCGTACCCGTGCGCCCGGGCGACCGCGAGGTCGTCTTCACCTACCGGTCCCGCCCCTTCGAGCTCGGCCGGCGGATCTCGGCCGCAACGCTCGTTCTCCTGATTCTCGGGCTCGGACTCGCTCCCGTGATTCGTCGGCGGATGTCAGCCGGATCGCGCGGGGGTCTGCCGGCCGAATAGCAGATCTCGAGGCAGCCGGCGGTTGATCGGAACTTGAGAGACGCTCCGATCCTCTCTCCATGCAGCTCACTACATCCAGGGCCGGTTTCACGCTTCTCCGGCTTCTTGTCGCCATCGCGCTCCTGGGGATGGCTCTCACCGGATCTATCTCCGGAGCGCGCTCGCTGGCCGGAAGCTCGGAGCTCGCCGGTGCGTCTCGCGTCGTCAGGGGCCACCTCATCTACGCCCGCACGGTAGCGATCGCGCGGCGCGAGGTCATCGAGCTCACCCTGACCCCGGCGGGCGAGCTTCTTCTCGTCGATTCCCGAGACTCGGTGGTTCGCCGCACGTCCCTCTTGGGCGTCGACGGCTTTCATCTCGATTCGGCGAGCCTTCGGCCTGCCACGCTCAGGTTCAACGCTCGCGGCCAGGCTGCCCCGGGAAGCGTCTACCTTCACGGCGGTCGGTCCGGCGTCCGACTGGTGATGAACTTCGTCGGCCGGGTTAGAGAGGAGAAGCTCCGGTGACCGGATCCTCTCCCTTCGGCTCGGAGGGGTGTGGCCTGATCGAGGTGATCGTGGCGCTGACGGTTCTCTCGGTCGGCCTGCTGGCCACCGCCGGCCTCGTGCGCGCGGTCTCTCGACTGGCGGACCAGGGACGCGCCGAAGGCGATGCGGCCCTCCTCGCGCAGCAGGGGATCGAGGCGGCGCTCTCGGAGCGCGCGCAGGTACCCTCCTCGCGCGAAGATACGCTCCAATTCGGAGATCGGGAGTACGCCGTCGGGATCACTCTCGACGCCGTGAAGCCGACTCTCCAGCGCATACGAGCAACAGTGGTCCAGGTCGGCCCGCCCGGCTTCGGCAGCGGTCCGCCGCGCGTCCGGTCCTACGGGACCCGCCGCCGAAGTTCTCTGCCCCGATTGGTGCCCCCGGCCAGCGCCGTCCCGTGAGCCGGTCGAGCTCCGGCCGGCGCTGGGCGGCCTGGAAGAGTGGCTGCTCCCGCGCCGGGTTCTCGCTGATCGAGGTTCTGCTCGTTCTCGCGCTGCTCGGCGCCGTCTCCTCAGCGGCAATCTGGCTGTTCATCAAGAACTCGCACTTCTACGAGCGGAGCGACGATGCGATCGGCGCCCGCGAGAACCTGCGGGCTACGATCGACCTTCTCGCGGCCGAGGTTCGGGGTTCGTCGTCCGCCGACTTTCTCGCCGCGGCTTCCGATTCGATGACGATACGCTTCGACCTCTCACGGGCGATCGTTTGTGACTCCACGGCTCCCGATGAAGTGGCGCTGGTCGTGTTCGACACGGTGCGGGCGGCCAACGTCCCCTCCACCTTTCGAGGCACCGCGGTCTCGGACCCGTACGACTCCCTCTTCACATTCCTGGATGGTTGGCGGCTGCCCGTGACCGGGAAAGGCTCTCGTCCGAGGACAGCCTGCGAGGCACGGGGCAGTTCGGTCGACCTGCCGTCTTCCCGCTTTCGAGCCGTGACCGGCTGGCTGGGTCGGTACGGGAAGCTCCCTCCGGCCGGCTCTTTCGTGCGGGTCTACGGAAGGCTGAGCTACCGTCTTGGTACATCCTCGTTCGAGTCGGGCCTCGGTGTTTGGCGGAACGGACAGGAACTTGCCTCGCCCTTCGCCGAGGGGTCCTCCTTCAGCTACATCCTGGAGGGTGGTGCGGAGCAGAGCGCCGTGCCGGTCGAGGCATTGGGCCGCATCCGGGCGGTTCGTATCCGCCTAGAAGCCACCGGGCGGTCAGGAGGAACGCGCTTTCAGCCACCGGTTCGGCTGCCGGCCGAGCACCTTTTATTCCTGCGGAATTAGGGGATATCCACCCTCCGCCCTCCCTGTTTGACAGGCGTTTACACCCCCTTTACGTTTGGCCAGACCCGCCTTCAAGACCCATCTGCCGGCTTGCTTCGGAGGGTGGCCGGCTACAAGAAACAATACATGCTCTCATTAGGCCGAGGCCGAAAGAAGACTGTAGGCGTCGATCTCGGGAGCGGCTACATCAAAGTGGCCGTGATCGACCACGGGAAGGAGTTCCCGCAGATCGAGCAGCTTGCGATGCGTCCCATCGACGGTGAGGCGATCGTCGATGGCGACATCGTCGAACCGGGGCTCGTCGTCGAGTTGCTCACCACCCTGTTCGACGAGGAGCAGATATCGGCCCGGGATGTCGTCGCGGGCGTAGGTGGTCGCGACGTCATTATCAAGCTCATCCGGATGGACCGAATGGATGAGGCCGAGGCCCGAGAGGTCATTCCCTGGGAAGCCGAGCAGCACGTCCCGTTCGAGATGGACAACGTCCAGCTCGACTTCGAGATCACGGATCCGGACGGCGAGGGCCTACAGATGACCGTCCTCCTGGTGGCGGCCAAGAAGGAGGTCGTCGAGAACCGGGTGGCCATCATGGAGGAAGCTGGACTCGCGCCCCGGATAGTGGACGTCGATGCCTTCGCGTTGCACAATGCTCTCGAGGTGAACTATCCGGCGGCCATGGAGGGACTGACGGCCCTGATCAACGTCGGCCACGACACGACGACGGTGAACGTACTCGACGATGGGATTCCGCTGCTGACGAGGGACATGAGCTTCGGCACGCGCGGGCTGGCGGCGGAGCTCGAAGCCGAGCACGGAATGGAGCCGGACGAAGCGCTCGCAGTATTAAGAGGGGAAGGCTCGGGCGCCCTCTTCTCGGACTTCCTCGCTCAGAGAGCGCACGAAGTGGCCAGGGGTGTGGAGCGCGCGGCCGCGTTCCTGGATACCCACGAGATCGGGATCGGCCTCGGTCGGCTGTATCTGTCCGGCGGAGGTGTCCGGGTTCCGGGCCTCGCCGAATCTCTGGCCGACCGGCTGGGAGTCGAAACGCAGATCACGAGCGCTTTCGAGCAGATTCAGATAAAGCCCGAGGCGGTGAACGGCGTCGACCTGGATGCCGTAGCGCCGATGATGATGCTGCCGGTTGGTCTCGCGCTGAGGAGGTTGGGATAAGCCGGAACGTGGAAGGAAGCGGGTAGAGGCCACAGAATGATCGAGGTTAACCTCCACCCCGCGGGGGCGAAGGCCAAGGCGAAGGCCAAGGGCCGGCGTCGACGTGCCGGCGGCCCTGCCCTGGGCGGACGCGGCGCGCGGAACCCGTGGGCGACCGCCATGATCGCCGCTCTCATCGCGGCACCCCTGCTCATGGGTGCCATGTGGTTCCTTCAGCGGTCACAGTCCAACTCACTGGAGGAACGCCTCCAGGAGGCCAGCGCCGACTCGACCCGCCTGGCCGATCTGCGCGTTCTGAGCGACAGCCTGACCTCCCGCCAGCAGCTCGTGCGGGAACGTGTGGAACTGATTCGCGGGCTGGACCGAGACCGCTTCGTGTGGCCTCATATCCTCGACGAGGTCAGCGGCTCGCTTCCAGACTTCGTCTGGCTCACCTCGATTCAGGAGTCGGCTCCGCTTCCGGATCTTACGCTGGAGATCCGCGGCATGGCGGCGACCGCCCTGGCGGTCACCGAGTACGTCCGGCGGCTCGAGATGTCCCCTTATCTGGGGCTCGTGCGAATCCTGGGAAGCCAGCAGATCCCGGCGGAGGGCACGGATCTCGAGGTGCACGCCTTCACGCTGCTGGTCGACTACACACCGCGACCCGAGCCGCGAGGCGAGGGAAGCGAGACAGGGGTCTGACGTGGGCCTCCTCCCGGACGACCCCAAGGACCAGCAACGACTCCTCGGCATCATCTTGCCGGTCGCTCTGGTGGCCCTGTTCTACTTCTATCTCTACAGGCCACGCGGCTCAGAGCTGCTCGAGATGGAGGAGAGGATCTCCGATATGGAGGCCCAAAACGAGGTCGCAAGAGCTCGCACCGTGGATCTGGACGGGCTGCGGGAGGACCTGGTGCTCGCAGAGCGCCGCTTCGCCGCGCTGGAGCGCCTCGTGCCGACCGGCCAGGAGATCCCGGAGATCTACGAGGCGATCGCCTCGGAGAGCGAGGCGCTGCGGCTGGACATGCGCAACGTCATCCCGATCGAAGCCGAGGCGGACTCGGGCGCGTACTTCATGCGCCAGAACTGGGAGATGGAGGTCGAGGGATCGTACCACGACATCGGTCGCTTTCTCGCGCGCGTCGCGTCGTTCGACCGAATCGTGAGGCCTCAGGTTCGGGAGATCCGCCCGGTTGAGGGGGCAGGCGAGGGTACGCATTCGGTAACGGTCTACTTCGAGCTCGAGACCTTCGTGCTCCCGCTGGGTTCGGGGAGCACGGGCGAGGGCGGGGGAGGAGAGTGAGAAAGCTCCTCTCCGCCGGCTGGGTCTTCGTCGCCCTTCCTCTCTTCCTCCCGGCGAGCGCGCCCGGGCAGAGCTCCCAGGATCCGCTCAGAGGCGAGGTATCGGACTCCATCCTCGGATACGAGCGAGAGGTGTTCGAGTACTCCGCCGGTGGGAGACGAAATCCCTTCCGGCCTTTGACGGCCTTCAACACCAGTGGCCCGCGCTTCGAGGACCTGGAGCTGACGGGCATCGTGTACAGCCCGGAGGTCGGCTCCGTCGTGGTCATCGCCGATCGCACCAACGAGCAACGGTACAGGCTTCGTGAGGGGGAGCGCGTCGGAACGGCGCGAGTGCTGGAAATCCGACCCGGCGAGGTCGTGTTCGGGATCACCACCTTCGGCGTGAGTAGACAGGCAATCCTGCGTGCCAAAAAGGAACGGGGACAGGGAGAATGATCGTCCACAAGCTGCTCGCCATCATCCTGGCCGCTGTGACGCTGAACACGGACGCTCTTCCAAGCTCTGAAGCGGTTACCGAGGTCAGGATTGCCGCCGCCAGAGGCGAGACCGAGATCGTGATCATCGCCGAAGGCGATATTGAGGTCAGCGATTTTCTGCTCGACCAGCCGACGCGGCTGATCCTGGACCTGCGCGGGGCCCACCACGCGCTGCCTCGCTACGCCTACGAGGAGATCGGCCGGGGCGGCGTCATCCGGATGCGGACCAGTCAGTTCCTGGACGACGTCGTGCGCTTCGTGATCGATCTCACCGTCGCCCCGACCTACACCGTGTCGGTGAATCGCGGCGTCGTGACGGTGAAGTTCCGCAATCCGGGGCCGCCGTTCGAACCGTGGAGCACCGGCCTCGACGGCTTGCAGAGCGAGATGGCGCTCTCCGCGCCGGGAGCCGAGGAGCTCGAAGCGGGCAATCCGGACGTCGTGACGATCGACGTGGCCCCCGCTCTCGTGACGATGCCCGGCGTCGACCAGCAGCCCCGCATCACGGTCACGTACGACAGCGCCAGCGTCCTGGACGTGATTGCGGGCTTCGCCGAGTTCGCCAACATCTCGATCGTTCCGAACGCGGGCATCGCGGGGCAGTCGGTGAGGGGCGTCGAGATTCGGGACCGTCCATGGGATGAGGCGTTGGACGCGATCCTGGCGGCCCAGGGACTGGGCTGGCGGGTCACCAGGGGTGGTATCATCGTCGTGGACCGCGTCGACAGCCTCCTGGCGCGCGAGGCGCTCCAGAGCGAGACTCGCGTGATTCGGATCAACTACGCAAACGCCGATACGGTCGCGGCGACGCTCCGGCAGCTGGTCACCCCGGAAATCGGCCAGGTCGTCGCCTACCAGGGGACGAACTCGGTGATCGTCACGGACATACCGCCGGTCGTCGAGCGGATGGACAGCCTCGTTTCCGTCCTGGACCGGAAGATCCCGCAGGTGGCGATCGAGGCGAAGATCGTCTTCGTCGACCGCACCGATGTCTTCGAGTTGGGGATCGTGTACGACCTGAAGCAGGTTGCGGAGGGTACGCCGTTCGTGACCCAGGGTCTCAACCAGGCGATCGCGGTCATCGACCCGACCAAGCCCCCGCAGGTACAGGATCTCAACGGAGACGGGATCATCCAGCCGGACGAGCAGTTCTTCGAGCTCACGAACAGCAACATTGTGAACGTAGCCGGGGACGCCGTCGCCACGCTGGCCAACGCCAACAACCGCGTGGCGCAGCCCGCCCTCTCCTTGCTGACGACGCTGGCCTTCGGCGGCTACTCGCTCTTTGCGTGGATCGAGGCCCTCGAGGCCAATCAGCTGGCGGATGTCCAGGCGGCTCCCTCCGTGCAGGTGTTGGACAACCACCGCGCCTACATCCAGGTCGGCGAGCGAACACCCGTCAGAGTCCTGGAGGAAGGGGCACAGGTCGAGAACGCGCGGATCAACGTCTTCTTCGAGGACACCGGCATCATCCTCGAGGTCACGCCGCACGTCACCAACAACAACCAGGTGCTGATGGAGCTGTCGGCCCAGCGCTCGGGCGTCGAACAGGCCACGAGCGACGTGGGCTTCGTGATCAGCCGCCAGATCGGGGAGACACGCCTCCTGGTGGATGACGGCGAGACGGCCGTGATCGGCGGACTCACCCTTTCGGAGGTTTCGAGGAGCACCACCGGCATACCGGGCTTGATGAATCTGCCCCTGCTCGGTGCGCTCTTCCGTACGACGAAGGAGCGCGAGGTCAAGGTCGACCTGATCATCCTCGTCACCCCGCACATCATGGAGCCGTCGTAGCACCGGGAGGTACGAGCCGACTCACCGCACGTTTCCGCACGGCTGTTTCAGCCCCGGGCTCGGCGAAAGGCCGGGTTCGGGGCTCTCGCTTTTCGCAGACACCCGCTTAGATTCGCCCCGCTTTCGTCTGGCCCCGGGAAGGTAGAGCGATGAATCCGCGATGCTGAGAGCCATTCGTTTCACGACCGCCGGTGAATCCCACGGGCGAGGCCTCGTCGTGATCCTGGAGGGAATGCCGGCGGGCCTGGGCCTCGATGCGAAAACCGTGGCCGCGGAGCTGGGACGCCGCCAGCTGGGACATGGCCGCGGGGACCGAATGCGGATCGAGCGGGACGAGGGCGAGATCCTCGGCGGCGTGCGGCTGGGCGAGACGCTGGGCTCTCCGATCGCCGTCTGGATCGAGAACCGCGACTTCGAGAACTGGCGAGTCGCGATGTCGGCAGATCCCGTTCCGGAGGCGGATGACGAGTCGCTCCGTAGGGTCCACCTGCCCAGACCGGGCCACGCCGACCTGGCGGGGCTGCTGAAGTACGATCGGGAGGACGCCCGGGACGTGCTGGAGCGCTCGAGCGCCCGGGAGACGGCAGCCCGGGTGGCGGCCGGCTCCCTCGCAAAGTCCCTGCTCGCGGAGTTCGGCGTCACGGTCGGCAGCCATGTCCTGAGGATCGGTGACGCCGAGGCGGCGTCCGCGGTCGACCCGCCGTCAGATGCGACCCAGATGAACCGGGAGGCCGACGCCTCTCCCGTTCGCTGCCTGGATCCGACCGCCGCCGCAGAGATGATGAGAGCGATCGACGCCGCGGCCGCCGCCGGGGATACGCTCGGTGGCGTGTTCGAGGTAGTGGCCTGCGGCCTTCCGGTGGGTCTGGGAAGTTACGTCTCATGGGAGGAGCGTCTGGATGGCCGGCTAGCCGCGGCGCTGATGTCCATCCAGGCGATGAAGGGAGTCGAGATCGGTGCCGGTTTTCTCGCCGCCCGCTCGCCAGGCTCGGCGGTCCACGACGAGATCGAGCCGGACCGGTCCAGGACCGCCTCGGGCGGCTACCGAAGGAGACGAAACAACGCCGGCGGGTTGGAGGGCGGCATGACCACGGGAGAGCCGCTTGTCGTCCGCGTGGCGATGAAGCCATTGAGCACGCTGATGCGGCCGCTCGACAGCGTGGACCTCCGCAGCGACGAGCCGGCTCGAGCGGTGCGCGAGCGTAGCGACGTGTGCGCGGTTCCCGCGGCGGCCGTGGTCGGCGAGGCGATGGTCGCGCTCGTCCTGGCCGATGCGATGCGGGAGAAGTTCGGCGGCGACTCGCTCGGCGAGATGCGGACCAATCACGAGGCCTACCTCGAGCGCCTGGGCCGTCGCGGCGGGAAGGCGTGAGTAATCCGAAGAGGCCCGAGAAGGTCGTCCTCGTGGGCCTGATGGGGGCCGGCAAATCCACCGTGGGAAGATTGCTGGCCGACCGGCTCGGCTACGCCTTCGTCGATCTCGACGACGAAGTGGAGGCTCTCGCCGGCCGATCGATCGTGGAGATCTTCGACGCTGGCGGCGAGACGCTGTTTCGGGAGATCGAAGCGGAGGCGACGGAGCGGCAGGACGAGGCCACCGGCACGGTGCTGGCGACGGGCGGCGGCTGGATGGCCAGACCCGAGCTCAGTGACCGGTGGCCCGGTGCCGTTCGCGTCTGGCTGCGGGTGACGCCGGAGGAGGCATGGGACCGGATTTCCAGCGATCCCTCCGCCCGCCCCATGCTGGATCCCAGTCGTCCGAGAGAATCGCTCGAGCGGCTGCTCGCGGAACGCGAAGCCGCGTACGAGCTGGCGGAAATCAGCGTCGCCGCCGGCGATTCATCGGGGGAAGCGGCGGCGGAGGAAACGGCGGATCTTATCGTCCAGCTGTTACCGTTCGCTGACCGTTCGGCGCCGCCTCACGGACCGGCGTCGGGATCCTGACAGCGATTTGCGGGTTATGCGAGCCGAAATGGGGAGGTCAGCTACAAGAGGAATGAAGTGACGGAACAAGGCTCTCGAAGCAACAACAACGAAAGGCACCTGGTCGTCGTCGAATCGCCGGCCAAGGCCCGGACCCTCGGCGGCTATCTGGGCGATGGCTACCGGGTAGAGGCCACGGTGGGCCACGTGCGAGATCTGCCGAAGAGCGGTCTCGGGGTGGACGTGGAGGCCGGCTTCGAGCCCGAGTACGTGACGATCGACGGCAAGGGTCCCGTTCTCAAGAAGCTGCGCGCGGCTGCCAAGGAGTCCGCCGACGTTCTCCTCGCCACCGACCCGGACCGAGAGGGAGAGGCGATCGCGTACCACATCGCCGAACAGCTCGGCTACGAGAAGAACGGAGAGAGGTTCCGCCGCGTCCGCTTCAACGAGATCACGCGACGGGCCGTGCTCGAGGCGGTGGAGCAGGCGGGCAAGCTGGACATGGGACTCGTCGAGGCGCAGCAGGCCCGTCGCATCCTGGACCGCCTCGTCGGCTTCAAGCTCTCGCCGCTCCTCTGGAAGAAGATCTCCAGAGGCCTTTCGGCCGGCCGCGTCCAGTCGGTGGCCGTCCGGCTTCTCGTCGAGAGGGAGCGCGAGCGCCGCGCCTTCCGCTCTGCCGAGTACTGGGACCTCATGGCTCGCCTCGCGAGCGACGGTCACGAGTTCAAGGCGATTCTGATCTCCGTCGATGAGGACCGAATAGCCTCGGGCCGGGACTTCGACGAGACGACGGGTAGGCTCAAGGCCGACCGTGAGGTTCGGCTCCTGGGTTCCGAGGAGGCGGGAAAGCTTCGCGACCGGCTCGCGGGAGTCCCGTTCCAGGTGCGCTCCGTCGAGCAAAAGACCTCGAAGCGCAGTCCCTACCCCCCCTTCACGACCTCGACGCTGCAGCAGGAGGCCAACCGGAAGCTGAATCTCGGAGCGCGGCAGACGATGCGCACCGCTCAGGCGCTCTACGAGGCCGGACACATCACGTATATGCGTACGGATTCCGTCCAGATCTCTAGCGAGGCGGTGGAGGCGATCCGGCGCACCGTGAAGGAGCGGTACGGAGATCAGTTCCTGAGCAACAAGCCCCGCCGCTTTCGGACGAAATCGAAGACGGCCCAGGAGGCTCACGAGGCGATCCGGCCGGCCGGAACGAGCATGAGGACGGGGGAGGAGCTCGGCCTGCACGGCAGAGAGAAGCAGCTCTACGAGCTCATCTGGAAGCGATCGCTGGCGAGCCAAATGGCTGAAGCGAGGCAGCGGCATCTCACGGTCCTCATCGATGCGGACGGCGCCGTGTTCCGGGCTACCGGGAAGGTGCTCGAGTTCGCGGGCTTTTTCCGAGCGTACGTCGAGGGCTCCGACGACCCGCGCGCCGCACTCGAAGACCAGGAGGTTCTCCTTCCCTCGCTCGACGAGGGCGACGAGCTCGACCTGCGGGAGCTGGAAGCGCTCTCCCACCAGACGCGTCCTCCCGCCCGTTACACGGAAGCGGCGCTCGTCAAAGCCCTCGAGGCGGAGGGCATCGGCCGCCCGAGCACGTATGCGGCGATCATCTCCACGATCCAGGACCGCGGCTACGCGCGCCGCGACGCGAAACAGCTTGTGCCGACCTACACCGCCTTCGCGGTCACGCAGCTGTTGGAGGAGCACTTCCCCGACCTGGTGGATCTCGGCTTTACGGCCGGGATGGAGGATTCTCTCGACGAGATCGCTGAAGGCGAGATCGAGTGGCGGAGTTACCTGGAGAGCTTCTATTCGGGAGAAGAGGGCTTCGAGGCTCGCGTTCAGGAACACGAGTCACAGATCGATCCCCGCCAGGCCTCCACGCTCGCGCTCTCCGACCTCGGAGCGAAGGTGCGGATCGGCCGATACGGTCCCTTCCTCGAGCTCCAGCGCGACGGGGATCGGCTGACCGCCTCGATTCCCGAGGAGATCGCACCGGCGGACCTCTCCAACGAGGAGGCGGTCGCCCTGCTGGAGAAGAGCGCCCAGGGGCCCCAGGAGCTCGGGACGGACCCTGGCACTGGGAAGCCCGTCTACCTTCGTACGGGCCGATTCGGACCCTATGTGCAACTCGGCGACGAAGAGGACGCGCCCGGCAAGGGTAAGAAGGGTAAAAAGAAGGTGAAGCCACCACGGACCTCCCTGCCCAAGGGCATGGAGCCCGAGGATGTGACGCTGGACGTGGGGCTCAAGCTGCTCTCCATGCCGTACGAAGTCGGGAAGCACCCGGAGACCGGCGAGCCGGTAAAGGTGGGAATCGGACGCTACGGGCCCTATGTCGTGCACGACGGGGACTACCGGTCGCTGAAGAAGGATGACGATGTGCTGGATGTCTCGCTGGAGCGGTCGTTGGAGCTCCTGGCGGAGCCGAAGCGAGGCCGTCGGCAGAGTGCGGCTGCGAAGCCGCTGAAGGAGCTGGGCCCTCATCCGGAAGATGGTAAACCGGTGAACCTGTACGATGGGCGATACGGGCCCTACGTGAAGCACGACAAGACGAACGCATCGGTGCCGAAGGGCGAAGAGATCGACTCGCTCTCCCTGGAGGTGGCGCTGGACCTGATCGCGAAGAAGAAGGCCCGCCCCAAGCCCGCCAGGAAGAAGCGGTCGAGCTGATCGGCACCCGAGCCGGTGAGGTCATGCCTGAAGCGGTCGAGGGGTTCCTGCGATACGCCCAGACCGAGCGCGGACTCTCGACCAACACCGTGGCGGCCTATCGCCGCGATCTGGGAGAGTTCGTCGACTTCCTGCAGGGATACCTGGCCACCCCGGAATGGAGCTGGGAGACCGTCGACCGCACAGCGATCCGTTCCTTTCTCGGCTCGCTCCAGAAGCGGGGTCTGCAGCGCACGACGATCGCGCGCAAGCTGTCCGCGACGCGGGCTTTCTTCCGCTTTCTCCACCGGACCGACCGCATCCCGCACAACCCTGCTCGTCTCGTGAGGGCGCCGAAGCGAAGCCGCAAGCTGCCCGCCTACCTGAGCCAGGTGCAGGCGGACGACCTCTTCGTGCTGCTCAGAGCACACGCCGAGCACGACGGAGGCTTTCTCTCCGTCCGGAACCGGGCTCTGATGGAGCTTCTCTACTCGGCGGGCCTTCGCTTGGCGGAGGTGGAGGCGCTCGACCTGCAGGGTATTGATCTCCGCAGCCGGCAAGTGCGCGTGCTCGGGAAGGGCAGAAAGGAACGAATCGTCCCCTTTGGCGGTCCGGCGGCCACGGCGATCGAGGCCTACCTTCCGGAGCGGCGGCGCCTCGTCGAGTCCAAGCGCAGGAAAGAGGCGGAGAGATCCGGTCCGAGTCCGCGGCCAACGCTCGAAGCTCCGCTTTTTGTCTCACGTCACGGACGCAGGCTCTCGCGCCGACAGATCCAGCGCACGGTCGGGAGTACGCTCGAGAAGGTCGCGATCGGTGAGGGGCTCTCGGTGCATGCGTTGCGCCACTCCTTCGCCACGCACCTGATGGACAACGGGGCGGACCTCGTCGCGGTGAAGGAGCTGCTCGGACATTCCAGCCTTTCAACGACACGGATCTACACGCACACTACCACCGAGAAGCTGAGGCGCGTCTACCGGCAGTCGCATCCGCGTGCCTAGCAGATTGCCGCAATGGACACCTTCGGGTCAGCGCTCGAATCCACGCGGACCGAGGCCAACGGCCATGCGATCATGAAGACCGACCCCGTATTCCGTGGAACCACCGTCGTCTGCATCAGACGGGACGGACAGGTGGCCATCGGCAGCGATGGCCAGGTGACGATGAACGACACCATCGTGAAAGCGCAGGCCGAGAAGGTCCGGACAATGATGGACGGGAAGATCCTGGCCGGCTTCGCGGGCAGCGTAGCGGATGCCCTTACCCTGTTCGAGAAGTTCGAGGCGAGGATGGAGCGGCATCCCGGTAACCTGGCGCGCGCGGCCGTGGAGCTGGCCAAGGAGTGGAGGAGCGACCGCTATCTCCGACGACTCGAGGCGCTGCTCGCGGTCGCCGATCGCGACCGGAGCCTGCTGATCGCCGGAAGCGGTGAGGTGATCGAGCCGGACGACGGTGTCCTGGCCCTGGGCTCCGGGGGTGCGTATGCGCTCGCGGCGGCCAGAGCGCTCATGCAGCACTCATCGCTCGGAGCGGCCGAGATGGTGCGCGCCTCCCTGCAGATCGCCGGGGAGATCTGCGTGTACTCAAACTCCGAGATCACCGTTCTGGAACTGGAAGAAAAGAGTTGAGGGAATAGTCGTGGAAGTTCCGATCTCCGAGCTCCAGCTCGACGAGGAGGCGTCCGAGGCGGTCGTGCCCGGCCCGGACTCCGCGGATGAGGGGGCCATCGCCATCGACGACGGTCCGGCCGCCGCCGATCCGGCGTCCCTCACACCGAGGCAGATCGTCGCCGAGCTGGATCGCTACATCATCGGTCAGAGTGCCGCCAAGAAGTCCGTGGCGATCGCTCTTCGAAACCGATGGCGTCGGCAGCAGGTGGAGGACGAGCTTCGCGACGAGATCCTCCCGAACAACATCATCATGATCGGGCCGACCGGGGTCGGGAAGACGGAGATCGCCCGTCGCCTGGCCCGTCTGGCGGGCGCACCCTTCCTGAAGGTCGAGGCCTCCAAGTTCACGGAAGTCGGGTACGTCGGCCGTGACGTCGAGTCGATGGTTCGTGATCTCGTGGAGATCTCGATCAACATGGTGAGGGGCGAGCGGGAGGATGAGCAGCGCGAGACGGCCGCGCGGCGGGTCGAGGAGCGGCTTCTGGACCTGCTTCTTCCACCCGCCGCGGACGCCGACAACGATCAGCCGGACGCCGACGAAGGCGGTCACCGGCACTTCCTGGTCGGAAGCAGCGGGGTCGCGGAAGAAGAGGCCGATGACGAGCTGACTGCACGTCGGCGCCGCACGCGCGACAAGCTGCTCGGCTTGCTGCAGGACGGGAAGCTGGAGGAGCGGGAGGTGGAGGTAGAGGTCACCGACACCGCGATGCCCGTGCTGGACCTCCAGGCGCCGGGCATGGACAGCCTCGACTGGAACATCGGCGAGCTGCTCCAGGACATGATGCCGAAGAAGACCCGGCGTCGCCGGATGAGCGTTGCCGAAGCGAGGCGAGTCCTGTTCTCCGAGGAACTGGACAAGCTCATCGACATGGAGGAGGTGATCGACGACGCGCTCGACCGTGTCGAGAACATGGGCATCATCTTCCTCGACGAGCTCGACAAGATCGCCGGTGAGCGGGGCGGCGGAGGACCGGACGTCTCTCGCGAGGGTGTGCAGCGGGACCTCCTTCCCCTCGTCGAGGGGTCCACCGTGCAGACGCGCTACGGCATGGTGGCCACCGACCACGTGCTCTTCATCGCGGCGGGGGCCTTCCACGTCTCCAAGCCCTCGGACCTCATCCCCGAGATGCAGGGCCGGTTCCCGATCCGGGTCGAGCTGAGAAGCCTCACCGAAGAGGACTTCGCCCGCATCCTGACGGAGCCCCGTAACGCGCTGCTCACCCAGTACAGCGCGCTGGTCGCCACGGAGGACCTGCAGCTCGAGTTCATGGAAGAGGCGATCCGCGAGATCGCGCGCATCGCGTCGGAAGTGAACCAGCGCACCGAGAACATCGGCGCTCGGCGCCTCCAGACCGTGCTGACGACGCTCCTCGAAGACGTGATGTTCGACCTCCCGGATTCCGGCGCCGGTGGAACGCTGACCATCGACGGCGAGTTCGTTCGGGAGAGGCTGGCCGCGATCGCCGAGGACGAGGACCTCCGCCGCTACATCCTCTAGCTCGCTCGTACTCCCTCAGCCCACCACGTCGGTGGGCGAGTCCAGGAGGATGTAGGTCCCGATCACGATCAGAAGCACCGGGATCAGGTATGCACCTCCTCGCTCCAGCACGCGCACGACTCTCTCGTGGGTCGACAGGAAGCGGGCGAGGGCAAGCCAGCCGAGTGAGCAGGCGGCGATCGTGGCTAGGATCGGAACGGCGAGTCGCGTCGCCGAGTCCGAGAACAGCGCCACGAAGGTCGCGAGGCTGTCCCCGCTCGCGGCGACCGTGAGCAGAGCCACCGGCAGGACGCCTGTCTCCAAGCGAGTTTCGCCACGGCCCGCCTCCGGCCGCCGAAGCCGAACGAGGTGCCACAGTCCCAATCCGATCGGAATCAGGCCCAGATAGCCCAGAAGCTGGGCCGGGAGCCGGTGCGTTGCCAACGAGAGTCCGGCCGCAGCGATCGCGACCAGGAGGATGCCGGTCAGATAACCGGAACCCACCGCCTTCCGCTCATCCGATGCCCCGAGCAAGCCGACGAGAATCAGCAGATTGTCGAGGCCCGTCGCGACGAAGCTGGCTGCCGCGACCGATATGATCGTGATCAGCTCCAAGGGCCTTCCTTGAAGAGGGTTGGCGGATCCGACGCTCCCGCTGACCGCGGTGCTCGCCACGTCCAGATGAGTAGCGACCGACTCGTGCGCAGACAACACGCCTCTCTTGACGGGCCTGCCAGAATTGCATACCAGACGCTCCGGGGGTCGAAGGGACGGAGCGGTCGCCCGCTGCGCGGGAATCCACGACTTAAACGAGAATCAGGAGAGCCTGTAAGGGCGAGGAGGGATCCGGGTGGCGGGAAGTCGCGAGGCACACTTTCTGTCGATCGCCGAATGGTCGCGGGAGTCGTTGGAGCGGCTCCTGGATCTAGGGGACGCGGTCAAGTCCGGTCGCGTGGGGGCCGACCGACCGCTCGACGGCCGCACGCTCGGGATGGTCTTCGCCAAGAGCTCGACCCGGACGCGCGTCTCGTTCGAGGTGGGCATGTACCAGCTCGGCGGACACGCCCTCTTTCTCTCTTCCGCCGACATTCAGCTGGGGCGAGGCGAGACGATCTCCGACACGGCCCGTGTCCTCTCCAGATATCTCGATGCCGTGATGATCCGCACGTTCGCCCAGAGCGACGTCGTCGAGTTCGCCGAGACCGGCTCGCTGCCCGTCATCAACGGACTCACCGACCGCTACCACCCTTGTCAGGTCATGTCGGATCTGATGACGGTTCGCGAAGAGTACGGGACGCTCGAGAATCTGATCGTCGCGTGGATCGGTGACGGCAACAACATGGCCAACTCCTGGCTCAACGCCGCGGCGCGATTCGGCTTCGAGCTTCGCCTGGCGTCACCCGAGGGATACGACCCGAACGCGGACGACCTCGAACGAGCGTTGGCGGCCACCAGCGTAACGCTGGTGCGCGAGCCTCTGGAAGCTGCACGAGGCGCCAACGTCGTGACGACCGATGTGTGGGCGTCCATGGGACAGGAAGAGGCAGCGGAGCGCCGCCGCAGGGCGCTCAGGGGTTATTGCGTGGATGCGGACCTGATGGCTGCCTCGGACGATGCGATCTTCCTGCATTGTCTTCCGGCTCATCGGGGCGAGGAGGTCACGGACGAGGTGATGGACGGCCCGCGATCACGCGTCTGGGACGAGGCCGAGAACCGCCTGCACCTCCAGAAGGCGCTTCTGCTGGCGCTCATGGCTGACTGACGGACACCGGAGAAACGCGGAACAGAAGAAGGAACGACAGCATGGCCGAGGGTTCGGATCTGAAGACGACTCCGCTCCACGAGGAGCACGTGCGTCTGAACGCGAAGCTCGTCCCGTTCGGCGGCTTCGCGATGCCCGTGCAGTACCCCTCGGGCATACGGGCGGAGCACGCGGCGGTCCGGGGCGGCGTCGGGATCTTCGACGTGTCCCACATGGGCGAGTTCCTGGTCACCGGCCCTCAGGCCGTCGACCTGGTGTCGTACGTGACGACGAACGACCCGGAACAGCTGGTGATCGGGCAGGCTCAGTACAGCGCGATGTGCCTGGAGAGCGGCGGAGTCGTGGACGATCTCATCGTCTACCGAATGGGAGAAGACACCTTCAGGCTCGTCGTGAACGCCGCGAACATCGCGAAGGATTGGCGGCACATCTCAGGGTACCAGGACCGGTTCGACGCGGATCTGCGCGACGAGAGCGACGGAATCGCGCTGATCGCCATCCAGGGCCCCGCCGCGCAGGCGGTCCTGGCCGGCTTGACCGAAGCGGACCTGGACGCGATCGCCTTCTACTGGTTCGCGGAAGGAGAGGTTGTAGGGGCGCCGGCCGTGATCAGCCGCACGGGCTATACGGGTGAAGACGGCTTCGAGCTCTACCTCGATGCCGGCGACGCGACGCGGGTTTGGCGGGCGCTCCTGGACGGCGAGACGGAGGTCACGCCAGCCGGTCTAGGGGCCCGCGACACGCTTCGCCTCGAGGTCGGCTACGCCTTGTACGGAAGCGACATCGACGAAGAGACGACGCCGCTCGAAGCTCGACTGGGCTGGCTCGTCAAGATGGAGAAGGGGGAATTCGTCGGCCGGGCCGCCCTCGAGGCGCAGAGGGCCGACGGCGTGTCGCGACGATTGACCGGCATCCGGCTCACCGAGCGGGGCTTTCCGCGGCCGGGGCACGAGGTGGTCTATGACGGCCGCGCGGCCGGGCCCGTTCGGAGCGGCACGGTGGGTCCGTCGCTCGGGTACGGGATCGCCACCGCCTATCTGCCGCGGGCAGCCGCTCCGGGAGAGCCTGCCACGGTCCTGATCCGTGAGAAGGAGGTCGGCGCGGAGGTGACGCGGATGCCCTTCTACACGGAAGGGTCGCTGCGCCGATGAGCTCCACGCCGATCCGTGAGGACGCGACGGTGAGAATCGCCATACTCACGATCTCGGACGGGGTGAGCGAAGGCTGGCGGGAGGACACGTCCGGCGATCGCATCGACGCCTGGGCCCGGAAGCGCGGATACGCGCTGGCGGACCGCCGGGTCGTCCCGGATGAGGTGCCGCTGATCGAGGCGACGCTGCGGGAGTGGTCGGACGAGGGCGCCGCCGACGTCGTCGTCACCACGGGAGGCACCGGGATCGCAGGCAGAGACGTGACCCCGGAGGCGACGGCGGCCGTGCTGCAGAGGCCCGTCCCGGGAATCGCTGAGTGGATCCGGGCCGCGGGTCTGGAAAAAACCCCGTACGCCGCGCTCAGCCGGGGCCTGGCCGGCATTCGGGGCCGCACCCTCATCGTCAATCTTCCCGGAAGTCCATCGGGCGTTGCGGATGGTCTGTTGATCCTCTCGGAGGTCGTCGACCATGCCGCAGAGCTCCTGCGAGGCGAAGCCTGTCACGGGCCGGAGGCCGGAGGGGAGTAGATGGCGCTCGTCTTCATCGACACGGCGAAGCTGGAAGCCGCGGTACCGATCCGTGAAGCGGTGCTCGCCGACGGACACGACGTGCTCATGGTCGAGCGTGCGGCCGAGATCGAGGGCCGATCCGACGAGACGGATGTCGCGCTGATCCTGACCCGCGATCCGGATAGTCCCGGGGCGGAGAAGATGCGGATGCTGATGGATGCCCGGATCCCTCGGCCGCCGATCATCGCCCTCGAGTCCTCGGAGACGGATGGTTGCACACGGCTTCGGGAGACGCTGAGCGTCGATGCCTGTCTCCCCGAGCTTCCGACGGCCGAAGAGGTGCAGGTCGTCCTGACCCAGGAGCTGGAGCGCTTCGAGCTCCAGCTGGAGACCGGAATCGTGGGCCGTACGGATGGGATCCGGGCGGTGCTCGAGAAGGTGAACCTGATCGCTCCCGTCGGCACCACCGTCCTTCTCACCGGGGAGAGCGGGACCGGGAAGGAGCTCGTGGCGCGTGCGATCCACGGGCTGTCGCCTCGTCGAACAAAGCCGTTCATTGCGGTCAATTGCGCCGCGCTTCCCGAGTCGCTGCTCGAGTCCGAGCTGTTCGGCCACGAGAAGGGGGCCTTCACCGGCGCGACCTCGTTGCGGCGCGGAATGTTCGAGCTCGCCGACACCGGAAGCCTCCTGCTGGATGAAATCGCCGAGATGCCTCCCGCCACGCAGACGCGGCTTCTGCGGGTCCTCGAGTCTCGACGGTTCATGCGGGTGGGTGGAAGCTCGGAGATCGAGGTGAACGTGAGAGTAATCGCGGCCACGAACCGCGATCTTCAGGAGGCCGTGCAGATCGGCCAGTTCCGCCGCGACCTGTTCTACCGGCTGAACGTCCTCGAAATCGAGCTCCCGCCGCTGCGGACGCGCCGTGCCGACATACCCATCCTCACTCAGCAGTTCATCCGCCAGCTGAGCCTGCAGCACGACCGAGAGTTTAAGGGGTTGGCCCCGGAAGCGATGAGCATCCTCATGCGCTACGACTGGCCCGGGAACATCCGCGAGCTTCGGAATCTCATCGAATCGATGGTCGTCCTGGCTCCCGGATCAGTGATTCGGGCCGAGGACTTCCCGGACGAGATCCGGACCGGGAGCGGTGGAGCCCTGCTGCTCGCGCAGCCTTCCGGCGTGCCGGCGCCGGCGATGACCGGCGATGTGTCCATCCCGCAGATGGAGTTCGTCTTTCGCACTCTCGTCGAGCTGAAGATGGACGTGGATGACCTGAGGCGTGAGTTCGACCGGTACCGGGCCGAGCACCCGGAGCTCCTCGAGGAGGGCGTCGACCTGTCGGGGACGGGCATCGAGGTGCCGCTGCACGAGGAGCTGGATCTTCGGGACCTGGCCGTGCCCCAGGGCGGGTACACCGTCCCCTCGGCGGAGGGCGAGGTCACGTCGGAAGAGCCGCCGGGCATCCAATTCTACCCCGGTATGAGCATGTCCGAGTTGGAGCGCGAAGCGATCGTCGCGACTCTGAGGAGCGTCGGCGGCAACCGGCGGAAGGCTGCGGAAAAGCTCCGGATCGGGGAGCGCACGCTTTATCGAAAGCTCAAAGAGTACGAGATCGATCTGTAACCCGGCACGGCGCGCCGATCGGGCGCACGGCGGTCTCCTCCGCGAGCTGGCGGGCGCGTTTTCTTCGGAGCCTCCTCGCTTCGCTCCGGGGGTGGGCACCGACCGAAGGTTGGTCCAGGGCGCCCGATGCTCGCTTCGGAGATCCGCCACGCCCTGGTGGCGCGCCTGTCGGCTTACAGGGGCTTTGCGGTGGGAGCGGTGGGTGGTTCTGGCATGACGGGGGGGTCGACGGGGGCGGTGCCGAGAGGGCCGGCGGAGCTGCTCGAGCTGTTCGGCGAGATCGACGTCTATCTGTTCGACCAACTGCTGCGTGGGCGGATCACGCCCGAGCTGAGGGTGTTGGACGCCGGGTGTGGGGTCGGCCGGAACCTGGTCTACCTGATGCGCGCCGGCTGCGACGTGTACGGCGTCGATCAGGACGCCGAGCGCGTCCGCGAGGTTCGTGCTCTCGCCCGCCGCCTGGCACAGGATCTCCCCTCCGAGAACTTCCGCGCCGAGTCCGTTGAATCAACGAGCTTCTCGGACGGCTTCTTCGACGCCATCATAGCGAACGCCCTACTGCACTTCGCCCACGATGAAGTTCACCTCATCTCGATGCTCGAAGAGCTGTGGCGAGTGCTGGCTCCCGGAGGGCTCCTCTTCGCGCGGCTGGCGACGACGATAGGCATCGAGGATCGCGTTCAGCCGTTGGGCGGGGGGAGGTTTACGCTGCCGGACGGAAGTGAGCGACTCCTGGTGGATGAGGCCTTCCTGCTGGAGACGACAGAGCGCCTGGGCGGCACGCTGCTCGACCCGATCAAGACGACGAACGTCCAGAACCTGCGTTGCATGACGACCTGGTGCGCCCGGAAGTCTTAGCCGAAGTCCTAGCGCGCCGGGTCGCCTACTAGCCGGAGGTCTCCGCGTCCAGCAGGTGCTCAAGGCTCTCGAGCAGCTCCAGGGTGCCTTCCTTCGTGCGCGCCGAGGTGGCCAGCACCTGATCCTCCGGCAGATCGAGCTGCTCGCGAAGCTTCACGACCGCGCGCGCCCGTCCCGCCCGATTCAGCTTGTCGATCTTGGTGAGCACGAACAACACGGGCACCCCGATATCGCCCAGGAACTCGATCAGCCGAGAATCCGTCTTCGTCGCTCCATGGCGGCTGTCGATAAGGACGATCAGTCCCAGAAGGCGAGGGTTGTTCTTCAGGTAGGCCTCCATGAGCGGAACCCACCTGCGCTGTACCTCCTTCGAGACCTTGGCGTACCCGTAGCCCGGGAGGTCCACGAGGAGCCACCGGTCGTCGATCCGGAAGAAGTTGATCTCTCGCGTGCGGCCGGGATCCTTGGACACCCGCGCCAGCTTCTTCCTGCCGAGCAGCGCGTTGATCAGGCTGGACTTCCCGACGTTGGAGCGGCCAGCGACGGCTATCTCCGGCAGAGTGTCGGGAGGGGGTTGGCCCGGATTCGCGATCGCGCCGACGAACTCGGCGGTTCCGACCGGCAAGAGAGTAGCGGCTGGGGGCGAGGGCTGGCCGGCTCGCGGCCGGTCAGGCCTCCTTGCGCTCGGACTCGGGCTCGAGGATGAGGAGCGGAGTCTGCCCCTCCTCGATCGTCTCGCGGGTGATGATCACCTCGCGGACGTCCTGCCGAGACGGAAGCTCGAACATCACCTCGAGCATCACGTCCTCGAGGACGGCCCGAAGCCCTCGGGCTCCCGTGCCGCGCTCGGCAGTGCGGGCGGCGACCGAACGGAGCGCCTCCGGGTCGAACGTGAGGCCGACACCCTCGAGCTCGAACATCTTCGCGTACTGCTTTATGAGCGCGTTCTTGGGCTTCTGGAGGATGTCGACAAGGGCGCCCTCATCCAGCTCGTGCAGCGCGACCACCACGGGGATTCGCCCTACGAGCTCGGGGATGAGCCCGTACCGCAACAGGTCCTCGGGCTCGCAATGCTCGAAGGGGTTGTCGCTGATGCGCGCTTCCTCCTCCGGGTCGCTGAAGCCTATCAGCCGCTTTCCGAGCCGGCTCTCGATGATGTCCTCAAGGCCGTCGAACGCTCCGCCGCAGATAAACAGGATGTTCTTGGTGTCGATCTGAATGTACTCCTGCTGCGGGTGCTTCCGGCCTCCCTGAGGTGGAACGGACGCCACCGTGCCCTCGAGGATCTTCAGGAGAGCCTGCTGCACGCCCTCGCCCGAGACGTCTCGGGTGATGGACGGGTTGTCGCTCTTTCGGGCAATCTTGTCGATCTCATCGATGTAGACGATGCCCCGCTCGCACTCGGCGACGTTGTAGTCGCCGGCCTGGAGCAGACGCACCAGGATGTTCTCGACGTCCTCGCCGACGTATCCCGCCTCGGTGAGGGTCGTGGCGTCGGCGATCGTGAACGGAACCTGGAGCATTCGGGCGAGAGTCTGCGCCAACAGGGTCTTTCCGACACCCGTCGGACCGAGGAGAAGGATGTTGGATTTCTCGATCTCGACCTCGTCGACGAGGCCCTGGTTGTTGATGCGCTTGTAGTGGTTGTAGACGGCGACGGAGAGGCTCTTCTTCGCCTCTTCCTGGCCGATGACGTACTCGTCGAGGATGTCCTTGATCTCGAGTGGCGGCGGGATGTCGGTGAAGCGACCGGCGGCTTCGCGCTCCTCCTCTTCCGCCAGGATCTCGTTGCAGAGCGCTATGCACTCGTTGCAGATGTAGACGTTTGGCCCGGAGATGAACTTCTTTACGCTCTCCTTGGATTTCCCGCAGAACGAGCAGCGTAGATTCTTCTCGCCCGCCATGCTACCGCCTCTCTGCCATCTTCCGTCCTGCCTAGGCCTCTACTTCGATCTTCTCGACCTTGGCCTCGGTGCGCTTGCCGTTCCCCGCCAACGCGTCGTTGCGCTCGATCATCCGGTCGATGAGCCCGTACTCGACCGCTTCTAGGGGTGACATGAAGCGATCCCGATCGACGTCTTCCGCGATCTGCTCGAGCGTCTGTCCCGTATGGTGGGCGAGGATCGAGTTCAGGCGCTCCCTCGCGTGGAGGATCTCCTTTGCCTGAATCTCGATGTCGGCCGCCGTCCCCTGGGCGCCGCTCGAGGGCTGATGGATCATGATCCGTGAGTTGGGAAGCGCCGAGCGCTTGCCCTTGGCGCCCGCGGATAGAAGCACCGCCCCCATCGACGCGGCCATCCCCATGCAAATAGTGGACACCGGCGCACTGAGGAACTGGATCGTGTCGTAAATCGCCAGGCCCGCGTAGACGCTTCCGCCCGGACAGTTAATGTAGATGTTGATGTCCTTCTCCGGGTTATCCGCTTGAAGGAACAAGAGTTGAGCGATGATGACGTTCGCGACGTCATCGTTGATCGGCGTGCCGAGAAAGACGATCCGGTCCATGAGAAGACGCGAGAAAATGTCGTACGTCCGCTCACCCCGACTGGATCGCTCGATTACATACGGCGCGTAAAGTGGCATGGCTTATCCTGTTACGCTTCCGGTTCTTCGCCTGACGATGTGGGCCTTTTCGTCCTCAGCGCAAGCGGCGCGCCGCGGCGCGCTCCAGCGCCGGCCTTGGCGATCGGCCCGCGTCCAAGGTGCTACCCGCTCCGCCTCGCGAGTTTCCAAGCGGCGAGGGTCGCGGTCACTCCAATGTGGAAAGCCCCTCCAGGTGCTCGAAAGCGCCGTCGATGACGACCCTCCGGCGCACCGATTCCAGCCCGCCCTGCCTGAGCCATTGGCGTCGGAGCTCCTTGGCATCCACCCCACGTCGCTCCGCGTTCGTTGCGATATGCGCGTCGACTTGCGCATCGCTCACCTCGATGCCGAGATCCTGGATCAGATGCTCGAGCACGAGTTCGCGCTTCAACTGTTGCAGAGCTATCGGGCGCACCGATCTCCTGGCTTCAGCCGCTTCGTCCTCCTGGACTTCGGCTGCGTCGCGGTCCGTTCCGAGAATCCGGTCGAGATAACCCTCTACGAGGGAGTCCGGCACTTCGAACGGGTTGGCCTCGACGATGGAATCCAGGATCTCGTCGCGAACGCGCTGCTCGGCCTCCTCTTCGTGATGCCTGAGCAGGTCTTCCCGGATCTGTCGCCTGAGATCTTCTAGCGTCTCGAACTCGCCGACCTGCGAGGCGAATTCGTCATCCAGCGGTGCCAGGCGGCGGCGCTTCGACTCGACCAGATCGATCACCAGCCGACGTGTCTGACCCGCCATGGCAGGGTCTCCAAAGTCCTCCGGGAAGCCAATGGAGAACGTGCCGCTCTCGCTCGGCGAGAGGGTCCTGACGGCTTTCTCCACATCCTCGATCGCGTAGCCGCCGCCGAGAGGAAACCGATAC
This sequence comes from uncultured Gemmatimonadales bacterium, assembly GCA_947259585.1. GTDB lineage: Bacteria > Gemmatimonadota > Gemmatimonadetes > Palauibacterales > Palauibacteraceae. The sequence continues at coordinate 9,496 of CAMYMV010000020.1, read as the reverse complement.
AGCTCTCCACCCTCCTCCTCCGCCGGTCCCGCTCCTTCTCCTGCCGCTCCGGCACCGGGGCTCGGCGCGCCGCCCTCTTCCGGGCCTTCCGCACTCGCGGCATCGTCCAGGTTGGTGATCCGCACGGCGACGAGATCGCCTTCCTCCGGTGGCGTCTCGGAGGGCTCCCACACGCCGCGCTCTTCCCGAAGTCGCTGGAGCACGCCGTCGACATCCTCGTCCGCCACCGAAACCTCGGGTCGAGAGATCTTGAATCCTCCCGTTCGCTTCAGATTGAGGATGGGCATGATCTCGACATCAACCTGGAAGGTCAGGTTCTCGCCCTGGGCGTAGTTGACCTGGCCGAACTCCGGGGCTCCGATGGGATCGATGCTCTGCCGCCGGACCGCCTCCCTGTACGCGTTCTCGACCAAGCTCTGAACGGTTCGTTGATCCACGAGGTCGCCGTATTTCTGCTCCACGATGTGCGTGGGGACCTTGCCGGCGCGGAAGCCCTTGACGCGGAGCTTCTTCGCTAGCTTCTTCCGCTCCTTGGCCCGAGCCTGCACAACGTCCTTTGCGTCCACCGTAATCGTCAGGCGCCTCTTCCACGCCTCGAGCTCCTCGACGGCGACGTCGATCGGATCGGCTGTCTTGGTCTTCGTATCAGTCTGATTCATAGGCTCCCTCCGGGATGCGAAAGGGGGGACTCGAACCCCCACGGCCCTAAGGCCACCAGCTCCTAAGGCTGGCGCGTCTGCCGGTTCCGCCACTTTCGCGGGGCTTTCAAGTCTAGCTTCGGGTGGGGTGATCTGGTAGGTGCGAGGACTCTCGACATCCGACCACGAGGGCTGGCGGTGATCGGTCCGGCCGCGCTTCGGCGCGCTGTCCGGAAATCCCCCACTTGCTGTGGGGAAGTCTCCTACCGGGCGGGGACTATCCCCCACAGTCATTCGAGTGGTCCGTCCGACAAGTTCCCCGGGGGGGGTGCTAGTACAATAGTACTGAGTAGAACCGACGACCCGGCACGACGATACCGGGGTCGAAAAAAGCTGCCAGCTGGCGGGTCTTGCGGACGACACCAGCTGACAGCCACCGAAGACACTCAACCGCTGGGGTTGGCATCTTGGCCAGAAAAATCTATACGGTCGACCATTCCAAGCCAAATAGGTCCCCGCGCCCCTACCGCATCTCCGTTCCTGGTTTCCCCAACCCCGATCCGAGCGTCCTAGGCAGGGATCGGAAGGAGAGAATGCTGATGAAGCAGCTGAAGACAATCCTGCTGGGAATCGCGCTCGTCGGTCTCATTGGCTGTAGCAGCGATGACGACGGGGGAGTGATCCCGCCGCCGCCGCCGCCCACGGACCAGGCGCCGACGATCAGCCTCACGGCGCCCTCCGGCGGAGCGGCCGTCATGCCGGGCGGCACGGTGACAATCACATGGACCGCGAGCGATGACAATCAAGTCGTTGGCGTAGACCTGAGCTACACCCACGACGATGGTGCGACCGACACGCCCATCGCCTCGGACCTCACCGGAACCAGCTTCGACTGGATGGTTCCCAGCGAAGCCCTGTACGGAGTGGTGATCAAGGGGGTTGCCACCGACGACGCGGGTCAGACCGGCGAGGACACCACGGAGGACATCTTCGCGGTGGTCGCGTTTTCGGAACGGGGCTACGTGATGACCGAGACCTGCGCGGACTGCCACCCGAACGCTGCCGACGACGAGCGGCTGAGGGACGGCCACCAATACAAGCTGAACAAGGTGGTGGACGGTACGCCCCCGACGTACCCGAACAGCGTTGTACCGAACCCGCCCGCGGGCTCCACCTGGGATGACGTGACGTACGTGATCGGCGGGTACGGATGGAAGGCCCGGTTCATCGGAACCGACGGCTACATCATCACGGCAGGGGGAAACAACCAGTGGAACCTGGCGACCGAGGAGTGGGTCGACTACCACAAGGATGAGCTCAAGCCGTACGACTGCGGGCCGTGCCACATGACCGGCTGGCAGACCCTCGCCGAGAACGGCGGCGTGAACCAGGACGGGCTCGTCGGCATCGAGGGCACGTGGGAGGAGCCGGGCGTCAGGTGCGAGGAGTGCCACGGACCAGGCGTCGACCACGTCTCGACCCAGTCAGCCACCGAGATCACCCTTGACCTCACCTCCGAGGCCTGCGGCACCTGTCACCAACGGGGCGGTTTGACGGTGCAGCCCGAGGCCAGCGGGGGCTTCATTCGCCACCACGAGCAGTACAACGAGTGGTTGATGTCCGCGCACGCCGACAACGACGTGGACTGCGGGTCCTGTCACGATGCGCACATCGGGGTGAGCTACGGCAACCCGGGCATCATCGCGGAGTGCGAAGACTGTCACGGCACGCCGTCGAACGCTCACCTGGTGCCGATCGCCGACTGCGAGACCTGCCACCTGGCGCAGGCTACCAAGTCGGCAACCAAGGAGAACGAATTCGTAGGCGATGTGAAGACCCACATCTTCACGATCAATCCCGGTGCGGTCGGCAAGGACGCGATGTTCTTCACGGATGCGGGGACCGGGAAGACCCGGACCAACGCCTTCGTGACCCTGGATTTCGTGTGCTACCAGTGCCACACGGATCCGCTGACCGGAGAGGGCGGTGGCTCGAGCGAGCAGACGCTGGCCGAGCTCTCCGCCAGGGCGACGGGCATTCACGGCGGGTAGCCGTTACTGGTAGACAAGCCAAGAGGGGCGGCTCCATAGGGGCCGCCCTTCCTACATCTGGCTGTGACCGCATTCGTCGCAGCCGAACAGCTAATGGCAGATCGGGCTCACGTCCTGGAGCAGTCGGGAGAGAATGCTCACCGGACGGGGCCACCCCCCATCAAGAGTGCCCTCAAGTGCCCTTCCCCACGGGCAACCGCAGGGATCTCCCGACAGCCGCGGTCGTGCCGGGGATCTAGTCTACTGTGACAATTGTGGCCGCGCGCCCCAAACGGGGCGCCAACCGGCCGAGCTCCGTGAGACACCTATCAAGGAATCAGAATACCGTGACTCGTCTCCGTGAACGTAGGTCGTGTTTTCCGCTTGCTGCACTTCTTACGGCTATTGCTGCCGGTTGCTCCTCCGGGGACGTAGCCGGTCTTTCAGATCCTGGCGAAGCCGTTCTTTTGGACGTAGTTCCGCATGGCGGCCAGGTCGGTGTCGATCCAGACGGTACCATGTTCGCCCACTTCGATCACCCAATGCGTGAGGAGATGCACACATTCGCATGTCTTCACGAGGGAGACTTGGACGGGCCCGAGGTGCACGGAGTCTGGGAATGGAGCCACGAGCACCGTCGGTTGAACTTCGCTCCACACGAGCCACTGCATGAGCAGGTACGGTACACGCTGCACCTTGGAGGTGGCCTAGTGGATCAGCACGGCCACCACGTGGACTTCGAGCAGTACGGATTCCAAATGGGCGGCCAATGGGCCAACGGCGGTATGATGGGCCGCGGTCGCAGGCACACAGAGGGTGCAGGCTGGCGACACCAGAACGGCAGCTATGGGATGTTCTTCGGCTTCACAACAGGTGGCTGACGGGTCAATCTCGTGCCAGGCGGCAGTCCTTGTCGAACGTAAGACGCCCGCTGTAATAGGCGGGCGTCTTGCCATCCGGTGGGCGGAACTGAGGTTCATTTAGGGCCGTCGCTGCTCGCTCCGAAGCAAACTGAATCAGCAGGCCAGCGGTCACAATCGGGCATAGTCCCCCGGCCAAATCAGGGTGTGCGATAAAGTGTGTGAGGTTCGCTTCCGCAGGGTGCCGAAACAGCTGAGGGCTCCCACCGCAGGATGTGGCAGGAGCCCTTGGTTCATCCAGTAAGCCGCTTAAAACGTAACGACTTACTACCAGCTCCTAAGGCTGGCGCGTCTGCCGGTTCCGCCACTTTCGCGGGGCTCTCAAGTCTAGCTTCGGGCGAGGTGATCTGATAGGTGCGGGTCACACCCGACGTGTCTTGCATGCGGCCTCAGAGACCCGACATCGTCTCATGGGGCAGCGCGAACCTCCGCAGGGCCGCCTCTTCTCGCCGGCATCGGCTTCATGTATCGTGGAGTTTCGATGAGCGATGTTCCCCTGCTACAGGAGGTCCCTGTGAGACGCGTCAACCTTGCTGCACTCGGTTTCCTGCTGCTGTTCGCAGCACCCGCCGTCGCCCAGGACGCGACCGAGGTCGATTCCGACCACTACAAGGTCGAGTTCGAGAACGATCAGGTGCGGGTGCTCCGCATCACCTACGGTCCCGGCGAGAAGTCCGTCATGCACTGGCATCCGGCCGGCATCGCGGTGAATCTCACCGACAACACCTTCCAGATGCACGCCCCGGACGGGACGAGCGAGGAGTACAGTGCGAAGGAGGGCGAAGTAGGGTGGACAGAGGCCGTCACACACCTTCCCGAGAACGTGGGCGACGCAGCCGAGGTGATCCTCATCGAGTTCAAGAAGAAGAAGGAGTCCGAAGAGGGGTGCATGTGACCCCGTAAGCGCCACGAGGTCCGACTTGTCCATGACGGGGATTCCACCACCAAGCCTGCGGAGAACCTCCCTACAGATGGTGGGCCGCTGCCGCGCTTAGCTTGAAAGTAACGGCGGCGGCAGCGGTCGACCCGGGCGAAGCAGGAGAGGCTGCCATGAGCGAGACGCAGCAGCGTGTCTTCTACGAGGGCCTGGTCGCGGGCCTGATCGGTTACGTGACGGTCGCACTGGTCCTCGGCATCGTGGATCTGGTAACCGGCCGCTCCGTCTTCTACACGGTCGCCACGCTGGGACAGGCCGTCTTCGGAGGAGCCGGGGGAGGCGAGGGGGCCGTGACGCCCGCGGCGGTCTTCACCTACAACGGAATCCACGTCCTGGCTTTCGTGGTATTCGGAATCTTCGTGGCCTGGCTCGTGGTGGAGACAGAGCTCCATCCCGCGATCTGGTACGTGGCGTTCATGGTGCTTCTCGGCGCCTTCTTCCTGGCCACCGTTCTGGCGGCCGGGGCGGGCGCCGCGTTGGGTGAAGCGCTGCCCTGGTGGAGCGTAGTGGTCGCGAACGTGTGCGCGGCGCTCGCGATGGGCACCTACCTGCATCGGGCGCATCCGCGACTCCTCCGGCACGTCAGCGAGCACGGCGATCCCGAGTTCGAGGAACCCTAGCCGCTCCTCCCGTCCGACGCGCACAAGCCTGCCGGCCCCATGATGCAGAGAGGCCCGGCCAAAGCCGGGCCTCTCTCTTTAGTCTCCTCGATCCCGCTAGGACCTCGCCGACGCGCTCTGCGTGCCCCAGCCGCCGAAGAAACCGCCGCAAGACCAAGCGCCGCGAGCACCTCGGTAGCGAGCATTGGATGCCCCGAGGAGACTCCGCCAAGGAGGCTCCTCGGAAAAGGCATCCGCCAGCTCGCGGAGCGAGATATCAGCGGCGCGGGGACCCCACGCCGGTTCTCTACGAAGGCAGCCGCACGCTCAGCGTGAGGCGCGACCCGGAGCGCGGATCGAGCAGCGCCAGGTTGGCGATGCCGCCCGGCTGCAGCGCCTTGACGATCTCGTGATACTCGTCGACGGTGGTCACTGCCTGCCCGTTGATGTCCTGGATGATCATGCCGGGCTGGATGTTGGACCGCCCGAGGGCTCCGGTCCGCGACACATCGGAGATGATGACGCCGGAAATGTCCTCGTCCAGTTCCAGACCCGCTCTCCGGGCTTCCTCCAGGTCCCGGACCGAGATGCCGAGATGGTCGGCGGCGTCCGGCGGTGAATCGGCCGATGCCACACGGGTCTCGGCGGGCCGCTGCTGGAGCTGCACCCGAATCTCGTCAAGCTCCTTGGTCGAGCGTCGTATGAGGCCGATCGTCACGGTCTCACCCGGCGAGAACGCGCGGAGCCTTGTCTGGAGCTCGCTCACCGTGCTGATCGGCTGGCCCTCGAGCGACACGATCACGTCGCCACGCTCGAGGCCCGCGTCACGAGCCGCGCTCTCGGCCGACCCGAGAGCTCCGAAGTCCTGGACGACGACACCGGCCACCTCGTCAAGGCCGTAAAACTCGGCGTCTTCTGCCGTGACGCTCGTCACGGAAACACCGAGGATCGCCCGGCGAACCTCACCGTACTGGATGAGGTCGTCCACGACCTCGCCCACCAGCTCGATGGGGACGGCGAAGCCGTATCCCTGGTTGAATCCCGTGGTGCTCGAGATCGCGGTGTTCATCCCGATCACCTCGCCACGCACGTTGACGAGAGGTCCTCCGGAGTTCCCGGGGTTGATCGCCGCGTCGGTTTGGATGAAGTCTTCGATGGCGGCGTTGTTCGTGCGCGCCAGGATGTTGATGTTCCGGCCCTTGGCGCTAACGATTCCCGCTGTCACCGTCATCTCCAGCACCCGTCCCGCGCCGGCGGAGAATCCCGGGCTCCCGATCGCCAGGACCCACTCGCCCACGCGCGTTCCGCTGGCCGAGCCGAAGGGGATCGACGGCAGGTCGTCCGCATCGATCTTCAGCAAAGCCACGTCCGTGTCCGGGTCGCGGCCTACGAGCCGAACGTTCACGAACTCACGCCGATCGGCCAGCTCGACGCTGATCTCCTCCGCCCCCGCGACGACGTGGTTGTTCGTCACGATGTAGCCGTCCGGACTGACGATGAATCCCGAGCCGCTCCCCTGAACGAGACCGGGACCCTGCTCCGGCTGACGGAAGAAGTCCCTGAACGGCTCCGGAAGTTGAGGAGCGTTCCGCGCCGAACGGGCGTTTCGCGCCACCCGGATCGTTACGACCGCCGGCCCGATCTTCTCGACCACCGGGGCGAAGCCTTGCGACAGGCTCACATCCCCGAGTTGCTGGAGCTGTTCCGCGGAGGCGCCGAACTGAATCTCGGCCGAGCCTATGGCGAAGGACTGCGGCAGGGCGAACGCGAGCAAAGCGACGAGAATCAGGTTGAGCTTGGTCCTAAGTGCGTCGTTCATATGCCTCTTCTTCTGTTCCCTCGGTTGCCGATGTCGTCTACTCCGGATCCCTGTCCGGGGCCGGCCGCCGTCGGGCGGCCGCGTACTGCAACGTTTTGATACACGGTATTCGTTTCGAGTTGCATCGTTGTTCCGCCTACCCGTGCAACGAGCGATCCCGGGTGCACGTTCCGGAGGGCGCTAAGGATATACAAAAGGATATACAAAATAATAAAGGAGTTTTGCTTGCGCCTGCGGGGACGAATATTACGGACGATATATATCAGAAAATTCTTAGACACAAATTATTGGAGCCATTGGACGAGTACTTAGGATTTGGATCTCAAGTTTCCGTACCTACTATATTAGAATCTATTACAGACATCGGAAAAGAGAGTTTTGATTCCAATGGTTTGGATTTCTCCGATGCCATAAAGAGGATCGAGCAATTTATTGATCAAATTCAACTTGACCACATCTCATTGAATAAACTTACCGTATTAAAAGCGGACAATCCTAGGCGCTATAGTCACTCGTTAACCACTGCCTTGATGAGCACAGAGATCGGAATACACTTAAAATATAGTCGGCAACAACTTGCAGAGCTGTTCATGGCGTGTCTATTTCATGACATCGGAGAATTGCACCTAGACAATAAAATATATGATAAAAAAAGCCTAACTGACGAAGACGCTAAGTCAATTCGAGTACACCCCATCGTTGGGTATTTAATTCTATCTGGCTCGAAAACTAAATTTAGCAAGCGAGTTCTACAAGCGGTGTTAACCCACCATGAACGACTCGACGGGAGTGGCTACCCACTCAAACTCAAAGGCCCAAAAATCAATCAATACGCCGTCATATTAGGTGTGATCGACACATTCCAGGCGATTCGTTTGAAGGGAGGGTCGATACATGATGCACTGTCCGTGTTAAAATTCTCCTCGTCCGAAAAATCAACGGGTAAATTTGCCGGACCTGCGTTGTCCCAAGAAATTGTTTCTATCGTAGAAGAAAGAGTGTCAAATGCAACCGATGATGGCGACAAAGACTTGCCGGATGACTTAGATTCACTAGTTGACGCATTGTCTACTTTTGAAGATATCTCTGACGCACTAAAAAAAGCGTTAATAAATTTAGAAGGAATCGTAACAGGCCAAAACCCCAATTTGGCAGGGCTCCCAATGATAAAGAATTTGTATAATAATATATTGTGGGCTAAAAAATACTGGATTGATAGTAGCGGAATTGATCATTTTGCTGCGAATCAACTGCTCGCCTCTAGTGACACGATCCACGATATACGTCAAGTCGTCTTTCAAGTGGCTCCAAGAATAAGCAACAGCATTGCCGAAATTAGTGCGCAAGTAAAACAGCAACTCGATAATTTTCCGAATAAGAACAACTCTGAACTTATTTATAATACACTATTCGATCTAGACCTGGTGCTAAATCATACCCGCGAATCCACCATTCGAATTCAACAGCATTTCTATCCAAGTGACTTTAACCTCAACTAATGCATATTCACTTTTCAACCAGACTCAGGATAAATCGGCCAATGACGGACCAAGCATGTAGTTACTATGCGCCACGCAACATTCCGTTATAGTTACTTCCTAGAGGCTATTTTCCGATTCTTAAAAGACACATTTGGATTAAGATTTACAGACAAGGAATCCGCAATTTGCATAGAACAAAAGCGTTATTGGAGCGCCATTATACTCTCTGCAGCAATATCCCGAACTTCTGCGTTGGCGTCGTGTAGCAGTGCTTGCAGATGGGGAATCGCCTGCTGATTTTGCGTTAATGAAAGATAATGAGCAGCGTCGGCACGCACACTCGCTACGGGGTTGCGGGTAAGCAGCGCTAATTTCTCAACTAAGTCATACAATAACCCCGAATTCTGCAATTCCTCAAATACCGCGCCCACACCGAGGCGCACGTCAATCCTTCGTTCCGTGTCTTCTACTAAGATTAGTAAATCCTGTAGATAAATTGGATGAGAATTTATGATATTGAGCGCTTTCGCTAATTGGGCCTTACCTAAGAGATATTCGAAGTAATTGGCCATACCGTTGGTTTCGCCGACTTGTTTAATCCAATGAACAATCTCTGCTTGATCAAGAATTCCTTCGAATTCAAAACCACCAATACGCAACCAAGGTACGGAACGCACACCCAAATCTACGGCGAGCTCTGGCTGTACCTCAATATTGATAATCTCCAACTTACCGAGTTGCCCCTGCTTGATAATTTCGTTAAACAGCTGCATCATGGTGGCACAATACGGGCAATTGGGTCCAATCAATAATAGCGCCTCAATGAATTTCCGATTCATCTTATCTACTCTATCGCATTTTCCTCTCTGAGTATATGGTAAGCAGTGTTAACTACCGGGTTAATCGGCGCAGATTAAGTTAGGAAATTTGAGAAATGCATTCGGCAGGATAACAGAACACCTATGCGTTATTCACGGCCTAGCTGCACGTAACAACCCGAAGAACACAATTCAATTTCTGACCAACTTCGCGCTTGATCGGTTTCTTAGTTTTTATTCTAGATTTAATCCGG
>CAMYMV010000019.1:32822-37224 GCA_947259585.1 uncultured Gemmatimonadales bacterium | reverse complement strand
CCTCGGCGGTCATGGCCCCCGCGGGGTTCACCTCACCCTCTTCCACCGAGAACAGCACGGGTTGGGATGGCAGCGGCCGCCCGTCCGCGTCACGGATCTCGAGAACGACCGGTACGGGGAGCCACTCGCCGGAGTCTGCGCGCTGGTTCAGGCCCGCGATGAACTCGATGCCGACCTCTTCCGGCGGCACCACGCGAACGGGTAGGCGAGCGAGCGTGCGGCCGTCCGCGACCAGAAGCAGATCCTCGCCGTTCTGCAGCTGTGCGACGGAGACCTCGAAGATCGCCGCACCACGCTCGTCCGTCGTTTGGATCAACGAAGACCCCTCCGGGTCTCTGCTGGACCCGAGGCTTACAGCCGCCCCATCCGTCGGGTTTCCGTCCCCATCCCGGACGAGGACGCGCACGCTACGCGTCCCCGCGCTCTCGATCACGGTGAGGAACTCGGGTTCGAAGGCCGCGTCGACCGGTCGGGCTCGCACGCTCGCCGGTGTCGGAGCCGGCGGCTGTGAAGCAGGTGGCGGCGCTTCTCCGGTCGGTGCGGCGGGCCGAGGCGAGGTTTGCGGTCGGGTGCAGCGCTCCACTGCCGCGACGACGGGCTCGGTGGCTCCGACCTGCCGTAGATTATCGATATCGGTGGCCGTCGGCTCGAAGCTCAGGCAGCGTCGGCGAATCTCGGCGGCCAGCTCCGTCTCGCTGAGCTCCCCGAAGACCAATTCGCGAAGCAGGCCGGCCTTGGTCAGCGGGCCGTCGGCCGCCGGCTCCTGCGCTCCCGCGGCCGGCGCGGAGCAAAGAAATACCGCCAGGCCGAAGGCTGCCAACCGCCCGCTCCGTTCAGCCGCCAGCTTCATGGTGCTAACCGCAGGCGTGTGGGCGGGGAGGGAGGGATCGTGTCGGGCACATCCTCTGTTGTGGCCTCGGCAACGGTGCTGAGGTTGCTCTCGAGACCTGCGCCGTTCACGGCGGAGACGCGGTACCCGTAAGTCGTGCCTGGCTCCAGCTCGGTGTCCGCGAACGTGGTGTTAGCTGTCGCCGATACGAACTCGCCGTCCCGATAGACGTTGTAGCCGGTGACGCCGCTCTCCGAATCATCCACGGCCGTCCAGGTCAGGTTGATCTGGCTGGTGCTCACGGCCGAGGCCGTCAGGTCAGATGGAGTCGGGGGAGGTGTGCCGTCCGTCTCCGCCTCCGTCGTAGCGCTGGCCTCTCCGCTGCGTGGCCCCTCCAGCCCGTCTCCGTTCACAGCCGATACGCGGTAGGAGTACTTGGTGGCCGGATTCAAGCCGGTGTCGGAGAAGAAGGTGCTGGAGGTCGACCCGACCAGGGCGCCGTCCCGGTAAACGTTGTATCTGGCCACGCCGCTTTCGGGATCGACGGCGGCGATCCAGCTCAGGTTGATGCGGCTCGCGCTCATGGGTGTGGCGACGAGAGAGCTGGGCGCCGGGGGTGGCGTATCGTCTGGATCGGTGGTCGCCGAGGCGGGATCGCTCTTGGGCCCCTCGAGTCCCTCGCCGTTCACGGCCGAGACCTCGTAGCTGTACAGGGTGCTGGGATCCAGGCTGGTGTCGGAGAACGAGGTCGTGGAGGTCGATCCGACCTGCCCGCCGTCCCGGTAGATGTTGTAGCTGTCGACGCCGCTCTCGGGGTCAACGGCGGCTGTCCACGTGAGATCGATCTGGTCGGGTCCGGCGGCGGTTGCCGCCAGGTCCGTGGGCGCCGGCGGCGGCGTGTCGTCGGGTGGCGGTGGGTCGGTGGTCGCCGAGGCCGGATCGCTCGTCGGTCCCTCGAGTCCCTCGCCGTTCACGGCCGAGACTTCGTAGGAATACAGGGTGCTGGGATCCAGGCCGGTGTCTGAAAACGAGGTCGCGGCGGTCGATCCAGCTGGCGCGCCGTCCCGGTAGATGTTGTAGCTGTCGACACCGCTCTCGGAATCGACGGCGGCTGTCCACGTGAGGTCGATGCGCGTCGCGCTGGCCGCGGTGGCTGCCAGGTCGGTCGGGGCCGGCGGCGGTGTGTCGTCGGGTGGCGGCGGATCGGTGGTCGCCTCGGCCGGGGTGCTCTTCGGCCCCTCCAGCCCCTCGCCGTTCACGGCCGAGACCTCGTAGCTGTAGAGCGTGCTGGGGTCGAGGCCGGTGTCGGAGAAGGAGGTCGCGGCGGTCGATCCGGCCAGCCCGCCGTCGCGGTAGATGTTGTAGCTGTCGACGCCGCTCTCGGGATCGACGGCGGCCGTCCACGTGAGGTCGATCTGATCGGGCCCGGCGGCGGTGGCTGCCAGGTCTGTGGGCGCCGGCGGCGGCGTGTCGTCGGGTGGTGGCGGATCGGTGGTCGCCGAAGCCGGATCGCTCCTGGCTCCCTCCAGCCCCTCGCCGTTTACGGCCGAGACCTCGTAGGAGTACAGGGTGCTGGGATCCAGGCCGGTGTCTGAGAACGAGGTCGCGGCGGTCGATCCGACCTGCGCGCCGTCGCGGTAGATGTTGTAGCTTGCGACGCCGCTCTCGGGATCGTCGGCCGCCGTCCAGCTGAGCTCTATCTTGTCAGGTCCACCGGGGGACGCCGTGAGGTCGGAGGGCGCGGTTGGCGGCGTGACGTCCGGCGGCGGGAGTGTACGCTCCTTCACCTTATTGCTGGCAGGGCCCTCCAGCCCGTCACCCTTATCGACCGCGGTCACGTAGTACTCGTACTCGGTGTCGGGCTCGAGACCCCCATCCTGGAAAGTTGTGTCACTGGCCGTGCCGACCTGTACATCATCGCGGTAGACGCGGTACTCGCTCACCTGCCCGGGTGGAAAGCCCGCGGGCCGTGACCAGATCAGGTCGATCTGCTCGGGGCTGACGGCCGTCGCCGAGAGTTTCTCGGGTGCTGGAGGTACGGCATCGTCCGCCAGGGATGCAACGGATCCGGCGGCTCCCGTCACCGCGGAAGCAATGGCCACGGAGAGATTCCCAGCGGTCGCTAGGATGGCGCCGACGGAGGCGCTGGCCGGCGTGGTCAGGTCGGCCGCAAGCTGCTCGGAGAGCTCGCTCTCGTTGCCGGCAAGATCGACCGCTGAGACGGCGAAGTAGTAGACGAGGCGATCCAGCCGGTCGACCTCGAAGCTCGTCGCCAGGCCGGCGTCGATGCGCGTGCTGTTTGACCTGGTGAGCGGGGAGACGGTTCCGACGTAGAGGAAGTATCCGGCCAGGTCGTCGAGCTCATCGCCCGCCGCGTCGGTGGTCGGTGCGTCCCACATGACCGTCACCGAGAGATTCGCCTGCACCGAGCCGGGATCGGTAGGCTCCTCGAGGCCGCTGGGGGGAGCGGGGGCGCACCCGGATAGCAGACCGAGCCAGCCGCCAAAGAGCAGGCCGGAGATTCCGACGTTGAGGGGCGATTTACTGCCGAACACAGCTAGATCCCGACTTCTCGACTGCAGAACTCCTACTACGGGCGGCCGCGTTAGCTTGAGGGTCGTGAGGGCCCGGGTCAAGTGTGGCAGTGCCGCAACAATCAGCGACAATCAGCGACAATCAGCAATTCGTCGAGACGGCCGTCGATGTGGGGAGAACCCGGACTTTCGCCGTCCAGAATTACCCGACGGTTGCTCCCGCGGGACCTGATCTATACTGCGGACGTCCGTCATTACCGTCCCTGCAGATGTCCGAGGCGCGGCGGAGATCCCAGACCGGAGTCGAGAGACCCATGAAGATCAGACCTTACCGAGCGACGCTATGGCTCGCTCTCATCGCAGCCTGGATGGCCCTGCCTCAGGTGGCCACTGCCCAGACCAAGCTCCTGCGATACCCGGACATCCAGGGAGAGCGCATCGTCTTCTCCTACGCGGGCGACCTCTGGCTCGCCTCGGCCTTGGGAGGCACGGCCACGCGGCTCACCTCGCATCCGGGCCGCGAGTTCTTCGCGAAGTTCTCGCACGATGGCCGGTGGATCGCGTTCACGGGGCAGTACGACGGGGACGAGCAGGTCTACGTGATCCCGAGCGGCGGCGGCGTCCCGAAGCAGCTCACCTACTATCCGGCTCGCGGCCCTCTAGCGGACCGGTGGGGGTTCGACAACCAGGTGTACGGGTGGACCCGCGACGGTCGGGTCCTCTACCGATCCCTGCGTGACGGGTGGGATCTCACGGACAGTCGTCTCTACACCGTATCGCTGGACGGCGGGTTGCCCGATCCCCTTCCGATGCCGATATCGGGCGCCGGGGCGCTCTCTCCGGACGAGATGAAGGTCGTCTACTCGCCGCTGTTCCGCGACTTCCGGACGTGGAAGCGCTACCAGGGCGGCTGGGCGCAGGACCTCTTCATCTTCGATCTGGAGACCTTGGAGGCGACGCCGGTCACCGACCACCCGCGCGCGGACCGCGATCCGATGTGGGTCGGGGAGGAGATCTACTTCGCGTCGGACCGCGACGG
>CAMYMV010000019.1:0-32806 GCA_947259585.1 uncultured Gemmatimonadales bacterium | reverse complement strand
CGAGCGGCGAGACGCGGCAGATCACCGAGAGCGGAACCTGGGACGTACGGTGGCCCAGCGCCGATGACCAGCGGGTGGTTTACGAGCTGAACGGCGAGCTGGAGGTCTACGACACGCAGACCGGCGGCTCGACGAAGATCTCCATCACGGTCCCTGACGACGGCGTCGCCATGCGGCCCTCCCGAGTGAGCGCGGCCAGCAATATCGAGGGCTTCGCCCTCAGCCCCGGGGGTGAGAGAGCGCTTTTCGTGGCCCGCGGAGACGTGTTCACGGCCCCGATCGAGAACGGGCCGACCCGCAACCTCACCAACTCCTCCGGCGCCCACGACAAGCGGGCCGAGTGGTCCCCCGACGGGACGAGCATCGCGTTCATCAGCGACAGGACCGGGGAGGAGCAGCTCTACATAGTGAGCCAGGACGGCTCAGGAGAGCCGCGTCAGCTTACCGACCACGCCGTCGGGATGAGCTACACGCCGAGATGGTCGCCTGACGGGTCGCACATCGCCTTCAGCGACCGGGAGGGCCGGATCCACGTCGTGACGGTGGCGAGCGGCGAGATCCGCCAGGCCGCCGAGGAGCGGCAGGGCCAGGTGTTCGACTACACCTGGTCACCGGATAGCCGCTACCTCGCGTTCAGCCTGAATGATCCGAACGGCTTCGCCTCGATCTACATCTGGGGTCTCGCCGATAACCGGCTGAACCGGGTCACGGGATCGATGTTCAACGAATTCCAGCCGGCCTGGGACCCGGAGGGCGACTACCTCTTCTACATCGCCGACCGATCCTTCGCGCCGCAGATCGGGTCCTTCGAGTGGAACTACGTCGTGGATCGCGAGAGCGGCATCTACGCCCTCGCTCTGCGCGACGACGTGCCGAACCCGTTTCCGCCCCGGAGCGACGAGGTCGAGACGGATGACGGGAAGGCGGACGAGGAGGCGGGAGACGACGAAGGCGATGAGGGGGCGAGCGACCGGGCAGGGCCCGAAAGAGCCGTGCCCCCGATGCGGATCGACTTCGAGGGTCTCGCCGAGCGCGTGGCACGGGTTCCCGTCGAGTACGACAACTACTCGAACCTGGCGGTCGTGAAGGGCCATCTCCTCTATCGCCGAACCTCGCCCTTCTATTACGGCCGTCCCGCGGGGGTCGAGCCGGCGCTGCAGCTCTTCTCTCTCGAGGACCGCGAGGAGACCACCCTCGCCGAGGATGCGGACGGCTACGCCCTCTCGTCGGATGGGAAGAAGGCGCTGGTGCGGAGCGGCCAGAGCTACAAGCTGCACGACGTGAAGGCGAAGGGCGGCGAGTCGAAGGCGGTGAGCACCCAGGGTCTCATGGTAAACCGGGTTCCCGCCGAGGAGTGGGCGCAGATCTTCGACGAGGTGTGGCGCCGCTTCCGGGACTGGTTCTACGTCGAGAACATGCACGGCTACGACTGGGAGGCGCTCGGCGACCAGTACCGGGCCCTGCTGCCGCACGTCGCCCATCGCTCGGACCTGAACTACCTGATCGGCGAGATGGTCGCGGAGCTCAGCGTGTCGCACGCGTATATAGCGGGCGGAGACTTCGAGGCGCCGGACCGGCCGCAGGTGGCCCTGCCGGGAGCGAGGTTCGAGCTGGACGAGGCCTCGGGCCGCTACCGGGTGTCGATGATCTTCGAGGGTCAAAACGAGGAAGACCGCTACCGATCGCCCTTCACCGAGATCGGAGTGGACGTGCAGGTGGGGGATTACGTGCTGGCGATCGACGGCCAGGAGCTGGCCGGGCCCGACAACCCGTACCGGCTGCTTCTCCACAAGGCCGACCGGCCGGTCACGCTGACGGTCAACGACCGGCCGACAACGGACGGGTCGCGCGAGGTGAGCTTCAACCCGATCGACTCCGAGATTCCGCTCAAGTACCTGGCGTGGGTGGAGAAGAACCGCCGGTACGTGGATGAGGCGACGGATGGCGAGGTCGGATACCTGCACCTCCCCGACATGGGCTCGAACGGTATCCGGGAGTTCATCAAGTGGTACTACGGGCAGATCCGGAAGGGCGGCCTCATTATCGACGTGCGCGGCAACGGGGGCGGTAACGTCTCGCAGATGATCATCGAGCGTCTGCGGCGCGAGCTCCTGCGGGTTCGCTTCGTGCGCGCGGCCGAGTGGCCGCTCACCTATCCGTCGAGCGTCTTCTACGGCCATCTGGTGACGATCCTGAACGAGACCTCGGCCTCCGACGGCGACATCTTCCCGGCGATGTTCAAACGCGCCGGCCTGGGCCCATTGATCGGGAAGCGCTCCTGGGGCGGCGTGATCGGGATTACAGGCCACGGCCCGCTGATCGACGGCGGCTCCGTCTTCGTGCCGCAGTTCGGAACGAACGACCTTGACGGCTCGTGGATCATCGAGGGGCACGGGGTCGATCCGGACATCGTCGTCGAGAACACGCCCAAGTCGGTGATCGAGGGACGTGACCTTCAGCTCGAGCGCGCTGTCCAAGAGATCACGGGGATGATGGGGCGCGACCCGAGACGCTTCCCGCCGCGGCCCGCGCCGCCGGTCAAGAACAAAACGGCCGGGGCGGCGAGTGAGGGTGGTTCACGTTGATGGCCGGTGGTACCATCTTCGTTACGGCCATTCGACGACGATGTCGAACGATAAGGGAGGTATAGATGTCATCTCTTCTCTCCATGCTTCAAGAAACCATCGGGACGGACACGGTCTCATCCATGAGCCGGCGGCTCGGAACGGATGAGAGCGCAACGCAGGGCGCCCTTGGCGCCGCCCTGCCGCTGATGCTGGAGGCGCTGACCCGGAACGCCTCGAGCCCGGAAGGGGCCGCCTCGCTGCATGGCGCCCTTAGGGACCACGACGGCTCGCTGCTCGATGACCTGCCGGGCTACATGGATCGGCCGAACCTGTCGGACGGCGACGGCATCCTCGGGCACGTCTTCGGCGACCGGCGCTCGACTGTGGAGCAGGGGATCGGACGAAGCAGCGGCCTCGACGCCGGAGACGTCGCCAAGCTCATGGCGACGGTGGCGCCGCTCGTGATGGCGTACCTCGGCCGCCGGCAACGCGAGGCCGGCGTGGACTCGGCCGGGCTCGGTCCAGCCCTGGAGGCGGAGCGAGAACGAGCGCTGGCTGAAGAGCCCGCACTCGGCGGACTGGCCGGTATCCTCGACGCCGACGACGACGGCAGCGTCATGGACGATCTCATGAGGCTCGGGGGAAAGCTCTTCCGAGGCTGAATCGGCGCCCTCGAGGCGCCGCGCCCTGGGCCCCCGCGGGTTCTCGGGGCCACTTGCCGGGCGGGATGTGCGACTATCACTTTGCCGGCTAAATGTCCGTGACACTACAAGCCGTCGAGCGCCCCGGCGAAGCCGTGCCGCCGCGACCCCTCGTGCGAGTGCTGGTCGTACTCGCGCTTCTGTTCGTGTTCCTGCTGGGAGTGAACGGGCTTGGCGACGGCTTCAAGTCGCTGGGCCAGGACTTCCTCGACTCCTTCTTCCGGGCCACCTCGAACCCGTTCATGGGGTTGATGGTGGGTATTCTCGCGACGACGCTCGTCCAGAGCTCGTCGGTGACGACGTCGCTCATCGTCGGGCTGGTGGCGGCGCCGGTGAACCCGCTGCCAATCGCCAATGCCGTGCCGATGATCATGGGCGCGAACATCGGCACGACAGTCACCAACTCTGTCGTCTCCCTCGCCCACATGGGAAGGCCGGACGAGTTCCGGCGCGCCTTTTCGGTGGCGACGTGCCACGACTTCTTCAACTACATGGCGGTCGCCGTGCTGCTTCCGCTGGAGTTGGCGACCGGCTTCCTGCAGCGCTCGGCGACGGTCTTGTCTTCATACGTCACGGGCTTCGGCGGCGCCGCGTACGAGAGCCCGATCAAGGGGGCGCTCAAGGCGGGCCTGAGGCCGATCAAAGCCGTGATCGGCTTCCTGTTCGAGAACCAGAGGGTCGCGGCCGTTCTCCTCATCCTGGTCAGCGGCGTCCTCATCTTCACGGCTCTCATACTGCTCGTGAAGGTGATGCGCTCGACCCTGCAGACCCGGGTCGAGCTGTTCGTCTCGAAGGCGCTGGATGTGAGCCCGCTGCTGGCCATGCTCGTCGGAGTCATCGTGACGGTCATGGTCCAGTCGAGCTCGATCACGACGTCGCTGTTGGTGCCGCTGGCCGGAGCGGGCATCCTGACCCTGTATCAGGCGTTCCCGATCACGATCGGTGCCAACATCGGGACGACGGTGACGGCCTTTCTGGCCGCGCTGGCCGCCACGGGCCCGCACGCTCAGGCCGCCGTCACCATCGCCCTGGTCCACCTCCTGTTCAACCTTAGCGCGACGCTGCTGATCTATCCCGTCCAGGCGATACGGGAGATCCCGCTCAGGGCCGCCCGCTGGCTGGCCGACGCGGCCGTAAGGTCGAGGAGGTGGGCACTCGCCTACGTGGTCGGGTTGTTTTATGGGTTGCCCGCCCTGGCCGCTATTTTGGATCAGCTTCTGAGCTAGCCGACCGGGAGGTCTTGAATGTTTCGACAGCTTCTGAGCGTCTTCAGGGACAGCAAGCCGCTTCATGCGATGGGCGAGGACTTCGCCGAAATGCTCCAGAAGACGTACGACATCACCGTCCGCGCCGGTCAGATATACTTCACGAACGCCGCGAGCTCCGAGGATCGGAGCTACATCTACAAGCAGGACGTGAAGATCAACAAGCTGGAGCGCAAGATCCGCAAGGCCGTCGTCGCCCACCTCTCGTTCCCGGAGAACACGCAGAGCGTTCCGTACTGCCTCGCGTTGATGAGCCTCGTGAAGGACGTGGAGCGGATCGGCGACTACGCCAAGAACGTCGCCGAGGTGAGGGATTTCTTCGCGGGCCCCCTTCCAGAGGACGATCACGTGGCGGAGCTGCAGGAGATCAGATCGGCTGTCGAGGAGGCGTTCGCCGCTACGCCGGAGGTCTTCGCCGAGGGCCAGCAGGAGCGGGCCATGACCCTGATCCACCACGGCCAGAACGTGGGCCGCAGGTGCGATGGACTCGTCGAGGCCGTCGCGCGGAGTCCCTACGATTCGGCCACCTCGGCGGCGCTCGTGCTCGGAACGCGGTATTACAAGCGGATCAACGCCCACATCGTAAACGTCCTGACCAGCGTCGTGATGCCGCTACACAAGCTGGACTACTTCGACGAGGACGCCGCGCCGACCACCTGACCGCCCGAGGCAGCCCTTAGGGCGAGAGCACGCCCATCATGACGGCCACGATCGTGATCGCGCTCATGAAGACGAGGGCGCGGTGCGACCGGCGGGTGAGCAGGTAGATCATCAGGGTGGCGCCGATCGGGGCGGTGAAGGCGAAGATGTAGGCCAGGGTGAAGATCACGTCCTTGACCCACCACACACCCGTGAGTCCCGCCAGGCTCGCCTCCGCCACGAACGGCTGCACGACCTCCGTCGCGAGGTCCTCGAGCAGAAAGAGGACGACGAAGGCACCACCGAGCCGTAGATAGAGTCCCACCTCCGCCCGGCTCTTCTTCCTGAACGGCGCATAGAAGATCCCCACGAACGGTCGCACCAGGCGGGCGAAGGCGTTGCCCGGCTTCACGTGGTGGTAGAAGAGCCGCAGCCGGTAGCTCCAGCGCACCAGGTCGCCCACCAGCGGCACGTGGTGAAGGGGAGCCATCTGCCGTCCGAAGTTGAGGACGACGATCAGCGCACCGACCGCCGCGATCGCCTCTATGTTGCCCGTCGCCCGGCTGAGCGACCCGAGCGCGTATCCTGCGAAGACGAGCACGATCGCGTCCGCGAGTGCCTTCCTGACTCCTCGGGCGCCACGCCGCGACTCCGGATTGTACCAGCGGGGGGGTGCCGCGAGCTCCGAGCCGTCGGAGGGAGGAAGGAAGGCCAGGCCCGAAGGAGGGAGGCCCAGGTCCCTGCGTTGACCCTGGATCGTGTTCTGCCGGAAGACCAGCCGCGGGATGAGGAAGAAGTCGACGGCCCACCAGATCAGCGCTCCGCCGAAGGTGAGCAGCATGGCGAGGCCGGTCCACGTACGGTTCAGGTAAATCCGGTGTGCGCCGAAGACGCCCAGGAACAGCCACAACAGGTAGGCGAAAGACCTTCGCTTCAGCGGATACTCGTAGAGGTCGTCCAGGATTTCCTGGGGGATCGTTTCGGCCATCCGATGATTCTATGGTCGAACAGAGGCGTGTGACACATCCTCCCTCGTGGGAGCTCCCGGAGTGCCGATTCCCTCGCGCGAAGTCGGGGTTTTCCCGGCAGACAGTGTTGGGGGGATCCCGACGTGACGTGGACGCCGGTTTACCCTACGCTTCGGCTGGAGAGATACAGCCAGCGGGAGGTCAACATGCCGGTCAAGAGACTTAAGCGGTTCCTGGAGAGCGAGGGAGTCAAGTACTTGACCATCTCGCATTCCCAGGCGTTCACCGCCCAGGAGATCGCCGCTTCCGCGCACATCCCCGGGAAGGAGCTCGCGAAGACGGTGATGGTGAAGATCGACGGCGACATGGCGATGGCGGTGCTGCCGGCCGACGATCGAGTGGACCGCCATCTTCTCAAGCAGGCGGCAGGGGCCGACGTCGTGGAGCTCGCCTCCGAGTCCGAGTTCAAGGATCTGTTCTCCAACTGCCAGCTGGGCGCCATGCCGCCGTTCGGGAACCTGTGGGACATGCAGGTCTTCGTCGACGAGCGACTGGCCGAGGACGACGAGATAGCCTTCAACGCGGGCTCCCACTCGGAGTTGGTGCGTCTGGCCTACGAGGATTTCGTGCGTCTCGTTCAGCCCCAGGTCGTCCATTTGACGACGCGGGAGAACGTTCTCACGGGCTAGAGCCTCGTCGGTCGGCGGGGTCCGGGAACGGGTGTACGCGACCGCGGAACCGCGCTATTGTTGGCGCCTCGCGTTCCCGTTCCCAGAACCTGCCGTGGCCGAGATGTCGAGCAGCGCACAAGACAGCGCCCAAGACAGCGCACAGGACAGAGAGATCCGGCTCCGCGTGGAGACCGCGCTCAGGCAGCTGAGCGTCCTGGATCGTCATCTGCTCACCAACGACGCAAACGAGCGCGCGCTCAGACATCGGCTCGCGGTCCAGCTCGAGAAGCACTTCGACCACTGGGACGTGGACTGCGAGTACGACATCTTCGAGGCCGACCCGAAGCGGCTCGCGGAGTTGGAGCGGGCGCTGACCATCGCGGTCATGGGAAAGCCGCTCGCCAGGGACACCTTCGGGCTCACGGTCTACCCGGACATCATCGTCCATCGCCGCAAGACCGACGAGAACCTCCTCGCGCTCGAGATCAGAAAGAGCAGCAGCCCCGTCCCCGAGGATGTCGACCGGGCCAAGCTGGCGGCTTGGAAGAGCGAGCCGGTCGGCTTCCGCTATGCCGGCCTGGTCCGTCTCGATGTCGGAAAAACCAGCGGCGATCCGTACAGCTGTGAGTTTCTGTAAGCTCGGATGTCCGAGGGCGGGGGAGCGAGGATGAAGGGCTGGCTCGCCTCTCCGGCGGTGGCGTTCCTGTTCATTGGCGCGCTGCTCTTCGGGGTTCAGGCTTTCCTGAGCGATCGCGCTGCCGACGGCGATTCCAACCGTATCGAGGTGACGGCGACGGAGGTGGGCTTCCTGGCCGACCGGTGGACGCGGCAATGGAACCGGCCGCCGATCGAGCGCGAGCTACGTGGCCTGGTCGACGACTATATCCGCCAGGAAGTGCTCTTCCGGGAGGCGGTGGGGCTCGGGCTCGACCGCGGCGACGAGGTGATCCGCCGACGGTTGGTGCAGAAGTTCGAGCTTCTGACCGAGGACCTGGCGGCCCAGCTCGAGCCCAGCGACGCGGCGCTCCAGACCTACTTCCAGGAGAACATCGAGCGGTACCGCTACCCCGAGCGCCGCTCCTTCCGGCATGTCTACTTCAACCTCGACCAGCGCGGCGAGGCCGGCGTGGCGGAGGCCGAGGCCGTCCTGGCCGATCTCCGAGCCTCGCCGAACGCCGTCACCAACGACCGAGAGCTCGGAGATCCGTTCATGCTGTCCTACGAGTATCGGGCGAGCTCGCCGCAGGAAGTGACGCGCGAGTTCGGCGCGCGCTTCGCCGATGCCGTGTTCGAGCTCGAGCCCGGCGGCTGGCAGGGTCCCGTGCTATCGAGCTACGGGCTGCACCTGGTGATCGTGACAGATGTGGAGGAGTCGTCCCTGCCGGATCTGGACGAAGTGATGGGATACGTGCTCACGGACTATCAGAGGGAGGTCAGGGAGCGCGCACAGGAGGAAGTCCTGGCCAGTCTCCTGGAGCGTTACGAGGTGGAGATCGACGAGGCGTCGATCCAGGATCGGGCCCTGCGGCGGTGACCCGTTGATGAGAAGGGTGTGGAAGAGGAGGTCGGCTCGCGCCCTCGCCTGGCAGGTAGCCGCGGCGGCCTCGACGCTGTTCGGGGCCGCGCTCGTGTCTTCCCCGGCCTCGCTGCCCGCCGCCGCGACGCTCGATGGACAGCCGATCCAGGTCCAGATCCAGGAGCAGGAACCGGGGGTGTTCCTCGTCCAGTGGCGGGTGCCGAATATCATTCCGTTCGAGGCGATGCCGACGATGGTGTTGCCGGAGAGCTGCCGGACCGAAGGCGAACGCACGCTGATCGAGCAGCCCGGCGGATGGCTGAACCGGCAGCTCTACCGCTGCTCGGAGGAGCTCGCCGGCCGGACGATCCGGATCCTCTATCCGCTGTACAACGCCTCGCTGACGACGCTCGTCCGGGTGGACTTCCTGAGCGGTGAGCGCTTCGCCCATGTCCTGAACCCCAGCGAGGATTCGTGGCGCGTGCCCGAGGCCGGGGCGGGCGAGCTCGCATGGCTGCGTGGGGCGAGGCGGCCGGTCGTTGACGGCATCTACCACGTCTTCGGCCACTGGGTGCACCTGCTGTTCTTGCTCGCCATCTGCATGCTCGGACGAGGTTCGTGGGTCCGGCTCGTAACGGCCTTTGCCGCCGGTCAGCTGACCGCGGTCGCGCTGGCGACGGGCCTCGGGTTCGCGCCCGACCCGAAGGTAGCCGAGATCTGCATGGCTGTTGCCGTGGCCTTCCTCGCCGCGCAGGCGCTCCAGCCGCCGGAGGCGAGGCGGCAGCTCCCGGCCCTGGCCGCGGCAGCCGGGCTGTTCCACGGTTTCGGCGTCGCGGTCGCCCACGCGCGGCCCGAAGGGGTCGGTCCCGAATGGCTCTACCTGCCCTTGGTCGTGCTGGGCATGGATGCGGCGCTCCTCGCTCTCGCCCTGGGGGTCAGCGCTGCCGGTGACCTGGCGGCCCGACGCTGGCCCTCCGAGCCGCGCCGCCGCGCGCTGGCGTACGGTGTGGGGGGCGCCGCGGTGGCGGTCGCCCTCGCGATCGGTCTCGGAAGGACTTCCGCCGCGGAGGCGGAAGCGCGCGCGACGCCCAGACTGCCCGGGATGGCCGGCGCCAGCAGCGGCGCCTCGGTGCCGGGCTCGAGGCGACTGGCCCCACGGGCCCCCGACGTGCCGATCCAGAGCTTCCTGGCCGTCGAGCCGTACGAGGTCCGCCACCAGGTGCTGGTCCGCCTGGCCGATGTGGCGGAACTGACCGAGGTATCGGAGCTGCTCGACCTGGAGGCCGGCGGGCCGGACGGAAACGGGTCCGTCGAGGTCGAGGCCCAGCAGGCGGTGGGGGAGCGGATCGCCGAGTTCGTGGTCGAGACCACGGCGGTGAAGATCGATGGGGGGACGGCGGCCCCGATCGTCGATCGCTTCGCTTTCATGACCGTGGGTCGCCGTGGCGTGCTGCCCCGTCCGGCCCCCGAGCGTGAGCCACTGGACGAGGCCCTCGTCGGCGTGACCCTGGCGTATCCGGTGCCCGGCATGCCGCGCGAGGTGGTGCTGGAGTGGCAGAGGTTCGCCGGCACCGGGAGCACGGTCTCGGCCACGGTGACCGATCCGGAATCGTCCATCTCCTCGGAGTTGAGCCCGGAAGCGCCGGCGCTGCGGTGGGAGAACGTCCTGACTGAGGATCCGATTCCGAGCGTCGCCGGGATCGACGTCGAGCCGCCGACCGTGCCGCTGCCGCTGGCGTCCCTGGCGCTGCTCGCCGCGACGCTGATCCTGGTCGTGATCGCGCTTCGGGGCCGGCGTCCCGAGACCTCGCTCGCCCTGTCACGGGTCACGCTCGCCCTGGCCGTGATCGCCGTACCGATCGCCGGGGTGACGATGCCCCTGCCGTCGTCCATACGCTCCGTGCCGACGGAGGGCCAGGCGAGGCGGATCCTGGCCGGCGTTCTCCCGAACGTGTACCGGGCCTTCGAGCTCCGGGAAGAGGCGGCGGTGTACGACCGCCTCGCTGTCAGCGTGACCGGACCCACGCTGACGGAAGTGTACCTGGAGCATCGGCGCGCTCTGGAGCTGGAGGAGCGCGGAGGCGCGAGAGCCCGCGTCGAGGCGGTCGAGATTCTGGAAGTCCGGGACGTCGAGCCTGCTCCCGAGGGAGGATTCACCGCCGAGGCCGACTGGAACGTCGGCGGGAACGTCACCCACTTCGGCCATCGCCACTTCCGACAGAACCGATACGATGCGCGCGTCCACCTCGTTCCGGACGAGGGCGTGTGGAAGGTGCGCTCGATCGAGATCCTGGAGGAAGAGCGGCTGAGGTAGGTGATGAAGGGAGAGCGGCTGAGTTATGTGATAAGGGGATGTGAGATAGTATAGAGTCGTCGATTCCTGAAAGGGGGCCACATGCTGGAGTTCTTCATTCACCTCGTCGTCACCGCGCTCCTTCTCCTCGTGGTGGCCTACGTGGTACCGGGCGTCCAGGTGGAGGGGATGAAGTCCGCGCTGATCGCGGCTTTGATCCTGGGGGTGGTGAACGCGCTGGTGAGGCCGTTCGTCGTCTTTCTCACGATCCCGATCACGATCATCACGCTCGGGCTGTTCCTGCTCGCGATCAACGCGTTCATGTTCCTTTTGGCCTCCAAGCTCGTGCCCGGCTTCAGGGTCGAGGGCTGCCTGCCCGCGTTCCTCGGCAGCCTGGTCTTCTCGGCCTTGAACCTCGTCGTGTCCGCGGCGTTTGGGATCTGAGAGTGGAGAAGGCGGAAACCAAGGGTCGATTCGAGGTGAGGCGTCATGGCACGTAGCGACAAGGCGAGCGTCGCCGACCGCTTTCTGCGCCTGTTCAGCGATGTGCGAGCGGGCGAGAGCGGGACCGTCCTTCTCCTGGGCCTTAACGTCTTCCTCATCCTCACCGCCTACTACTTCATCAAGCCGGTCCGGGAGGCGCTGATCCTGGATCGCGGCGGTGCGGAGATCAAGGCGTACGTCTCGGCCGGGCAGGCGCTTCTGCTTCTCGGGATCGTGCCAATCTACGGGGCGCTGGCGGGAAGACTGCCGCGCAAGAAGCTGATCAACGTCGTCACGATCTTCTTCGCCGCCTGCATGGTCGCCTTTTACCTCATCGGGCAGGCGGCCGGCTCCTCGCTCGCCCTGGCGCTCGTGTTCTTCCTGTGGATCGGGATCTTCAACCTGATGGTGATCGCCCAGTTCTGGTCGTTCGCCAACGACATCTACACGACCGAAGAGGGCGAGCGCCTGTTTCCAATCGTGGCGGTTGGGGCCTCGGCCGGCGCGGTGCTGGGAAGCTGGCTTTCCGGCGGCGTGATCTCCGCGTTCGGCGTCCTGCTGCCGCTCCTCATCGCGGCCGCCGTGCTCAGTCTCAGCCTCGTGGTGACGAACTGGGTGGATGCCCGCGAGCGCCGGCGGAAGGAGGCGGGCCTGCCGAGCGTCTTCAACACCGCGACGATGCCGGCCGCCAGCACGCAGCTCAGTCTGAAGGACATCAGGAAGGCGATCGAGGAATACGACGCGCTCGAGGCCGAGCGGGAGGCGCGGGGCGAGAAGGGGAGGCCCGACGACGGGACCGCCGGCCGTCCCGCACCCGAGGGGCCGGCGCCGGAGCTCACGCAGACATGGCAGTTCGCGGGGAAGGGTGAGGGCCCCTTCAAGCTCGTTCTCAAGTGCCGCTACCTCCTCCTCATCGCCCTTATGATCCTGCTGCTGAACTGGGTAAACACTCTCGGTGAGTACATCCTGGGGGGAGTGGTCGAGGACTCCGCGGCGGCGGCAGTGGCGGCCGGCGGTGCGGGGGAGCTGACGGAGGGCGAGTACATCGGGGCGTTCTACTCGCGGTTCTTCGCCGTGGTGAACGGTCTCGGCCTGTTCATCCAGCTCTTCCTCGTCTCGCGGGTCATCAAGTATCTGGGTGCGCGGACGGCCCTCCTCATCCTGCCGCTCATCGCCCTGGGAGGGTACGCGCTGCTGGCCTTTTATCCACTGCTCTCGATCGTGCGCTGGACGAAGACGGCAGAGAACGCGACCGACTACTCCCTTCAGAACACGATGCGCAACATGATCTTCCTGCCCTGCACCCGGGAGCAGAAATACAAGGCCAAGCAGGCGATCGACGCCTTCTTCTGGCGCGCCGGGGACGTGCTCTCCGCCGTCGTCGTCTTCTTCGGCGCTACGTACCTGGCGATGGGGACGAGCCAGTTCGCGATGGTCAACATCGCGCTCATTCTTGTCTGGCTCGTGATCGCCGTCCTGATCGGCCGCGAGTACATGAAGCTGGTGGAATCGGGCCGTCCTCCCTGCGTGGAGGCCCCGTTCGGATCGTTCTCGCCTTGAGACCAGCGTCCGATCCTCATCGCTCGGGACCGCAAGCACTCGCAGCGCGAACCACGTTACGCAGCGCTGGGGCAGACGGCAGCAGGGCCCCTGCTCACGATCGTGTTCACGATCCGGGGCACTCTGATCCGCGCTGTCTCGGCTCGAGCGATGAGCCGCCGCGAACGGAAGGTATATGAGCAAGCGTAGGAAAAAGCCGGTCGTGAAGGAGAGCATGCCGAAGTTCCGCTCCGAGGACTGACGAAGCCACAACACAAGAGGAGAAGGGATCATGGCGGAGAGCGTGTATAAGGTCATCGAGATCGTAGGCACCAGCACCGAGGGTTGGGACGAGGCGGCAGCCGCCGCGGTCAGGCGGGCGGGAGAGAGCCTGCGCGACATCCGGGTCGCGGAGGTTGACGACCTGGACCTCAAGATGGACGGCGATACGATCGTCTATCGGGCTAGGATGAGCGTGTCGTTCAAGTACGAGGGGTAGGACCCGCCCGAGGGCTCCCCCGACGCGCCGGAGTCCGGATGATGGATTCGCGTGCGGTGGTCCACTCGCAGGCGGCACCGCCCGGCTTTCCTCGTAAGAAGCCTACGGTCGATCCTGCAGCTGCTAGGAGCCGTCATTTGAGAATCCGTCGCTACTACTCGACCCTCGCGAGCGCCTTGCTCATCACTGCCTGTGGCTCGCCAGACCGTGGGTCCGGCGAGGCTGAGGCGGAGGACCAGGCGTTCGACTCCGTGGCTGTCGCAGACACGGCTCCGGATCTGCTCGCGTGGGGGAGCGAAGCGGCGCAGCAGCTCGGCCTGGACGAGATGTGGACCACGGACCTGGACAGCTTGGCCCAGCACCGGGCCATCCGCGTCCTCGTCCCGTTCAGCCGCACCTACTACTTCCTGGATGGCGGGCTGCAGCGGGGGATCACCTACGAGGCGTTCAGGGAGTTCGAAAAGTACCTGAACAAGGAGCTCGGAACAGGGGGGGCTCGCCAAATCCACGTCATCCTCATCCCGACCCCACGCGACCGCCTGCTCACCGGCCTGGTCGAAGGTCGAGGCGATATCGCCGCCGCCGGGCTCACGATCACGCCGGAGCGCCAGGCGATCGTCGATTTCTCCGAGCCGTTCTCGACCGAGCTCCGTGAGGTCGTCGTCACCGGACCCGGGGCGCCGATTCTGGAGAGCCTGGACGACCTCGCCGAGAGGGAGATCCTGGTCCGGCGCTCCAGCAGCTACTATGAGAGCCTGGCCGCGTTGAACGCATCGTTCGAGGCGGCTGGCAAGGCGCCGATGACGCTGGTTCCGGCCGACGAGCACATGGAGGACGAGGACCTGCTGGAGATGGTGAACGCCGGCCTGATCCCGATGATCGTCGTGGACGAGCACAAGGCCGAGCTGTGGGCGGAGGTGTTCGACGCGATCACGGTCCGATCGGATCTCGCTGTGCGCACCGGGGGGCAGCTCGCCTGGGCCTTCCGGAAGAACAGCCCGCAGCTCGCGGCGGTCGTGAACCGCTTCGTCGCCCGCAACCAGCAGGGGAGCTACCTGTTCAACGTCCTCTGGAAGCGGTACTGGGGCGACGCGGAGTGGATCAGGAACGCGACTAGCGAGAGCGAGATGGAGCGCTACCGCGCGGTGATGGACCTGTTCAGGCGCTACGCCGGCGAGTACGGCTTCCCGTACCTCCTGATGATGGCCCAGGGCTACCAGGAATCGGGGCTCGACCAGAGCGTCCAGAGCCGCGCCGGCGCGGTGGGCATCATGCAGTTGCTGCCCAGCACGGCGGCGGATCCCAACGTCGGAATCCCGGATATCTCCACCGCGGAGGACAACGTCCACGCCGGCGTCAGGTACATGGAGTTTCTGAGGCGCCGCTACTTCTCCGACGAGGGGCTCGACGAACTCGACAGCATGATGCTCACGATCGCCGCCTACAATGCGGGCCCCGCCAGGATCCAGCGGCTCCGGGGGGTCGCGGCCGATCGGGGCCTGGACCCGGACGTCTGGTTCCGGAACGTGGAGCTCATCGTCGCCGAGAAAGTGGGGCGGGAGACGATCTCATACGTGGACAACATCTACAAGTACTATGCCGCCTACGGCATGATCGCGGCCGAGGAGGAGGCCAAGGCGAAGGCCCGTCGGGAGGCGGAGCGCGAGGTCGGGGCGGGGAACAGCGGAATGGGAGGCTTCTAGCCAATCTTGATAGCTGATTAGCTATCGTTCGACAACCGCTACCTGCCTCCGTTGCCGTCCCCACCTCCGCCGTCGTCGCCATCCCCATCGTCGTCGTCCGAGCCCACCTGTAGATCCTCCGCCTGATTTGTGGACGTCGGCTCCGAGCCGGAGGGAGCCACGGGGGGCGGGGAGTCCTCCGTTTCCTTCCTCGCCGCTCGCTTGGCCGCTCGCTTGGCCGTTCGTTTCGCGGCCGCCTCGGTGCTCTCCCGTCGTGCGACCAGCTCCGTGCGCGGATAGGGTATCTCGATGCCCTCCGCCTCGAACCTGAGCTTGATCAACCGCGGCAGTCCTCTGAGCATAGTGAGCCAGTCCTCGCGCTTCACCCACGGCCAGACGGCGATCTCGATCCAGGAGTCGTCCAGTTTTTTCACGAAGATGGCGGGCTCCGGATCGTCCAGGACCATCTCGTTCACGTCGACCAGATCCCTGAGCACTCCGAGCGCGCGGTCCAGGTCCTCCTTGTAGCTGATCCTGGCCGTAATATCGACGCGCCGGAGTGGCTCCGAGGAGCGGTTCTCGATCACTTCGCCCCAGATTTTTCGGTTCGGAACGAAGAGGCGCCGACGGTCGAAGGTCAGGATGGTCGTGTTCGCCAGGCCCATCTGCTCCACCGTCCCGATCACCCCACCCGCCTCCACGACGTCTTCGACGTCGAAAGGCTTGGTGGCGAGAATGAAGAAACCGGCGGCGAGGTTGCTCATGGAGTCCTGAAGCGCGAGGCCGACGATGACGCCTGCCACGCCGAGGCCTGCCAGCACCGTCGTGGGATTCGCGCCTACCAGCCAGAGGCCGGTGACCAGACCGGCGATCGTGGCGATCGGCCGGATCATCCGTCCCGCCAGGTCCATCATCAGGTTCGAGAACCGCACGACCCGAATGAGCCGCAGGAACCACCACAGAAGGCGGAACCCGATCCGGAAGAGGATGATGAACCCGATGACGATGAGGAGCCGGACGAGGATGTTGGGCCCGTTGGTCTTGGTCCAGCTCCACACCCCCGTGCCGACGTCCTTGGCCAGGCCGATAAAGACACGCGGGTTCAGGATGTCGGCGGTGACGTCGCCCGTGGCCCGGATGAGGATCTGGCGGTATTGCGCGGTCTCGTAGCCGCGCTGCGCTAACTGGTTGGCCGTCGAGCTGACCGTGCCGGCGATCCCTTGTACGCGCTGCTCTGCCGCCTGGCGGCGGACGCGGAGCTGGGCGATCTCGGCCGGATCCGCCTCCGCTTTCTGGGCGGCCTTGATCTGCTCGTCGAGACGGTTTCGGCTGACGATGGCAATCTGAAGTCTGCCCACCTGGCTCTCGGCCCAGTTCTTCAGGTGCCGGTCCACGACCTCCCATTGCTCGGCCGTGTCGACGCCGAGAGAATCTGCGTCAGCGAGCGTCTTCATCTGCTCGACAACCAGCGTGTCGAGCGTGGCCTTGGCTTCGCGAACCCGAAGCTCGATTCCGGCAAGGCTGTCTGGGGAAGCGGCGGTCCGCAGGTCTCTCAGGTCATCGACTTGGTCGGCGTACCGCTCGATCGCCTCCTCGTAGAGGCCCGCGACCCGGGAGAGGAACTCGCCGAACGCGACCTTGATCGAGTCGACCGGTTGGCCGGCGGCCTCGAGCCGAGGAATCAGCCGCAGCAGGTGGGTCTCGAGGTCCTGCATCTCGTCGATCAGCTGATTGCCGAGCACGTGGGCGACCTGACGCTCGTCCGGGCTCGCCTCCCGCGTACGGTCGTCCAACGAGACGATGCTGTCGACGAGGAGGTCCAGCCTCTCCAAATCGGCCACTGCCTGGTCGATTCGGACCTGGGCCGTGTCGACCGCTACCGTGTCGACGGCCAGGGAGTCGACGAGCACCCCGATGGTGTCTGAAGTCTCTCCCGCCTCGTCGGCCTCCTGGGCACCGAGGGCGATCGGGAAGAAGAGCAGGATCGGCAGCACTGACAGGGCCGGGAGCCGGCGGAGGCGCCGAAGCAGGTGTGTGGCTACGTCGTATCTGTCCAGGATCATGGTTGCGGGTCCGTTCGGGTGCAGTGGTCGGGGACAGGATGATACGCGCGCTGAGCCTACCGGCAAGGCTTGACGCGTTTGTCAGAGCCGGGTGGCCGGTGCATGATGACCTTCACGGCCGTTCCGTTCGATTGTGGCGGCCGGCCCCAGCGACGTCGATGCGAGAGGGATAGATCGATGGAACGGATCGTCGAGTGCGTGCCCAACTTCTCCGAGGGGCGGGACGAAGCGCTCATCAGGCAGATTACCGATGCCATAGAGGGCGTCTCCGGCATCACGCTGCTGGACGTCGACCCCGGGGCGGACACGAACCGCACCGTCGTCACCTTCATCGGTCCTCCCGAGACGATAGGCGAGGCGGCCTTTCGGGCCGTGAAGCGCGCCTCGGAGCTCATCGACATGCGGGAACACCACGGTGCGCATCCCCGCTTCGGCGCCACCGATGTCGTGCCCTTTGTCCCAGTCTCGGGGGTGACGATGGAGGAGTGCGCGGAGATGGCCCGCGAAGTGGGACGGCGGATCGGAGAGGAGCTGGGTATACCGGTCTTCCTCTACGAGCACGCGGCTAGCCGGCCCGACCGCCGCAACCTCTCGGTCGTACGCGGCGGCGAGTACGAGGGGCTGGAGGCGAAGCTGGCCGATCCGGAGTGGACGCCCGACTTCGGGCCTTGCGAGCTCAATCCGACGGCCGGGGCCACGGCTGTCGGCGCCCGCGAGTTCCTGATCGCCTACAACATCAACCTCAACACGACGGATCGCCGCTACGCCACCGAGATCGCCTACGAGCTCCGGGAGCGCGGCCGCTGGAAGCGGACCGGCAACACCGATCCGTTCTACTACAAGGGCGAAGTGGTGCGCTTCCCCGAGGACGGCACCTACCCCTGCGGCAACTGCGACTTCACCGGCGGGTCCTTCGCGGAGCTCGCCGAGCACCACGCGGAAGCTCACGGCGGAGACCTCGCGGAGAGATACGCCTCCATCCCGATCGATCCCGAGAGCCCCAGCGGGCCGGTCTTCAAGGACGGGCGGTTCCGTTTCGTGAAGGGGCTGGGGTGGGTGATCGAGGAGTACAACCGCGCACAGATCAGCCTCAACCTGACCAATTACAAGGTGAGCCCCCCGCACGAGGTCCTGGAGGCCGCACGCGAGGAGGCGCGCAAGCGCGGGATCGTGATCACCGGCTCCGAGATCGTCGGGGTGATCCCGTACGAGGCCGTGAAGTGGGCGGCGCACCATTACCTTCGGGGGATGCGACGGTCCTGCGGCCTCCCCGTTCCGGACCTCATGGAGACCGCGGTCCAGTCGATGGGTCTGCGGGAGGTGTCGACATTCGACGTGGAGGAACGCGTGCTCGGACTGCCGAAGCTGGAAGGACCGCTGGTCTTGCGACCGACGTTCGACTTCGTGGACGAGGTCTCGCGCGATACGCCCGCTCCGGGCGGGGGCTCGGTGGCGGCGCTCGCCGGCGCTCTGGGCGGTGCGTTGACGGCGATGGTCGCGAACCTCTCGATTCCCAAGGGCGAGTTCGACGATCAGTACGACACGTTGTCCTCGATCGCCGAGCGGGGTCAGGCGGTGAAGGACGCCCTCATCCGGGGAGTGGATGAGGACACCAGAGCTTTCGATTCCGTGATCGACGCGATGCGGATGCCGAAGGATACGGAGGAGGAGCGGCAGGCGCGGGCCGAGGCCATGCGAGAGGGCTACAAGGCGGCGACACGCGTGCCGCTCTCCAACGTCGAACTTTGCGTGGAGGCTCTGAGGTTGTGCGCGGAGATCGCCCCGCTCGCCAGCCCGCAGATGATCAGCGATGTGGGCACGGCGGCCCTGCTCGCGGACGCCGGCGCCCGCTCGGCCGCCTACAACGTCCGGATCAACCTCCCGGAGACTGGGGACGAGGCTTTCTCCGGCGAGATGCGAGAGGCCGTCGAGGCGCTGCTGGCGGAGAGCGCGGAGCTTGCCGGGGCCGTGACTTCGGCCGTCGAGGAGAAGCTGGAAGGGTAGAGCCATTTGCCATACCGGAAGTCTTCACGAGTCCTTCTCATCGCTACTATCTCCACGGCTGCCGTAGCGGGAGGGGCGTCAGGGGCTTGGATCCCCCGCCAGGAGGCGCCGAAAGAGATCTCCGTGCTCTTCGTGGGCAATAGCCTCACGATCTGGAACGATCTGCCCGCGATGCTGGAAGCGCTCCTGAGGGCCGGCGGCCTGGAGCAGGCGCGGGTGGCTTCGCTCTCTCAACCGGGGTTCGGATTGGAGGACCACTGGCGAGGCGGCGTCGCTCGCGCGGAGATAAGACAAGGCGAGTGGGACGTGATCGTGCTGCAGCAGGGACCGTCGGCGACGGAAGGCCGACCGTCGCTGCTCGAGTACTCGAACCGATTCGCGGAGAAAGCCCGAGACGCCGGAGCTCGCGTCGGCTTCTACATGGTGTGGCCCACAAACGCGCGCCGCTACGACTTCGAGGGTGTGAGCGAGTCCTACGCGATGGCCGCCGACTCCACGGACGGCCTGCTGTTTCCCGTTGGCGACGCGTGGCTAGAGGCCTGGTGCCGTGATCCGGATCTTACCCTGTACGGTCCGGACGCTTTTCATCCGAGCCCGGCCGCTACCTACCTTGCGGCGCTCGTTATCCATGGGCGGCTGACCGGCTCTGATCCCAGAGGACTTCCCGCCAGCCTCGAGTTGGATTCGGGGTACGCGCCGGACCTGAAGCTCGATAAAGAGACCGCGACCCTGCTGCAGGAGGCTGCCGCGGTGACGAATGCCGGCGATGCGTCCGAGGCGTGTCGCGGATGAAGGATACCGCCGATCTGCGGGCCGTGGTGACCGGCGCCAACTCCGGCGTCGGCCGATCCGCCGCCGAGCTTCTGGCCGCCGCCGGTGCTTCGGTCGTCATGGTCTGCCGAAGCGAGCAGCGGGGCCGCGCGGCGCTGGAGGAGGTCAGTAAGCAGAGCCCCGACCCCCGGGTCCGGCTCGAAGTGGCCGACCTCTCATCTCTCGGCTCGCTGCGGGAGCTTGCGTCTCGGCTGGCTGGGCTCGGGTCCGTGGATGTGCTCGTCAACAATGCCGGCGTCTACCGGGCCCGGCGCGAGATGACGGAGGACGGCTTCGAGATGACGATGGGCGTCAATCACCTGGGCCATTTTGCCCTGACTCATCTGCTTATGGAGCAGCTGACCGAGGCTGGCGGGCGCGTGATCAGCGTCAGCTCGGACGGCCACCGCAGCGGCGACCTTAAGCGCGCCCCCCTGGACGACATCCTGACGGGACGTATCCCTTTCAAGGGTCTTCAGGCCTACGCGGACTCCAAGCTGGCAAACGTGTTGTTCGCCTTCGAGCTCTCGCGGAGAATGGGTCGGGCCGGCCTTACGGCGGCTGCCCTGCATCCGGGCGTGCTCGCGACGCGCATCTGGAACCAGAACCTCAACCCGTTGAGCCTGATGATGCGGGTCTTCAAGCCCTTCATGAAGCGGCCTTCGACGGGCGGCAAGGCGGTGTGCCGCCTGGCCTTCGGTTCCGAGGCAGCCGATGTGGACGGCCGGTACTTTCATGTCGAGGAGGAGTCGAAGGCGGTCGATCAGGCCTACGATCAGGAGCTGGCTGAGAAGCTGTGGAACGAGAGCGCCCGGCTGACGGGCATGACGGTGATGGCCGCGTGATGGGCCGTTACCGGTGGTCCCGGTGGTCGCGGTGCGGGCCCGGCCGAGCGAAAGCGCGCGTGATGCTGGTGGCGGTCGTGATGCTCGTGACGCCCGCTACGCTCCGAGGCCAGGATGATCTGAACTTCCCGCTGGTCCAGGAGGGAGCCTGTCCCGGCGAGTGCTGCGTCTATGGCGCGTGGATGGCGCTGGACGAGGTACCGGTCTTCGCCGAGCGGAGATCCGATCGCGACACGCTCTTCTCCCTGGCCGACGGGCAGCTGTTAGTCGCGGTCACGGGCGAGGTGCACGTGCTCGAACCAGGCGTGGTCGTGGTTCGACGACCGCATGCCGCCCTCGCGTTGCGGCCGGGCGAGACCGGCCTCGACAGCCTTCGGTTCGCTCCTGGTGATACCGTGTATGCTCTGGATTACCTGGGTGAGGGATTCTTCAACCTCTGGGTGGACGGATCGACCTGGGAGGTGGAGGCGTTCTGGGGCTCGCCGGACGATCCGCCCGGGATCGACATGCCGGCCTGGGCAGAGGCCGATCCGGTCACCGAATGGTGGGTGAGGATACGGACGAACGACGGCCGCGAGGGGTGGCTCGAGATGAAGCGCGGCATACCGGTCCGCGGCTATGACGCGTGCGGTTGATGGCTAGATCCGGGCTCCCGACGGTCGCGGCCGCGGTGGGTCTAGCCGCCGTCGTAACGTCGTTGGCGTGTAGTCCGGCGGAGTCCGGGCCCGAGCCCGGATACTTCGGTCGCTGGGAGGTCATCGGCTTCGACATGCCCGGCTTCCATGCGCTGTCGGCGGAGGAGTCGCAGGCTCTGGTGGGGACCGAAGCCTTCTTCTCAGAGGGCGAGGCCCGTTTCGGGGATCGAGGGTGCCGCCCGCCCGCCTACGATGAACGCGACGTCGAGCTGGCGGACTTCGGCTCCGAGTACCGGCTCGATCCCGCCCTCCTCGATCTGACCGATCCCGTGCACGTCGTCGATGTGGGTTGCGCCGCAGGGCCCGGCCCCGGCTCGCTTCTCATCATCCGAGCCGACGGCTCGCTGCTGACGGTCTGGGAGGGCGTGTTCTTCGAGCTCGCGCGGGTGAGTCCGTGAGCGAAGCCGACGATCGAGGCGCGAGCGGGGAAGCGGGAGAGGCTGTCTGGTGGGTCCTCGGGCTCGCAATGGGCCTGATCCTGCTGCTCGCTGCGCCGAACCTCCTTTGGCTGAGCCGGTCGACGCTGTTCGTCGAGAACCGCTCCGACGAGCCGCTGGCCGATGTGCGTTTCACCGTCTGCGAAGAGTCCTTCTCCCTGGGAGCGCTGGACTCGGGTGGATCGCGGTTTCGGCTGTTCCCCAGCTGCGGAGACGCCTCGCTCTCCGTGAGCGTGGGCGCTACGGAGCTCTGCCGCGCCTACGTAGAGGGCGACATGTATCACATGGACGTGGTGTTCGAGCCTTTGACGGGCGGCACCTGTGACGTGCGGCTAGCGCCATTCTCGCCCGTGTTTCTGGTAAAGCGCCTTCTTTAGGCCCATCGTCGTCCCGAACCGTACGCTTTGGGTGGCGAGATGCATGAGGCGATGAGGATCGGCGCCCTCCTGGCCGTCTGCTTGGCGGTCGGCTGCAGCGGGTCCCGGCCCGACACCCTCGGCGTCACCGATTCACGCCTGGCGGCCTGCCCGCCCACCCCGAACTGTGTGTGCAGCGACGATCGGGATTCCGGGCACCGAATCGAGCCCTATGGCCTGGCGACGGACCCAAAGGCGGCTTGGAATGCCCTTCAGGACGTCCTCTCGTCGACAACCCGTATCCGCATCGTCACCCAGACTGCCGACTACATCCACGCCGAGGCGACGAGCCTCGTGTTTCGCTTCGTCGACGATGCGGAGTTCCACCTCCGATCCGAGGAGGGCATCATCGCGGTGCGCTCGGCCTCACGCCTGGGAAGCTCCGACTTCGGAGTGAACCGGCGGCGCATCGAGCGTCTCCGCGATCACCTGATCGAGGCCGGCGCGATTCGCCGTGGGGAGCGCTGACCGGCATGATGCGCGAGCAGAGGATTGCGATCCTGCGATGGTGGGGATGACATGAGCGTGAAGCCGAGCGAAGAAGCGCCGAGCCCTCTGCGTCGCGTCTGGGAGGCCCTTCGGGGCCGGTTCCGCAGCGCGCGCGAGATCTACGAGGGGATGTACATCGCGCCCTACCGGGCCGAGATCCACCGCGAGTACCTCAGGCAGCGCGATCTCTTTCTCCTCGCCGGCTTCTCGGACCTGCTCGGCGTCCCGAACCCGACCCAGTTCTATCTCCTGGAGCTCTATCCGGAGCTCATCGAGAGCTTCCACGAGTGGCATCTCCGGATGGGGATGGAGACGGCCCCGGAGGGGGGATTTCGCTGTTGCTGAGCCGCAGGCTCCTCTTCTTCGGGGGAAAGGGCGGGGTCGGGAAGACCACCCTCGCCTCCGCCACGGCGCTGACCTTGGCGGACCGGCGGCTCCGCACGCTGCTCGTGTCGACCGACCCGGCGCATTCCACCAGCGACATCCTCAGGGCCGATCTGGGCCCCGAGCCGATACCCGTGGTCGCCGACTGCTGGGCGATGGAGCTCGACCCGGAGCGAGAGGCGGATCGGTACATAGCGGACGTCAAGGACCGGATCGCCGAGTCGGTGGCGCCACGCCTGGTGGCGGAGGTCGAGCGCCAGATCGACATCGCCCGCGCCTCGCCCGGAGCGACGGAAGCGGCCCTGTTCGAGCGCTTCACCCGCGTTCTCGAGCAGGAGGGCAGGGAGTTCGACCGGGTCGTCTTCGACACCGCGCCGACCGGTCAAACCCTGCAGCTCCTCTCGCTTCCGGAGCAGATGTCCGCCTGGGTCACCGGCTTGATCGGCCGACGCCGCAAGTTGACCGCCGCGGGCCGGATGTGGAGGAACGTGGCAGGGGCCGCGGCCGGAGAGGCAGCGTCGGATGACGATCCCGTCCTCCAAGCTCTCGAGGAGCGTCGCGCCCGTTTTCTCAGAGCCCGCGGAGTGCTCGTCGACGCCGAGCAGACGGCGTTCGTCTTCGTGGTGCTGCCGGAACGCCTCCCGATCTGGGAGACGGCACGGGCGGCGCAGGCGCTCGACAAGCACGGCATCCCCGTGGCCGGGATTCTGGTCAATCAGGTGTTGCCGGACGATCTTTCCGGCGACTTCGCGGACCGGCGGAAGGCCCGGGAGGCAAAGTATCTGGGGAAGATCCAGCAGGATCTGGGGGAGTGGCCGCTCTGGCGCGTGCCGATGCGGGAGGAAGATCCTGTCGGCACCGATTCGTTGCGAGAGTTAGGTTACTCTATATGGGACGCTTACGGCATGTTACCTAACAAGACGCATGAGGTAAGCATCGACGTGAAGACCGGTGGTTAGGGAGAGCTCGGCGTGAGCGCCATCGTCCTGCTCGTCGTCGGCGTCTCGGCCTTTGTGACCGGCTACCTCGTCTACTCGCGCTACATCGCCCGGCGCATATACCAGCTGGATCCCGACTTCGTCACGCCGGCCCATCAGTTCGAGGACGGCGTCGACTACGTGCCGACCAACAAGCACGTGCTGTTCGGCCACCACTTCACCTCGGTGGCGGGAGCGGCGCCGATCGTGGGTCCTGCGATCGCGGTGATCTGGGGCTGGCTTCCCGCCTTCCTCTGGGTCGTGCTCGGGACGGTGTTCGCAGGGGCGGTGCACGACTTCGCAGCCCTGTGGATCTCCACGCGTCACAAGGGCAACTCGATAGGCACGCTGACGCAGTCGATCATCGGCGAGCGGGCGCGAGTGCTCTTCCTGTTCGTGATCTTCTTCCTGCTCCTGATGGTCAACGCGGTCTTCGCGGTGATCATCGCCAACCTGTTCATGAGCAATCCCGGCGCGGTGCTTCC
Organism: uncultured Gemmatimonadales bacterium; assembly: GCA_947259585.1. Taxonomy (GTDB): domain Bacteria; phylum Gemmatimonadota; class Gemmatimonadetes; order Palauibacterales; family Palauibacteraceae. The sequence goes on along the minus strand of CAMYMV010000019.1, from coordinate 8,378 downwards.
GGTCTGGGGGTCGCTGGCCGTGGCGTTGGTCGTGGGATTCCTGATCTACCGGACCGGTGCCGGCATCCTGGTTCCTTCTATTGCGGCTCTGCTGATCCTCTACGCGCTCATCTGGTTCGGGCAGTACGTGCCCTTCGAGCTGCCGGACATGATCGGCTTCGGCCCCACCGCGGCGGAGATGCAGGCGGCCGGTGGCGACGCGGGGCTGGCAGCGGAGGCGGCCCGGGCGGATGGCCAGCGAGTGGGCTGGATCGTGGTCCTGTTCGTCTACACGTTCTTTGCCAGCGTCCTCCCGGTGTGGCTGCTGCTCCAGCCCCGTGACTATGTGAACGGCCACCAGCTCTTCGTCGCCCTGGCGCTGATTGCGGCGGGCGTGTTCGTCGCCAACCCGCGCGTCGTCGCCCCCGCCATCAACCTGAGCCTGCCAGCCGATGCGCCGAACTGGCTCCCTCTTCTGTTCATCACGATCGCCTGCGGGGCGATCAGCGGCTTCCACGGACTGGTGGGCTCTGGCACCTCCTCGAAGCAGCTCGCCAAGCAGACGGACGCCAGGTACGTGGGCTACGGCGGAGCGCTCGGGGAGGGCACGCTGGCGGTCACCTCGATCATCGCCACGACGGCCGGCTTCGCCCTGTTCGTAGGGCTCGACGGCTGGCACGAGCACTACGGCTCGTGGGCCAGCGCCTCGGCCGGCGCGACGACGGCGTTCGTCAACGGGGTGGGCGTCATCGCCGAGGGCCTTGGCATTCCGCATACCGTCGCCACGATCTTCGCGGCGGTGATCGTGATCAGTTTCGCGGCCACCAGCCTCGACACCAGCGTTCGGCTCCAGCGCTACATCATCGGCGAGCTGGGCGTGCAGTACCGCGTGAAGGTGCTCCAGAATCGTTGGCTGGCGACCCTCGTGGCCGTCGGCAGCTCCGCCCTCCTCGCCCTGGGCCTGGACCGGGGGGCAGGTGGGATGCGGATCTGGCCCCTGTTCGGGACCACGAACCAGTTGCTCGCGGGACTCACGCTCCTCATCGTCAGCCTCTTCCTGCTCAGGCTGCGGCGGCCGGCCTGGGTCACGGTCGTGCCGATGAGCTTCGTCCTCCTCATGACGACCTGGGCGATGGTCCTCAACCTCATCAGGTACCGGAGCGAGAGCCAGACGCTTCTCCTCGTGGTCGGCGGCGCTATCTTCGTGCTCGAGCTCTGGCTCCTGTTCGAGGCGGTCGCTGCCGTGCGGCGACTGCTGGCGGCACGGCGGGAGGGGACGCTCGCGCTCGAGCCGACGGAGGCGAGACCGGAATAACCAACCAAGGAGGCGGCGGTGATCGCAGTGATGGGTGCGACGGGACACACGGGACGCATGATCAGCGAGCGACTGCTCGCGGCGGGGTCGGAGGTACGCGCGCTGGGTCGATCGACGGAGCGGCTTGCCGGCCTGGTCGACAAGGGTGCGGAGGCGGCGGTGGGCGAGGCCACGGATGCGAGCTACCTGGCCGGCGCCTTCAGGGGCGCGGATGCGGTCTACACCCTGATTCCTCCGAGCGTGGTGGCCGAGGACTACCCGGCGTTCCAGGATCAAGCCGGTGAGGCGATCGTCAGCGCGATCGAGGAGAGCGGCGTCGGCCACGTCGTCTTTCTCAGCAGCGTGGGCGCCGATCAGCCGGCGGGGACGGGGCCGATCGCCGGGCTGCACCGGCAGGAGGTGCGACTGCGTTCACTGGAGGGAGTCGACGTGCTGGCGCTACGCCCCGGCTTTTTCTTCGAGAACCACTTCGAGACGCTGGGCCTGATCAAGCACCAGGGGATCAACGGGAGCGCGATCGCTCCGGACACGACCCTGCCGATGATCGCCACGCGGGACATCGCCGAGGCCGCGGCGGAAGCGCTGATGGCGCCGGATTTCTCCGGCTTCGTCGTCCGGGAGCTTCTCGGGCCGCGAGACATGACGATGGCCGAGGCAAACGGAATCATCGGGGATGCGATCGGGAATCCGGACCTGCCCTACGTGCAGTTTCCGTACGAGGATTTCGAGGCCGCGCTCGCCCAGATGGGCATCTCTGCGAGCATAGCCGCGCTCTACTCGGAGATGGCCCGGGCGTTCAACACCGGAATGGTCAGGTCGCTCGAGGGCCGCTCGCCCGCCAACACCACGCCCACGTCCCTCGAGGCGTTCGCGGCCGAGGTCCTGGCCCCCGCCTACCAGGCGATCTAGAGGAGGCTCGGCCTCCGTCGCGCCGGCGGGCACCCTGCGCCCGCGCCGACGGAGGCCGAAGCGGCCTAGCTCTCGAGCAGGCTCAGCTCCCGGGTCGCTTCCACCAGGCGGATGAACTCGGCGCGGTAGCCGTGCCGGTCCTCGCCCAGTGAGCCGCGGGCGAGTCGGGATACCTCGGCCAGCGTGAAATCGCCGCACTGCTCCGAGTCGCGAAGGAGCATGCCGAACGCGGCGACCGAGGCCGCGAACCGCAGATCGGTCGAGGCCTTCTCCACGCGATCCGACACCGGCAGCTCGATCAGCCGGCTGCGGGCGCCGTCGGGTGCCTTGTAGCGGAGCTTCACGAACAGCAGCTCGTCTTCCTCGCCGGCGCGTCGGGCCTCCGATGCGTCCTCTTCCGATCCCTCCTCCGGCCGCTGATAGCGGAGCGGATCGATGGACCCCGTCTTCACGGACGGAGCGCCCACGGGCACGACCTCGTAGAGCGCGGTCACCGAGTGGCCGGCCCCCAGCTCGCCCGCGTCCTTCGCGTCGTCGTTGAAGTCCTCGGCGGCCAGCAGCCGGTTCTCGTATCCGATCAGGCGGTAGGCCTGCACGCGCGCCGGGTTGAACTCGACCTGGATCTTCACGTCCTTCGCGATCGTGAGGAGCGTCCCGCCCATCTCCGTGACCAGGACCTTCCGCGCCTCGAGCAGGTTGTCGATGTACGCGTAGTTCCCGTTCCCGTGATCGGCGAGCGCCTCCATCTTGGAGTCCTTCAGGTTTCCCATCCCGAAGCCGAGCACCGTGAGGAAGATGCCGTGCTTCCTCTTTTCCTCGATCAGGCGGACCATCTCGGCGTCGCTCGACGCGCCGATGTTGAAGTCGCCATCGGTGGCGAGGATCACCCGGTTGTTGCCCCCCTCGATGAAGTTCTCGGCGCCGATCTGGTAGGCGAGCGCGATACCGGCGCCGCCCGCCGTGGAGCCGCCGGCTTCGAGGCCCTCGAGCGCGTCGAGGATCTTCTCCCTCTCACGGCCCGATGCGGAAGGGAGCGCCAGCCCGGCCGCACCCGCGTAGACGACGATCGCGACGCGATCCTCGGGGCGGAGCTCGTTAACCAGCAGGCGCAGCGATTCCTTGAGCAGGGGCAGCTTGTTGTAGGGCTGCATCGAACCCGAGACGTCGAGCAGGAAGACGAGGTTGCTGGGAGGCAGCTCGTCCAGCTCCATGCGACGTCCCTGCACACCAATCCGGACCAGCCGGTGCTGGGGCCTCCACGGTGCGTTCGCCACGTCGGTCGTGATCCCGAACGGGTGCTCCCCATTAACGTCGGGGTAATCGTACGTGAAGTAGTTGACCATCTCCTCGATGCGCACGGCGTCGACCGGCGGGCGATCGCCGGCCAGAATGAGACGCCGGACGTTCGTGTACGAGGCACGATCCACATCGATCGAGAAGGTGGAGAGCGGGTTGTTCTCGACGGCGAGCCACGGGTTCTCATCGATGCGGGCGTAGCTCTCGGTGTGAAAGTTGGGATTGTACCGGCCCTCGAGACGGCCTCGGTCGCCCGGCATCGCCGTCTGCGAGGCGTACAGCCTCATGTCGCCGACGACACCCGGGGGCGCCTTCGCCTCGGCGTTGTCGACGACCAACTCGTCGAGCGCGACCGTGATCGGCGTGAGCGTGAACTCGACGCGCACGGTCGTGCCGGTGACGCGCACCTCGCGGCGCGCCTCCTCGTAGCCGGCCAGCGTGACCACGAGGGTCACCTTGGTGTCCAGGAGCGCATCGTCCCGGATGACGATGAAGAACCGGCCGTCCGCATCCGTCAGGGCGACGTGAGAGGTTCCCTCGAGAACGACCTCCGCGCCGGAGAGGGACCGGCCCGAATCCCCGTCCCGCACGACGCCGGAAAAGGTGACGTCCGGCACGCCAGTCGTCGCCTTCGGCGCGACGAGCTCCGTCCTGGACGGCACGTCCGGCACGTCGGATGAAGCGGCGGATGAGGCCGCCCACCGTGAGATCGGGACGACCGCCGCGAGGCTGAGGATCACTGCGGCCAGAACACGGGTCTTCATCGCTCGCCTCCTCTTCGATCTTTCATCGATGTGGCCGTCCGGTTGACAGCCTTTCCAGACGGGGTGACGATCGAAGGCGTGGAGGTTGCACAAGAACGACAGGAGGGCGAGATGCGATCCGAAGCTGCGACGGTAGAGGAGTACCTGTCCGGGTTACCCGCCGACCGGAGGGAAGCGATCGAGAGGGTCCGCGAGGTGATCGTCGCCAACCTCCCGGATGGCCTCGAGGAGGGGATGAACTGGGGCATGATCGCCTACGAGGTTCCGCTGGAGCGCTACCCGGACACCTACAACAAGAAGCCGCTCATGTATGCGGCGCTGGCTTCCCAGAAGAACCACATGGCGGTGTATCTGACCGGGATCTACATGGACGACGGGGCGCGCCAGGAGTTCGAGGACGCGTACAAGGCGACCGGAAAGCGCCTGGACGTGGGGCAATCATGCGTGCGGTTCAGGAAGCTGGACGACCTCCCGCTGAGCCTGATCGGCAACACGATCGGGTCGGTGGGGGTGGACGAGTTCATCGTTCGATACGAAGATGGCCGCAAGGTGCGGAGAAGCGAAAAAGGCTGACGCTGCAAGGACAGGAACGCAGATGAGCAACTCATCCGATCGGGACGTTCGCTGGCTTCGCAGCGCCGGTATCCTCTCCGGCGTGGTTGCCATCGTGCTCTTCGTTCTAGCCTCGCTGGGGATCTCCAACCTGCCGCTCTTTCTTCCACTGCTCCTGCTGGCCGCGGCCAGCGGACTCATGCTGGCCAGCAGGAAGGACTCGGGCTGACGGGCGAGAAGGACTTGCCACGGGGTCCCGATTCAATGAAATTTAGACGAGCCTAAATCTCAACCATCAAGAGCAGCGATGACAGCGTTCTGGTCACGCTTCAGGCCGTTCCAGTCCCGCGAGCGCCGCCGCGAGGCCGCCGAGAGAATCTCTCTCGAAGATGCCCTGAAGCACCTCTACGACTGCGAGCGGGCGGGCAGACCCTGTACCCTGGAAAGCCTCGCCGGTAGCCTGGAATCGTCGCGGGATTCCGCGGCCCGTCTGCTGACGACCCTGGAAGGCCTGGCTCTCGTGCGCCCCGAAGGAGAGGCCTTCGGCCTCACGGAGGACGGCCGGCACTCGGCCGTCAGGGTTCTGCGGAGCCACCGCCTCTGGGAGCACTATCTGGCCCATCGCACCGGGGCGGAGCCGGCTAGCTGGCACCCGTCGGCCGACCGGATGGAGCACCGGCTGACCGAGGAAGAGACCGAAGAGCTCGATCTCCGCCTCGGCAGGCCTCTCTTCGACCCGCATGGCGATCCGATTCCCACCCGTGAGGGCGAACTTCCGCCCCCAAGTGGCACTCCCCTCACGCGACTCGACGCCGGTCGGAGCGCTGAGGTGATCCACGTCGAGGACGAGCCCCCCGACATCTTCGAAACCCTGGTGGCCCAGGGCTTCGCGCCGGGTTCCGGCGTTCAGGTTCTGGAGGCGAACGCCGAAGTTCTGCGGCTACGCATCGCCGGCCGCGAGCAGGTTCTGGACACTGTGGCGGCCGCCAACGTGACGGTCGAGCCGTTCCCCGTCGGAGTCTCCGCCGGCGAGCCGGTGAAGACCCTGGCGGATGCCGAGCTGGGAGAGGCGGTGACGGTGAGCCGGATCTCGCCGACCTGTCAGGGACCGAACCGTAGGCGCCTTCTGGACCTGGGAGTGGTGCCCGGCACCACGATCACCCCCGAGCTGTCGAGCTCGGGCGGCGATCCCGTGGCGTACCGTGTCCGCGGCGCTCTCATCGCTTTTCGCCGCGACCAGGCGGCGTCGATCGAGATCGAGCCCGGCTCGACCGTCTCGCCGGGCGAGCCGGAGATCGTGTGATGATGAGCCTGGCCGCCGAGCCCTGCCGGGGCTGCGACGCGAGAACCGAGAGCCTCGTGCGCCTGGGTCTCAGCCCGGGCCGGTGGGATTATCTCGTCGCGCTGGCCGGGAATCCGAACACGGGGAAGAGCACGGTCTTCAACGAGCTCACCGGCTTGAGGCAACATACCGGCAACTGGCCGGGCAAGACCGTCGTCCGGGCGGAGGGCGTGTACTCGCGCGATGGGAAGCGGGTGAAGGTCGTGGATCTCCCCGGCACCTACTCGCTTCAGGCGGGAAGCACCGACGAGGAGGTGGCGAGGGACTTCGTTCTCTTCGGCCGTCCGGATGTCACGGTCGTCGTCGTGGACGCGACGCAGCTCGAGCGCAACCTGAACCTCGTCCTCCAGATCCTGGAGATCACGGACCGGGTCGTCGTCTGCCTTAATCTCATGGACGAGGCCCGTCGGCACGGCATCGCGGTCGATCCGGGCCGCCTGGCCGAGGAGCTCGGGGTGCCGGTGGTGCCGACGGTGGCGCGCCGGGGCGACGGGATCCCCGACTTGCTCGAGGCGATCGACGGCGTGGCGAGCGGATCGATCGAGACCAGGCCGCGCCGGATCGAGAGGCACGCCGAGCCGGTGGAGCAGGTGATCGAACGGCTGGTTCCGATGGTCGAGAGCATCTACCCGGATCTGCCGAACGCACGTTGGGTGGCGTTGAGGCTACTCAACGCGGATGAGTCCGTGGAGGAGGCGTTTCGAAGCGGAGACGTGGGCCGGATCGTCGGTCCGGACGGCGCGAGTGCCGAGACCGGCGGCGGCGTTCCGGCCGCCTTCGGCGACCGCGGGGCGTCCAGCGCTCCGATGCTGCCGCTGCGCCCGTCCGATTCCGAGGCCGCAGGGCGCCGCGAGGTGCTAGAGCGAGCCTCGGCGCTCAGGTGGGAGCTTCCCCGGGACTTTCACGACACCGTCGTGGAGACCGTCTTCGCGGCGGCCGAGGGGATCGCCAGGCGTAGCGAGAAGCGGGGTCTCCGGCGCGTGAAGTTCGATCTGGACCGCAGGCTGGATCTCGTTCTGACCAGCCGATGGCTCGGCTTTCCCTTGATGCTCCTGATCCTTGCCGCGGTCTTCTGGATCACGATCGTCGGAGCGAACGTCCCATCGAGGCTTCTCAGCGTTCTCCTGATCGAGAACGGGCGCCCCTGGCTCCTCGGCCTCGCGGAGGCCGTGCGCTTCCCCGGGTGGGCGAGCGGTGTTCTCATCGACGGCGTCTACCTGGCCACGGCGTGGGTGGTCAGCGTGATGCTTCCGCCGATGGCGATCTTCTTCCCCCTGTTCACCCTGCTCGAGGACTTCGGGTACCTGCCGAGGGTCGCCTTCAACCTGGACGGCATGTTCCGGAGGGTCGGCGCCCACGGGAAGCAGTCCCTCACGATGTGCATGGGCTTCGGCTGCAACGCGGCCGGGGTCGTGGCGACGCGCGTCATCGACAGCCCGCGCGAGAGGTTGATCGCGGTCATCACCAATAACTTCTCACTCTGCAACGGGCGCTGGCCCACGCAGATCCTGATCGCGACGATCTTCATCGGCGCCCTCGTTCCCGCCCATCTCGCGGGTCTCGTTTCGGCAGCCGCCGTCGTCGCGGTCGCTCTGATCGGAATCGTGGCCATGTTCGCGGCATCCTGGCTCCTGTCGCGCACCTTCCTGAGGGGAGAGGCGACGACGTTCAGCCTGGAGCTCCCACCCTATCGCCCGCCGCGGATCCTCCAAACGCTCTACACGTCGGTGATCGACCGAACGTTGATCGTCCTGTGGCGAGCCGTGTTGTTCGCCGCGCCGGCGGGTGCCGTCATCTGGCTGGTGGCGAACGTCTCCGTCGGAGGGACGCCGCTGGCCGGGCACTTCATCTCGTGGCTGGACCCGCTCGGCCTGCTGATCGGGCTCAACGGCGTAATCCTGCTCGCCTACGTCGTCGCGATCCCGGCCAACGAGATCGTGATTCCGACGGTCCTCATGCTCACGGTGCTCTCTGCGGGGATCGCGGGGGCCGGGGCCGAAACGGGGGTGATGTTCGAGCCGGAATCGGCGTTCGCCATGGGGGAGCTTCTCAGGGCGGGCGGCTGGACCCTGCTGACGGCCGTGAGCCTCATGCTCTTCAGCCTCCTTCACAACCCGTGCTCGACCACCCTCTACACGATTTATCGCGAGACCGGCAGCGTGAGGTGGACGACGGTCTCGGCTCTTCTGCCCCTCGCGATGGGGTTCTCGGTCTGCTTCGC
>CAMYMV010000018.1 GCA_947259585.1 uncultured Gemmatimonadales bacterium | reverse complement strand
CTCCGAGGGCAGACGACAACGGAACGCTCTAATTACCTGACAAACAATCGGCTATGAGCCTCCGTCGAGCGTCCTTGAAGCGCGGAAACCAATCCCGGCGCGCCACGTGGAAAGCGGGTATGTCGGCAGAGACGGTTGCTCGCCGCCGGAGGACTCCTCGTGCGTTGCGCCCGGGAGGCTAGTGACCCCGCCAGGACTCGAACCTGGGGCCTCGGGATTAGGAATCCCGCGCTCTATCCGCCTGAGCTACGGGGCCGCCCGTCACGCCGGCACCTGACCGCGGTGCCGCATGAGGACGTGTACTGTGGATCGAGACCCGGGTTCCGGCAAGAGCGGTGTAGTCGGGGAAACCGGTCGGTCAGGAGGAGGTCAGGTACGCCCGCGCCGCGAGAAGCTCCGGCCGCTCCGTGTCCGCTTTTTCCATCAGCTCGGTCAGGTCGGCGTAGTATCGTCGGGCGCTGTCGGAGTAGCCGGCAAGTTCCGCGGCGCGAGCCGCTCCGTAGAGGCTTCGAGCCCTGTTCGGCGCGGCCGAAAGCGAGGACTCGAACGCGGCGAGCGCGTCGTCTGCGCGGCCGATCTCGAGCAGCAGCTCTCCCTCCAGCTCGGCGGCGGGCTGGATGCGGCCGGCCGTGTTCGAGAGATCCTCCGTCCGCTCCTCGAGCGCGCTCGCGGCAGCCGCCAGTCGGACGGCCTCGTCCTCGTCGCCCTCCGCAAGCGCCGTCCAGGCTGCGGCGGCCAGACGCAGGATCTCCACTTCAGCAGCCGCCCACCTGGCGATCGCCTGGCCCTTCGCGTTGAAGGCGTCGCGGCTCTCGGCCATGGCACTCAGCTCGGCCCGGGCGGCCTCGACGTCTCCGGACCGGGCGGCTCCGAGGGCACGCGCGAAGCGGATCACGCCCTCGGCCGGGCGGTCGTAGGAGATCCGGATGATCTCGAGGCGTCTCGCCGCCTCCCAGTCGCCTCGCTCCAGGGCGTAGCGCGCCGGGATCAGGGCGAGCTCGTAGCGGTCCGACCAGCCCCTGGCCTCCTCCACCAGCTTCCAGGCCTCCGCGTCGCGGCCCTGCTGCAGGTACGCGTAGACGAGATATTCGGCAGCGTGCGCCCCGCGGCCCAGCTCCATCACGCTCAGGTTGGAGGCGATCGTCTCATCCCACATCCCGAGCCGGGTGAAGATGTGGGAGGGCATGTGGCGCGCGTGAGCGGAGGCCGGCGCGATCGCCGCGTAGCGGCGGGCGGCATCCATCCCGAGCTCGGCCAGGACGGGCGTGTCGTAGGCGTGGATGATGTAGTGCGTGATGCCCGGATGATCGGGGTGGTCCGCTACCAGCGGCTCCAGGATCTGCGCGGCTTTCCTCTGGGACGCGAAGGTCGTGTCATCGGCAGGGGCGACCGCGATCAGCGAGAGCGCATAGAAGATGTGCGCCTCCGCATCATCCGGGTGCTCGCGTCGGAGCGCCTCCATCCGTTCGCTGTAGCGAGCGATGCGCGTGTCGTGATCGAGTGTCTCGTGGTCGGCGTAGTACTCCCCGATCGCGGAGATGTAGGCCAGCTCTCGCGCGGTCGGAGCGCCGATCTCGGCAGCCCGGCTGGCCGCCGCGGAGCCCGACCCGAGCGCACGCCGGTCGGGCGGGTTCCACAGCGGATGGAGGTGGGTCATCGCCACCCCCCACTGGGCCATCGCGCAGTCGGGATCGGCGAGCGACGCCATCTCGAAGCTGCGTCGGGCCTGGCTGTAGCCGAAGGAATGAAGCTGCGCGATCCCGCGGTCGAAGTGAGCCGTGGCCGCCTCGTTGCAGCTGACGGGAAAGTCCACCTGGCCGAGCTGGGTCGCTGGTTGGCCGAACAAAGGCGCCGTCAGGGCGAACGAGGTCAGCGGGGCCAACGAGGCCAACGAGCCCAGCAGGCGACGGAGGGCGCCGGGCGCCATCACCCGTCCCCGTCCGCGTCTGCAGCGACCGGGACCCGTTGCGGCCCTCTCTCCCAATCCTGGGCGCTCGAGATGTCCGGCACGCCCCAATCGGCCCCGTTCCATCCGTCGAAGCCCTCCCACTGGAAGGCCCAGAAGCCAGTCGCCATGTCGCTGATCACGATCAGGCCGTCCGCGTTTCGAACGTCCACGCCAAACGCCCCGTTGCAGACGTTGTCGCTGCAGAACCCGACCTTGTGCGGTCCGTCGTACGTGTCGAACCACGCGACCGTATGAGGCTTGTGGGGGTCGCGCATGTTGAAGATTTGGAGCCCGTCCTCGTACGCCGAGACGAACACGTACGGCCAACGCACCTCGTGGTTGTGGGAGAGGTTCTTCCAGTTGGCCGTCCAGGCGGAGATCGGCAGGCTCACCGTCGCCACCTCACCGTCCAGCGCGGGCTGGAGATCGAAGAGCCGAAGCGGAGCATACTGGTACTCGGTCTCCGTCACGATGTAGCGACCGTCCGGTGTGGGCGTGATCGTGTGGCCCCAGAGCACCCCGGGGACGCCGGTGACCGAGGCGAGAAGCTCCGGCGTATCCAGGCTCGTGATGTCCATCACGAAGTAGCCGCCCGCTCCGCCTCCGTAGAACCGGTCCTGGCCGCTCTCGGGGTGGAAGGCGACGTAGAAGTCGTGCCACCCGGAGAAGCCGAGCGCCTGGCCGACCGGCGTGTCGGGCACCCGAAGCTGCGCGACCAGGCCTTGATCCTCGTCGCCGTCGAGGAAGCGGGCCATGTCGTAGACGTTCGCGTGATCTCCGCGCGTCGTCGTGAAGAGCAGCGGACGGCCGTCGGAGTGCTTGTACATGAAGATGTTGTGGAAGCCGATCAGCTCGGCCGGATAACGGATCCGGCCCACCTCCTTCACCTTCGAGACGTCCGGCAGCCCCGTCACGTCGAAGACGATGGCGCCCAGATCCTCGTTGGGCGCGCCCTGCTGGAACTGGAAGGCCTGGACCAGATAGTAGCGGCCGTCGTGCTTGAAGTACTTCGAGTCGGTCGCCCGGCCGCGGTGGAGGTCGGCGTTCTCGATGTTCCAGGTGAGCAGGATCTTCGGCTCGCGCGGGTCGGTGAGGTCGATCGCCGTGAAGCCGAAGTCCTCCCTCCTCGAGACGTACGCGAAAGGACGAGCCAGCTCCTGCTCGATCTCCAGGTCCGAGACCGTCGTCGGCCCGCCGAGCGGTAGATGGGCCAGCACCTCGATGTCGGGCGTCCCGCGCGCTTCGACGGTCTCCTGAGCTTCCAGGTCTCGCGCGAGTGGCAAGCCGAGACCCACCAGGCAGAGCCCGAAGGATGAAAGGCCCACCCGACCGACCCTCGAAACGCGATCAGTCATCCGGCTCACTTCAGTTACTCGCCTGGAGCTCGGCCTGATCGGCTCTCTCGGGCCCGTTCTCCCAGTCCTGGACGCTGGAGATGTTCGGCATCCCCCAGTCGTGCCCGTTCCACCCCTCGAAGCCCTCCCACTTGAAGGTCCAGAAGCCCGTCGACATGTCGCTGATCACGATAAGCCCGTCCGCGTTACGGACATCCACGCCGAACGCGCCGTTGCACACCTTGTCCGAGCACATGCCGATGGCGTGGGGACCATCGTACGTGTCGTAATACGCCACCGTGTGAGGGTCTTTCGGGTCACGCATGTTGAAGATCTGCAGGCCATCCTCGTACGCGGAGACGAAGACGTAGGGCCACCGGACCTCGTGGTTGTGCGCGAGGTTCTCCCAGTTGGCCGTCCAGGCGGAGATCGGGAGCCTCACCGTCGCCACCTCGCCGTCCAGCGCCGGCTTGAGGTCGAAGATCCGGAGCGGCGCGTACTGGTACTCCGTCTCGCCCACGATGTAGCGGCCGTCGGGCGTCGGGGTGACCGTGTGGCCCCAGGTGACGCCCGGGACGCCCGTCACGGACGCGACGAGCGTCATGTCGTCCAGATTCGTGATGTCGTAGACGTAGTACCCGCCCGCGCCTCCGCCGTAGAACTTGTCCTGCCCCGTACCCGGATCGAACCCGACGTAGAAGTCGTGATAGCCGTTGATCCCAACCTCGTTGACCATCGGCCCCTCGGGTACGGGGATCTGCGCCACCAACCCGTAGGCCTCATCGCCATCCAGGAAGCGCGCCATGTCGTAGACGTTCACGAACGGCCCGCTCGTCGTCGTGAACAGGAGCGGCCGGCCGTCGGAGTGTTTGTACATGAAGATGTTGTGGAAGCCCGTCGGGTAATCCGGTGCCCGGATGCGACCCGCCTCCTTCACCTTCGAAACATCCGGCAGGTCGGTCACGTCGAACACGATCGCGCCCAGGTCGCCATCCGGTCCGCCCGGGAAGAACTGGAAGGACTGGACGAGATAATACCGGCCGTCATGCTTGAAGTACTTGGCGTCCATCGCCCCGATCCCGCGGTGCAGGTCGGCGTTCTCGATCCTCCATTCATAGATGAGCCCGGGGCTCGTCGGGTCTGAGAGATCGAATATGTCGAATCCCGCATCGAGCAGGCGGGCCACGTAGGCGTAGGGCCTGGAGAGCTCCTGCTCGATCTCCAGGTCGGACACGGTCATCGGCGCGCCCAGCGGCACGTGGGCCAGCACCTCGATGTCGGGCGTCCCTCGCGCCTCCGCCGCCTCCTGCGCCCGGAGCGGGCCCGCGGTCACGGCTAGCGTGAGCATCGTCGCCATGCACGCGGCCAGCGTGACCGCATCCCGTCGCATCAACCCCATCGCCTTACCTCCACCTCGGTTCGTGGATCATTCGACTTGGAATACCATCTTCATCCCCGCCTCCAGGTGCTCGGCGATGTGGCAGTGAGCCATCCACCGACCCGGGTTCGAGAGTTCGAGCAAGATATCGGTGGTGGCCCCGGTGGGCAGCAGCACCGTGTCCTTCCAGACCAGGTTGTCGTTCGCCACCCCATCCTGCGCCAGCACGAGGAGCCGCTGGCCATGGAAGTGCATGGGGTGCTGCATCGGATGGAGCGCTCGTATGTCGTTGTGTAGACGTATCTTCACGACATCGCCGACCTCGAATCGCCATTCGATATCCATGTTCTCGGCGCCCGATCCCTCGTCGCGGAGCACCCACGTGACCTCTCGGCTGGAGGCGACGTAGTTCATCATCGGCATCGCGTCGTTCCACTCGACAGGTGGGAAGTAGAGGGTGTCGAGCTGCATCATCTGCTTCAGCGTGAGCGGGAGATCACCGACGCGCAGCGTAAGGGTGAGCTCGTAATCGGGGGCGCGGTCCCTGTACTCACGATAACCGTCGACCTCCGAGATCACGTCGGCGTTTTCCCTCAGGATCTCGAACGCCTCGGCGTGATCCTCGGCGGCAGCCTCATCCGAGACTGCCACGACGGCGAGCGTGTCGACGCGAGGCTCGAAGGTGGCCAGGTAGTGATCGATCGCCTGGATCCGGTTCGTGAGAGCTACGCGACCCTCCGTCTCGAACCGCACATCGACCACGTAGCGCTGCGCCGGTGCGAGCACGACGCTCGAGACCCACCGCTCGCGCTCGAACTTCCCGATGTCGGCACCGACGACCTTCATGCGGGCGCCCTCGAACGAGAGGTTGAAGACCCGCGTGTTGGAGACGTTGGTGAGAAAGAAGCGGACGACCTCCCCCCGCTTCGCCTCGAGGCCGAAGTCCGGCTCGCCGTTGACGAGAAAGACGTTGCCGAAGCGGCCCATCAGGGTGTGCGTCGCCGCCTCCTCGCCGAACGGATAGAGACCCGCCTCGTCGATCAACAGGTCGTCGAGGACCAGGAACTCCTCCCGGTTCGCCGGTCCGAAGTAATCGGCCGCGGCGGGCCGAACGAACATGTTGCCGTAGAGCCCGAGATCCTGCTGGATGTCCTCGCGGTGGTGCGGGTGATACCAGTAGATCCCCGCGTCCTTGAAGCGCACGCGGTATATGAAGCGGCCGCCCGGCTGGACCGGGTCCTGGGTCACGCCCGGAACGCCATCATACCGGTTCTCGACCCGGACGCCGTGCCAATGCACGGATGTCGGCAGGTCGATCTGGTTCGTGAAGTCGACGACGATCTCGGCGCCCTGCGACACCCGGATCAACGGGCCGGGATGCTGGCCGTTGAACGCGTACATCACGTAGGTGCGCCCGCGGATCGTCCGCCGCACCAGGCTCGCTTCCAGGGCCAGCGTGTCGCCATCCGCCAGATCCACGATTCGACCGGGCGTCGCCTCCGAGAGAGAGGCGACATCCACACCCTCGCCCGGCAGAAACGGGGTGACGCTCGGCCTCAGTCGCATGAGCGGCGGGAGCATCGGCATCGAGGTCTCCATCGGAGGCATCCGCCAATCGGCCCCGCCCGTGTCGGACGGCATGTGGCTGTGCCCCGTACCCTCCGGATCTGTCTGAGCCAGGGCCGGGCGGAGTGGGAGGACGAGGAAGAGGACGGCGCTCCAGATGAACGGGAGAAGCAGGCCCGCTGCTCCGTGGCGCAAGGCGAGGGCTGGGAACCTCCGCCTCAATTACGTGCGTCCAGACAGGGCTCCGAGGAGAACGGGCCGTGACCCATCATGGTGTGCATGCGGGAGCTGGGAGAGAGGGCCGAGAAATAGAACTCCTGGCTCCAGGAGTCGGCGTCGACAGACCTCTCGGCGGTCACGAACACGATGAACTTGTTCCAGCCGACCTGCCCGGCGACCGGTTGATCGTTGGAGATCGGGCCGAGGTTGATCCACTCCTCGAGATTGGACGTCGCCGCCCAGACTACGAACACGGCTCCGGCCCTTTCCGGCAACCCCGTGACCGACACCTCGACGTCGTACATGTAGTGGCCGGCCTCGGAGACCGCCACGCCGAAGGTCGAGGACGAGAACCGCATCTCGTAGACGGCCCTCGCCCCGCCGGCGCGGCGGGTCGGCGTCATCTCGATCCGTATCGGAGCGGGCGCCGCGCAGGCGGTAGACTCGGGCGCGAGACTCGGCGCACCGGTAGGCTCGCCGGCCTCGGGCGCGAGGAGGACCGAGACGGCGAGGATCGGAATCGCGCTGTAAAGGCCCGCCGTCATGAAGAGAGGGCTGCGACGCACTGACAACCTCTTGAATGAGAGTCCCGCTCGAGCGCTCCCGCGCCCGCCGACTCTCTCACTACCTGTCCGCCGGCCGGGTGTTTCAGATGCAACCCTTTCGCGGCAGGTCATGTCTAAACGGATGACTTCGAGGGAGAAGTCACCGGATCATGGGCAATCGTGAAGATAGATGGGGGGCGGATGATGACGAAGCTGATGGGGGGTGGACGATGATGTTGAGAAAGAAACGGCTTACTCGGCGACCTCGGATGCTGTACGTGAGGGTGGTCGGTTAGGGACGCGGAGTCACACAGCGCACGCATCCAACGCCGAGTCGAGGCGCCCTGCCGGTGGTTTCTCCTGCGAGACCGCCGTCGGGGCGTTCTCTTTTTGACCTCGTGAGGCGCTGACCGGTCAGTCCTAGGGCCCTTGCTGTAGCCCCTCCGCTCTAGCCGCGCTCCGCGAAGATCTCGTCCAGCCGTTTCTGCGCCGCCTCGACCCGTGGCTGGAGTTCCGGGTCGGCCTCCTGCCAGAGCTCGACGAAGCGGGCGTAGTACTCGGCCGCCTTCTCCCAATCGCCACGCTCATCGTAAAGCTGTCCGAGGCTCTCGTAGGTGGGGCCCAGGACGTTACGGTCGCCGAAGATGCGGTAGGCCGCCGGCGTTGTTACGTACCTCTCGTAGACGGCGATCGCCGAATCGGCCCGTCCCGCCGCTGCATATGCGTCGCCGAGGGCGGAGACGGCACACAGCCGACACGCACCGGCTCGTGAGTTGGCGCGGCGGAGCTCCGTGATCGCCTCGTCGAGCCGGCCCTCGGAGAGGGCTATGTTGCCCCGCATCCAGTGCAGGTCCCGTTCGGCAGCCTCATACAGGCCGACGAGGTCCGCCGCCTCGAACTCGTCCAACACCTCGCCCGCCCGGTCGGGACGCCCCGCCCGTGCATAGACAGACGCGAGGCTCAGATACGGGCGATCGAGCGGATCCAGGTCTGAGAAGGGAAGGGTCTGCAACGCTGAATCCGCGATTCCCAGTGCACGTCCAGCATCCTGGGCGACGCTCGCCCTCAGAAGCGCCACGTTCAGAGCGACCTCCAACGTCCGGTCCTCGAGCCCCCGCTCCTGGCTGGCAGCGACCTCATCGAGGTAATGGCGCTCTGCTTGCGCGAGCTGGCCCTGAGCCGCCGCCACGTGGCCGAGTAGGCTGCTCGTATAGCCCCGCCAGAAGAGGCTCCGCGCCTCTCGGCGGCGTACGTCCTCCAGCTGCTCGACGGCCCGAGCGTAGTCGCTCTCGCCGGCCGCCAGAATGGCGCGCATCTCGGTGGTCCTCGGGCTCTCCGGGAAACGGCTCTCGAACAGGTCCAGCGTGCTGTAGGCCTCGTCTGGTTTTCCAAGGCCCGCTCGGACGATTATGAGGTTGAGATACGAATTGGGACTTGTTGAATCGGCCCGAACCGCGCGTTCCAGAAGGCGCTCCTGAGATTCCATGTCGCGCAATTCACCGTACTGGAGAGCGAGGTTGTTCAGAACCCATGGGTGCTCGGGAAAGGCTTCGAGCGCGTTCTCGTAGGCCGCGATCGATTTCTCCGTCTCGTTCGTCACGTTGTCGTAGTAGCTGCCGATCGTGATGAAGCGCTCGACGCGGCTGAGTCTGTCGCGGTGCTCGTACGCCCGGATCAGGGCATCCGCGGCCCGGGAGGGCTCCTCGCCCCGGTTGCCAAGGGCGATTCCGAGTTTGCGCCAGGCCATGGCGAAGGAGGAATCCAGCGCCACCGCCTCCTCCAACAGGGTGATGCCCTTGTCCGGCCGTCCCTCCACCTCGATCGCCCGGACGGCCTGGGAGTACATGCGCAGCGCGTCAAGGGACGCCGTCGTCGCCTGCTCGAGCGGGTCGTCGGTCTGGATCGAACGGAGAGGATCGCCGATGCGCTCTCGCAGCCGCTTGGAGAGATCATCGATCGCGCTGATGATCTTCGTCGAATCGGCGGCGTTCGCCCTCTGGGAGACCAGGACCTCGCCGCCCTCGGCGGCCACGACCTCCGCCGTGAGCACGTAGCCCGAGCCGGCGGAGTTGATCTCGCCGGCCACGAGGGCCTTGATGCTCTCCCTGATCGCGACCTCGCTCGCGAGGTCTCGGGTGAGGCGATCGTTGGGATCCCGCTCCATTCGGGCCAGGACCTCGGCCACGTATCGCGGCTCGACGACGGTGACGACCTGCGACTGTGTCAGGTCGACACGCAGCGCCTCGGTCGCGGCCCGCGCAAGGAGGCTGTCGCCGGTCTGGCTGCTGAACTCGGCGAGGATGACGCGGTCGCGCTCGTCCAGCACGCCGGCCGCGACCAATGTCGCCGCCGGCCCGACGCCCGCCGTCCGCATGATGATCCACGCAGCCGTGACGATCCCGAGAAGCGTGAACGCCCCCGCTCCGCCCAGCAGGGCATTCCGCCAGGTGAAGATGTGGTGGTGCGCGGCCTTCTCCTCGGGCGTGGCGGCGCCGATCCCGACGGCAGCCTCCGTCGCCACCTCATCCCCGTCCGCCACCGGGGGCGCCTCTCCGGCAGCCCCGGACGCCCGGTCAGGACCGACCCCCTCCTGCACGAAAGCGGTGGCCAGGACGATCGGGAATCCGATCAGTAGGAGGACGATCGCGAACGGTTGCACCCAGTCGGGAAGCCCGACGCTTTCCGTCAGGATCTCGACGGCCTGGAGCACGACCCACGATGCGCCGAGATAGATGCCCAGCACCTGCCAGAGCGAGCGCCGGTGCACCTCCTGGATCAGGTCCTTGAAGCGGCTCAACCGGCCACCCTCGTCAGCCGCGCTCGGCGAAGATCGCATCGAGCCGCTTCTGTGCGGTCTCGACGCGGGGCTGCAGCCGTTGATCTGCCCCCTGCCAGAGGTTGACGAAGCGGGCGTAGTACTCGGCAGCCTTCTCCCAGTCGCCGCGCTCATCGTACATCTCTCCGAGCCGCTCGAGGATCGCCGCCAGGCTACCGGGGTCGGTAAACGTCTGCGCAATGCTCGTGGCGTCCAGGTAGCGCTCGTACGTGGCCAAGGCGGAATCCGGCTGGCCGGCACGCTCGTAGGCCTGAGCCAACCCATAGAGCGTACAGGTGNCGACATCGGCGCGCCGGAGCTCATCGATCGCCTCGTCGTACCGGCCCTCTGCGTAGGCGATAAGGCCGGGAGCCGCGTGTCTCTGAACTTCGTCGTCGCCGCGGAGTTCCGGCGGAACGACCTGCTGATACTCGTCCCAGAACTCTCTCGCCCTTCCCGGTTGGCCTACGAGTGCGTACGCGCCTGCCAGCTGAAAGTAGGGGCGCTCGAGCGCGGGAATCTCCGAGAGTGGGTTGGCCTGCAGGGCTGCCTCCAAACGAGAGCGGGCGGCCGCCGTGTCGCGTCTCACGGCAATATCGGTGAACGCCTCGCCGATTGCCGAGTTCAGCCGAGCGGCAGGAACGCCGCGCCCTTCCTGCAGGTCCGTGGCGGTCGCGAGATGCTCCCCGGCTTCGGCGAGACGCCCCTGCGTGGTGAGTATCCCGTAGAGCCCGAACTCGGCTCCGGCCTGAAGCGGCGGGATGCCCCGGCTTCCCTCGACGGCGCGGCGGAAGACCGCCTCGGCTTCCGCGAAGTCGCGCCTCACGGCTGCCAGGTTACCCTCCAAGAAGAAGTTGGTCGGGTTCGTCGGGAAGCGGCTCGCGAACTCCTCACGCACCTGTTCGGCATCCTCCAGCCGTCCGAGCGAGACGAGTGCGGCGAATGTGTTCTGCCGATGCAGCGAGGAGGAAGAATCCACCGCGGTGGCGCGCGTATATAGGTCCAGGGAGCGCTCGAAGTCCCTGAGGCGCCCGTAGATAATCCCCAGGTTGTTGAGCGCCCAGGTGTCGTCCGGGTTCACGTCGAGCATGCTTTGGTACGCGTTGATCGCTTTGTCGTTCTCACCGGTCACGGTCGTATAGTAGGACGCCATCGTCAGGTACCGCTCGCGCTCGGTGAGCCTGTCGCGGTATTCGAACGCCATGCTCAGGGCCTCGACCTGGCGCTTCCGACTCTCGCCCTGGTTTCCCAGCTGCACACCCAGTTTGCGCCAGGCCATCGCGAACTCGGGATCGAGCCTCACGGCCTCCTCGAGTAGCGTGACGGCGCGCTGCGGGTTTCCGCCCATCTCGAGGGTGCGCACGGCCTGCGAGTACTTGCGGAGCGCCTCCAGGTTTCCTGTCGTGACCTCCTCGAGGGGCTCGTCGCTTCGCAGCGTCTTGTAGGAGTCGCCGATCCGTTCGCGGAGCTTCTTCGACAGCCTGTCCAGCGCGGGCACGATCTGGGAAGAGTCCTTGGCGGTCTCCCGGAACGCGGCGTATTCCTCGCCCGTGTCGGGGGAGGTGAGCCGCGCGGCGAGCAGGTAGGTGCCGCCGGCCGAGTTGATGTCGCCGTCAACGACGGCGGCGAATCCCTCCCGCTGTGCGATCTCCCTGGCCAGATCGTAGTTCAGGACCTCGTCAGGATTGCGCTCCATTCGTCTCAGCGCATCCGCGATGGAGGCGGGCTCCGCCACGCGGACGGCGTCGGACTGGGAGAGATCGATCCGGAACGCCTCGGTGGCTGCTGCCGCCAGGAGAGAGTCGCCCGTCCGGCTGTCGAACTCGGCCAGAATGATCCTGGCACGCTCCTCCAGCACGCCGCGCGCGACGAGGGTGGCGGCGGGCCCGATGCCTAGCGTGCGCGTGGTCATGTATCCGATGGTAAGCGCGCCCAGAAGCGCCAGGGCAGCGACCCCGCCGAGGAGAGCGTTCCGCCAGGTGAAGAGCTTGTGACGGGTCTCGACGTCGGCGGCTACTTCCGCGGGCGCCGTTGCAGGCTCACCGGTCCCCGCCGATACCGGGCGGGCCTCCGGCGCCGGCTCGGCCGCTTCGGCCGGGGCGTCACCCGCCGGCGAGTCCGCGGGTTTCGCAGGTCCCTGGCCGCCGAGGCCTTCCTGCACGAACGCCGTCGCGAGGACGATGGGAAAGCCCACGATCAGGAGGAAGAGCGCCAGAGGAGGCGCCCAGTCGGGCAGGCTGAGCGCTCCGGCCAGCGTGTCGACGGCCTGAAGAACCAGCCAGGAGGCGCCGAGGTAGATGATGAGCACCTGCCAGAGCGACCGGCGGTGCATCTCGTGGATCAGCTTCTTCAACATCCGCCCGTTCCCTATCCCGTCTCCGCGAAGATCTCGTCGATGCGCCGCTGCGCGGCCTCTACGCGCGGCTGGAGCTCGGGATCCGAGTCCCTCCAGAGCTCCACGAACTTCGCATAGTACTCCGCCGCCTTCTTCCGGTCCCCAGCGTCCCCATACAGCTGACCGAGGCCGACCGCACTTACACGGCAGCACCGGTCGAAATCGGGCTCCAACTTGGGGTTATCCGGTGATCCGGAGCAAGCAGTATGGCTGGCGGAGCGCGGCAGAACCAGAGCCCGGTTGAGTAATATGACTAGTTATGACTATATTATGACCATGACCGAAGTGAAGATCGCACAGCTCAAGGCGAAGCTAAGCGAGCACCTGCGGCGAGTGCGGCGGGGCCATACCCTGACGATTCTGGACCGCGACACGCCTGTCGCTCGCGTCGTGCCGTATGAAGAATCCGGCCCGCTCAGGGTTCGCGAGCCTACATCAGGTGGATCGGAGCTACACCAGGTGGCGCTGCCTCCCCCTCTCGCGGTCGACATGGACATCGTCGACCTGCTTCTCGTGGAACGGCAGGGGGAACGATGATCGCATACCTCGACTCATCGGTCCTTCTCCGCCTGATCCTCGGGCAGGCGAATCGTCTGAGCGAGTGGGCGGCAGTCGAGAAGGGCGTTGCAAGCTCCCTGGTGGAAGTCGAGTGCCTCCGGACGCTGGACCGGCTCCGTCTCAAGGCCGACCTGTCCGACCATGATCTGGCCACTCGGCGCGAGACGGTCTTTCGCCTGACGGACGAGATCTATCTCGTAGAGCCGACGCCTGCGGTGCTGCGCCGCGCCTCTCAGCCGCTGCCTACGTCTCTGGGCACGTTGGACGCCATCCATCTGGCGACCGCCGGGCTGTGGGGGGAAACCAGTGGCGAGCCGATTGTCATGGCCACACACGACGAGGCACTGGCTCTGGCCGCGCGAGCCGTCGGGATCAGGGTCGTCGGAAGCTGACCGGCCGGTCACGCCCGGAAGAAGATGCCGTCCCAGAGCGGTGAGGTCGCGAAGACGACGGCAACTCCGGCCAGCACCCACAGGATCCGGCGGGTTCGACGCAGTCCGGCAGGCGGGGTGCTGCATCCATCGCCGGAGGCGCATCGTGCCTCCGCCCGATCGAGAAGCCTGAACGCCGCCCAGAGCGAGGCGCCCGCTACGAGAATGAAGAGGGGCCGAGGCCGCCACCGCCGCGCCGGAAGCTCCGAAGGCCGCAAGAACCGCGGGTCCGGTGCAGCAGGCCATGGACGCGAAGGCGGCGACGACCCCACCCCCTCCGGCGACCAGGGCACCTCCCCCATCGTGACCGCCCGACTCTGATTCCGGATAGTCCTCGGGGATCAGCTGCGTACCTTCATCCATCACTCGAGTCCTTGTATATTGCCGCGGCATCCGCGACCCGGATGCCGCGCTCGAATCACTTCGATCGGCTGTTTCAACCTGCGAGAAGCCGTGCCGGTTCCGTACCTCTGATTCGCAGGGCCGCGTAACGCCCACCCTGATTCGGCTGCCCTGTTACCCTACAGTTGGACGCACGGAGCCTCGGCGCGTCACAATCTGGGAAGGAGACTTGGATGGGAAGCTCGAAGCTCGGCACCGACGAGCGGCCCTTGTGGGTCGCGATCATCGGCGCCGGCCCGGCCGCTTACTTCACGGCCGAGGCCCTCTTCAAGCAGGAAGAGCTGAACGTTCGCGTCGACATGTTCAACCGGCTCCCGACCCCGTACGGCCTGGTGCGCGACGGAGTCGCCCCCGACCACCAATCCATCAAGGCGGTGACACGTAAATTCGAGAAGATCTCCCACGACCCGCGCTTCCGTTACTTCGGCAACGTCACGATCGGAGAGGACATCCACCGGGACGATCTACTGGAGATCTATGATCAGGTCGTCTACGCCGTCGGAACGCCCGCGGACAAGCAGATGGGAATCCCGGGCGAGGATCTGGAGGGCAGCCATTCCGCCACCGAGTTCGTCTGGTGGTACAACGGACACCCCGACTTCACGGATTGCGAGTTCGACCTTTCGGCCGAGCGCGCCGTGGTGGTGGGGATCGGCAACGTGGCGCTGGATGTCGCGCGCATTCTGGCCAGCTCGCCCGAGGCGCTGGGGACCACGGACATCGCCGATCATGCCCTCGAGGCGCTGCGATCCAGCCGCGTACGCGAGATCGTCGTGTTGGGCCGCCGCGGGCCCGCGCAGGCCGCCTTCACGAGCGTCGAGCTCAAGGAGTTCGGTCAGCTCGAGGGCGCCGGCGTGGCCGTCGATCCAGCCGATCTCGAGCTGGATGAGGAGAGCAAGAGGCTCGTCGAGGAGCAGCGCGCGGTCCGCCGCAACTGTGAACTCCTGGAGGGCTACGCGTCGGGGGGCGCACCCTCCGACGGTGGCCGGACCGTGGAATTCCGATTCCTGGTCTCTCCCGTGGAGATGATCGGCGACGAGGCGGGCCGGCTCGAGGCCGTGCGAATCGAGCGGAACCGGTTGACGAAGATGGAGGACGGCTCGATGCGTCCGCGCGGCACCGGAGAGTACGACGAGATCGAAGCCGGGCTGGTATTCCGGTCTATCGGCTACCGGGGAGTCCCCCTGCCGGATGTACCGTTCCATGACCGATGGGGCATCATCCCCAACGAGGCGGGCCGGGTCGTCGACGAGGACGGAACGCGCTATCCGAGGGAGTACGTCTCCGGGTGGTGCAAGCGAGGGCCGAGTGGCGTGATCGGCACGAACAAGCCGGATGCCGCCGAGACGGCGGCGGCCATGATCGAGGACGCCGCGAGCATCGCCGGAGAGCTGCCGGAGGGTCGCTCGGCGAAGGCGGTTGAAGAGCTTCTCGTGGAGCGATGCGTGGACTACGTCACGTTCGAGGATTGGGAGATGCTGGACGAGTTCGAGCTCTCTCGCGGCGAGGCCGAGGGCCGTCCGCGCGTCAAGGTCTGCCATGTTGACGAGATGCTCGAGGTCATTCACGCAGGACGAGCGAGACGCGATGCGGCGGCCGAACCAGAGCGCTCGGTCGGCGTCGCCGACTAACCGCCACGCTCGGCGCGCCGGGCAGGAGACTACCCGTAGGGACGGCACCTCCCTACAATCAGGGCCGAAGCAGGTAGTCTCACGATGTAGCTGAGGTGGTGCGAAGTGATTGTAGTAGCTGCAGTTCGGCGGTTCGTGACGCTGGCTTCGCCTTGCGTTCTTCTCGCGTTTTCGGCCGGCCCATCGGTGGCCGGCCTGGCCCAGGATTACCAGCCGACGTTCGCCACCGGTGCCTGGGCAGGCGTGCTCGAAACGTCCCTGGGGCCCTCTCTGACCGTCGTGCTGGCGTTGTGGGATTCGCCCGCCGCCGACGGGCCCGTCGGCCGTGCGGTTTATGCGAGCCCCGGCACGACCTGCCGGTACACTCTCTGGCTGGACGAGGCCCGACCCAACTCGGTGACGCTGCGGCAGCGACTGCATGATGATGATGATGAAAGCGGGATCTGCAACGGGAGCAGTCGGCTCGTGCTTCGAGAGGCGGGCGAGGGACGGCTGGCCGGGGACTGGTTCTGGCCGGACGGAACCCACTGGATGAACGCCCGGCTCGACAAGCCGGGCTCGGGCTACTACGTGACGCTCGATGGGTTTCGGGGACGGCAGGCCAACCTGAGCGAGCGCATCAGGTTCGACGGCCTGGGAGCCGGCGAGCACACGGTCGAGCTCCACGGCGTGCCCGAGGAGTGCGAGGTCATCGGCGACAACCCCCGCGTGATCCTGACGGAGCAAGGCGGAACCCTCGAGACGTCGTTTGCCGTCCAGTGCCCCGGCGATCCGCAGGTCTCGGCCGCAGAGGCGGAGAGCGAGCCGCCCCCCTAGCCGATCCGCTCACCCACCCTTCGCGAAGATCTCCTGGATCGTCTGCTGCGCCGCGTCGACCCTGGGCTGTAACTCTGCATCGGCATCCCTCCATAGCTCGACGAAGGCGCCGAGGTGTCCGAGCGCAGCCGTGGTGTCGCCCAAGGCCAGGAACGTCGCTCCGGCTCGCTCGTGGGCGACCGGACGGACGACACCGTAAAGCCAGATGTCGTCGAAGTTGAGGCGGTAGGTGCTGCTGACCGTATCGTAATGGGCGGCGGCCTCGTCGAGCCTGCCCAGCGCGGCGTACGCATCCGCCAGCAGGAGGCGAGAGTAGTTGTGCAGCAGCCCGTAGTCGGCGGTTCGGGCGCGCCCGAGTCGCTCGATCGCCTCCTCCGGATCCCCCTGGTCGAGTGCGATCACCGCCTGGACGTGTTCTCCGATCCCGGTCGGCTGGATGCCGCTGGATTCGACGAGCGAGTCCATGGTGGCGAGCAATCGTCTGGCCTCCGCGAGGTCCCCGGCCATCGCGAAGCCGGTCGCGAACATTCCGAGCTTCTGATACCTGAAGCGAGGCGCGTCTTCCGCCGCAGCACCCGCCTCGATCAGGTCGGCATGCTCATCGAGGTACGGCAGTGCGGTCGCCGGCCTGGACGCGGCCGACGACATGTGCTCCAGAGAAAGCAGGGAATGGTAAGCCCAATAGGGGCGCCCCCCCTCCACGTACAGATTTGCCGCGGTGTCGGCCAGCGCGATGCCCCGGTAGATCTGCCCGCTCAGGGACGCGAGGGCCGCCCGCCAACGCGCGGCATTCGCGTGCGCCAGAACGTAGGGCAATTCAGCCTGCGCTGAAGCCAACTCCTCCACCTGTGACAAGTCACCGGCGTACCACGCGTTGGCCACATTAGTGAAGGTGGTGTAAAAGCTTTCGGCAAACCGCTCGGTCATCACGGCGTGCGCCGAGTCCGCCAACTCGTGTTGGCCCAGGGTCCGGGCGGCACTCGCGAGGTTCAAGTAACGAACCGCTACAGGGGGAGGGAGGCGGGCGATCCGGCGATAGAGCTCGAGGGCTTCCTCATAGCGGCCCATGCGCTCATACACATCGCCGAGGTTGTTGGCTGCCGCCACCGAGTCGGCGGAACCGTCCAGAAGCAGCAGGTAATAGTGAGCAGCAGAATCGAGGCGGCCCCGCCTGGCGTTGTACGCGGCGGCCGTTCGATAACGCTCGACCTCCGGGAGACGCGAGCTGAACCGGTACGCGAGATCCGCGTTGGCTTGGGAGGCGGCCGGCGCGCCCTCGTTAAGGTAGTGAATGGCCAGCGCTCGGTAGGCAGCCGCGAAGGTGGTATCCGTCCTCACGGCGTGCTCCAGGAGTCGGCTGGCAGCCTCCGAATCGCCTCGATAGGAAAGTTCGAGTCCGCGAGCGTACAGCTCCAGGGCCTCGAGCGACGAAGTCGTGACGCTGGGGAGCGGCGGGCTCTGCCGCACGCTCGCGAGAGATTCTCCGATCTTGGCGCGAAGGCGCTTCGACAGGCGGTCTACGGCCCCGATGATCGCGGCTCGATTATCCGCCGTCTCCCGATAGGCTGCCAGCTCCTCGCCCGATTCCGTCGAGATCAGCTTTACCGAAATGACATAGGCAGGACCGACGGAGTTGATCTCTCCGACGATCACGGCTTTCAGACCCTCCCGAACGGCGACCTCCCGGGCCAACCGCAGGTCGAGCGGCCCTGGCTGACTGCGACGCATCCGGACGATGGCCTCGCGCACTTGATCCGGTGCTACCAGCCTGATCGTCGGCGACTGTGCGAGGTCGACCCGAAGCGCCTCGGTCAGCGCACCGCCAAGTAGTGAATCCGGCGAGTGGTTCACGAAGTCCGCGAGGACGACGCGCTCCCGTTGATCGAGGAAGCCGCTCGCTATGAGATTGGAGGCGGGACCGATGCCGAGCATTCGCATCGCCATATAGCCGCCCACCAGAAGGCCCCACAGGCCTAGGGCGACAGCGACTCCCCCTATCGCTCTGCGCCAGGTTAGCCACCGACGATACCCGCGAGCGGATTCCGCCCCACGTGCCGCGTCGTCGAAAGATCGCCGACCACGCCGGACCGCACCCTCCTCCGAGGCGACATCGGGGACGCTCTGCACCAGCGCTGTCCCGACGAGCACGGGAAGCGCCAGCGCGACCACCACGAGAGCTCCGGGGAAGACCCAGCCGGGCAGGGCAAACTGGTCCGTGAAAAGGGCGGCTGCTTCCAGGATGATGAAGGAAGCACTCAGATAGCCGATCATTAGCCGGAGCAGGTGTGCGTTCTTGAGCCGGCTTCGAATCCGAGCGGATGCAGGAACCGCGGGCGGCGCCGCCGGGGGTGGGGGTGGGGGCACGTCCGTGGACGCCCGGGCGAGCTCGACCCCGAGCTGCTCGGCCGGCGCTTTCGCCGCCCCTCCACGGGCTTCGATCCCGCGGCGCGACCGAACGGCTTCAACGAGCGCTTGGGTTTCCGGTGCGGGCTCCAGCTCCAGCTCGTCCTCGAGCCGGTTGGCGAAAGCCTCGTATTCCTGGATCGCGTCTGATCGATCGCCCAGGCGGTCGAGGAGTGCGACCACACGACGCACCAACCCCTCGTCGAGCGGCGACACAACGACGGCCCGCCGGGCCCAGCGGCCGGCCGCTGGCGCGTCCCCGCCGGATTCGGCTTCCTCCGCCAAGCTCCACGCGGCGGTCGAAGCTTTATCGCGAAGACCAGCCCGTCTCTGCTCGAGCCATCGTTCGTGCTCCGGAGCATTGGGGACGTAGAAGCCCACGAGGAAATCTCCTCGATAAAGCTCCAGCGCCTCCTCGTGCCTGCCGCTCTCGATCGCGGCCTCGAAGGCGGCCACGTCACTCCAGAAGCGCTGGTTATCGAGGCCGACCTCGTCGTCCCCTCGCCCTGTCAGCACACCCTCACCGAGGGCGCGTCTCAAGTGGTAGAGGGACTGTCTGAGGGCGTTGCGCGACCGTTCGGGATCGGTCTCGGCCCACAGGAGTCCCATGAGCGTATCGCGGCGATGGAGGGGGCCCGAGTTGTCGGCCGCGAGATACGAAAGCAGACCCAGGAGCTTCGGCCGGGCCAGAATCGACAGCAAGTCTCTGCCATCCGGGCCGGCGAGCTCGGTTGATCCGAGCGCTCGGAACACGACCATTCCGCTGCCGAAAACGGGTCCGCTCATGCTGCTACCTGTGAGATAACGGCGGGCACGACGCTCAGAAAACGGGCCTTCTGTACTCTTCTCGTCAGAAGGCTACCTACACGCCGGGCACGGCGGCGTGCCGAGGTGCGATCGGAGTGTTGGGATCCGAGTGGTAGGGAGGATCGGGGAGATGAGATACCTGATGATGATTGTGGCAGGGCTGGCGCTCACCGCTGGCAAGGCGGTAGCACAACGGCCGCCTGACACACATGGGGGCGTATGGTTTTCGGGAGGCCTCGGTGGGGGGTTGATGGAGGGCGTCCGGGGCGGCGCGGCCTATCTACGCGTGGGCGGCACTCCGACCGAGCGAGCCCTGTTCGGCGGAGAGGTGATCACGTGGTTCCGCGACGGCGCCACGCGAACCAACGTCGCCGCCACCACCTTGATCTATCCCTTCTACGAGGAGACCGGTGTCCCCGGCCACGATCTCTTCTTCAAGGGAGGCTTCGGGGTCGCCGCGACCAGCGGCGCCGACACGGGCGTCGGAATGACGTTTGGCACCGGGTACGATTTCCGGCTCGGCAGCAACTTCTACGTCATTCCGAACGTGGACTTCGTCATCCAGTTCTTCGGCGAGCGGACGGACACGACCATTCTCTTCACGCTCGGCCTGGGTTTTCACTGAGCGCATTTCGGGAGGCATAGAATGATGGAATCACGGCCCCACGCTCCGGGCTGGCCCATGCATGCTCGATCCGCGTGGTCCATGGGCCTGCTGGCAGCGGCGCTTGCGTCGCTCGCTGCCTGCGGCAGCGACGGCCCGACGGGTCCATCTGCTGAACCTTACGCCTATGCCGTCCCGGAGGAGACGGGGGACGGTTGGGTCACCGGCGATGCGGTCGATGAAGGAATCTCCGTCGGGGTTCTCGAGGAGATGGTCGACAGGATCCGACAGGGCCGGTACGTCAACATCCACGGCGTCCTGTTGGTCAAGAACGGGAAGCTGGTCTTCGAGGAGTACTTCCCGGGCCGGATGGTGTCAGGCGCGCCGAAGACGTATCGGAGAGAGACCCGCCACGAACAACATTCGGTGACCAAGAGCGTCACCTCGCTGCTCGCCGGGATCGCGGTCGACCGGGGGCTGATCAGCCTGGACATGCCGCTCCACACCTTCTTCCCCGACCATCCCGCGTTCGAAGACGAGCGGAAGCGACGAATCCTGCTTCGTCACGTACTGTCGATGACCGCGGGCCTCGCCTGGGACGAACATACCTACTGGTACACCGACCCCCGCAATGACCATGTCGCGATGAACCAGAGCCGCGACCCCATCGAGTTCGTGCTGGACCTGGAAGCGGTGTACGAACCCGGGAAGGTGTTCACCTACAACAGCGGGCTTCCGATCCTCTTCGGCGAGCTCCTGCGACGAGTTTCCGGTGTCTGGGCCCACGAGTTCGCCGATGAGCACCTCTTCGGTCGCCTCGGCTTCGAACCCTGGTATTGGTGGAGATACGGCGACGGGACCGTACAGTTGGGGGGCGGCCTCTCTATCACGCCTCGAGACATGGCCAAGCTCGGACAGCTCGTTCTCGACGACGGTCTCTGGCTGGGCGACCGCGTGATCAGCGAGGAGTGGATCGAGGAATCCACCGCTCTCCAAACGAACACGGACGGTCCGACGTGGACCTACGGCTACTACTGGTGGCGGCGCGGCTTCTCGGCCCCGTGGGGCGACCAGGAGTCCGTGCACGCCTGGGGACGGGGCGGCCAGTACATCTTTCTGTTCGAGGAGCTCGATCTCGTTGCCGTTTTCACGGGAGGCAACGACGACGACCGCGCGAACCAGCCCTTCGAGATGGTGGAGCGCCACGTGCTTCCGGCGATCCTGGATCGGCGCTGAAGCGGGGCCATTGCCGCGGTGGCTCGCCCCCTCGGTGCCAATTCAAGATGCACGAAAGCCCCGTGGATCGGGGCTTTCTGCTTAAGAGCGGGCGACCGGTCTCGAACCGGCGACCTTCAGCTTGGAAGGCTGACGCTCTGCCAACTGAGCTACGCCCGCGTGTGAACCCGGCTTCCGAGGGTCGCTCCGAGCCGATCTTATCCTATCGTCGAGACGCACGCGAGTTCCCGCTATAGCCCGCCGCGTCACAGCCTCCTAGGCCGCTGCCGCCTTCTTTCCTCCTACCACTTCTCCGGTCTTTGCGTGCTCCTCGAGCCCGGCGAGAACGCGGCCGAGGATCTTGGTGAACTGTGTTGTCATGACGGTCTTGCCCATGACCCAGCCGACCGGGCCGAATCTCGGACGAAACGCCATGTGGAAGCTCACCCTGCTCCGCTCGTCCGCGAGCGGCTCGACAGCGAGTCGCGCCACCGCACGCTTCAGCGGGAAATTGCCCGGATCAATGATCTCGACCTCGTACTCGCGACCAGGCGTGTAGGCCGTGATATCCTCCATGATCTGGTTCCCGTCCTGGAAGTGGCAGACCCGCTGGGCGCCCAACCCCGAGCTCACGCCGTTCCTGATGGGAGAGCGCTCCACGAGCGGATGGAAGCGGTAAACGCCCCCGAAGTCGTCGACGAGCGACCACGCCCGCTCGGCGGGAACGTCGACGACGGGCTGCGGAAAGCGGTGTCAGTTGAAACCGTTGTCGCGGATATAGGATTGAAAGTCGTGAGCGCTGTCCTTCCAGATGCGCTCCTGGGTCTCGAAGTCCACGTACACCAGTCCGAATCGGCGGGTGGTCCCCCATATCCACTCGAAATTGTCGAAGCAAGACCACAGGTAGTAGCGCTGCAGGTTGACACCATCCTGGATCGCGCGGTGGGCTGCAATCAGGTGGCGTCGGATGTAGTCCCGGCGCAGAACGTCGTGCACCTCGCCGTCAATCAGTCGATCATCCTCGGGACCGAAACCCGCCCCGTTTTCGGTGATATAGATCAGCGGCTTTCCGTAGTCGCGATCGATGCGCATCAGCAGATCGTACAGCCCGTCAGGGTAGACCTCACCGTTGAAGGCCGGCTGCTCGTCGGAATTGGGGAGGCTCGCGATTCCGAAGTGAGCCGACTCCGGCTCGGCGCGCACTCGCGTGGGTGAGTAGTAGTTCACGCCGAGGAAGTCCGCCCGATTCGCAGCGATCACTTCCATGTCGCCGTCGCGTATGCCGACGTCAGCGTGCGCGGAGTAGAGTGCCCGGACGTCCTCCGGGTACGTGCCCTTCAGCACTGGGTCGAGGAACCAGCGATTGTGTAGCCCGTCGGCAATCGTGGCCGCCGCCGCGTCGTCGTCGCTGTCCGTCGCGGGGTACGCCGGTGAGACGCTGAGCGTGATGCCGATATTGCCGTCGAGCCCAAGGCTGCGGTAGGTCTCGATCGCGCGTGCGTGGGCCAACATCCAGTGGTGACTGACGATTGCCTGGCCGGCCTGGACCTCCGCTCGCATCGCAAACGGCTCGGGCACTGGATCGATGTTCGGATCGAGAGCGGCGCGAATGGAGCCTTCGATAATGATCGCGTCGATGTAGGGCTCGTTGAATGTGATCCAGGTACCGACCCGGTCCCCCAGAGCCTCGAACATGATTCTCGCATACTCATTGAACCACTCGACCGACTCGCGAGTGCGCCAGCCGCCCCGATCGGCCAGCGCCTGGGGCAGGTCCCAGTGATAAAGGGTCACGGCGGGTTCGATGCCGGCCGCAAGCAGCTCGTCCACTAGGCGGCTGTAGTAATCGAGCCCAGCCGGATTGACCTCGCCCGTGCCCTCCGGCAGAACCCGCGCCCATGCGACAGAGAAGCGGTAGCTCTGGATGCCCATCGCCTTCAGCAGGGCTACGTCTTCCCGGTAACGGTGGTATTGGTCTATGGCGACGTTCGCGGTCTCTCCTCCGGCGAGGTTCAGGTCGTTTGTGTAGGTGTCCCACACCGACCGGCCCTTGCCGTCTTCGTTCCAGGCACCCTCCACCTGGTATGCCGCCGTGGCGGTGCCCCAAACGAAGTCCTCGGGGAAGGTGAACGTCGGACCGCTACACGCGAAGGACGCGCAGGACAACACGATCGCAGCGATGGCCGGTGACTGCCTTCTACGCATTCTCAGACGCTGCCTCTCCCGGCTACTGTAGACCGGGCGGCATTGAGCAATCCGCCCGCCTACTCGTGTTTGCCAGCGAGAAAACTCTCCAACCGTCTTTCGAAGAGCATTCATCCCGTTTACCCCACAGTGACTGAATGTCCCGTCACGGAAGAACCTTCTGTGTGGCCGTAGCTCCCGCCACCGACCTTCTAACTACAAGCGAGGCAACGCTTTTCAGCAAGCGAGCGAGCGGTCTCGTCTGACCGGCGATCGAGCGCAGCGAGCGGAGCCAACCGGCGACCTTCAGCTTGGGAAGCCGGCCCCCGCTCCCACCTATTCTACGGAATCCGTATCAGCGGCTTCGAGGCCGCTCTGTTTGATACTGGGTTGATAGCCGCTTTGATATTGGAATGAGAAACCTGAAGGGCACGCTCACAGAAGGGAGGGTTGAGACGATGGCTTAGCGTGGTGGCCCCAACCTCCGAACACCGTGGAGGCCTCTTCCTGCACGGTCTCGCCGACAGCTCCCTGACAGCTCCAGCGCACACTGCATGATAGGCGCGGACGCTACCTCGCCTGGGCCCTTTTGATCAGGCCAGAAAGGGGGCATGAACATGAACCCACCAAGTACCGTCTCTCACCGCTGTCTCCTGTTCTCCGCGGCGGTGTCGCTGTCTCTGATCGGCGCTTGTAGTGATCGGGGTCCGACTGGCCCCGCGCCTGATTCAGAGCCGCCGGCTCTCACCGTGTACTCAAATGGCGGTGCGGTTCCCGAAGTCATCATCACCTATCCGGATTCAATAACTGAGACCCTTCTGTTCACCTTTACAAAGGCTCCGCCACCCCAGACTGGTCAGATCGATGGAAGCTCATTTGGAGTTGACTTCGGGCACCCGGACGGAACCGAGTATCCGCGGGGGAACGGTTATTGGGATTTCCACCCTGAGCCGTCCTACAACGTGGTGAACCTACCTTCACCCGGCTATGCGGCCTCGGCCATGTATACGCCGCCCCAGGCGTTCATAGAATTCGATCCGCCCGTACGCTCCGTTGAGTTCTATTATGCCTCCATCGATGGCTCTGGCTTCCCTGACTATCCTAGCAACACGATTCCAATCACGGCGTACGACAGCAACTTCTGGCCTGTCGACCAGATCACCGTGTCTACGAACTGTTCAAGCTGGCCCTGTGGGGTGTGGGACCTCGTGCAGCTGTCGTCCTCGACGGATCGCATCACCTGGATTTGGATCGACGCCAGGCTTTACATCGACGACCTCGAGATCACGCGGGCCCTAACGTCGAACGGCGGCGTGGAGTGCGATGAAGTGGAGCGCGGCCAGCAGACCACGTGCCGGGTCACCGATCAGACCGCTTCCGTGACCAGCTGGGAGTTCCACGATGAGGTTGTTGGGCCGATCACCCACGTGTCGACGGCCACGGAATGGTCCGGGAAGGCCGTGCTCTCCGGTCTCGTTATCGCGCACACGAGCAGCGGTGTACAATCCGGAGATCTCATCGTGACCGATCGGCAGGGAACCGATCTGGACGGAGTAGTTTGGGATGGGTGGCTAGACAGTATGAGCTTCCAGCCAAACACGGATCCACAGGGCTGTACTGTGGTTTGGGACTCTGTGTTCTACCAGGAACCCATCAAGATTGGACGAAACGGCCGAGCGTACGGATGCGAGCCAGACTATGTGGATCCTCCCATATCAACGGCCCTAGCTGCTGGCTATGAAGAGCTTCAGGTAACCGGCGGAGGACCGAACGACGGGCTTTGGTACGTTGAGCAGGCGCACTACCGAATGGATCGAGTATCCCAAATCACCATCTACCTGCGTCCTGATGGTCCGCGTAGCGCTCTGACCAGCAAGCGGGACAAGGATGCCTGCGAAGACAATGGTCAACCGACCACGGTTAACATCTACGAGTTCAACGAATACTGCCTGATCCACGATGTAGACGAGTTCCTGGCTGGCATCCTGCGCCATGAGGGCCCAGGGACCGGCGGCCAACCAAACGGCCACCAGGCGCGCAACGAAATGGCTGCGGCATCTCAAGGACAGGATCCGTACGTCGAGGCGGAAAGGCTCGTCCGAGATTCGCCAGGCGACCTTAGTGACGCAGTTTTCAACGAGATCTTGTCTATTGATGTGCACATTGGCTTCGTTGCGGACGACCACGACGTCGTGAACGACAATTGGTGCGGATCGGCCTTTCTATACGAGAAAAAGGGCAAGGGTCGATACAAAGAACAGCAGATCTACATAGAGGACGAATCGGGTAACCTGGTATGTCTTTAAGGACTCGCGATGTCGAGCAGGAGCCTCTGAGATGCTGATTCTAAAGAACTTCGAGCGCCGCTGGATGTCGGTCCCTGTACTTGCATCGGCGCTTTGCATTGTTCCTAGCTATTCCTTTGCGCAACAACAGGATCCTTCGGTGGAAGCCGCGCTGGATTGCTTCGAACTGCGTGCGGTAGATGGTAGCCAACAGTGTGGGGTCGTAGGCGTACGGTCGATCGTCACGAACCCGCAAGACTATTCGACAGAAACGGTCGAGGGTGTCCTCGACGGGTTGGAGCGACTCGCGCTCTCTTCAAATGATCGGCGCGTTCGAGTCGATGCTGTGGTCTGGCTCAGCACCGCCGGGAGAACATCCGCCACGCGGACGCCTTACTCAGGCGTGGTCGCTCGACTGCTCAGGTTGTATGAGACGAGCGAGGACAGGGCTGTGCGGATGGCCGCTGTAAGCTCTCTGGTCCGCCAGGCGGATGCAGCAGCGGCCGTCTCGTTTCTGGAAACGGTGGCTCGCGAGGATCGCAGGGACGATCGGGCGGCCAAAGCGGTTCAGAATCTGACCGGCTATGGCGATCAGGGCAGAGCGGCACTGCAGCGTTTGTACGACCATCAAGACGACGTGAAGAGCGCGAACGCCAGATTGCTCCTCAAGACCCTAGAGGAGACGTCCTTCAAATTCCCGGGCCGCGGCTTCCAAGAAGAGTCGGATCCTCAGCGTCGCTGAGCTAGGCGCAGATCCGAAAGTGTACAGGCTGACCGGCTCCCGCTCCGTCCCGGATGCCAGGCACGACCCGGTGCCCTGCGGAGTGCCTAGCCTCGCAGGCTGAAGGTCGCTTTCCAGAAAGCGGGCGACCGGTCTCGAACCGGCGACCTTCAGCTTGGGAAGCTGACGCTCTACCAACTGAGCTACGCCCGCACAACCTCAACAACTCTACACCCGCGGCTCGAATCTCCCCCACGCGACCCTCTCTACAACCCCTCTCGACCTTCCACCAAGGGCGGCGTGCGTATCTCACGAAGCGAGCATCGGACGCCCTGAGGAGACTCCCTTGGAGGCTCCGAAGATCAGGCGTCCGCGGGCACCGACCGAAGGTTGGTCCGCGGAGCCGAGATACCACGGCGCCTGCTTGGGAAGCCACGAGAACCAATGGGGCGGGAGGGACTCGAACCCCCGACTTCTGCGATGTGAACGCAGCGCTCTAGCCAGCTGAGCTACCGCCCCCGGACCATGTCTTCGAAGAGCGGGCGACCGGATTCGAACCGGCGACCTCAACCTTGGCAAGGTTGCGCTCTACCAGCTGAGCTACGCCCGCGCGCCTCCGCCGGAGAGTTACCTCCAGAGGCAAAAAAGGAGCCGCATGTCCCCGCGGCTCCCATGTGCGAAAGCTATCTTCTTTGTGGCAACTGTCAACGTCCCTGAATCGCCTTATCGCCACAGCGGTCGCCCCTTCGCGCCACCGCCGCGACGCGCCCGCAGGTGCTCATCGGCCGCTCAGGCCCTCCAGGGCATGAGAAGCCGGCGCAAGGCCGCAGGGTTGTCGAGAGCCAGCTGGAGGTACGACTTCTCGGCGTGGGCGCGTGTGCTGATGTAGCACTTCGTGCAGCTGTTCTGTTTGGTGAAGCTCTCCAGCATGTCCTCCTGGCGGTCGAAGTACGCCATGACCATCGCGCACGGCGTCATCCGTCCGTCCGGGTTCACGACCAAAAAGCGGCGACCCGCCTCGCAGCCGGGAATCCCGTCTTCGGAGAGGAAGCGGTAGAACTCCCTCAGCGTCTTCGCCGTCGTGTAGACCGGATAGCCCACGCGCCGCATGGCGATCACCTCCTCGATCACCTTTCGGAGGTCCTCGAGCCCGTCGCCGCTGACGAGACCGCTCCGGTCCTGTACACGCAGGTGCGTGTAGACGGAGAAGTTGATCGGCAGACGCCACACCTTCGCGAGCCGCACCATGTCGGGCACGTCGCGATAGTTCCAGGCCGAGATGCAGACGTTCAGGCTGACGTCGTTTCGCTCCGACGTGCGGGCCAGCTCCGGCAACACCTCAGACATCTTCTCGAACAGACCCGGAATGCGCCGAAAGTCGGAGTGGCGGTCGTCGGGGTAATCGAGCGACACGGAAAGCTGATGCATTCCCGCCTTCTTGAGCCGGAGGAAGCGCTCCGGCGTGAGCTGCGACGCGTTCGTCACCACGACGATCCACGGAAGCCCGCCGGGGTGCGCGATCGACTCGAGAATCTCGTAGATGTCGCCCCGAGCGAGGGGCTCTCCGCCCGACACATTGACGACCACGGGCTTGAGGTCACGGCTGATGGCACCATACTCGGCCGGCTCCAGCCTCTTCTCCTTGATCGGACCGCCCCAGTTGCAGTGCCAGCAGTTCGCCGTACAGGCGTGGGTGATCTCGAACGAGACGGTCAGCGGCTTGTTCTGAATCGTGTTCAGCAGCCCGCGCCAGGCCATCTGCGCCCCGACGCGCCCGGAGACGTTCATGGCCCGGCCTCGGTGACCTCGACCCGGGCCGGCTCCGGCCGGCCGCCCACCGCCGCCCGGTTTCGGCGTCGCCTCGCGGCCTCGCGCAGCTTCCTCGCCAGAGCCGGCAGGGCCTTGATCATGTAGAGATTGATGATCACCAGGAACGCCGCGAAGAGGAGCCAGTTGGGTATGTCGGTTACGGCTCCCAGCCAGGCGAGCAGGAAGTAGCGCGGATAGCGCGCGACCACCAGGGCCGTGAGGTATTTCTTCAGCGGGTAATGGATCGAGAAGCTGAGGAACTTGAACGGAAAGAAGGGGATCGGCGTAAAGCCGGCCACCACGAGGGTGGCGAACGGATACCTCAGGAAGTAGTCGATCGACCGCCTATAGACCTTCTTGTCCTTGTAGGCGATGACGGTACGGTGGTTCAGCAAGGGCACGAAGACGGTGTGATCCATGATGCCCGCTACGACCGTCCCCACCGTCGCAGCAGCCGCCGCCAGCCACAGGTTCGCGAACTTCCCGAAGTAGATGAGCACCGGCTCGTGAGGGAAGAACGAGATCGCGGCGTTCGCCGGGATCGAGTAGAAAGCGAGGTAGATGTAGCTCTCGGAGCGGAAATCCTGGAGGA
Source organism: uncultured Gemmatimonadales bacterium (assembly GCA_947259585.1). Lineage (GTDB taxonomy): Bacteria > Gemmatimonadota > Gemmatimonadetes > Palauibacterales > Palauibacteraceae. The sequence continues at coordinate 84,817 of CAMYMV010000018.1, read as the reverse complement.
TGAGGTAGGTCGTCACGAGTCCGATCAGGACCATGACGCCACCCAGGATCCATACCTTCGGACCGAGCCGGTCGTAGACCGGACCGGCCTGGCTTTCCCGGAGGCTCTCTTCCCGTTCCCGCGCGCTTCTCGCCATCTATCCCCGCGTGTGTCTCCAAGAGGCGTTGGCCGTGCTTGGCGGCCCGATGCTATCCGCGCCGCCGCGCCAAAGCAAGGCAAAACCGGCGATATAGGGTCGCCACGAACGACTGCGGCGATATAGATCCCTGTTCCGACGCCGATACAGGCGTAATGTTCCGTGTCGATCCCCCGGCGGAGCCTGGCCTTCGCCGATTCCATGCCAGCCCACGCCGTTGAAAGGCGATGCCGGTGAGCCCGAAGACCTGTACCGAATGTGGAGCGGAGCTACCGCGAGAGGACCAGACGTGCGCAAAGTGCGGAAAAGCCTTGTCCCACGAGCCAGCCGAGGCGGCAGTCGGCTGCGCCGTATGCGATGCGGTGATCGATGCGTATGTCGAGACCTGTCCGGCATGCGGCGAGACGGGCTATCCGGCGTTGCGGCCTCGCCGGGGCAAACGCTGGCTGGGAGCTCCGGATGACGGATGAGGGTCGGCCTCCCGACGCTCAGCACGAGCGGACCGCACCCTTCCTTCTCGCCGGTTTCGAGCGTCGGGTCCTGCCGCGCCTGGCACGGGCGCTTCCCGCGTGGGTCGTTCCGGACCACCTCACGGCGTTGGGCCTTCTCTCGTCCACCTGGATCGCGGCCGCGTACGTCCTCTCGAACCGGAACCCGGCCTGGCTTTGGGGCGCGAGCCTCGGGCTCGTCGTCCAGTGGTACGGCGACAGTCTCGACGGTACGCTGGCCCGTGTACGCAAGATCGAGCGCCCGCGATACGGCTATTACCTCGACCACATAACGGACGCCTACTCGACGGCGGCGATCGGGATCGGACTCGGCCTCTCCCCATACATGCTTCTCTCGATCGGCCTCGCGGTCGTCATCCTCTACCTGATCATGTCGATCAACGTCTACCTGGAGACCTACGTGCTGGGCGAGTTCCGGCTGGGGTACGCCGTTCTGGGGCCCACGGAGGCCAGGGTGGCGCTCATCGCGATGAACACGGTCGCCATCGGGCTCGGACCGATGCGCTTCGAGGTCGCCGGAGTCTCGCTGACGCTGTTCGACATATTCGGGGCGGTCGGCGTCCTGGCGATGTTGGTCCTCATGCTCATCCGCGTCGGCGGAAACCTCCGAGCCCTTGCCCGCCTGGAGCCGCCTCGCCGCTCGGCATGACCGGCGAACCGGACGCAGCTCTCGACCGGTTCCGCGTCGTTCTGCAGGAGCCGCAGGACCTCGTCAACATCGCCCTCGTAGTCCGCGCGATGAAGAACATGGGACTCGGCCGGCTCCGCCTCGTTCGACCCGCCGAGTTCGACGCCTACCGCATCGAGGGCATCGCCCACGATACGGAGGATCTCGTGGCGCGCACGGAGCTGTACGACGATCTGGCAGCGGCGGTGGCGGACGCCCAGCTCGTGGTCGGCACGTCCGCTCGGCGACGGTCGAGCAAGCAGCAGTGGATGCGCGCCGCAGAGGCGGGACGGGAGCTCGTCGGCAGGGCTCTGCAAGGAAGCAGGATCGCGCTCGTCTTCGGCCCCGAGCACCGAGGGCTCTCCAATGCCGAGCTGGACGTGTGCGAGGCGGTCATCAACGTGCCCACGAACCCGGAACACAGCTCGCTAAACCTCGGGCATGCCGCCCTGATCGTCTTCTACGAGCTCCGGAACGCCGCGGTGGAGCTGACCGGCTCGGAGGAGCCCGATCTCGGGCAAAAGCGGCTGCGTCGGGTGCCGCCGGCATCCAGCGAAGAGCTCGAGCGATTCTTCGAGCTATGGCGAGAGGCCATGGAGACGCTGGGCCTGTTCACCAGCGTCGATCGGATCCCGAAGATGAGGAGCTTTCGGACGATCGTTCAGCGCGCGTCTCCCGACCGAAGGGAGCTCGGCCTTCTGGAGGCTACGGCGTTCGAGATCATCCACTACGAACAGAGGTTGCGCGAGCGACTGGGCGGCAGGGCCGAGTCGTCGGAGGACGGCGAGAGCTCTGGCCGGCCCGAGCGGGGCTCGCGGGGGGATTCTCGGAGCTAGAGCTTCGAGAGGGCCCGCCCGATCAACTCTTCGTTCGAGTCGTGACGCTGCATCAGGCCGAGGAGCTCCGACATCGCGTCGACCGGGCTGAGGTTGTTCAGCTCCCGGCGCATCGCATGTGAGACCATGAGCGCGTCCTCGCTCAGCAGCAGTTCCTCCCGCCGCGTCGCGCTACCGGTCAGATCGATCGCCGGGAAGATCCGCCGATCGGCGAGCTCCCGACTCAGCAAGAGCTCGCTGTTGCCGGTTCCCTTGAACTCCTCGAAGATCACCTGGTCCATTCTCGAGCCCGTGTCGACCAGCGCCGTGGCGATGATCGTGAGCGAGCCACCGCCCTGATCGGGAGAGATCTTGCGGGCGCTGCCCAGGAAGCGCTTCGGCTTGTCCAAAGAGCCGGCGTCCAGCCCGCCCGACAGTGTTCTTCCCGTCCCTTCTTCGACCGAGTTGTAGCCGCGAGCGAGCCGCGTGATCGAGTCCAGGACGAGAACCACGTCTTCACCCATCTCCGCGCGACGGCGCGCCCGCTCCAGGGTCGACTCGGCGACCGCAACGTGGCGCTGGGCGGGGTGGTCGAAGCTCGAGGAGATGACCTCACCGAACCCGCACGCCTCCATCTCGGTCACCTCCTCGGGACGCTCGTCGACGAGAAGGATGAACAGGGTGGCGTTCGGGTGGTTGGTGACGATGCCCTCGGCGATGGCCTGGAGCACCATGGTCTTACCGGCCTTCGCCGGCGCCACGATCAATGCTCGCTGGCCCTTTCCGAGCGGACAGAAGAGGTCGATGACCCGGTTGGTGTAGTCCGTGCGTCCGCGTCGGGTGAGGCCGCACTCGAGGATGAGCTGTTCGTCGGGGTGTTGGGCGCTCAGCCTTTGAAACTGTCGCCGATGCCCGAGCTGGTCGGGCGGGTGACCGTTGACCGCGAAGAGCTTTCGAAGAGGCGGGCTCTTGCCGTTGCCGGGCGCCTTGCCCGCGATCCCGACGATCTCATCCCCGCTTCGGAGACGCCAACGGCCGACGATCTTCTGGCTGACGTAGATGTCGTCGTCGCTCGGCATGTAGCCGGCTCTGGCGTTTCGTATGAAGCCGGCACCGTTGCCCAGCACCTGGAGGACACCCAGGTAGGTGCCTCTCTCCGAATCGGGCTGTAAGCCGGAATCGTTCTGGTGACCCGTCTGAGCCGTTAGGGTATTCGCCCTGTCACTCGCTTCGCTCACCACTTCTCCTCTGAGTTGTACGCCATCTCTGGCAGAACGCCGCTCCGATGGAAACAGGCCCTGCGGCCGCCGCCGACCATGGAGCCGGCGGAGCTGCTCGGAGCGTCTTCGATAGGGTCTTCCCGCCTCAGTGAGCCGAGCCCTGCTCGGCCTGCGGGAATCGAAAGGAACGCTGGCCTGCGGCGCTCCAGGGGTGCGGTGCGAGGAGCACCGCGGTCAGGGATAAAACTCCGCACCCTACATGAAGGTTCCGCTTCCGCTCAGGCGTTCAACGGCAGCAAGGATCGTACTCACGCGAGCGCGGACGCGGTTGCAGGGGCGAAACCCAACCGATCGATCCGGTGTACTCCGCTAATCGAAAGCCTCGAGGCGGGCCTGCGTGACGCCGATCGACGATGAGCTTACCACCGCCCGAGCGCGACAGTATATTGTACCCGCTGCGGCTAACCGCGGCGTTTCGTTTTATGGACCCCACTCACAGGAATGGAAACACATGAATCGCTTCTTTACATCCAGCCTGGTCGCCGCCTTCGGGCTCGTCGCCGTCGGTTGTGGCGGGGGAGACGACGCCGCAAGCGGTGAGGCTCCGGCCACCGAGCAGCCTGCCGCGACCGAAGCCCCGGCCGCGAGCCTGAGCGTGCCGGACTGGATGTCGGTCGATGAGGCCGGCATGACGGTGACCCTCGAGATCGTCGCCGGGAAGGACGACTCGAACAACCGGTGGAACTTCAACGGCTACTCGCGCGGAAACGGGACGATCGTGGTTCCGGCCGGCTACAACGTCGTCATCAACTTCAGGAACGACGACCCCAACATCGCGCACAGCATCGGCGTGGATGCCTTGACCGGCAACTTCCCCGCCACGTTCCAGAATCCGGAGCCTGTGTTCGCGGGCGCGATCAGCGCCAATGCGACGTCGATGCAGGAAGCCACCCAGCCGGGCGCATCGGAGTCGATCAGCTTTACGGCTGACGCTGCCGGCGCCTACACGCTCATCTGCTACATCCCGGCTCACGCCGCCACGGGCATGTGGATCAACTTCACCGTCTCGGCGGACGGCGCGGTGGGCTTCACGAGCTCGTGAGCCTGCCTGCCGCCGGTTAGGCCAACGAGCCGTCTAACGTTCCTCTCTATCGGGGGCATTCCGGTGCCCCCGATTTTTTTGCCCGGAGCATTCGATGAATGACAAGAGTCGGGTCTTCGCCCCGCGGATCCTGGAGGGCCGCACCGCGCTGGTGACCGGAGGCGGCTCCGGTATCGGGCTGGGAATCGCCGGCTGTCTCGGCGCCGCCGGCGCCAGGGTCGCGATCGCCAGCCGGAGCATGGAGCGACTGGAGTCTGCGGCGGAGACGCTGCGCGGCGCGGGGATCGATACGCTTCCACTCGAAGCGAACGTGAGGGAGCCCGATTCCATCCGGAATGCCGTGCTTGCGACGGCCGACGGCTTTGGCTCCGTCGACATACTGGTCAACAACGCGGCGGGAAACTTTTACGCTCCGTCCGAGAGCCTCTCCCCGAACGGGTGGCGTGCCGTGGTCGAGACAGATCTGTACGGCACCTTCTTCTCGAGCCAGGCGGTGTTTCCACTCATGCGTGACGCCGGCTACGGTCGGATCGTCTCGATATCGATGACCCTGCACTATCGTGGGTGGCCACAGATGGCTCACGCGTGCGCGGCGAAGGCCGGCATTGATGCGTTGACCCGCACGCTGGCGCTCGAATGGGCGGAGCACGGGATCACCGTCAACGCGGTCGCACCGGGACCGATCCCGACGGAGGGCGTGCGAAAGGCGTTCACGCCGCCCAACGATGAGGCACCCGATCTGTTCGCCGTCGAGCGCGCCACGGAGGAGTTCGCCAGGAGGGCCATCCCGCTCGGAAGAATGGGCGATCCCGAAGACATCGGGAACATGGTGACGTACCTCGTCTCTCCGGCCGCCGACTGGGTCACGGGCGCGATCTTCGTCGTGGACGGAGGCGGCTCCCTGAAGGGCGCTTAGCCAGCTCTTCTCGGCCGACGAGGTTAGATTCCTTCAGGAAGGTTGGTGTGCAGTGAACGAGGAGACTCGAAGATGAAGACAGCGCGCTTTGGCCAGGCGGCCGGTTTGGGCCTCATCATCGCCCTGGCGGCAGCACCCGACCTCGGGGCCCAGCAACGCCTGAGCCCCCCCGATTCGAGCGAGCTCGAGCTGGCGGGCCGGCAGATCAAGGTGGCGTTTTCGAGCCCCTCGGTGCGCGGTCGCGTGATTTTCGGCGGCCTCGTTCCATGGAAGCAGGTATGGCGCACGGGGGCGAACGAAGCCACGTCGTTCTCGACGGAGGCGAACCTCCGAATCGGAGATGCCGAGGTGCCCGCCGGCGACTACACGCTCTACACGATTCCGGGCCCTGACGAGTGGACGCTCATCGTCAATCGGCAGACCGGACAGTGGGGCACGGAATACCACCCGGACATGGACCTCGCTCGCGTCGAGATGGAGGTCGAGAAGCTGGAGGAACCGGTCGAGAGTTTCCGGGTCGTGCTCTATCCGCGAGGCCCGGACGAAGGGACGCTCCTTCTGGAATGGGCCGACACGAGAGCGTCCGTGCCGTTCGAGGTTCTTCGCTAGCGGCGCCTAAGTTCGGATCCCGCGCGCCGGGCCCGAGAGCGGTCCTCCTTCAGGCGCGCAGCTGAAGGCGATCCGGGTAGCCGGTCAGGAGCCCGCTCAGCACCACGCCGGGCCGCTGGCCGGCCGCTCCGTTTCCCGCCGGGATTTCGACGCGCAGGTAATCCTCGGTCGTCCCCGTCGCCTCCCGCCCGTCCGTTCCTCGCACCGCCAGCGTCTCCACGACGACGTGAGCCGTCGAGCCCAGGCGTGAGGCTCGATACGATCTCCCCTTGGCCAGCCCGATCTCTCTCAAGTCACGCGCTCGAATCGCCCTCACCCGCCGACGCACCTGATTCGGCAGGTCACCCGCCGCCGTGACCGGCCGGGCCGAGAACGGAAAGACGTGCAGGTAGGTGTAGGGCAGCTCCTCGACGAGACGCCGGGAGCTCTCGTGATCGGCATCCGTCTCGCCGGGGAAGCCGGTGATGATGTCCGCTCCGAGACCGAGGTAGGGGAGTCGTGAGGCGATCTCCAGGATTCGGGAGCGATACGCCTCCCGTGTATGCCAGCGCCGCATGCGCCTCAGCACCGCGTCGCTCCCGCTCTGCATGGGCAGGTGCAGGTGGGGGACGAGGCGGCCGCCCGAGCCGGCGAGCAGATCGACGAGGGGATCGTCGATCTCCGTTGCTTCGATCGATCCCAGCCGCAGCCTGACGTCCGGCACCTCATCCAGCAGACGGCGGCAGAGGCCCGAGAGCGTCACGGGCTCGGCCAGGTCCGACCCGTAGTGGCCGATGTGGATCCCGGTGATGACGATCTCGGGATGCCCCCGGCTCAGCAGCGCCGCTTCGCGGACGAGCTCATCGGGATCGCGCGATCGGCTCGTTCCGCGTGCCAGGCGGGTGGCGCAGAAGGAACACCGCCGATCGCAGCCATCCTGCACCTTGAGCCACGCCCGCGTGCCCCTTCGAAAGCGGGTCAGGAGAGACCGATCCGAGCCTCGGAGCTCGACGAGCCCGGGCCCGTTCGGCGCCGCAGGTCCCAGCGGACCGGCGGCTCGTGCCACGGCGGCCGCATCCTGCCCGGGGACCACGCGCCAGACCTCGTCCATCGCGGAGTATTCGCTCTCCCGAAGAGCGGCGGAGCAACCGGCCACGACGATGCGGAGTCCAGGGTGCTCCCGGCCCAGCTTCCGGATGGTTCGGCGGGCATCGCGGTCGGCCTCGGCGGTGACCGTGCAGGTGTTGACGACGGCCACGTCGGCGCGGCTCGCCGAGGTCACCGCCACGGCGCCCGAGCGCTCCAGCTCCTGCCGCATGCGCTCGGTGTCGTACTGGTTCGCCTTGCACCCGAAGGTCTGGAGCCAGGCTCGGGTCGGGCTGCCGCCGCTCATCGCGGATACCGCCTCACGTCGCTCTCCCCACAGTGGTGGAATCTCGGGTCGATCCGGTCTATTCTGCCCGGGACCTATCCGATTCGGAGGAGCAAGATAGCCAATCACCCATCGGCGGCCATCGATCGCCGCCCACGCTCTTGAGCCCGCACGTCATCCTGGCGATCGATCAGGGCACTACTTCCTCGCGGGCGATCGTGTTCGATGAGGCGGGGCAGCCGCTGGGAAGCGCCCAACGCGAGCTTCCTCAGATCTTCCCCCATCCCGGGTGGGTCGAACACGACGCCGAGCGCATCTGGCGGGACACGCTGGCGGTCTGCCGCGAAGCGATCTCCGCCTCGGCAATGGACCCGTCGCACGTGGCAGCCATCGGGATCACCAACCAGCGGGAGACGTCGGTCGTCTGGCGCCGCGCGGATGGACGGCCGGTCCACAACGCGATCGTATGGCAGGATCGACGGACGGCCGGTGAGTGTCGCCGGCTCAGAGACGAGGGGCACGAAGACGGGGTGCGGCGGACGACCGGGCTTCTCCTCGACCCGTACTTCTCGGCGACGAAGCTCGCCTGGATTCTCGACCACGTCGAAGGCGCGCGCGCGGCGGCGGAGCGGGGCGAGCTCGCGGCGGGAACGATCGACACGTGGCTATTGTGGAATCTCACCGACGGCGGCGTGCACGCCACGGATGCGACGAACGCCTCGCGAACGCTGCTGTTCGATATCCACGAGCAGGCGTGGGACGCGGACCTGCTCGCCCTCTTCCGCGTTCCGGAGTCGATCCTGCCCGAAGTGAGGGACAGCTCGGGCTCGTTCGGCGAGGCTTCCTCCGAGCTCTTCGGCAGGCCGATCCCGATCCGGGGCGTCGCGGGAGATCAGCAAGCCGCTACCTTCGGCCAGACGGCCTTCACTCCGGGGATGATCAAGAGCACCTTCGGGACCGGGACGTTCGCCCTTCTCAACACGGGGACGGAACCGATCGAGTCCCGCAACCGGCTCCTCACCACCGTCGCCTGGCGCCTCGGCGGTGTCGTGACCTACGCGCTGGAGGGAAGCATCTTCGTCGGCGGGGCGGCCGTTCAGTGGCTGCGCGACGGGCTCGGCGTCATCGACGAAGCGGCCGAGACCGAAGCCCTGGCGGCAGGCGTCGAGGACACGGGCGGGGTCTATCTCGTCCCCGCATTCGTCGGCTTGGGCGCGCCCTACTGGGACCCCGACGCCAGAGGAGCCATCCTCGGGATCACGCGCAGTACGGGCGTCGCGCACATCGCGCGCGCAGCGCTCGAGGCGGTGAGCTATCAGACGCGCGACCTCATGGGTGCGATGGCCGCCGACTCGGGTGCCGACCTCCTCAGCCTGCGCGTGGACGGCGGTCTCGTGGCCAACGACTGGGCGATGCAGTTCCTGTCCGACATTCTGGCGCTTCCCGTGGAGCGGCCAAAGGTGACAGAGACCACCGCGCTGGGCGCCGCTTACCTCGCCGGATTGGATGCGGGATTCTTCAGCTGCCTGGATGAGATCGAATCCCTCTGGCAGAGCGAAAGGCAGTTCGAGCCCGGAATGGAGGAGGAGCGCCGGGAAGCTCTCTGCGCGGGCTGGAAGCGCGCGGTCTCCAGGGTCCTGAGCGAAGAACCACCAGGCAGGGGACGATGATGATGGACTTCATCAGCATCCGTGACTTCGAGTCGGCGGCGCGCGAGAAGCTCTCTGCCATGGCGTACGACTACTATCGAGGCGGCTCCTTCGACGAGATCACCCTCACGGAGAACGACGCGGCGTACGACCGCCTTCGACTCTACCATCGGGTGCTGCGGGATGTGAGCGAGCGTGACCTGTCGACGGAGGTCCTCGGCAGCCGGATCTCCATGCCGGTTCTCGTGGCGCCGACGGCATTTCACCAGCTCGCCCACCCCGACGGCGAGCTCGCAACGGCGAGGGCCACGGCCGCGGCCGGGACCATCATGACGCTGAGCACGCTCTCCAACTGCAGCATCGAGGAGGTCGCGGCCGCCGGGGACGGGCCGCTCTGGTTCCAGCTGTACGTCTACCGGGATCGAGAGGCCACCCGCGGCCTCGTCGAGCGTGCCGAAGCGGCGGGATGCGCGGCGATCGTCCTCACCGTGGATGCACAGGTTTGGCCGACGCGGGAACGGGACGTGCGGAACCGCTTTCATCTGCCGAGTGGCCTCCAGATGGCGAACCTGATGCCCAGCGGACTCGACGAGATCCACCGGTCAGAGTCCGACTCCGGCCTCGCGCACTACGTAGTCTCGCTCTTCGATCCGACGCTCGACTGGAGCGATCTGGCGTGGCTGGCCGATGTCTCCACTCTTCCCGTCGTCATCAAGGGCATCGTGCACCCCGAAGACGCCAGGCTCGCCGTCGAGCACGGCGCGGCGGGCATCATCGTCTCCAACCACGGCGGGCGACAGCTGGACACGTCCGTCGCGACGATCGATGCTCTTCCAGCGGCGGCGGAGGCGGTCGATGGACGCATTCCGGTCCTGGTCGACGGCGGCGTGCGGCGGGGAACGGACGTCGTGAAGGCTCTGGCCCTCGGCGCCAGGGCGGTTCTGGTGGGACGGCCCATCCTGTGGGGGCTGGCCGCGAACGGCGAGGAGGGCGTCGGACAGGTCCTGGAGATCCTCCGCAAGGAGCTCGATGTCGCTTTGGGGCTCTGCGGTTGCCGGAGTTGCGACGAGGTGGACCGCGGCCTCCTGGCCGACGTATAGTCTCGAGCATGACCCCTTCATCCCGGAACTTTCGGATTCTGGCCGGCGCCGTCTTCCTAACCGTCTTGGCGGTCGTCACGATCGCGGTCGTGGGCCGCGGTCGGCTCCTTTCGACACTCGACGTGACGGCTCTCGGTGGTGGGGACTCCGGAATCCCGGCCGATTCGGCGCCGGAGGCGCGCGCTCTGCTCGCCGAGTGCGGCGACCTCACGGGGCAGGAGAAGATCGACTGTTACCAGGCCGGACTCACCCTCGAGCTGGGGAGAGTCGGGGTGCGGCCCACGATGACCACGCTGGATTACCTGGTCCTCCTCGACGGCGACGTCTCTCGCGACGCTCATGTATACGCCCATCACATCGGAATCGAGGCGTACCAGATGTCGCCGGATGTCACCGAAACCTTCTCGAGCTGTACCGAGAGCTTCTCGTCCGGATGCTACCACGGCGTGATCCAGGCCTATTTCGACGAGCGCGGGAGCGCCGACGTCGAGATCGTCGGAGCCCTCTGCGACCCCTACCGGGACGACGAGGAGGGCCGGTGGATCCTCTTCCAGTGCATCCACGGCATGGGCCACGGGTTGACGATGTATTTCGACCATCACCTGCCACGGGCACTCGAGGCTTGTGATCTGCTCAGCGACAACTGGGACCGACAATCCTGCTATGGCGGGGCGTTCATGGAGAACGTCATGGCGGCCACCATGCCACACCATCCAGCGATGATGCTGGCATCCGACGGCGACGAGGAGGACGCGCCGTCGGAAGACGGGGACGAGGCGGCCGGCCACGACCACCGCGGAGATCGCGGGGTGGCTGGCGAGAAGCGCTGGAAGGCGGTCGATCCCACCGACCCGCTGTACCCGTGCTCGGTAATGGACGACCGCTATCAGCATCAGTGCTACCTGATGCAGACATCGGTCATGCTCTGGTTGAACGGCAACGATATCGCGGCCGCGTCGCGAAGCTGCGATGTCGCACCTCCGGCCATGCGCGCCACCTGCCATCAGAGTCTCGGGCGGGACATAACGGCTCGAACCAAGGATCCCAAGGAGGCGGAACGGCACTGCCGAGCCGGCAGCGAGCCGTATCGCGGCTGGTGCTACGTAGGAGTCGTCAAGGCGTTCGTAGACTGGACGTCAGAGGCGGAGAGCGGCCTCGAGTTCTGCCGGGTGGTCGACGACCCTGGCCACAAGACGATGTGCTACAGGGGACTCGGCGAGGAGATCGCCACGCTGGTGGCCGACAACGAGACGCGGGCCGCCCTCTGCGCCGAAGCCGAAGAGGAGTACGTGGCGGCCTGCAGAGCGGGAGCCCGCCTACCCGCCTGAATCTGCCCTCATCCGCGGGGAGCCTCGCCGGTCGGCGGGGCCTCGCCGTGGCCATCCCTACCGGCGGCGGCCGCCTCCGGAAAACAGCGCCCACAGCATGAGCGCGGCGAGCAGGCTGCCGAGTGCGAGCACCGGGTGATCGGTCACGAAATCCGATACCATGCGGGCTCCGGCACCGAGCGCCGCCGGAATGCCCCGCAGGAGCGTGCCGACGTATTCGCTCGCCGCCTGGGACAGAGCCAACGCGACCATCACACCTCAGGCAGTGGTCGTCCGCTGCCCCACCTTCGCGTCGAGCATGAGCAGGGCGCTCCCCGAATCGCCGGCGAGGGTCAGCTGATCAACCAGCGCGCCGGCGCTGGCCTCTTCCTCCACCTGTTCGGTAACGAACCACTGGAGCATCACCTGGGCGGGGTAATCCCGCTCCGCGACAGCCAACTCGTACAGGTTGTTGATGCTCTCGGTGACCTTTTGCTCGTGTGCAAGGGCCGCCTGCATGACGGCCAGCGGCGAATCGAACTCGGCTTTCGGTTTGTCGATCGCCTGAAGCTGCACGCGCCCACCGCGCTCGATCAGGAAATCGACGAGCTTCATGGCGTGAGCGTGCTCCTCTTCGGCCTGCATGCGCATCCACTGGGCGTAGCCACCGAGGCTCTCCGCCTCGAAGTACGTCATCATCGAGAGATAGAGGTAGGATGCGTAAAACTCGTCGGCTATCTGCTCGTTGATCGCGTCTTGCACCTTCTGGTTCATATACCCTCTCCGTTCTCCCTCGAAATCGTCGTCGATCCTGAAATCAGCACACGCATGGCTCACATGAGAGGCGGAACGTATCAATAACTATTATTGATAACAACTCCTTCTCCGCGCACGAGCACGCGAGGCATGCTCGCATACCATAAGGAAACCGGAGGAAAAGGGGTACCGTGAGTCCCGCTCTCGGGTGACCGGAAATTGGCGGCTCTCGTGGGGCCTCGCGTACGTTGTCCCGGCGTCATGTGCGACGCTCGGGAGCTGTCGGGGGGATGAGGTCAGCTCGAGGGTGCTGTGTCGGGCTCGGCGGTGCGAACCTCAGGCGCTCAGCTGTTGCTGGAGACTTTGACGCGCCCGGTGGAGACGCACCTCCGACGTGCCTCGCCTGATGCCCAGAGACTCGGCGATCTCGTCATGCGAGTAGCCCTCGACCACTTTGAGCAGGAATACCGTGCGCAATGAGGGAGAAAGCGTGGCAAGCGCCTGCTCGAGCGCGATGCTGTCGACGGGAGCCGGAGCCTGCCGGCGGGCAAAGGGAAGCGGCGCCTGCTCGAGGGAGACCTCCGCGCGCCGTCGCCTGGCCCGACACTTCATGAGGGCCGCTCGCAAGGCGACCTTCCGCAGCCAGCCCGTGAAGCTCCCACGGCCGCTGAACGTTTGAACGCTCGCGGTAAGCCGGAGGAATACTTCCTGAACGATGTCGCTTGCCTCAGCTGGGCAGCCCGTGATGCGGTATGCCGTCTCGTAGACCATCGGCCCATACCGATCGTATGCCTCTTCGAGGGCACGCGGCGACCGGGTGCGCAACCGCGCGATCAGGTCCGCTTCGTCGAACGGCTGCTGTGAGCTTTGTTCGGCCATTTGTTCACCTGATCTGTTTGGCGTCCGCCAGTTCGACCGCCGGCGCTCAGGGGTCCGCGGCGAGCGTGTCAACGCGCTATCAAGACGCATCAACTCCCTATCAATTATTGACGGACCCACCTGTCGGTTTTGCGCGCGAATGCCATCATCGAGGGATGGAGTGAGCGAAACGGAGCCGGGCAGGGTGTCGCGGCAGGTGCCTCGGGAAGTGGCTCGTCTGCTCGAGTCTCCGCAGGGCCCCGAGCGCGACGCGGCCTGGCAGGATCTCGTCGACCACCACAGCAGACTCATCCTGTCGACGGTCAGGTCCGTGAGCTCGGACTACGACGCGGCGATGGACCAATACGCCTTCGTGCTGGAGGGACTGAGCCGCGATGACTATCAGCGGTTGCGAACCTTCGCTCGTGCGGATGCGGGCAGGTTCGAGGCCTGGCTGGTGGTGGTGACCCGGCGGCTCTGCATCGACTACCAGCGCAGCCGCTACGGGCGTGTGAAACGAAAAGACCGGCGAGAAGACCCCGACGACGAGCATCGGGCTCGGGAGAGAAGGCGGCTTCTGGACCTGGTGACCGAGGAGCTCGACATCGCCCGAACGGCCGATCGAACGAGCGTGGACCCCGAAGCGGATGTTCGCCGGCGGGAGCTCGAGGTCGCGCTGCAGGAGGCGATTGGATCGCTAGCCGCCAGGGATCGACTCTTGCTCCGTTTCCGATTCGAGGACGGACGTTCGGCGCGGGAGATCGCCGACGCGATGGGGTTTCCCTCTCCCTTCCACGTCTACCGGAGGCTCAAGAAGGTGCTCGAAGAGCTCCGCCAGCGGCTCCGGGAGCGGGGCGTGTCGGACTCCCTGCCATGACCACCCATACGCGAGGTGAAGCCCGGCTTCCCAGGGGAAGAAAGACTTTGGCCGTTTCTGTCATCCCACTCCTGAAGGAAGCCAGATCCCCGTTTGGAGCGTTGGTATCGTGTCACATCTGACAAGCGAACAGATGGCCTCCTACGCGAGCCGAGCCGTTCGCGGCTCCGATGCGGCTGGCGTGGAAACTCATCTTGAGGGCTGCGGCCTTTGCCGCGACGAGCTCATCCAGGTAACCGGAGTGTTGCGTCACTCGCGGCGTCAGCGCCGAGCGCGGGTGGCGGGCGGCATCGGTGCGGCCGCGGCTGCGCTGACCGGCGTCCTGCTACTCGGTCCCAGCGTCGAGCGAGATCTCGCGGAAAGGGAGACCATGCTGCGCGACGGCGGGCCGGCCGTGGAAGAAGGTGTCCGGAAGTTCGGGACGGTCGCGCCGCTCGACGGCGCCCGGGTCGAGTCGCTGGCCGGCGCGGTCTTCCTCTGGCGTGAGGTGGCGCCCGGCGCCTTCTACAGCCTTACCGTCACAGACGAGCGGGGCGACCTCGTTTGGAGCGGATCGACCACCGACACCATCCTCCGGCTCCCGGCAGACCTCGAAGTAGAGTCGGGCAACCGCTACTTTTGGTTCGTCGAAGCATTGCTGACTGACGGCACGACCGCCACGACGGACGCGAGTCGCCTCTGGTCCGAACCCTGATCCAACGCTCCTTCGGCTGCCGGCTGGCTGTTTTATTCACGCTGGCCGCGTCGGGGGGGTGCGATGACTCGCTCGAGTTCGGCCGACCCACCGGGGAAGAGCTCCCGGCCTCCTCACCCATCTCCGAATCCTCCAGCCTGGAATCCCGTCTCTCCACGGCACTCGGCATCTACTACGACGGGGAGTACGACAGCGCTCGTTCCATCCTGGCATCGGTCGAAGCAGATGCCGCCGCAGTTGGGGATGTAGCCGCGCGGGCGCGAGCCACGACGTGGCTGGGGCTCGCCGCGTGGCGGCAGGGCCGCTACTCGGAGGCGAAGCAGCTTGGCGAGAAAGCCCTGGCCGACAAGCTGGAGGCGAGCCTCAACGACCAGCTCTCGCGCAGTTACAACGCACTCGGATTGGTGGCATGGGACGAGTCCCGATTCGAGGATGCCGCGACTCTGTTCGGGCAGGCCTCCGACGCGGCGAACGACGTGGGCGACGCGGCAGGAGCAGCGAGGGCCTCGGGCAACCTCGCTCTCGTCGCCACCGAGTGGGGGGAGTTCGCGAAGGCGCGCGAGGGTTACGCCACCATGCTCAGAGCGGGCCGCGCTTTGGATGACGGCGTGATGGCGGGGAACGCCCTCACGAACCTCGGCGCTCTGGAGATCATGGTCGGCCGGCCGCTTCACGCCATACCTCTTCTGCAGGAGGCGGCCGGGCTGTACCGCGAGATCGACTACCCGACGGGCCTCGAAAACGCCCTGGGTCAGCTGGGAAGCGCGTACGCGGTGCTGGGGAATCTCGGCGGAGCGCACGTCATGTACGACAGCGCTCTGGCGATCGCTCGATCGCAGGGGCTCAGGCAGCAGGAGGCGAACGACCTGGCGGTGATCGCTGAGCTGTATGTCGCCGCCGACAACCGGGTCAGGGCCCTCGAGCTGTACGCCGAAGCGCAGGAGATCTATGCCGGGACGGGTCTCGAGACGGAGCTCGGCCGCAGCCTGCGCGCACAGGCCGAGATCTTTGCCGAGCTCGGCAACACTGACAGGGCGCTCGACCTGGCCACGGGGTCGTTGGAAACCCATCGACGCGTGGGGGCTCGCTTCGAGGAGCTGGAGGGCCTGGTCGTGCTCTCCGAGCTCGAAGAGTCAGCCGGGTCCGAGGATCGGGCGGACTCGCTCCTCGCCGAGGCTCGGGAGCTGGCGAGCGAGCTCGGGACACGCTCGGCAGCCGCTTCCGTCGCGCTGGCGGCGGCCCGCATATCCGACGAGCGCTCGGAGGCCGAACGCGTCATCGCGGCGATCAGCGACGCTGGGCCCCGTCTCTTTCAAGGCGACTACGAGACCGAGTGGGAAGCCCAAGCCCTGCGGGCGCGCGCCTTCCTGCACCTCGGCGAGGTGGATTCGGCGCTCGCCGTAGGCCGTCGCGCCGTGAGCACCGTGGAGCGTGTGCGCGGGAGTTTCCGGTCGAGAGCGATGAGAGCCGGGTTCTCGGCGGCCCGTCAGAGGACGTACGCCGACCTGATGACCGCACTCCTTAGAGCCGGCATGACCTCCGAAGCCTTCGTGGTCGCCGACCAGGCTCGGGGGCAGGCGCTCCGTGAGCACGTGGTTCTGCGCGGCAGCTCGGGTAGCGCCGGCGAAGCAACCGAAGAGACGGGCCGCGCCGAGGAACTGCTTCGCCGCATCGGCCAGCTCGTGGCGACCCTGGATGCGATACAGGCCGAGGGAGGAGTCGGCGTCGACACCGCTGCCGCCCTGCTGTGGGCTCGACTGGCCAGGGCACGAAGCGACTACGAGGCCCTGCAGGTCAGCGTGGCGGAGAGGACTTCGAGCAGCGCGGACCCCCGTTACGCGGATCAGCTCGAGATCGAGGTTCAGGCGGCTCTGCAGCCGGGCGAGGTCCTCCTCGAGTACTTCGTCATGCCCGAGCGCGTCGAAGCCTTCATCGTCACGCAAGATACATTTCTGGTTGTCGCCTCCAAGGCGGCGAGAGAGGATCTGGAAAGCAGGGTCAGACTCGCACGAAAGCTACTCGGCAGCCCCGGCGGAGGCCCGGACGAGTCCGCTCCCGTCCTGGAGGCGCTGTACGAGACGCTTATCGCCCCCGCCGCCCGCTCCATTCGGCTCTCCGAAGCCGATCTCCTGATCGTCGTTCCGCACGCCGTGCTCACGTACCTGCCGTTCGCGGCGCTCCTGGAGCCCGGTCGCGGGCGACGACTCGTCGAGATCCTGCCGCTCCTTCACCTCCCCTCCGCCGCCTCCCTGCCGGAGCTCCGTTCGCGAGGCTCGGCTGGATCCGAGGTCAGCTTCGCCGAGGATGCGACGTACGTCTTGGCTCCCTTCCCCAGGGAGCTTCCGGCCACGAACGAGGAGGCACAGGCGGTCATGCCGCTCCGGCCGGAGGCGCTCTTCTACCGGGGAGCGACGGCTACCGAGGAACGACTCCGGAGCGTGCTGGAAAGCGGCGGGCTCGTGCATTTCGCCTCGCACGCGGTCATGAACGCGCGCAATCCGTTGTTCTCGCGGCTCGAGTTGGCTCCCGGCCGCTCGGAGAGGACTGACGACGATGGCCGGCTCGAGATCCACGAGATCCTGGACCTCCAGATCAGGACGCCTCTCATCTACCTCTCAGGCTGCGATACAGGCCTGGGGCCGGCTACGGCGACACGCTTCGACAGCGGAGAGGATTACTCCACTCTGGCTCAATCATTTTTGTATGTCGGTGCGCAAAACGTGTTGGCGACGCTTTGGCGAGTCGAAGATCGAAGCGCCGCTCTGCTCGCAGGCTTCTTTTACGAGGAGCTGCGGGACCTTCCTCCGTCGCAAGCTCTTGCACGCGCCCAGCTTAGGATGATCGCGCACCCCGAGTTCGACGATCCGTTCTACTGGGCCGGCTATCGCCTAAACGGCAGCGGCCACTGAACTAACGCGCCTTCCGGATCTGATCGGCCCCGGGCGCCGCCCCGGGTGGCTCGAACCCTGCAACTATCAACCCCGCAAATCAGCGAAAGCCGTCCGTCGATTGAAGAAAAGGGACGGGATTCCCGCGGATTCACCTGTACGAGGAGTAACCCATGAAGTCGATCGCCTTCGCCCTGCTCGTGGCCCTCGGAGGAGCAGTCGCCTGCGCCCAGCAACCGACGGCGCCGGCAGAGCCAGGATCGGCCACGGCCGTCACTGGCAGCGGGGCCGTGGCTGACACGGCGGCCGCACCGGTCACCGAGCCACCCAACTTCAGTCCCAGGAAGAAGGGCATCGGCACGGAGTAGCTCCTGCGGAGATGACCGCGGGAACCTCTCCCGATTCGCGACGACATGTAAGGTTTCGCCGGCTCGAGGCACCTACCGATTGAGCGGGACAGCGCCGGCCTTGCCTGAGCCGAAATCAGGCACGCGACGTCCGCGTCGCACATGGGGTCCGACCGTAAGGGTCCGGCGTCTCGCCGGGCCCTTACCCCATTTTTCGTAACGCAACCCAGGCTCAGCGCGAAGGGATCGCCCCAGCCGCCACCAGATGAACGGCCGCCTCGAGAGCATCCGAGAGCACCTACGCCACTCCACCGCGAGCGGGCTCCAGGCTGAGCTGCGCTACCTCCTGGACCGGGTCCTCAAACGGGACCGGATCATCGGCTCTCTCACCCCCGAGCAATGGAAGAGCGTCGCCTCTCGCGTCCCGCCGGGACACAGGAAGGAGCGCGACGCACTGAGCCGCATCGCGCGAGTTGCGAGGGATCTCCAGAAAGAGGCCGGTGAGGAAGTTGTAACCGAAGATCCGGCCGTGATCGACTGGCCGGACCTCGACTGACCGGACCGCCTCGACCCGCAGGCCAGTCCTCTAATCGAAAGCGACCAACCCCGGTTCCTACTCGATGAGCTGAAGCGTATACGCGAACGGGTTGTTTCCGACCCCCTCGCCGCCACAGCCGTCGTACAGTCGGACGTAGACGTTTCGTCGGCCCGGAGGACCGGACCCGTGAGCCCCGCCGGGGGTCTCGGCCACCTTGTCGATCCAGACACACACCAGTGCGGCAACCGGGGCGTGGACGTTGGACCCCGTTCCGGTTACCAGGTCCGGCCTGACGACCGGCATGATGCGCACTCGCAGGTTCGTAGGTCCCGCGCAGCCCCCGGAATTGGGGAGAACCGGGCAGATTCTGTCACCGTCACTGCCCGTGTGGGTCCCCCACTGGGCTTCGTATTCCAGGTTGTCGATGAGATCTTTGAAGTCGTCGACCAGCGACTGCATGTTGCCCGACGCGGAGGCCGCGTAGATCTCGGTAGCGGGTTCCGGGGGGTTGCCAAAGCCGCCCGCGGTGAGTTCGATGCCCGGGTCCGGACACGAGTTGATCCACGGCCTCAACGCGTTGGCACCGCCGCCGCCGGGTCCACCGTCTATGGCGAACGGCTGAAACCAGCAGCGCCAGCTCGGGAAGTCGGTGCAGATGCTGTTCCCGGCACCACCCCCGGCGGGCCCGCCGCGCGTCTTGATCTCGATCAGCCCCGTGTCGTCCAGAACGATGTCGCTGAGGTCGTATCCCGTGTGGGGCGCCTGCGGATTGCCCGGATCGAACGGTTCGTACCACTCTCCCGGATCGAAGATGTTGTCGCCATCGACGTCATCCCAGTTGTCCGGTAACGCAAGCGGTATCGGACAGCGGGCCGCTCCCGACGGCACGGCCCAGGCGGCCGCCACGGTCGACACGTTTACCTCGTTCCGTCCCAGCACCCGGGCGAATACAGTCGGGATCGCGTTGTTTCGCCCCGCCGCGATGTTCCTCACGCGTACGCGCACCTTCTTCTCTGCGAGGAAGACTTCGACGTCGGGGGGAGATCCCTGGTCGGGCCTCAGATCTACAGACTCGCCGTGCACCGTGTGCTTTTCCGCGAACTCGTCGGCCCACGCTTTGGCCCTGACCTCGTCGTTCGGCCCGCCGATAAGGGAAGCCGCACCCGCCAGGGCGGCCGAATCGGCCGCGCGCTGCGACTCGGTCCGGGAGCCCAACAGCATCCCCAAATCCACGGCCAGCGCGACTACGCCCAGGAAGAGGACCATGCCCAGCGCGGTCATGGCCATGGCGCTACCCTGATCGGAACGGATCAGCTGGAGGGGAGAAAGTCGGTATCCAAACATCCTACTGCTCCTTCAAGCTCGGAGCCGGGCGCCCCGATTACCGGTCTGTTGCGGCGTAGACACATCGTCTGGCACGCGCGTCGTTGCCAAGCGCGCCACAACCGCGATCGCGCCAAACGCTTGTGGATAAGGGCATTTAGCCCGCCAATACTATATCGTAACGAGAGTGCCCGTCGGGAGCAACACTCTCGCGTATCGAGGAGAATGCAGGATCCGGGCGCGCTGGAAAAGGAGGGTCTCGACTGGCATCCGCTGGCGAAAAGCGAAGTACGCCCGGAGAGATTCGAACTCCCAACCTCCTGATCCGTAGTCAGGTGCTCTATCCAGTTGAGCTACGGGCGCATTTTCGGATCTGCACGCCGGGTAGGCGGCGGCCGGCGCGTCATTGACGGACGTCGCCGGCGGGTCATGCCCAGGAGAGGATTCGAACCTCCACGCCCGTATAGGGCACTAGCCCCTCAAGCTAGCGCGTCTGCCAATTCCGCCACCTGGGCTGGTCATGCTGCTCGCAGCACCGCCGCGCGCAGCCGGTCGAGTGCTCGGGGGGGGAGTCGAACCCCCACGGGATATTAATTCCCACAGGATCCTGAATCCTGCGCGTCTGCCAATTCCGCCACCCGAGCGTCCACCGTCGGGCTCCTCGCACCGGCACGGGTCCATTGGACCACGGGCGGACACGATTGTTCCCGAGACCAAACGCCCCCGTCCTTGGACGAGGGGCGAAGGTCCGTCTCCGTTTTCAGGGAGATCGCAGCGGGGCGGCTAATCTATTCCGATCACCCGGCTCCGCAACCGTGGCGTGCACTCCGACGCGCGGGTCCGGTCGCGTCCTCATGGATCACCTGAGAAGGTGAGCCGGGTCTTCCTGTCATTGATTGGTCGTATACAATATATCGCTTAACGATACCAGCGAGCTTACTGTCGGTTGCTTTGACGGCAAGCGATTGCCTATTTAGTTTGCGATATACTCGGAAAGTCCTTTGTCGTGGGCGTTTTTCACACGCGGAGATCTCATGAAGACCGCACCCGGAGTTGCGGCTCGCCTGAAGAGAGCGCTGTCTCTGCGCGACCGCAGCATGCGGTCGCTCCACCTGGAGCTTCATGCCGACAAGGTCCGGGGCAGCAGCTATGCGAGCGTGCACGGCTATCTGAACGGCCGCGCCGACCCGCCGCTGGAGTTCCTGCTCTCGACTGCCGAAGCGCTCGATGTGAATCCGGCCTGGCTGGTTCAGGCCGTCGGCCAGCCGACGCGGACCCACGCGGCGGGAGATGAGGCTACGGCGGACGCGGGCGAGGCGGCCGCCTGGACGGCGGTCCAGGAGTTGGGACAGGAGGCGGACTGGGCCGAGCTTCGTCAGCGCGTGAAGCAGGCGCTCCAGGAGGAGTTCATATTCTTCGCCGATCTGCCGCCTCTGGCCGCGGCCGCCGTCTGGCGGACATGGGAGAGACTTACCGCGGACGAAGCGCACCGGGAGGAGTGGATCCGAGGCCCTCATGCCTCGGGCGGCGACTCGACCGACCGGAGCCTGGCGGTCGCCCGCGACATCGGACTCTGCCTCATGGCGCCCTTTTCCGTTCTCGATGTGCGCCCGGCGGACCTCCGCCGCTGGCAGATCGAGAGCTACGTGCTGGGTGTGTGCTCCGCGCTCGCCAGCCTCGTACCCGACCCGAACGCCACCGAACCCACCTTCCAGCCCTTCTAGCCCTTCTAGCCCGACCAAGCCGCCGCTCGGCGGTCGTCAGCCGCCCCGTCAGCGATTCGAACCTGTGACCTTCGGCTCCGGAGGCCGACGCTCTATCCAGGCTGAGCTACGGGCACGAGCAGCGAAAAAAGCGACCCCGAACAGGCTGCGCCTGCGGGGCCGACCGATACGCCTGCTGGCGACAGGGAAGGAATAGGCGAAACGCCGCTTCAGCGCAAGCAAAACGGCCCCTCGCCGGCCAGTTGTTGCACAATGCGTCGAAAACAGCTTCACGCGCCGTGGCTCTTCGCTTGATCGCGGCGCTGCGGCCGGGCCGAAGGCCATCTGCACGGCCAACGGGGCACCGGCAAGCCTTCCGGACTGGGCCTACCGCTCCGTGAGGGGCTGGCAGGCCGAGTACGGCAACGTGCCGGATCGCGGTTCGTTCGTCCGCGCCTACCAGCTGCTGACGTATCGCTTCGCGCCATCGGTGTTCGGTAGCGGCACCGCGTTGTGGCGAGGACCCCAGGAGCTCGTGGGGCCGTTCGCTGAGGATGCGGCGTTCAGCTACGTGATGGCCGATGGCAGCGTGTCGAGCACGGTCACCGGGGCGAAGCTGGGCGAGGTGCTCGCGATCCGGGTCACAGCCACGGCGATCGATGACGGAGACGATCGGTTCGAGTTCGCACAGGACTACGAGTACGACGTGGAGCTCCGCAACTAGGGTGCCCTGGCCGGGGAAACGAGCCCCGAGGCTCTGAGAACCCCCTTGTAAAGTGCCGGAGCTGACGTTGCCAGCCGTAGCTTCCGCCCTTCGCTTGATCTGACTGCCAGGTACAGAATACCCGTAAGCCACTGCTGTTAAGATACATATGGATGTAAGAGCTGGGGCGCGAGATCGTTCCGCCAGTTGGCTCGATCCTTGCTCGATTCATGTGGTGCCATGTGTCCTGCAACACCGATCGTTAGGGAAAAGAAGCGACGCCGAGTGCGTGTCGGCGAAGGCGGCTTCACGCTCATCGAGATGCTCATCGCTATCTCGATCCTTAGCCTAGTGCTGCTCGTGGGCTCCGAGAGCATCACGACGCTCAGAGAGCGAACGGTCGTCGATCGCGCGGCAGCGGTCGTCGGCTCGGACGTCGCGCTGACGCGCGGCCTGGCGATCCGCACGAGGAGCAACGTGTCGCTCGCCGCGAACGAACCGGCGATCAGCTACGAGATCCGCGACAGGGCAGGCACGGTGTTCCAGAATCGTGAGTTCACCCCGGATTCAGACCTCCCGCTCACCAGGCTGGATGTTCGTTTCACCGGAGACTCGCTGACCTTCAACTCCCGCGGACTCCTGCTGGGAGCCGGTGGTGGCGAGATCGATGTATTCGGCCGAACCAAGTCGCTGCGGGTCGTGGTTAACGCGCTGGCCCGCTATCGGACGGTTGACTCCGCCGGAGGTAGTTGATCGCATGCCCTCTTCGTCAGAGAAGCGAAGGCAGCCGGGCGCGGCCATGGGCGCGGAGAGCGGCTTCGGCCTGATCGAAGCGCTGATCGCCGCTGCGCTCCTTGCCGTCGGTCTGTTGGCCGTCGCCGGACTCAGCCTGTCGGTGGCCAGCCAGAGCCGCCTCTCCGACTATCAGACAGGTCAGTCCTTCGCCGCTCAACAGGTCCTCGAGGAAGTGCATCAGGACGGCTTCGCGGACGCAGTCAGCGGCAAGGACACGGTAACGATCGGCGGGTTCGCCTACGAGGTGACGCGGACCGTCACCTCCCCTGCAACCGGCGTGAAGGAAGTGCTCGTACAGGTGGGTGGCAGAGACATGCTCGGGCCTCACGAGGTCAGGACGCGTCTCTACTCGGCCCGCGACCTTCCGACCCCTTGAGCGCCCCGGAGGTGCTCCTTGGCTGACCATGACAAAGCATCCGAGACCGGATCCATGACCCGCCGAGCCGGCTTCACGCTCGTCGAGGTCCTGGTGGGGCTCGTGGTGGGCGGCCTCGTGGCGAGCGCCCTTATATCGATTCTCCTTGGTCAGACACGTTTCTACGAGCGGAACGAGTCGACCGTCGTTGCGCAGCAGAACCTGCGCGCCGCGGCAGATCTCATGTCGGCCGAGCTCCGGTTGGCGTCTCCTTTGGACATTATCGAGGCCGAGCTCGACTCGGTTTCGGTCCGTTTCGCCACTGCTCGTGCCGTGGTGTGCGAGGTGGATGACATAGGTCTCACCACGACCCTCTTCGTCTTCGACAACGTGACGAACGCCAACCTGCCAGCCGGGTTTCGCGGAACGGCCTACTCAGGCCCCTATGCCGCGACCTTCGCGTATGCCGATAACCTCACGGGCACCGTCGTCTCGAGCGGAGCGGGCCCGAAGGGGGTCTGCATGGCGGCCGGGGCTCCCGGTACCGGTGCGGACGCCGACTACATCGAGCTGGGCACCTTCCCGTTCCAGGTGGCCGCCGAGGTCGGCGGTATCGTGCAAGAGTACCGCCGGTTGACCTACCGGTTCGCCAACTCCGTGTTCGGAAACGGGGTCGCGATCTGGCGCGGCTCGCAGGAGCTCGCGGGGCCGTTCGATACGGACTCGGAGTTCAACTACTGGCTGCGGGATGGGACCAAAATCAAGGGGAAGGTGCCAGATCCCCAGCTCTCGGACGTGAACGCGATCCGGATCATCGCCACGGCGGTGGACGAGAACGATCACTTCGACGTCGAGCGAAGCCTGGAGTTCGACATCCCACTTCGTAACTAGCCCTTCCCTCCGGAGGTCGGCCGTCGGGGGCGGGATTCTGCACGACCAACGGGGGCTCACTGTGGAATCGGCGCCACAACTGCCGCCGCGCAATCCTCTTAAGTGAAACCGGTCCATACGGTTACGAGGCCAGGCATGGCCGGCCGGAACTGGCGCCGAAGTTGCTCATGTAGATGGGTGCGTGGTCTTGGGACGAGTCCCGAACGCTACGCCCCGATCGTGCGACGGTCGGGTGGGCGAACCGCCGGGTGGCCAGGCGCGGCCACCGGTCTGATGACTCGAGGTTGACGATGCAGTACACACAAAGCCAAACGGCCCACACGCGGCTTGACCCTCAAGAGGGCGGCTTTGCCCTCATCGCGAGCTTGCTGACCCTGATCGTGGTGTCCGTGATCGCCGCGGCAGGCTTCGTGACCTCCCAGACCGAAGTCCAGGTCAGCCGCAACCACTCGACGAGCGTGACCGCCTTTTACGTGGCCGACGCGGCCCTGAACGACTACCTGGCCGCCAACGACACGGCGGTCGCATCGAGTCAAGGCTTCTCGTATGCGGGCGGCTCGGCCGTCGTGACGGCGAGCCCTCTCGTCAACATGGCCACCGCGACCATGTATCTGGTGAGCGCGGTGGGCAGCGCCACCATGCCGGACGGCTCCGTGTCGCAGCGAACGGTCAGCAAGCTCGTGATATTCAAACAGGGGGCGCCCCCTCCGGGACTGCTCGGGCAGGCGGCCCTCACGACAATAGCCGGCATAAACGTGAAGGGAGCGGCGGCCAAGGCAAACGGAGGCGATCATACGGTTCCGGGCTGTCCTGCCGCTCCTCCGATCGCGGGCGTTCGCACCCCGACCGGGATGTTCAAGGGAAAGATCGGTAATATCGCCTTTGGGAACCCCCCGGTCGACGACGCGTTGGCGACCCCTTTGGAACTCGCCCAGGCGCTCGGGATCGATTGGGCCGGAACGAAGGATGGCACGGTGCTCGAGCACGACTACGTGGTCACTGACCCGAGGGACCTGCCCGATACGGAGGATCTTCCGATCGAGGATTGGCCGGTACAGTTCGTGGACAACGAGGGGTCGGGGGAGGTCCGGCTGGGCGCCGGCGAGAGCGGCGCGGGCCTCCTCGTGATCGGCGGCGACGTCAAGATCTCAGGAAGCTTCGTGTGGAAGGGGATGATCCTCGTCGGTGGTGCCTTCGAGATCTCGGGTAGCGTCAACATCAAGGGCACCATGACCGCAGGCCTGAACATCCTGACAGGGGGCAGTCCGGGCGAGGTGACTATCGGAAACGGGTCGCCGCACATGTACTACCACTCCTGCTACGCGAACGCGATGCTGGACAATTTCATCCTCCCCCCCGTGGTGGCCGAGCAGCCGAGCACCTGGGTGGAGACCTTTTAGGGGCCACTTAGGGACCTCGCGCACGGGTCAAACATGAAGAAGGGGCGGCCAAACGGCCGCCCCTTCGGCATTCCGGGATTTGGCGCGGGACGCGGTGCGGCTAGCTTGGCGACCGCCTACTCCACGAGGCGGATGGCCTTCAGAATGGGGCCTTCCCCTCCTGCGAGTCCGGAGCAGGTGTCCGTGAGCCTCACATAGACGTTCCACTGGCCCGGAGGCGGAAGCATGCCGTGCGGCAGGCTCATCTCGGTCGCCACCTTCTCGACGAACACGCATGCCAGACCGATGATCGGCGCCTTGACGCCACCGCCGGTGCCCGTTACGGCGTCCGTCTTGACGATGGGCATGAAGCGGATGCGCTTGCTGTCGGCGGAGCCGAGACAAACTTCGCTGGATCCCCCGGTCATCGTGACGCAACCGCCCGAGGGGTGGGTAGTGTGGTCATTGACCCAGACGCCGGGCTGGGTGTCGACCAGGTCCTTGAAGTCCTGGAGGACGAGGCTCTGCATGTTACCGGAGGCGGAGCCCGCGTATATCGTGTCACCGATCGCGATCGTGATCGTGTTGTCGGGACAATCCAGGATCCAGGGTCGCAGATCGTTCGCGCCACCACCGGTCGGACCGCTGTTTACGGACTCCGGCTGGAACCAGCAGCGCCAGCTTGCTGCCTCGGTGCAGGGGCTCGCCACGTAGTCGGGGTCCTCAGGGTCGGCGGGACCTGACTGCACCTTGATCTCGATCAGAGGCTCCCACATGTCATTGATGTCGCCGTGGAAGAAGCCGGTAAAGTCGCAGCCAGGTCCGCCCCCCGGCGGCCCGGTCCCGGCCGGGCACTGTTGGCCGTTCCCGCTGTACGGGATGTAGAGGTCCTCCGGAGGCCCGAGGAAGAGATCGTCATTGACGGTTTCGGTCCAGCGATCCGGAAGGGCGAGGGGCAGCATGCAGTTCCCGGCGCCCGCAGCCGAGGCCTCCGCGGCCGCGACGGTCCCTACGTTCACCTCGTCCCATCCGAGCACACGCGCGAAAACCGTCCTTATCGCATTGCTGCGTGCCGCGATGTTCCGGACGCGCACGCGGACCTTCTTCTCGGCCATCAGGACGTCCACGTCTTCGGCTCGCACATCCGCGACCGTGCCATGGATGGTGTTCTTTGCCGCGTACTCGAGCGCCCAGGTCCTCGGACGGTCGGCGTCGTTGGGAGCCGTGATGAAGGAGGCCGCGCCTGCAAGCGCCGCGGAATCGGCCACACGCTGCGAGTCGGTACGGGCACCGACCAGCATTCCGACGTCCACGGCGAGGGCCACCATGCCCAGCAACATGAGCATGCCGATCGCCGCGAACGCCGCCGCAGAGCCGTGCTCGTCGGACCCGACGGCGAGAGGCAACCGCCGGTAGAGTTGTCGGGCGAAGGAGTGTCGAAGGGGCGGACGAGGCAACGTCATAAATCTACTTCCTGTTCTACAGCGGAATCCGGGAACGACGAGCCTGTAAAGATGAGTTATGCAGCGGACCGCGCAAGAGTGGCGAGGATACTACATGGCCTGTGCATCGTGGGGGCGCAACGGCGTATCTGCTGCAACGATAGCGTGTTGAACGCTATGATTCTGGCGCGCTGCCGTGGCGGGTGTTCGGCCTGGTCCACAAGGCAAAACTGGCAGACGAGCAAGCCGCGGGGGTCGCTGCCACCGCACCCCCCTCCAAGCCCCGGGGCTAGTAGCGGCGGGCGAATCCCATGCGCAGGACCTGGCCCACGACTGGCGTGAACGGCGGGAGATTGGCCGGGTCGGTGAAGCGTTGGTCGAAGTACCAGTCCCGGTTCGGCGCGCCGTAGTAGTGGCCGTCGTATGCGCCCACGGCCTTCTGGGCGAACCAGAGCGAGACAAGCGATCCGTTGATCGTGGCTTTGACACCGCCCCACCCCTCGAGAAAGCGCGGGAAGTTGTTGAGCCAGCCCCCTCCGTCCGGAGAGCCGAAGAACGGCGTGGGGCTGTGTCCGGCCAGGATCGCGGCCTGGACCTCCGTCTCCGTGGCCGGCGGTTCCGCGCCCTCGCCGGCGGCGCCGTCGCTCCAGTTGTTCGAGAGAATCGTAATGGCGTCGGAGGCGAACGACGCGGGCTGCCACTGGCCGGGGACGTTGTTGTAGTCACCGAGCACGAAGAGCGGGAGATCCGTGGCGATCGTCAGGGGGGCCTTCAGCATCTGGCCGCCCCGGACCCGAACCGTGTACTGCTGCTCGTCGGCCACCGCGTCCGGGCCGCCCGGGTTGGTCTTGTCGGCCGTCACGTAGATGAGGCCGTTCTGGTAGTCGGCCACATCGAACACGTTCAGGTCGATCTCGATCACCTCCCGGTCCGAGTTCGAGTTGGTGGCGCCGATTGGATCTCCGTTGCCGGCGCTGGAGGACTGCTCCCGGTCGTCGTAGAACTTGTTGATGCCGTAGGTCACGGCGCCCGGCGGCATCGCCTGTGGCGCGCCGCCCGCGTTGAGGACCTCGAGCGCGGTACCCTGAACCCGAACCTGCAGGCCCGCGTTGCAGGCGTATTTCACGGCGGCGAGCGACGCCGGCTCGGCGCCTGTGCAGGGCTGGACGAGCTCGTAAGGGTCGACGCCTTCGGGGATCGGGAGCTTCAGCGGCCGAACGCCGCTGGCCCGGGTCTGGATGTTGTGATCCCACGTGGACTTGGACCAGTCGTCGAACGCCTGATCCTGAGCGGGAGTCGGAAAGGTCAGCGGGTCGTGGTCCGCGCCGAAGGCGTGGCTGTCCTGTAGGACCTCGACCCAGGTGCCGTCGTTCAGCCGGATGTAGACGTCGCGACCATCGCTCGCCGGGTCGCCGCCCGATGCCTTCGCCTCGATGTGAATGTCCTTGGCGGTGGTCACCATGCCCCAGAGGTAGAGACCCGTGATGCTGTCGATCCAGAGATCGCCGTTCGTGTGCACGCGGCCTCGGATGTCCATGCGAGGGCCGGGGAAGTTCTCGAGATCCTCCTCGTAGAAGGCGGCGAACTGGAAGATCGGGATCGCCTGCGCACGCGCGTCCATGATGACGGTCGCCCGGGCTCCGTTCGGGCCTTCCACGGATGACGTGACCGTAAGATCTCGATCCAGGCTAGTGAGGCCGGCGAACGGGCCCTGCGGGATCTGCCGGGCCACGACGCTCGGAGCGAGGACTGCCGAGTATTCGACGAACGTGTAGCCGGGAATCGTCGGCGGCGCGGCCGCGGCTTCGGCCACCATCTCCGGCGTCAGGTTGCCGTTGGCCATCTTCTCGCTCACCAGGGCGAGAAACCTCTCGGCGCCCGCTTCGGCCGCGTAGTACGCCTGAGTTCCCACGTAGTGGTTCGTTCCTATCCGAATCTCCGTGCGCCCGGCGAGCTGCATCGCCGCGGCCAGACCCATCATCGCGATCAACAGGATGAGGACCGCGACGAGGGCGAAGCCGCCCTCGTCGAGTCGGCCCTGGGCCGTCGGAGATGTGGGAGCGCGCTTCATTGACGGTTCCTCGTGTACAGCTGATTCCTCGGCGTCACGCTCATCGTGTAGTCCCGGTCGACTCGCTGGCCACCGGCGAGATCCTTGTCGGCTCGACGCGTCGATCCGCGAAGGTGAAGGCGCACGGTGTTGATGTCGTCGAAGTCGTTGGTGAGGTCGCCGTCGCCCGAATCGGCGACGGAAAGCACATCACCGTCCGCGAAGATCAGATCGACGCGAAACTCGGTGATCATGTCGGCAATCGGCATCTCCACCCAACCGCCGTCGTATTCCGTCGCGCGGTTGAGGGTCGGGTGCGTCGGGTCCGAATCATCCACGAAGTAGACGGCCGCGTTCACCCTCTCGAGCGCCGCGCCGGCCTCGTTGGCCTCTAGCACCCAACCGTGATTCTCGCTTTCCACCGCGGATACGTCGAGCTTGAGCGTGCCGATGATCTCATTAGGGTCTCCGCTACAGGTGCCGGTGGTAGCCCGATTCACGTGGTTGACGTGGGCCACCGCGCGTGCGCTCCCGCTCGCCAGGTATACGAAGTCGCCCTTCTCGATATCCGTGACCGGGTCGGAGCAGGTGATCCGCACGTCGATCTTCTTCTTCGGGTTGCCGGGGGGCGCGTCGACCGCGTGAATCGGCGTCCCCGGATCGGCGAAGAGGATGTACAGGGTGTCGTTCTTCCCCGCACCGCCGTCGCCGACCGCGACAGGGCCGAAAGACAAGCTAGGGTCCATCCCCTGTCCCGCCTCCATCAGGTCGCGCGTCAGCATGCTGAGCGCGTAGCGGGCGTTGTCCTGAACATCGACCACGAGCCTCTCGGTCCGGGATGTCGACCGCACGGTCTTGAGGAGCCCGATGGCGCTGGATATGACCAACCCGCCGATCAGCATGACGACGAGCAGCTCCACGATCGTGAAGCCGTCTCGATCGAGGGACTGCACAAGACCCCGTCGATTGCGAACGAGCGCTCTGCCTTTCACGCGTGCCACCGATCAGTTGCCCGAGTAGATGATGGTGGTGAGCTGGACGGAATGGCGGCCCATCTTTCCGGTCGGGTATTCGACGACCACCGTGATGGTCTTCGTGTCCTTGCCGTCCACGCCCTCGGCCACGTCCACTCGGCGGCGGTAGGGACCCGACCCTTCGTTGCCATTGACATCCACGGCCGTCACGGCCTCGGCGACCACGCTCGCCGCGGGCAGCGCCTTCAGCTCCTCGAGCTTCCGAACCGCTAGCGCGACCCCTCGGGTTTGCTCCCCGGCGAACTTGTCGGCCGACCGCACCACGACGATTTCCGACATGATCCCCAGGCCGACGATCGTCAGCAGGAGGAGCGCGATCATCGACTCGATCGTCGTGAAACCGTTGGGTGACAGCCCTCCGCTTCTCGAGCGGCGATCATGCGGAATCCCGCTGCGCGTTATCTCGGTCGGACTCATTCCCAGCTACCGGCGTTGAGGTACCAGACCTTGATCATCCCGCTGCGTGCGACGGTTATGGCCCGGACGCGGGAGGGGTGATCGGCGTGGCTCACGTAGACTACCCCGGTAGCCAGACTGCCGTCCGGCCACTCCACGGTGCCGCGAGGCCCGAAGATCAGCGGGTTCGATGGCAGGACGAGCGCACTCGTCGCCGGCGCTCCGCCCGGGCCGGAAGCCGCGTGGCCGGTCGCGAACACGATCGCTTCCGGAAGGTCGGCGCCGCGCATGGAACCCTGCGTGTCGTTGAGCACCGGGATGTTCGCCGCGGTGATCTCCGCCGGCGTGCCGGTCGGCACGTCGGCTGGGTCGCCCAGGTTGACGTAGGCCGTGTAGAAGTTCGGCGTCCCGGAGGGCTGAAAGTCGAAGTAGACCCGCCGATTCATCGCGACCGCCCTATAACGGGCGAGACGCATCGCCTGGGCGAGGTCCTCGGCTCCTTCGCTGGCGAGCTCCGCCGGCGTCACACGAGCCAGGGTCGGAGCGACGAGGGCACTCAGCACGCCTATCATGAGGATGACGATAAGCACCTCGACCAGCGTGAAGCCGCCCGTCTGCCGGCACCAGCGCGGGTTGGTCTTTCGACGGGCGTCCGTCGTGCATCGCTTCTGCGTTCGGGTCATCGGCGACCCGCGAAGGTGCTCTTCACTCACGCAATCCCCCATCGGTTGGGCCGGTTCGAACGCCTCGGGAAGGAGCAAAGTCGGCGCCATGCTCACGATTTGCTGAGAAGAACAGTAACGCCATACACCATAGTCGTTTATGGCCACTCAATGGAGGGATGGCGAAGGCAAGTGGCTCGAGCGCCACAGGCGTAGATCGGCATTTTGAGAGGATTCCGGGCGTTCACGCGAATTCCTCACCGCTTGGGAGGGACTGCCGGAGAGTACGGATAGCAGATTGGGAGGCTGCGAACGGAGGATTGCAGGCGAAACGAGACCAGAAGGCCGCTCTACGAGGACGAGATCAGGAGCGTCGCCGTCGGCAAGGATCGGTCTGCATATCGAGCGCGGGAAGCTGGAGGCGCTGCGGGAGTGGCGTTCGGCGTCGGGGCACACCGTGACCGCCACAATCTAGGGCACTTCTTAGAAGACGATCAAAGTCAGCTTGACGAGGGCGAAGAGCCAGATCCAGAGCACATACGCCAGCCCCACCTTTATGATCATTCCCGTCCGTGGACTTACCGGGGAGTCTCAATCCATTTCGCACTCCTCCCAGCTAGAGTAGCTCCTCGCCAATCAACGCTCCGGTCACCACATCGAAGATGCGCATCACCGTGGGCAGCGAACCCTGGGAGTCGTAGACCCACACATTCACCACTTTCTTGTCCTTGGAGGGTCGGTGAATCAACCATGCGCCCTGCGGTACCTGCCGTTCAAGAGTCGAGCAGGCTCCAGCGTCTCGCTGGTGCCCCGGTGGTGTTCCGGGCACCCAAATACGACACTCTCCAGGCGGAGGGAGATGACCCGGTGGAATGCCGAGCGTGGCCGCTGTAGAGGTCGAAGTCCGCACGGTGCCCGATGAGACAGGCGCGCTGCGGGCTGACGGCTTTGGCTCTGGAGGACTGTTGCTGGAGCTACTCGAACACGCGGTGGCTGCCGTTAGGGCGGCCATTAACATCACGGTTCTCGGTCGCATCGATCCCCCTGGCTTCTCGGTCCGGCTGCCGATCTCGGCGGCCCTACTCCTAAGACTGAGCCAGAGGTGTGCCAGTTACCGAACTTGGGCGCGAATGCTCACTTGCAGGCTTGGGAGTTGAGGTGCAGTTCACCATTACTTGCGAAGACCGGCAGAGTTTTCACCTGCCGCGAGTGTTAAGAGCGTCGGCCCGCTTGAGCCCGACGGCTAAGTCGGCGACCAGTTGAGAAGCGATGTGGGAAACGCGGTAAGCCGCTGGAGGGAAAAATGCGCCGCCAGGGAATCGAACCCCGAACCTACGGATTAAGAGTTCGTTCCGGGCTTGGCACACCTCGTTCATACCCAGCAAACACGGGACAACTTGTACGCCGCTTATGCGTGCTTGGTGCCCGCTTATAGGTCACGTTCCCGCCTGTGATCGGCGGATAGTCGATGTGATCTCTTCAAACTCGCCGGTTTCCTTGTTCTTCCGGACCTTGTTCCATGCGAGACACCTACCGTTCATCGCGATATACACGCCCGCCGGTAGACTCTGCGCGAATGCCAGCGCACTACCCAGATTGAAGAGGCCGTCGGAACTCCCAAACTTGTAGGGCACCATCGCCCCGGTGAGAACGATTGTCTTGTTCTTGATGGCTCGCCCCAGAACGCTGGCTGTCACCTCCATGGAATCTGTGCCGTGGGTGATGACGATCCGCTCCCCTTTGCACTCCCGGCAACTCTCCGCGAGCACTTCTCGCTCGGCACTGGTCATTTGGAGACTGTCAACCATCATCAACGTACGAATGTCTACCTTCTGTTTGCATCGACCCAGCTTGAGCATCTCCTGTACATGCGTCTCCCTGAAGACAAGCCTTCCTCCCAACTCGTCATACTCCTTGTCGAATGTTCCTCCGGTGACAAGTATCTGGATAGCCATAGCGGATTCCTTCGCTGCGTCTCCTGTGGTGGGGTGCATAAGAGACATGACGAATAGACAAATCGGTGCACAGTCTGAACGCCGTGATTCGTCTTGAAGAGCCGGAAGATCAACAGGACTGGCAACGGTTGACGCGCCTGCGGAACAGGCGAGCCTGAACTCACTATGTTGCCCGAGGAAGCTCGATAGCAGCTTCCCCGTGTGCCTATGCTGTGCCCAGACATCCGAGCATTCTTCTGGCGCGAATTGCTGCTCATATTCCCGGAACTCGTCCCGAAGCGATCCTACCGGCTTGGAGTACATTCCTAACTGCGTCTCGTTGCAGGCTTTGACTCTAACCCCGGACAGCGGATCATAGAGTACCACGCTGCTCTCATCCAGACCCAACAGGACGGTCACATGTCGGCTGTCCTCCAACTTCTCAAGAAACAGCACACCACTCAATCCAAGTTGGTAGGCGAGGGAGTAAATATCTTCAAGAGAGAGTGGATTACACGCATCCCGGCCAACGATGCTCCTTGCGGTTCGAATGAAAGCTTCAAGGGAGGACGTAGTCATGGCGCGTTCCCGGTCGCCAATCGCGCTCGCCCCACGCTCAACGACGCGCCCGATGCTCCCATTTCAAGCACGGCCTGTTGTCGTGACCGCGACGAACCTGCTCAACCGTCTCCGCGAAAGCTCTCGGCGGCGGCCATGTCTTTGAGTATTTCGGCGGCAGAAGCATTGGCCATCTCGGCGGCCCATTGGGCTTTGGCAAGCGCGATCACTTGATCAGCCACTTCCTGATTCGTTTGGGCGGCTGCGGGCGCTGCAATTAGAGCAGCAAAGACGAGTAGATGAAGGGCGTGGAGCGACGCATAGATACCTCCCTTGATGAAAAGCTCATCGTAATTGGCAGACTGAAGCTCCTCTGGCCATGGAGGAGCGTCAAGAGTCCGTTCGTCGGCCCTGCCAATAAGCAACCTGGGCGGAACCTTCTGTTGAGTTGGCACAAGGAGACGAGATCAGGAGCGTGGAGGGGCCGCGTTGTTGCGCGCGTAACAGGTTCGTGGCTGTGGATGGGGCGGCCCCTAGGCAGAAACCTCCGGCTTCTCGGAGACGCCTGTGCCGGGACGCCGCAGATCAAGGCCGCTCAGGGCAAAACCGAGCACGCTCATGACGAAGTGGGCCAGGAGGACGACACTGCCGCCGACGAGGGTGAGGAAACCACCCCACTCGGAGCCCCACCCGCGGTACAGGTCAATGCTGGGTTGGTTGGAGCCGGCCACCGCAAAGGCGATACCGATTACCCCATGCGGCAACCAAGCGAGCGCCCACGCTACCAGGAGCGCGAGCCAGGTGCGGCCAGAGTGTCGGTCTCGAACGGCGAAGGCGAAGAGAGCCAGACCGAACGCGAGCCACATAAAGCCGAAGGACACCGCCCAGGCATTCAGCAGGGTGCCGAACGGGTAGAGTTCGTTAGCTAGGTACGGGCCTGGCGTCGGGTCCCAGAACCGGATAGCGAATCCGAGACCACCGAGGGCCAGGGGGAGGCCAGATGCAGCGAGCAGTTGCCAGCCACGGGGGGCAGCGCGCAGGTCAGGCCAAAGGAGCACGATCGTGGCGGCGAAGATCGCTAGGGCGAACCCGAGTATAAGCCATACGGTCCACATCGGATGTGCTCTGCTTATCTGAGGTGTTTCTGCCTAACGGACACGCGATTCTGCTGCGGATCAGGGTGGTGGACCGAACCCCCAGTTGCAAGGCAGCGAGGACGAGATCAGGAGCGTGGAGGGGCTGTTACGCGCGTGTAGGTTCGTATATGCGGCCAGGGGCGGCCCCGAAGGAACCGCCCCCGCTGCCCAATAGCTCTTTCAGGTGCCCTTACCCGGTGGGAGGATCCTGACGTTGTCCAGATATCCCGTATCATCGCCAGTGATGAACTCTCCTCGGATGAGAAGGACCGTCAGATCTTTGAGGACGGCTCGGATCTCCTCCTCAGTAGCGCGCGGGCCCCAAAGGTCTCTGTGACGCCAACCGGCTCCAGCGTCTAGGCGGACACTGTAGTGGGTCCATTGAGTCGTAGTAGGCTCGGGTCCGGCATCGACCATAAGGGTCAGCCCAGCGCCGGCCAGGACAACGTCTGCGTAATTGTTGGTCGGGCCGGCCGGCTCTATCCTGATGTCGAACTCTAGGGTTCCGCGGTGGGCACCACGACGATTCCCCAGGAACTTGGGCGGCGCGTGCCAGAACCAAGCCCCACCTCGCCCACGATCAACCGCGTAGACGGCACCGCCCGGATTGCCTCCCGCCGGATCGTAGCTGGGCTGAAGCGACAACGGCCACCAGCCTGTCATGGCGTCATCGCCGTCCCCGGCGATCGTCCACCCGTCAGCCCCCTTGTCGAACGTGCTGCTCAGCCTTGGTCGCTTGCCCTGAGACTTGAAGGTTGCATCTGCAGCCACGACCGCGGATTCCGTGGGCGCTGTTCCGTCACAGGCATATGCCCAGACGGCGATCAGCGCTATTAGAGAAATCAGCAAGACAGGCTTTGCCTTCCTACGGCTAGGCGTCGTTCGATGAATGCGGAACATGATGACCTCCCAAGTCAGAGTTGTAGCGAGAAGGCCAGCCGGACCGAGCCGTCCTTACCGACGTTGAGGGCTACAGACGGTGACGCAGGAAACTCCGCCTCATTCCACCGCTCCGTCTTGATCAGGGCTCCTGCACCGGCTCCAATCGCGCCGAACAGAGCCGCTCCGATGGCTGCAAAAGCGCCCGTGCCATCGGAGTCGTCATAGGCGCAATAGGTCCAATCGTCTGCCGAGCACACGGCGAGAGCGAGTCCAATACCCACACCGGCACCGACACCAAGGCCAAGGAGCGCATTTCCCTTGCTTCCCTGCGAGACTTCTATCTTGCGCAGGTCACGGCGATCAAACGTGAGGGCCTCCCCACCACCTTCTGGCACGATAACGAGGGTGTCAGACGCGAGGTCGGTGACGTTGCCGGTGATCGTCTTTGCGCTGGGCTGGGCGGGAAACAGCTTTACCCGAGCGCCCTGGCTAACGAACGTCGTGTCAGAGGCTTGGAGCGCAGAGGCAAAGGTCAGAAGGAGGGCTATCGCGAAAGGGGCACTTCTCCGAATAGTCATCGTGACCTCCCGCAGGTGCAGGGTATGTCGCAGTTCGGGGAGGTGCGGTCGGGCAGGCGTCCTGCTGGGGCGTCTGCTCGGCGCAGTCAGCGACCACCGAGCAGCTTGGAGGGCGTAAGCCCTCGTGCTGTTTACACTTCTACTGCGGATGGGCCGCCGCAAGTCGGGAGAACCTCTATTCTTCGGCGTATCTATGCGCTTGCGTATGGTCGGAGGACGAGATCAGGGGCGTGGAGCGCGCGACGGGACTCGACGGCTGGAACCTACTGGAAGAAGAACACCCAGATAAGAAACAGTAGGACGCCGACCAGTTGGAGAGCAAGCAGCCCAACGATCAGCCAGCGAACGGTTCGGTCCGTCTCGCGTGAGACCTTCACGCCGAAACCTCAGCTACGGTGCCTTCCACACTACGTTTCCGTCGCTGTTGAGAAACGTGATCGAGGACGTGGGTCTGACTTCCACGGAGCCTGTTTGCTCAGTCACAAGCCTGGCGCAAGGATGAGCCCCCCCAAGTCGGGAGAACCTCTATTCTGCGGCGTATGGTCGGAGACTCTGGTCAGGAGCCTGGAGGGGCCGCGTTGTTACGCGCGTAACCAGGTCCCTAGATGCGGGCGGGGGCGGCCCCGAAGGAACCGCCCCTTGCTGTACGGATCGGCGACCTCAGGGTTGGGTCGGCGTCCACAGGATGCCGTGCCAAGCTCCGTTCACCATGGACCGCCCGACGATCTCGCCAGCTTGGTTGATGCCACGGGCCTTGAGGTCGTCCGCGAGCTGCGTCGCGGTAAGTTCAGTGCCGTCGTAGGCCCACACCATGGGTGCATCGGCCTTCATCCCGACGGCCTCCCAGCCCCCCTCCGTGGCCCTGACATCAAAGGCAACCTGGGAGGAGCCCAGCTCCCACTCGGTGACGTCGCACGAGCTCACGGTGACTTTCCAGACCTTGGCCATGGTGGCGTCCACCGAAACGGCGACGAGAATCGTTCCATCGCTCGTATCGGTCAGGTCGTGGGCAATACCGGGACCGAGCGTGCACCAAGTGTCGTCAGGCAACCAGAGGATGGCCTGCGCCGAGACGTTGTTCGCATCCCAGACTTCACCCGCCACGATGCCGCTGTTGTTTATGCCGCGGGCCCTGCTGACCCCGTTAGGGTGGATTGGATTGGGAAGCCTGATTGGCGATTCGAGCCCGTCCCAACGAGTCGCCACGCGGACCGGAGTCTGGGACCCGCTCGTGCTCCAGCCGACCCCTGCCCCGTCGTTGTTGACGTCGAACACGCCACCGTACTCGTAACCGTCATACGGTACGAGCTCTGTCATGGCCCAGCTCGCCTCACGATCCCACCGGACGGGCAGGTTCTCGGCATGGCCCACGATGATGAGACCGTCATCACTGATGCCTCGAGCGTCCGCAGCAGAGAAACCGTCGCTCAGCGGTAGAAGGAGCGGCCCGTCCACATCCCCGCTCTCATTCACCTCCCAGCGCACGGCAACCGTCTCGACGTTTGCGCCCACGGCGCTCGTGCCGGCGATCCGCAGCGTCCCTCCGGTCAGGTCACTTATGTCCGTCGCAGCGCTCCAGCCATCGCTGCCGTTCAAGGTGCCGAGGTCGGTAGCCGTGTAAGCGACAGTCCCACCCGGGAGCGGGGCTCGCGGCCGAGTCAGAACCCCCGAGGATCCGATGCCGCCCAGGCGCCACTGATAACTGAGCGTGCCGGCCACCGGGTCGTGAGTCAGAGTGATCTTACCCCCATTGATGCACCGCTCGATCCCGTACGTAAGGTGTTCCGAGACCCTGTAGTTGGGCTCACTGGCCTGCTGGGCATACAGGCGCCCACCGCACAGCTCGGTGTACTCGATCGTTCCCACCGGCGAGTCGAACTGGGCCTCCGTCTCCAGCGTGAGCACCGTGACATAGGCCATTGGGGGACTCGGTTGCGTGACGGTACCCGTCCACTCGCCCGCTATCGCGGCGAAGGAGAGCATTTGGGGCTGGGGCTCGGGCTCGGGCTCGGGCCCGGTGGAGTCGTCGCCACAGCCCACGAGCATGGCGCCTTCGGCCACGCAGCACAGCAGTGCGAATAGAACAAAACGCCTCATGCTTACAACTCGCCTTTCTGTCGATGATTGACGCATGCGCGTCGCAAGTGCGTGGCAGACGGAGAGTCGTGGCGTGCCACCGGCACAACACGTCGTGGCTCTAACGCAGGCCTACCAGCGAAAAGCAGCCCCGCCACCCGGACCAAGCACGGAGCCCCTTGCAGGTTCCGTGTATCTGGGCTGTCAGCCGGTGTTCTCCGCGACGAGTCGCTGGCCGGCAGCCCTTTTTCTTTTTTGATTTATGACGGCAAAGCGCCCCCACGGACGCTCGGACGCTTGCCTACGACGGTTCCGCTTGGGGCGTGAGACAGTAGTGATTACGGTTCGCGAGAGTGGCAGAGGAGTGCATCATGGCGCAGGGCTGCGCCGGGAGTCCGGCGGGGTCCGGGGCAGGTCGAACTGCTGCCGTTGCCGGGAACATCTTTTTGTACCTCAGAAGCGGGCGCGGAAAGAGGCCCACTTTCGTTATTTGCTGACCATGACCCCTATCATTGCCGACCGCAAGTCAGGAGAACCTCTATTCTGCGGCGTATGGTCGGAGACTCTGGTCAGGAGCCTGGAAGGGCCGCGATGGACCGCGTGAAAGGTCGCAGATGTAGGCAGAGGCGGCCCCGAAGGAACCGCCCCTTTGTATCTGCCGGGTCACCGCGTCCAGAGGGTTGCGTGCCACGTGACTTTAGTGCCAGCTCCCCCGACCACCTGTCCCCGATGGTTGATGCCCAGGGCGAAGGTTATGTGACCTTCCAGGGTGCCCAGATCCTCCATCACGCCGTCCTCCCACAGGAAGGCGTGGAGTCCTCCCCCGGCGGTGCCGCTGTGGCCGACGACCTGCCCCCGTTCGTTGATCCCGTAGGCTTCGATACGGATGTGGTCGCCACCCAGGGTGCCCAGGTCTTCCATCACCCCGTCCTGCCACAGGAAGGCGTGGGTTTTTCCGTCCGCGGTGTCACCGTACCCAACCACCTGCCCTCGTTCGTTGATCCCGTAGGCCCTGCTCCAGTCGCCACCCAGGTCCCCTAGGTCCTCCATCACCCCGTCCTGCCACAGGAAGGCCCGGAGCTCCCCATCGGCGGCGTAGCTGTAGCCGACCACCTGCCCGAGGTTGTTGATCGCTCTGGCCTCGCTCCAGCCGCTACCCAGATCGCCCAGGTCCTCCATCACCCCGCTGTCCCAAAGAAACGCATGGTACTCCCCATCGGCGTTGTAGCTACTCCCAACGACCTGCCCCGGGTCGTTGATCCCCGTGGCATAGCTGTGGCTGCCACCCAGGGTGCCCAGATCCTCCATCACGCCGTCCTCCCACAGGAAGGCGTGGGTCTTCCCATCGGCGGTGTAGCCGTAGCCGAACACCTGCCCGCGGTTGTTGATCCCGTAGGCCCTGCTCCAGTCGCCACCCAGGTCCCCCAGGTCTTCCATCACCCCGTCCTCCCACAGGAAGGCGTGGTCCCTCCAGTCCGCGGTGTAACTGAACCCGACAACCTGCTCTCGATCGTTGATGCCCCAGGCATAGCTGCGGTTGCCACCCAAGGTGCCCAGGTCCACCGGCACGTAGCTTTTGGTCGCGTCGGCCGCGGCCACCGCTGGCGAAGCCACGACCTCCTCGAGCGCTGTTGTCTGCTCGCAGGCGGAAAGAAAGACGATCAACGGCCCGACCAGCCAAGGAATGATATGGCGTGTCATCGAATGAACCTCCCACCGATCAAGGCTGCCATGCGTCCGCCCTCGGTAACGGGTACGGAGCAGGCGCAGAGTCGCGACGACCGATCGGCTCGCACGTCGTGACTCGAAAGGGAAGACGTGTTGACGCGGCACTTAGGGTAGCTACGTTATGCGGCCAAGCACGCGACCCCTCGCGGGTTTCGTGTGTCGGTAGCTGTCAGCCGGTGTTCTCCCGTAAAGAGCCGCTGGCTGGCAGCTTATTTCGTCTGCGGAGCGTCCATCGGACCCGACGCTCCGATCTCTTGGTTTACCGCTGAGGATCTATAGCTACGACAGGGCGGCTCGCAGGGGAGCCTGGCCGTCGATATGGATTCTTGGTCTCAGTGGTGGATCGGGGATGAGCTATGAGGAGGGCTGGTCGAAGTGTCCGGCCAGTCGAGGTGTCCAGGCGTTTGCCCAACGCCGATAGCATCGCACCACCTCAGAGAGCAGGCGAGCGCCCGCTTTCAATCTTGATCCGTCCACGATCAACCCGGCATCAGCCGCCATGCAAGTCAGGAGAACCTTTATTCGGTGGCGTATGGTCGGAGGATGATCAGGAGCGTGGCGGGGCCGAGATGTTACTGGAGTAACAGGTCAGGGGGGCGATACCTCAAGGTCTGTTTGGCGAGACTCGCGAAAGTTCGGCCTCAAACCAGGGGGTCTCGTCCGGCTTCAACCAGTAGGCCCAGAGTTTCTCCTCGTCGCGGCGCAAAATGACTCGCGTGCCGTTGGCGCAGCCGCCGGTCACCAGTTGTTGCGCGACAACCAACTCCGCGTCTCCGACGAACTCGAGAATCAGGTCGTAGGAGCAGGGCGACGGGGATTCATACGTGGCTTCGCCAACCACTTCGCCTAGCTCCTGTTTGGAAAAGAACGTCCAGTGGACCGGATAGGAGGCGAAACCCGGCGGCTCAAGTGTGCCTATCCAGTAGCCAGCAGCGAAGTAGCCTATCGGAATGACGCTTGGTGGGACCGGATCTGCGGTTGTCGGAAGCTCCGCCCTTGCAGCCGGTGGCGGTTCGCGTCGAACTGGTGGAAGGATAGGCTCCTGGTCACAAACGACATCGAATCGTGTTTCTGCGGTGCTACCTTCCGCTATCGCGACGGTCTTTAGATTGCCCCCACGGACCTCGCAACCGTCGGCCAAGTCCAGCAACATCGCCGCGTGGCTGCCGGGAGTGACCTTAATGAAAACCACGGACCCGTCCACACCCCCCGCTTGGCGGAGAGAATCCAGAGCCACTACGTATCCGTCTGGATCAACGCCACCACCCTCAGTCGAAACGACCACCCGGAGATCGCTCCGACTTGCCGCGCCGGCCCGGCGCACCGGCACTGAGCGCGGTGGACGATCTAGCTGAGCGCATACTCAGCGGTTGACTGTGCGCTGGGCGTCTTCCATAATGGAAAGGTGGATGAGTTGACGGGAGCGGTACTCAACGCGATGCGGAGGTGGCCCGGAAGCCGGCGCTCGCTCGCGCGCGATCTCGATCTTTCGCACGCGCTGCTCAACGACATCACGGCCGGCAGAATCCGCGCGACGCCGCAGACGGCGAAGCTGATCCTCGTCGCGTTCGAGGACCGGGCTGGCCTGCTCTCCGAGGCGGCCGATCGCATTCGTCGTGCACTCGTCACGCTGAGCGAGGAGGAGTGATGCCCAAGAAATGGAAGCACAGCATCGGCCCCAGGGGCGCGACCGTCATGGTCGCGGAACGGACGCGGGGCGGCAACGTCCGCATCGGCGCCCGTGACCCGAAGATCAGGGGCACGTGCTGGCGCTCGCTCAGCTTCCGTGTACGGGACGCGGACGGAAACTTAATCCCTGAGCACGTGGAGCGGGCGAAGGCGGAGGCGGCGAAGCTCTCGAACCGACTCATCCAAGGCCACGGGATGCCAGCACGCGAGCCGACGCTCCGCGACCTGATTACCCGATTCGAGCGGGACGTGTTACCCGACATGACCGGGAAGCATGAGGTCGAGACCAAGCGTCACGTCGAGCTACTCCGCCGAACGCTCGGGCCGAGGAAGGCCACCGACATCGGCTCCCCTGATTGGACCTGGCTCCAGCGGTCGATCATGTCGGGTGAGATTGACGCGCACGGGCGGACGGTTGCCGAAGGCAAGCGCAGGAAGGTAGGCCCGCGCTCGGCCGCGAAGGTCTTAAAGACCCTCCGGCACGTCTGCCGTCACGCACTCAGCGTGCGTCGCGACGGCCGCCCGCTCGTGCCGTTTGATCCGACCACGGGCCTCGACCTGCCAACGACGAAGGATCCCGCACGGCCTGTCTGCGGCGATGCCATGCTGGCGAAACTCATGGAGGCCGCCGAGACGGGCCGTAGGATTGGCGCCATCGTCTCGCTCCGGTGGGAGGACTGGAACCCTGAGGCCGGGAAGTTCGGAACGCTGGTCTGGCACGCCGACTTCGATAAGCTCGGCCGCACTTCCGCGACGCCCGTCACACCTTCCGTACGGGACGCGCTCGAAGCGCACCGGCACGAGACCGGGGGCGCTACGGGATGGATCTTCCCAGCGCCCGGCGGTGAGGGTCACGTCACCGTATCCCTCGCCTCTCACTGGTTCCGAAAGGTCGAGAGGGCCGCGAAGATCCCGCACGTCCGAGGCTTCGGCTGGCACTCACTGCGCCGTGCGTTCGCGACGAAGCGAAAGCAGTTGAGCGTGCAGGATGTGGCGGCGCTCGGTGGCTGGAAGGGCACCCAGGTACTCCAGGAGCTTTACCAACAAGCCGACCTGGACGCGATGGAGCGGGTGCTTCTAGAGGGGCAGAAGGTCGGGCTCCGTGCCGTCCGCTAGGCCCGAGAACGTGGTACAGTTCGCGGTACATCCGAACGATTGTTCCATAATGGAAGGCGACAACAACGCTGGAGTGTGGGGCGGGATAACTAGTTACAAAAATGCGCCGCCAGGGAATCGAACCCCGAACCTACGGATTAAGAGTCCGTTGCTCTGCCAATTGAGCTAGCGGCGCTCGTGGTGCTGTCTGGTTCCAAACTCGTGCTACAGCGGTGTCAACAGTGGAGCCGGCGGGGCTCGAACCCGCGACCTCTGCAATGCCATTGCAGCGCTCTCCCAGCTGAGCTACGGCCCCGTGCTGCGGATCTCCTCCTTGACGCCCCCAAGGGGAATCGAACCCCTATCTCCACCTTGAAAGAGTGGTGTCCTGGCCGTTAGACGATGGGGGCCTTCGGTGTCATGACCGCTCGATCCGGCCCGCATGCGCCCGGCAGGACTCGAACCTGCGACCCTCGGCTTAGAAGGCCGATGCTCTATCCACCTGAGCTACGGGCGCGTCTCCGCCCGAAAGCAGAGAGCTCGCGACGGGGGTTGAACCCGTGACCTCGTCCTTACCAAGGACGC
This sequence comes from uncultured Gemmatimonadales bacterium, assembly GCA_947259585.1. Classification (GTDB taxonomy): domain Bacteria; phylum Gemmatimonadota; class Gemmatimonadetes; order Palauibacterales; family Palauibacteraceae. Next base: position 41,484 of record CAMYMV010000018.1, on the reverse strand, counting down.
GCTCTACCACTGAGCTACGCGAGCACCTTCCGCGACGAAGGCAGCAGGGGCGGAGGGACTCGAACCCCCAACCGCCGGTTTTGGAGACCGGTGCTCTGCCAAGTTGAGCTACGCCCCTTCGTATGGCTGGGGGCGGAATCGAACCGCCGACACCCGCGTTTTCAGCGCGGTGCTCTACCGACTGAGCTACCCAGCCGACATCGTCGATACCGCCGATCGCATCGACAGCCTCAGCTCCGGGGGTGGGATTCGAACCCACGACCTAGTGGTTAACAGCCACCCGCTCTGGCCACTGAGCTACCCCGGAATGTCGAAGCGCCCCTCCCGTCAGCGGCTCTGCCGCGAACGAGATCGCCCGACACGTAAAAAACGCCCCGCCAGGCGCGACGCGCGGCAGGGCCTATGATAGCGGGGGCGGGATTCGAACCCGCGACCTTCGGGTTATGAGCCCGACGAGCTACCAGACTGCTCCACCCCGCAGCGATCCGCCCATCGTAAACGCGGCACTCACGATAGTCAAGCCTGCGCGACTGAACCGGACACCCCGGATCAGCCCGTATGACGGGCCTATCCGCCGCTTGCCCACTCTCGGCAAGCTGCCTAATGTGGCGCCGTGAAATCGGCCGTGCGTACCGCATTCGACGTGTCCCGCCCGAGCTCGAGAGCAAGCGCCTTGCCAGGCGCTCTAGCAACCGACCTCGGCCGCCTTCTGGGACCTGCCGGCCTAATCCGTGAAGCCGATCGTCTCCTCGCCTACGAATCCGACGCGCTCACCCGCATCCGCGGGACTCCGCTCGCCGTCGCGCTCCCCGCCACGCGCGAGGAGCTGCGACTCGCGGTACGCATGCTGTACGAAGCGGAGATCCCCTTTGTTCCGCGCGGAGCCGGCACCGGACTGACCGGTGGAGCGGTCGCCCGGGGAGCGGTGATCGTCGGCACCGGCCGGCTCGACCGGTTCCTGCGGATCGACCCCGACGAGCGTCTGGCGGTGGTCGAACCGGGCGTCCTTACGGACGAGATCTCGCGACGCGCGGCGCCGCTCGGGCTTCGCTACCTGCCGGACCCCGGCTCCGCCTCGGCCTGCACGATCGGCGGCAACGTCGCGACGAACGCCGGCGGACCGCACTGCCTGAAGCACGGGGTGACCAGCGACCACGTGCTGCGCCTAGAGGTGATCCTCCCGGACGGCGAGCTTCTGGCGTTGGACCGCGGCGAGTCCGGCGGACCCGATCTCGGCGGGCTGTTCATCGGATCGGAGGGCACCCTCGGCTTCGCCACGGCGGTGACGGTACGCCTCGCACCCCGACCGGAAGCCATCCTTACGTCGCTCGCACTATTCGACCGGGTCGGAGAGGCCGGGCAGGCGGTAACCGAGATCCTCTCCGCCGGCGTTGTCCCGGTCGCACTCGAGATCATCGACCGAACGACGATCCGCACGGTCGAGCGTTCGCCGTTCGCCGTCGGCCTGCCGACGGACCTCGGCGCGGCACTCGTCGTCGAGTGTGAGGGCACGCCGGAGGAGGCCGAGGAGGAGATGTCAGCCGCCCTCGCCGCGATCCGGATCGCGGCACCCCGCGAGATCTCGAGTGCCTCATCAAAAGCGGAGCGGGAGAGACTCTGGCGTGCCCGAAAGAGCGCCTTCGGCGCACTCGGGCAGTTGGGCCCGGACGTTCTCGTCGAGGACACGGTCGTTCCGCGCACGATGCTTCCGGAGCTGCTTCCGCGGATCGAAGCCGTCGGGGAGAGGCATGGTCTCCGTCTGGCCAACTTCTTTCATGCCGGCGATGGGAACCTGCACCCGAACATCGTCTTCGACGTGGACGACCCCGATGAAGCCGAACGAGTCGAAGCCGCTCGGCTCGAGATCCTGGATCTCTGCATCGAAGCCGGCGGAACGATTACCGGTGAGCACGGAATCGGGCTCGACAAGCTGAAGTCCGTGCCGCGCGTCCTGGCGGCGACGGAGCTCCGCACGCTCCGCTCGGTGCGGGATGCCGTCGACCCGCGCGGGCTGTGCAACCCCGGTAAGGTGCTTCCCCCTGCTGGCACGGAGGATCGGCGTCTCGAAGGGCTCCGTGAACGCGGCTCGGCCCCGGAAGAACGTGCGGAAGAGGGCCGGGACGCTGGCGGCGCCCCCGTCTGGCATGCCCCGGCGACGCAGGCTGATCTGCAAGCGGCCATCGCCGCACGAGACGCCGGTTCCGCCGTGCTGGCGACGGGCGCCGAGGGGCTCCGTGACGGGGCGCCGCCGATCCCGGAGCATGCGACCCTCGTGTCGACGGCCGCGCTCGACGGCACGCTGGAACACCGACGGGATGACCTGACGGTCACCGTCGGCGCCGCCAGGAGGGTCGGTGAGGTACTGGCCGAGCTGAGGCGCGAGGGGCAGTGGGTCCCGCTCGCGGGAGAATCTCTGGCGCTGACGGTCGGAGGCCTCGTGGCCGCCGCGCCTCCCGGGCCGTTCGATGGCACCTTCGGACCCCTGCGTCGGCAGCTTCTCGAGATTCGCACGGTATCACTCGAGGGAGTCACGCAGCGGTGGGGCCGCCCTGTGATGAAGAACGTCGCCGGCTACGACTTCACACGGCTCTACTGCGGCAGCTTTGGCCGGCTTGGGGTGATCACCGAAGCCACCTTCCGGCTCTGGCCGCTTCCTGCCGCCTTCTCCAGGCTCGTGGCGCGGGGACCGGGGGCGTTGCAGCTGGCTCGGTCGCTGGCAGACGGCGAAGCGGAGAGGGCGGTACCGGATGGGGCGCGGTGGAGTCGAGAGCGGTACCCGGACGGCGCGGTCGAGGAGAAGCTCGTCCTCTGGCTCCTGGGCTCCGAGCGCTCGGCCGAGTCGCGCCGAGAGAAGCTCGCCAAGCTGGCCCAGGGGCTCGGGCTCGATCTTCGGCCCGATCCAGAGCTCGAAGGCGAAGCGCCCTCGACTCGCCGGAGGTCCACCGTCGACGTGCGTCGATGTGCGCTCCGCGTCTCCGCGCCGGCGGCCGATTGCTGGGAGATGCCGGCGCGACTCGCGCCGCTCCTCGGAGAAAACAGGTCGCGTATCGAACTGCTTCCGGGGGCCGGGGTCCTCAGAATCGGGTACGACAGGGATCCGGGTGAAGCGTCCCCGCTCTTGGAACGCATCCTCGATGCGTCGGCCGGGGCTGGCGTGGCCGTCGAGCGCGGCGGACCAGAGGAGCACAGCGCGGCGCAGAGCCGCCGGCCGACGCACCTCGCCGCGCTGGAGGGGCGGGTCATCCTCGCCGCGGGCGGTCAGGACCGATGCTGGCAAGCCGACTACGTCTGACTACCTTTGGGCAAATGAACCGCTACTCGCTCTCCGCGATCGTCGCGTTCGCGACTCTCCAGCCCGTGTCCGCCGGGGCCCAGACGACGTACGACCGCGCGGATACCTCACCCGCCGAGGAGGCGGGCCTGACCCGGCTCACGGAGTCGATCCTGGGCCCAGGGGCCGATACGTACCTCGTACCGGTGGAGTCGCCATCGGGTGGGGTGTTGCCGCGGTGGCGCACGGGGGAGGACGGGAGCGCGCGGACGGTCACCATCTATTTCGAGTCTCCGGATGATCCGGTTCGTTTCGGCACCGGGTATCGGTGGGCGGTGAATCAGGCGCTCTCGACGTGGACCTCTATTCCGGGCGTCTCGCTCCGCTTCCAGGAGGCGGCGGGCAGGGGCACGGCCCAGGTAGTCGTGAAGTGGGTGACGCAGATGTCGACGGAGCACAGCGGCCTCACCGCCTGGGAGACGGACCAGAACGGCTGGATCGCCTCGGCGGTCGTGACGCTGACGCTACTCCGCAGGGACGGGCGGCCGGTGGACCGGCACCTGGCTCGGCGGATCTCCCTCCACGAGGTCGGCCACCTCGTCGGCCTCGGGCACAGCGAGGACGCGGGGGACATGATGTTCCCGACCAGCGAGCAGTCGCGTCTCTCCCCGCGTGACCGATCCAGCGCTCGGCTCCTGTACGCGGTGGAGCCGTGGGTCCTTCTCGAGTCCGGGCCGTAGGTGGGCCCATGTCGCTGCTTACGGGGTGCTGATGAAGATCTATACGCGGAAGGGTGACGCCGGAACGACCGTGATGCTGGGCGGCGTGCGGGTGCCGAAGCACGATCCCCGGGTCGACGCGTACGGCGCCGTGGATGAGCTGAACAGCCACGTGGGGCTGGCGCTCTCGCTGCGTCAGGGAGACGTGCCCGTCACCGAGCGCGCGCTTCATCTGCAGGAGGACCTTCTCATCATCGGCGCCCGGTTGGCCGCGGCGGACCCCGGAGGCGCACTGGAGAAGGGGGTGATCCCCGATCTCCGAGCGGAGAGAGTCGGCGAGCTCGAGGCTTGGATCGACGAGCTCGACAGCTCCCTGCCCCCGCTGGACGCGTTCCTCCTTCCGGGCGGCTCGCCTGTCGGCGCTCAACTCCAAGTGGCGCGGACCGTATGCCGGCGCGCCGAGCGCGCCATCAGCACTCTGCTGGAAGACCAGCCGCGGCTGGGCGATGTCGTCCTGCCGTACATGAACCGGCTCTCGGACCTGCTGTTCATGCTCGCCCGCGCCGCGAACCTCGAGGCTGGAGTGGAGGATCCGGAGTGGCGGCCACGATCGTGACGGCAAGTCTGTCGGAGAGGGGCGCATGAAAGCGTCGGGCTTCGTCCTCCTGGTGGCGGCGCTGGGATCGGCGCCTGCGGCGTGCCGGATCGAGGGCGGGGCCCCCGTGGCGGGGACCGACACGATCCCGGGTGTCGAGACGCAGGTGGCTCGGATGCTCGAGCGCTCGGCCGAGGCGTGGAACCGCGGAGACCTCGAGGGCTTCATGGACGACTATCTGCGCTCGCCCACGACGACGTACCTCGGCAGCTCGGGCCACGTCGCGGGCTGGGAGGCGATCCGGGCCAGGTACGCTCCGCTCTTCCAGGCCGGTGCGTTGCGGGACAGCCTTCGCTTCGAGCGGGTAGCCGCCCGGCCCCTTGGAGACGCCTATGCGGTGGCGACCGCCCGCTACGTGCTCTTCCGGGAGGGCGAGGTCACGGGTTCCGGGCCGTTTACTCTCGTCCTCTGGAGGACCGACGAGGGCTGGAGGATCGTGCACGACCAGAGCGCATCTGACCCGCCGGTCGAGGAAGAGACCGAGGGTCCCGTTGGCAACGGCGAGGCCGATGGCGTGGCCGCCGACGAGGATTCGACGAGCCGCGCCGGCGGATCTTCCGGGTGACGGCAGCGCTCGCGCGCCCGGCGCGACTGCTGGACGGCCGGTCCGATCTCGCCGCTTGTGTTCACTGCGGCCTCTGCCTCCCGGCCTGCCCGACCTATCAGGCGACCCGGGACGAGAACGACTCGCCCCGGGGCCGAATCCATCTCATGAAGCTCGCCGTCGAAGGCCGCCTGTCGACCAGTGGCGCCTTCACCCATCACATCGACCGGTGCCTGGGCTGCCGGGCGTGCGAGCCCGCCTGCCCCGCCGGAGTGCGCTTCGGCTCGCTCCTGGAGCGGGCCCGCGAGGACCGCGCGGCCGGGGAGGGCGGCGGCGGAGCGAGGTGGCTGATTGGCGCCTTCACCGGCAGGACGTCACCTGTCGCCTACGCCGTGCTCCGGGCGCTGCGGGGCTCGGGGGCGGCGGTGGCGGGCGCTCGCCTGCCGGGCCGCATCGGCCATGCGCTGGCCTGGCTCGCGGCGACCGCACCTCGCTCTAGGTCCGCCTCGCCCTCGACCTCATCCTCATCCTCGACATCGCATTCGACGTCGCCTTCGACCTCGCCTCCGCTCTCGCCTCGCGCGGCGGCGGACGAGGAGATGGACCCGTCTCCCGCCTACGCCCTCCTCGAGGGGTGCATCATGAAGGGGCTCTTCGGACGGGTACATGATGCCACACGCCGGGTTCTCGGAGCTTCCGGATACTCGGAACGCCCGGCGGCGGGCCAGGGCTGCTGTGGCGCCCTTCATGCGCACGCCGGGCTTGCTGATGGGGCACGGCATCTCGCGAGGCGCAACATCGAGGCCTTCGAACGATCGGGCGCGGACTGGTTCGTGGTCAACGCGGCTGGGTGCGGCGCCGCGATCAAGGAGTATCCGGATTGGCTGGCGGGTTCCGAGGAGTGGCGCGAGCGGGCGGAGCACGTGGCATCCGCGACATGCGATGTCACCCGGCTCGTGGCCCGCGGCTCCGGCCTGAACGCGGAGCTGAAGGCGGCAGTCGCCCACGACGCTCCCTGCCATCTCTCCTTCGGTCTTCGAGATGACGAAGCACCCCTGGAGGCGTTGTCGGCGGTGAGGGGTCTGGAGATCGAAAGCCTCCCGTCCTCGGACCGCTGCTGCGGAGGCGCCGGACTCTACGCCCTGGTCCACCCCGAGCTCTCGGGCAGGATCCTGGAGACCAAGCTCCGCGAGATCGAAGAGGGAGAATACGATACCGTGGTGACCGGGAATCCCGGCTGTATGATGCAGATCGGGGCCGGACTGCGGAGAGAGCGCTTACGGGCGAGCGCGGCGCATCCGGTCGAGATCCTGGACCTCGGACTTCGCCGTGCGGCAGCGACGGCGGCGACGGGGACGGGCTAGGTGGAGCTCCGAGGGCGTACGGTGGTCGTCACGGGAGCCAGCACCGGAATCGGCAGAGCGATCGCCGGCAAGCTGGCCGAGGCCGGCTCCTGCCTCGGGATCTGCGCCCGCGACAAGGCCCGCCTGGAGAAGGCGGCGACCGAGCTGCGGGCCGCGGGAGCGAAGGTGGTGGCAATTCCGACCGACGTGTCCCGGGAGGAGGAGGTCGAGCGATTCGCCACAGGTGTGGAACGGGAGCTCGGTCGGACCAGCGTGCTGGTCAACAACGCCGGGGTGGGCCGGTTCGGGAGCTTCCTGGACCTCACGCTGGACGACTACGACCGGACCTTCGCCGTCAACGTCAGAGGGCCATTCCTGTGCTCCAAGCGTTTCATCCCCGACATGGTCGAGGCCGGGGATGGAGTCGTGGTGAACATCGCGTCCCTTGCCGGGAAACATCCCTTCCGCACCGGCTCGGTGTACGCAGCATCGAAGCACGCGCTCCTCGGCATGTCCGCCTCCATGATGTTGGACCTGCGGGAGCACGGCGTGCGCGTGCTGTGCGTGTGCCCGGGCTCCGTAGACACGCCGTTCTTCGGGGAGGAGGGCCACCGCACCCCGAGGGGCGCAAAGGTCCTCGACGCCGATGACGTGGCGGACCTGGTGCTCACGGCCATCCGCATCTCGGACCGCGCAACGGTGAGCGAGGTCGAGATACGACCGATCGATCCATGAAGCTTCACGGAATATGGATCCGCGAGGCCGCGCGTACGTAGGAGAGTCACACGAGCAACGACTCCGAAAGGATCCGACTTTGCAGAGTTTCGATTACCTGATCGTGGGCGGCGGGCTCGCCGCCGCTTCGGCCGTCGACGGCATACGCAGCCTGGACGCCGAGGGCAGCATCGCCATTCTGGCCAACGAGAGCGAACCGCCGTATCACCGTCCGCCTCTCTCCAAGGAGTTCCTCCAAACGCCGGAAGCGACCCGAGACCTCCTGCACGTCAAGCCGGAAGGCTGGTTCGAGAAGGACGCGAAGGTCACCCTGCTCAACGGCGTGCGGGCCACGTCGCTGGATCCGAAGGAGATGGCGATCGGCACGGCGGCGGATGAGACCTATCACGGGGCGAGGATTCTGCTGGCCACGGGCGGGCGGCCTCGCTCCCTCGCAATTCCCGGCACGGAGCTGGACGGCGTGTCCAGCTTTCGCACGGTCGCGGACGCCGAGAGACTCCGTGATCGCGCCGCGGAGGCCGATTCGGCGCTTCTGATCGGCGCCGGTTTCATTGGAATGGAACTGGCCGCCTCGCTCACCCGATTCGACGTCGCATCCACGATCGTCGAGCGCGAGAGCCGCGTCTGGTCGGAGATGCTGCCGCCGGTCCTCTCGTACTTCGTGCAGGGATACTTCGAGGAGAGGGGCATCCGCTTCGAGCTCGATGCAGAGGTGGAGGAGCTCCTGGGCTCGGAGCGTCTGGAGGGGGCTCGACTCGCGAACGGTACCCAGGTGGCCTGTGACCTCGCGGTAATCGGAGTGGGCCTCCGCCCGAACGAGGAGCTTGCCGGAGAAGCGGGCCTGGCTGTGCTGGACGGTGTGATCGTGGATCGGTTCGGCGAAACCAGCCATGGCCACATCTACGCGACGGGTGATCTGGCGCGCTTTCCGGACTCGGTCTTCGGCGACACGCCGCGCCTCGAGCATTGGGATCACGCCAGGACCCACGGAAAGGTGGTCGGGCGGAACATGGCCGGGGCTGGTGAGCCCTTCGACCACGTCTCGTACTTCTACTCGGATGTGTTCGACCTCGGCTTCAGCGTGCTCGGCCGTCCGGCGGACGCCGATGACGTTCGCGTGCTGGGAGAGCTAAGCTCAGAACGGAGCATCGTGGTGTGCGGCCAGAACGGGAAACTGGCGGGCCTGGTTCTGATCAACGCCACCGATCGCCTGGAGGCGTGCCGGGAGCTCGTTCGGGAACGCCCCGTCATGGATTCGGCGTACGAAAAGCTCGAGGAGATGGAGCGCGAGCTGGAAAACGTGACATCCCAGACCCATGCCTGAACATCTCTGCATGTACACCTGTACATGTAGAGTCCGGGACAGCAGACCCTGAGCGGAGGCATTCAACGATGGATACGGGCGAGACCCCGATGGACACGAACGAGGCTTCGACCGGCGACGCCGGGATAGCGGACCTCGTGAACGACGCGCTCCGGACGGTCAAGGACCCGGAGCTCGGCCTGAATATCGTCGACCTGGGCCTCATCTACGGCGTCGACGAGGAGGCTGGCGCGGTGACGGTCACGATGACCCTCACGAGTCCGGGCTGCCCGGCGGGCGGGCAGATCATGGAAGGCGCCAAGACTGCGGCCGAGTCCGTGGAGGGCGTGGAGTCCGCCACGGTCAACCTCGTCTGGAAACCCTTCTGGACGGCCGACCGCATCGACCCCAAGGTCCGCGCGGCACTCGGATACTGACACGGTGACCGCGCTGCACCCGATAACTCCGCACGCTCCGCACTCTCCGGCCGGGCGGTAGCTTGTTCCTGCGGCTTTTTCTGCTCTTCACGCTCGTCCCGCTGCTCGAGCTCTACGCGCTCATCCGCCTGGGAAGCCTGATCGGAGCGGGACCCACGATTCTCCTCGTCCTCGGGACCGGCGCCGCGGGAGCGTGGCTCGCCCGGCGAGAGGGGTTTCGCAGCTGGAGCGCCGTCCAATCCGAGCTCGCCGCCGGCCGCCTGCCGGCCGAAGAGCTGCTGCATGCCCTCGTGGTCGTCATTGCCGGCGTGCTCCTCGTCACCCCGGGCGTTTTTACCGATGCGTTCGGGCTCCTGCTGTTGATCCGTCCGGTTCGAGCGGCCATGATCCGCAGGGTGAGGAGCAGGATCGACCGTGGCATTCAGTCGGGTGACATGCGTTTCTGGGTGCACGAGACCTCCTCACAACCGGGCAGCGGGACGCAAGGGGCCGGTCCGGATGAGTTGTCCGATGCTGCCGAGTGGCCTGGAGCGGGCGGGGCCGAGCATGAGCCTCGACGAGGGCGTGTCATCGACGTGTAGAGCTCGGGCGCGTCGCCGAGTGCGCTCAATACGGTTCACACGATGGAGGTTCCGGAATGAAGAAGCCATTAAATCCAGGGCTGGGGCAGATGATCCTGCGGATAGTGCTCGGCCTCATCTTCGTGGCTCACGGCGGCATCAAGTTGTTCGGTGGCGTGGGCGGAACGGTGGAGTTCTTCGGTAGCCTCGGCATCCCACTTCCCCTTCTGGCCGGGTGGGTGATCACTCTGCTCGAGTTCGTCGGGGGGATGTTCCTCATCGTGGGCCTGTTTGTAGTGCCGACGGCGGTCCTGCTTGCCGTGCACATGTTGGTCGGCATCATCCTCGTCCACATCCCGAATGGCTTCTTCGTCCTCGGTCCGAACGCCGCCGGCGGCTATGAGTTCAATCTCCTTCTGATCGCCGGCCTGCTCTCAATGCTCCTGGGTGGACCCGGGCTCGCCGCCGTCGACAGCCGGATGCAGCGCCTCGCCGCGGCCCAGCCTCCTCCGCAACCAGAGCCGGTAGCCGTACCGGAGCCCGAGCCTGAGCCGGAGCCGGAGGCGGCGCCGGAGCCGGAATCGACCCTCGAGCCAGAATCGGCGGTTGATTCCGAACCGTGGTCTCCGGAGGGCGAAGCCGGCGGGGAGCCGGGAGACGAGCGTGCCGGTGGGTAGTGAGCCCACCTCCGTCGCGACGGTGATTGGCGACCTCGAGGCGGCGCAGGCACGGGGGGCGTCGCAGGACGAGCTGCTCGAGGCGGCGGTCCGAGCGATCGAGGCCTCCGAGCCGCGATACGACTGGGTGGGGATCTACCTGCTGGACGGCGACATGCTCACCCTGCACAACTACGTCGGGCGGCCGACGGAGCACTCACGGATTCCGGTCGGCGTGGGGGTCTGCGGCTCGGCCGTCGCCGAGCGACGCGATATCAACGTGCCGGACGTCCGCGAGCTCGAGAACTACCTGGCCTGTTCGGTGGAGACCCGCGCCGAGCTCGTGGTACTGATCTCGGACCCCGTGTCAGGGCGGATCCACGGCCAGATTGACCTCGACAGCGACAGGCCCGGCGCCTTCACCCCCGAGGATGAGCGGGAGCTGAGGCGGGTGGCGGATTGGCTCGGCCGCCTCTTCTGACGAGGTAAACCGGGTTGGCCTCGCGTGGCCTCAGGCCACGACGAGCAGGGCCGTTCCGTACATCACGAGCATGCCCAAGGCCAGACCGGTGGCGTTCAGGGGGGCGAAGAGCCCGGCGGGCTGCTGGCGCCGCATCATCGCCGCGATCTCGTACACGACCTCCAGAATGGCGCCGGCGCCGACGGCGAGGAACAGCGTGGCGGCGATCGGAGAGTAGGAGAAGCCCCCGATCCATGTTCCCGCGATCGTCGGCAGCCCGGCGATCGCGCCCATCGCCAGGAGGTGCCGGATCGGTGGACGGTCCGCCGCGACCGGGGCAACGATCGCGAGCCCCTCCGTCGTGTTGTGAAGCGCGAACCCGATCACCAGGAAGCTGCCCAGGGCGATCTCGCCCAGCGCGTACGCCGAGCCGATCGCCAGGCCCTCCCCGAGGTTGTGCAGACCGATGCCGAGAGCGATCAGGTAGGCGATCCCGAGCCTGTCGGTCGCATCGTCTTCCGCCTCGGGACCCCGGCGCCCCCGCCGAGCGCTGGACAGGGCTCGAAGCGCGAGAAAGCTGCCCAGCGCGCCGAGCACGACGAGGCCCACCCCCTGAAAGGCCTCCGGAACCACGTCGGCCGTCTCCAGAGCCTCGTTCAGGGCGTCGGCCCCGAGGAAGACGAGAAGCCCGATCGTCAGGCTGAGGAAGAAGTGGAGCCATCGTCTGCTGACGTCACGCAGGAACGGGTACCAGAGCAGGCCGATGAGCACCGGCACCAGCCCCACGTAGATTCCCAACAGGGCGAAGATCCCGAAGAAGCGGGCGGATGGGCGCGGCGTCTGGGTGGCGACCTCCACCTCGTGAGCGAACGTGAGCCCGGTAGAGCTCACGAGCACGACCTCGTGCGGCTCACCCTCCACCCATGGGTAGTTCAGCGCGATCGTAGCCCTGCCGAGCCGCGGGATCGTTCGCTCTCCGTCGATCTCGTGCTGCCAGTAGGCGTCGTCGACCATGACCTGGGCCACGGTCACCGCTTCGGGCCCCCCGTTCACGACGTGGATCCGCATGAGGCCCGGCTCCGGCAGCGTCACCCGCTCGATCGTCAGCTCCTCGATCGGAGGGAAGCCCGCCCGGAGCACGCTGGCCGGATCTGCGAACACGAAGACGGCGACGAGGGCCCCCAGCAGGAGGAGGGGAGCGAGTCCGAGCAGGACGCGGCGTCCGCTGCGCCCCCTCCCCGGTTCCGAGCCCGGAGCCGAACCGGGAGATCTCGGCGCGTCAGACATACCGGTGGACCGGGACGCCGTCCTCGGCCGCGAGGTGCGGCACGGCGTCGATAAAGCTCATCCAGCCGAGCTCGGCGAACTCGCTCTGGTGGGCGTGGACCATGTGCAACCCGGGGTTCTCCAGCTCCAGCTCGACGATGCCCCTCTCCCCCTGACAGAGCATGATCGTGTCGGTGAGCTCGTACTGATCCGGGCGCGTCCCGGTCCGGTAGTACCGGAACATCCCGGCGTGCAGGTGCAGCGAGTTGATCGGATCGAACTCGGTCAGGTTCACCAGATAGATGCGGACGGGCTCGCCGACGCCGACGCGGATCGGGTGCGTTTGGTAGTAGAAGGCGGCCGTGTTGACGGCGTAGACCTCGTTCTCCCCGTCGAAGTTGGTGTCGAAGCCGTTCATCACCATGACGAGCTCGCGGGCGGGCGAGCGTCCACCGGGAGGATCCACGATCAGCGTCCCGTAGAGTCCCTTGTGGATGTGCCTCTTCAGCGGGATCGCATGACAGTGATACGGGTGGACGCCGAACGGCTTCGCCGGAAACTCGTACGTGAACCGCTCACCCGGCTCGACGATCGGGAACACCCCATCCATGGCGGGTGGGTGGGTGCCGTGGAAGTGGATCGTGTGGGGGTGTGAACCGGCGTTGGAGAAACGGATTCGAAGCAGGTCGCCCTCGGTGCACCGGAGCGTGGGGCCCGGAACGCGGCCGTTGTACGTCCAGGCGGGAAACCAGACGCCCGGAGCCACCTCGATCTCGCGATCCACCGCGACGATCTCGTACTCGCGGACCGTGCGACCGGCCTCGTCGCGGGATACGTCCCCGTAGTCGAAATCGAACAGGAAGGCGTCGGGGTCGAACCCGTCGGCCGGAGGGTGATCCCCGAAGACACCCATCCTGAGCTGAGCCAGTTCCGTCGGCGAATGGATCGCCTCCTGGACGCCGGCGTGCTCCAGGGCGGCTGCAGCGCCTCCGCGCCGCGCCAGGGCCAGGACCGATGTGCCCGAGAGCCCGGCCACTCCGACCCCACCCAGCTTCAGCCAGTCCCGCCGGCTCATCGTTTTCGGACCCATCATCTCTTACCCGCCTCGTTCCCGCCGTCAGCACCCGCTCGAGGCTACTGCGGCACCCTGAGGCTCATTTTTAGATTAGACTAAACCTGGGTTCCAAGCTAGGCAGGTAAGGGCATAGGGTCAAGTGGCAATTGGGTCGACAGGGCGCGCGCGGGTCACGCCGACGTGGCCTCCAGGCGCTGCAGCGCCCAGGCCGCGTGTTCCCCGACGAGCTCCGAGCGATCCTCGAGGCAGCGGTGAAGAAGAGGGACCGCCTCCGGGCGACCGCTGTTCCCGAGACCGACGCACAGGTTGCGGAGCATGCCGCTCCGGCCGGGCCGCGCAAAGGCCGTTTCACGGTAGCGGCTTCGATATGCCTCATCGGAGAGCTCGAGAAGCTCCTCCGCCCACTCGAGCATCCGTTCCGGCGGAACCGGGCGCCCGGGCATCGCCCCTCGAGCCGCGGTGTCCGCTCCGCCCGGACGTGCGGCTCCCAACTCCTCCGTGCTGCCCGCCGGCGCGCCGTCGTTCCAGGGGCATACCTCCTGGCAGATGTCGCAGCCGAAGATCCGGTTCCCGATGAGCGGGCGGAGCTCGACGGGAATCGAGCCGCGCAGCTCGATGGTCAGGTAGCTGATGCAGAGGCGAGCATCGAGGCCGCGCGGCCACCGGATGGCGCGGGTCGGACAGGCGTCGATGCAACGGGCGCAGCTGCCGCAGCGATCCTCCGTGAACGCGTCGTCCGGCGGGACCTCGAGGGTGGTGAGCAGGGCTCCGAGCAGAAGGTACGACCCGAGGGTCGGATCGATGAGCAACGTGTTCTTGCCGATCCAGCCGAGACCCGCGCGTTGGGCGTGGTCGCGCTCCAGGACGGGGCCGTAGTCCACGTATGGCCGCGTGCGCGCATCCGGCTCCAGCTCTTCCACGAGCTCCGCCAGAGCCGCCAACCTCTCCTCGAACAGGCCGTGGTAATCCCGACCACGGGCGTAGCGTGCGACGACCGGTTTCTCCGTGCCCTCGGGAATCCCCGGATCGAGGCGCGCGTAGCTGAGGCTGACGACGACGATCGTTCTGCAGCCGGGCAGCGCCTGCCCGGGATCGAGCCGGCGGCGCACGGCATCCTCCCGGGCCATGTAGGACATCTCGCCGTGCCAGCCTCTCTCCAGCCAGGCCAGATAAGCGGCGGCGTTGGGCGGCTCGGACGCGGGCGCGAAGCCGACCTGGTCGAAGCCCAGGCCGAGCGCCGCGGCACGGAGCCGGCGCTGGAGATCGTTAGGGCTCACCGGTGAGGCGGGAGGCGCATCATGACCGCGTTGGCGTTCGCGAGGCGAACGGGGTCGCCCACCTCCAGCCACAGGGCGTCGCTCATGTCGAACGTCTCGATGGCATGGCCCTCTTCGGCCAGCCTGAGATAGACGTCCATGATCGAGAACCGTCCACGCTCCGTCATCAGCTCGAAGATCTCCGGCGAAAGGACGTGGATGCCCGCGAAGCCGATCTCCTCGGTGCGTCCGGCCTCCGAGCGAGCTTCGGCTCGCCACCCGGTCCGCAAGTTCGCCAGTCCACGGAAGCCGTGTTCGTCGACGAGCAGGGGCCGGGTGGTCTCGCGGCGGTTGACGGCGAGGGTCCATCCGAGATGACGTCGACGTTGTGCAGCAGGAACGGCTGGTCCTGCTCGAAGAGCGGCGCGGCCGCCAACAGCCCCCCGCCGGTCTCGAGAGGCGCTCCTTCCTCCGGGGAGAACCGTATCTCCACGCCGAAGCTCCCCTTTCGCCTGACGTACTCCTCGATCTGGTCGGCGTGGTGGTGGACGTTGATGACCAGCCGATCGGCCCCGGCATCGATCAACCGGCGAGCCACCCTCTCGAGCATGGGAACGCCGGCAACCTCCACCAGCGCTTTCGGAGCGTGTTGGGTGAGCGGTCTGAGCCGTTCGCCGACGCCCGCGGCGAGGATCATCGCCTCCATCATGGCATCATGGACGGCGAGGCACGCGGCTGCTCAGGGCCCGGCCCCGGGCCAGCCGTGCCTCTCCCGGTGCCGCAGGATGACGTTCACATCCGGGTTGATCTCTCGAACGTGTCGGGCCAGCCTCTCGGCAAAGTAGACCGACCGGTGCTGTCCTCCCGTGCAGCCGAAGCTGATGCTGAGGCTGGTGAAGCCGCGCTGCCGGTAGGCGTCGATGTGGACCTCCACCAGCCGCCTCACTCCGTCCCAGAACGCTCCCGTCTCGGGGCGAGCTGCCAAGAACTCGACCACCGGCTCATCCAGCCCGGTCTGGCCCACGAACTCGGCCAGCCGCCCCGGGTTCGGGATCCCGCGACAATCGAAGACGTAGCCGCCCCCGTGGCTGCTTGTATCCTCGGGATACCCGTTCCGGTAGCTGAAGCTGGCCACCCGGAGCGAGAGCCCGGGCGCCTCCTGGGTCGACGACTCCGGTCCCGCCCAGCGCTCCACGATGCGCGAGAACGTCGATTCGATCTCGGGGAGCGCGAGGGGCAAGCCTTCCTCGAGAAGCGCATCGAGATTACGGGCCGCGAAGGGAACGCTCTGCAGAAAGCGAGGCTTGCGCTCGAAGAAGCCCCTGTACCCGTAGGCGCCGAGCGCCTGCATGATCCGGATGAGAACGAAACCCCGGTAGTAGCCGTGGAACGCCTCGCGATCCACCGGCACCATTCCCTCGAGCGTGCCCAGGTAGCACTCGAGAAGCTCGGCACGCACCGCGGGCGGCAGATCGGCCTTCGCATCGTAGAGCAGCGAGGCCAGATCATACTGCAGCGCACCGCGCCGGCCGCCCTGGTAGTCGATGAACCAGGGCTCGCCCTCCACCACCATGATGTTCCGGGATTGGAAGTCGCGGTACATGAAATGATCCCGCGGCGCCTCGAGCAGGAACCGCACGAGCTTCCCGAAGTCGCGCTCCAGCCTGGCCTCATCGAAGGGCACGTGGGCCAGCTTGAGAAAATGGTACTTGAAGTAGTTCAGGTCCCAGAGCATCGACTGGCGGTCGAAGGCCCGGCGAGGATACGCGACGCGGAAGTTGAGGATGCGCCCACCCTCGACCTGGAACCGCGGTAACAGCTCGATCACCCGCCGGTAGACGGCAAGCGCCTCCTCCGGGAACGCCTCCTCCGTATCGGGCCCCTGTGCCCCGGCCCTGCGCGCCTCGGCGAGCAGGTCGAACAACGTCGTGTCTCCCAGGTCGTCTTCCAGCCACGTACCCTGCCGGCGGTTCACCGCCAGGATCCCGGGGACGGGAAGCCCGGCCTCGTGCAACGTCGCGGAGAAGGAGAGGAACGCGCGGTTCTCGCCCCGGTCGGGGCCGTATCCGCCGATAACCGTGCCCGATTCGGGCGTCGGGAGACGATAGTAGCGACGCGCCGAGCCGTCCGCCGCGACATCGTGGACATGGGCCGGACGGACCCCGTAGTGGCGCTCGTAGAGCCGGACAACGCGGTCTCTGGCGTTCACCTCTGCGCGTCCTCGAGGCGCATCAGTCGAAGGCCCGGGAGCTCGGGCACAGATCCGCGAGCTCACAGCCCGAGCAATTCGGGCGGCGGGCGGCGCAGGTCGAGCGACCATGAAGGATGAGGCGCCACGCAAAGGGCCTCCACTGATCCGTCGGAAGCAGCTCCATCAGGTCGCGCTCGACCTTTGCGGGGTCGGTCTCCTCCGTGAGGCCGAGGCGCCCGGCGACGCGCTTCACGTGCGTGTCCACGACCACGCCCTCGTGCACGCCGAACCAGTTGCTGAGGATCACGTTGGCGGTCTTCCGAGCCACACCGGGCAGCTCGACCAGCGCCTCCATCGTGCCCGGGATCTCACCGCCATGATCGGCCACCAGCCGGGCCGACATCTGCTGGATGTGCTTGGCCTTGTTCCGGAAGAAACCCGTGCTTCGGACGTACTCCTCGAGCTCCTCCCGGTCGGCTCCGGCGTAATCCTCGGCCGTCGGGAAGCGCTGGAACAGGGCGGGCGTGACCTCGTTGACGCGCGCGTCCGTGCACTGCGCCGAGAGGATCGTCGCCACCAGCAGCTCGAGCGCGGACGAGTGGTCCAGCGTCACCGTCAGGTCCGGGTAGCGATCGGCGAGCCTCGACCCCAGCTCCCCCAGGCGTGGGTCGCTCCTCCCGACATCCTCAGCCATATCCTCAGCCATCCCCTACGTCCGGCTCCGAGCCGCCCCCGTCGAGCGACGGCGGGAGCTGATCGAGACCCAGTTTGTTGGCTCGCCCCACCCAATCACCGATCTCCTGCAACGTCAGGATCCCGTGGATGTGGCCTGCCTCCGCGACGATCACGCGCTCCGAATCACTCGATTGAAGTTGCCCGATCACCTGGTCGAGAGTCGCGTCGGGCGACACGACGGGCGTGTCGGCCACGTCGCTCATGAGCTCGGCAGCCGTCGTTTCGGCCCGACGCTCCGGCGGAACAGCCGCCACGTCGTCCAGAGCCACGACCCCCACCATCCGGCCGTCGCGTATCACGGGGAGCGCCGGCGGGAGGCCCGAAACGTATAGATCCGCGAGGTCGCGCGCGGACATGGCGGCGGGCACGGCCGGCGCCAGACGTGCGACGCGAGTCACGGGCACATCGGAGATCGCGCGCATCAAGACGAACTGCCGATAGCTCGAGGCGGCAGCGCTCGCGAGGAACCACCCGATGAACGCCAGCCAGAGGCCGCTGAGCAGCGGCCCGCGCATGATCAGGAACGCCCCGCCGGCGATGAGCACGTAACCGAAGGCGCGGCCTCCGGCCGTGGCCCAGCGCGTGGCACGGCGGAGGTCTCCCGTGACCTGCCAGACCGCCGCCCTGAAGATCCGACCTCCGTCCAGCGGAAAGCCCGGCACGAGGTTGAAGACCGCGAGAACGAAGTTGAGCCAGCCCAGATAGCGGGAAACCTGTCCGGCCGGCGCCATGATCCCGAGCTCGTCGGTCAGGGCTCCGAGAGACCAGAAGATCCCGGCCAGCGTGAAGCTGGCGAGCGGACCCACGACGGTGAGGAGGAACTCGTCGACCGGCCGCTTGGCTTCCATCGTGGTCTGCGCCACGCCGCCGAAGATGAAGAGCGTGATCCCCTGTACGTGTATGCCGCGTGAGCGGGCCACCACCGAGTGCGCGAGCTCGTGCAGGAGGAGCGACATGAAGAAGAAGAGCGCCGCGGCGACCCCCATGAGCAGATACGCCTCGCCGTCGTAGCCGGGAAGCTGCCGGGGGAACTCGACCGTGCTGAAGACCCAGACGATCAGGGCGATCAGCACGAACCAGGAGTAGTCGATCCGGATCGGGAAGCCGAACCAGCGGCCGATGTTGAACCCTCCGAAAAGCGGCATCACATCCGGCCTACGAGTGGGGAACGGGGAGCGCCCGCCGCGAGAGCACCTGGACGCCGTCGCCCCCTCTGCCGAGGATCCGCCGAAGAAGCGGCACTCTCGGAGGCACGACGACCGTCAGGCGGCCGCCCGCCAGGTTTCGGACGCTCACGAAGAGCGTCACAGCCGCCGCCGGGACGCGGACGCCGAAGCTCCGGCCCCTCCACGTGAAGGTGGCGGTGGAGGATCCGCCCTCTATGCTGCCCTCGGCGAAGGTCTCGGAGTCCAACCTCACGATTCCATCCGCATCCGCCGGTATCGCGCGGTAGAAGGTCGGGTCGAAGGGCCGCTCCGCCAGGCGGAGGAAGTTCTGATCGGTCGCCCAATCCATGTCGTCCAGCGCCGATTCGCCGGCCGCCGCCTCGCGGTGGTGGAGCAGCTCGTGGGTGATAGTCTCCCAGATCTCCTCCTCCCACTCCAGAGCGTCGTCTTCGTATGACAGCGCCAGAAAGGAGCCGTGGTAGAGCACCAGCTCCGAGCGCACATCGCCGGCGTCGCCGTATCCCGAAGGCCAGCTCTCCGTGACGCACTCGCCGAGGGTATAGATCCCGCCGAGCGTGGGATGGCCGAGCTCCTTCTCCTCGATAACCAGCGCGTTCACACCCTCCTTCAGCGCCTCCGGGATGCGCTGCCAGAGCCGGGCTGCCAGTGCCTCGAAATCGTCCAGCGCCATCTCTGCCGGGGCGGACACGTCCTCCTCCTCGACCTCGACTCAGTCCCGCGGCGGGTCCGGATTCGGGCCGGGTCCCCGCGCCGACTTCCGTTCGGCGCCGGCCGGCACCAGGTATGCCCCACGGTAATGAAGGAGCGGCGCAAGAGATCCCCCCACCCGTTCCGAGAGGTCGGCAGCCTCGACCCGCCCGATGAACACCGTGTGGTCCCCCGCCGCCACCTCTTTCACCACCGCACAGTCGCAGTAACCCAGGCCGGCCTCCAGCACCGGCGCCCCGGTAATCATCTCGCGTGTCGGAACACCCTGGAACTTGTTTTCGTCGTCGCCCGCGAATCGATCCGCGACCGACGAGTCGTCGGCGCCGAGGAAGGTCACGGCAAAGAAGCCCGAGGTCGTGATCGCGGCGTGCGTGTGCGAGCCGGAGTCCAGACAGACCAGCACGAGCGGCGGATCCAGCGACACCGAGCACACCGCGGTGGCGGTGAGGCCTCGCGGTAGGCCTTGCGGATCACGCGTCGCTATCACGCACACGCCGCCGGCCAGACATCCCAGGACGTCTCGGAAGCGCTCGGTGGATACGGTCATGGGCCGTCCTGCTCCGGCGCGGAAGCCGCGCCGGAGATCTTCACTAGCCATCGGTTCAGGAGCAGGAAGGCGGTGATCGCCACGATCCACTGGACCAGCACGCTACCCACGTTGAAGGTGGAAAAGGGCGTGAACGTAGCCGCGAGGTCGGACGGGTCGACTGCCTGCCACAGCCACCACCCCATGAGCACGACGGCCTGAACCGCCACGAGACGAATCGCGACGTTCCACCAGCGGCCGATCACGAGGTCGCAGCCCTCCGTATTAACCATCACCGAGCGGAAACGGTCCACGCCGAAGCGAAGGACGGAGAAGGCGAAGAAGAAGCCGGAGAGCATGAGCCCGACGCCCCACACCCAGTCCTGATTCCTGAATATGTCGATGGAGAGAGCGGAGGGGAGCCCGACGAGGAAGCCGAGCGCACCGACCGCGATGATCGCTCGAGTGCGCTCTACGCCCGCGTCCCGCAGCACACGCGATGCCAGCTCGATCATGGCAATCAGACTGCTCCAGGCCGCGAAGACCAGGGCCAGGAAGAAGAGCACCATGAAGAAGCGTCCGGCCGGCATCTGTCCGAACAGCTGCGGTACCCAGACGAAGGTCAGACCCTCGTTGCCGGCTCCAACGATCTGCCCCGCTGAATCCGGCATGATCGCGAACACGGTGCAGAGCACCATGATGCCGGCGAGGAGCGAGACGGAGTTGTTGCCGAAGCCAAGAAGAAAGGCGTTCAGGGTCGTGTCCTCGCGCCTCCTCAGGTAGACCGCATACGCGACGATCAGCCCCCAGCCCGCCCCCGTGTCCCAGGCGTTCTGCGTGAGAGCCTCCAGCCACAGGCGAGCCGTGAGCAGGTCGCTCCAGTCGGGACTGAAGAGGAACTCGAGACCGGCGGAGGCTCCCGGGAGAGTCACCGCCCGGATGACGAGGACGACGACCAGGATGAGGAGGCTCGGGATCAGAACCCGCGCCGCCCGTTCGATCCCCATCACCCCCCGGGCCACGACCAGGGCGCCCAGCGTGATGGCGACCGCGTGCGTCGCCACCGCGGCGCCGGAACCCACGTAGACGGACCAGAACGCGTCCGCCGCCTCGGGCGAATCCATCGGCACGGCGCGGGTCAGCGACCCCCACAGGTAGCGGACGGTCCACCCCATCACCACCGAGTAGTAGCACATGATCGCCGTGGCGGTGAACGCCACCCAGGCGCCCATCCAGGCGAAGCGTGGGCCGGCGACCTTCACGAACGCCCCGATCGGCCCACGGCGCGTGTTCTTTCCCATCGCGAACTCGACGAGGATGAGCGGGACCGACCAGAGGAGGAGAAAGACGACCCAGGCGACGAGGAAGGCGCCTCCTCCGTTCGAAGCCGCGACACGCGGGAATCGCCAGATGTTCCCGGTTCCGACCGCCATCCCGAGCATGGCGAGCATCGTCCCCCAGCGAGAGGAGAACACGGCTCCGCGATCCGTCACGGGGACTCCCCGCTCGGCTGCCCGGGGGAACCGGCCGCGCCGGTCGCGTCGATCTCACGGATCCACTCGAGGATTGTCTGGTTGAAGGTGCCGGGCATCGAGATGTGGGAGCAGTGCCCGGCCTCGGGGACCTCCGTACTCCGCGAGCTCGGGACGAGCTCCAGGATGTCGTCCCACCAGTGCGGAGGCATGTAGAAGTCCCGATCCCCTCGAACGACCAGCGTGGGGGCACGTACGTGACTAAGCTCCGCCCGGAGATCCACCTCGCGAAACAGGTCCACCCTCCCCTTCGAAACCGCGGCCGGCACGGTGCGCGGGCCGGTCCAGAGCACGTAGTCCACGATATTGGCCCATCCGGGAGAGTCGTCGAACACCCAGACCTCGGCCCGGCTCCAGAGGCGAGCCAAGCCGCGCGAGGCGGCCGTCGGCAGGTACCGGGTCGTAAAGCGCGCCAGCGGGATGAGCCCGGTTCGATTCAGCCCCAGGTGTTCCAGCGTGATGCGGGTGAGCGAGTTCGCGATGACGAGCCCCGCGGCCCGCTCCGGGTAGCGCGTCGCGAAGCGGAGGGCGACGGCACCCCCGAGGCTCTGACCCACGACGAGGGCGCTCTCGAGGCCGCATTCGTCCATGAGCTCGGCGACATCGTCCGCCAGGCGATCGAACGAGGCGTCGGGCGCGTGCCGAGCGCGCATGTCGGCGGCGATGACGCGATGCAGGTCGGCGAGAGCGGGTACCTGGTATCGGAAGGTCTCCTTCATTCCGTCCGCACCCGGGATCATCACGATCGGACTCCCGCTCCCGGCGTCCAGGTACGTCACCTCGACCCCGTCGGAGTAGACGAGCCGGCGTGAGGGGTAGGCGAGGCCGTCCGGGCCTCGGATCGGTGGACGGCGAAGGCGGCGGTTCCGCCGGCGAACCCAGGCGGCGTATCCACCGACGAGGAGGGCCAAGCCGGCCGCGGTCCGGGCGGCGGACATACGCTGCGGAGGGTTCATCTCCACGCGACCTCAGCCGTACTCTTCGCCCAGGTGGGCGAGGAGTGTCTCGGGCTCCAAGCGCTCCCCGAACCGCTTCGCGAGGTCGGACGCATCTTCCATGCGGCCCAACGCACAGAGCTCCCGCAGGGACGATCCTGCGCGCGGGTTGGTCGGCCAGTCCGCATCGTATCGCTCCCGCAGCTCGTTCGAGAGGATGGCGCTGAGCATCCAGGCTCGGAGCCTGCGGGCACTCGTGAAATCTCCCTCGGCATGCTCCAGAAAGGAGCGCGGATCATAGCGGACGCCGGTGGCGTGGCGCATCAGCTGTGCATAGCGAAGCCGAAGCTCGCTTGGACGCTCGGCCTCGGCCAGCTCGAGCTCGTAGACCAGGGTCGCCGCGTCGCGACGAAGCGCCTGCAGATCCACGAAGGCCGCGAGGCGCAGATAGTCCGCGAGGGCCTCGCCCGACAGCCCGGTGGTACGCTCCACCCACGCTCCGCTGCTCGTCAGGCGCGCGAATGTCCGGCCGAATCCCCGCGCGACGGAAGTGTCCCCGAGAGATCGGTATTCGAAGGGCAAATCAGGGTCCGTGTAGGCAGCGTGGAGGCCTCCCCCGACCGCCCTGAGCACCCCCTGGCAACCAGCCCGTCCACCCACCGGAGCGATGCAGATCACGACATCGTCGGGTACGCGCAGCGCCGCGAAGAAGGCACGGCCGCGCTTCAGCGGACGAGCTTCGCGATCCAGCCTGAGCCGACCCTTCGCCTCCAGGGGAATGGAGAGAGCAGCGAGGTCACGGGCGGTCGATTCCAGGACCTCTCGCGGCCTGAACGCGTCGTCCAGCCACGCCATGCGGCGCAGCCTTCGCGTGTCGGATCTCTCCGCTTCGTCCGGGGAGAGGTCGAGCCAGGTCCGCAAATGGTAGACGAGCTGTTCGCGAAAGACCGCCTCGGTCTGATCCAGGACCTGGCGGGCCTGCCGTCCAGCGACCCTGAGGCTGAAACCGGCCAGCCGGGAGCTCGCGTCGACGTACCCACCGTATCCCAACCCCTCGGCTGCCTGCCGTACTCTGAAGTTCCGGTCCATGAGAACGGTGGCGACCTCTTCGAGCTCCCGGTTCCTGCGCTCCTCTAATGCCAGCGCGAGACCGCGCTCGGAATTTCGCAACAGATCGAGGACGCCGGTGAGCGGTCGCTCGTGGCCGTCGACGTCGAACGTCGTCGTGCTCTCCCAGGCGTAGAGCTCGTCGTCCAGCGGCGCGCGAACCCGCTGCAGGTGCCGGGTGCCCAACCACTCGAGCAGTAACCGGAGCCGCCGCTCCTCTCCGCCCGAGGACTCGGCCAGAGCTCTCTCGACGACCGGCATCGAGACCGAGATGTCCAGCAGCGGGTCCGAGTCGTAAAGCTCTTCGAGCTGCGGCCTGGTCTTCAGGCCGGCCTCGGAGAGGTACCGTTCCTCGCGGGCGCGCGCGAGGAATCGCTCCGCCCTCAGGCGAAGCTCGTCCAGGGTGAGGCTCAAGCGGCGGCTTCGAGCAAGGCCTGCAGGTGGCCCGGCAGGCGGTCGATGGCGACCCGCTCCTGCTGGAGCGAATCCCGGTCGCGAACGGTGACCGTCTCGTCCTCGAGCGTCTGGCCGTCGATCGTGATGCAGTACGGCGTGCCGGCCTCGTCCTGCCGACGATAGCGTCTGCCGATGGACCCGGCTTCGTCGTAGAAGACGGTGACCTCCTCGCGGAGCTCATCGGCCACCCGTTTTGCCACATCCGGCATTCCGTCTTTCTTCACGAGCGGGAAGACGGCCGCCTTGATCGGAGCCAGGCGGGGGTGAAGCCGGAGGAGTACGCGCTGCTCGCCTTCGATCTCCTCTTCCGTATACGCATCGGCGAGCACGACGAGCAGCGTGCGATCGAGCCCCGCGGATGTCTCGATGACGAACGGAATGAAGCGGTCGCCGCTCGCGGGGTCGAAGTACTCCAGTTTCTTGCCCGAGTACTCCTGGTGGCGCGACAGGTCGAAATCGGTCCGGTTGTGGATCCCCTCGATCTCCTGCCACCCGAAGGGGAAGAGGTACTGGATGTCGAACGCGGTCTTCGCGTAATGGGCCAGCTCGTCGGGCCCGTGCTCGTGAAAGCGAAGCCGCTCCGGGGTCACGCCCAGGCCGCGAACCCACTCCATGCGGCGCTGCTTCCACGTCTCGAACCACTCCGCGTCGGCGCTCGGCTCGACGAAGTACTGCATCTCCATCTGCTCGAACTCGCGCATCCGGAAGATGAAGTTGCCTGGAGTGATCTCGTTCCTGAACGCCTTCCCGATCTGGGCGATCCCGAAGGGGACCTTCTGCCGCGCCGTCTCCTGGATGTTGCGGAAGTTGACGTATATCCCCTGGGCGGTCTCGGGCCTCAGGTAGACGGTGGATGCCTCGTCCTGGACCGGCCCCATGAAGGTGTGGAACATCAGGTTGAATTGGCGCGGCTCCGTGAACGTCCCGGACATCCCGCAGGAGGGGCACTGCACGCCATCGAGGTCTTCGGCGCGGAAGCGGCGGTGGCAGTTGCGGCACTCGACGAGCGGATCCGTGAAGCCTTCGACGTGGCCGCTGGCTTCCCACACGCGAGGGTTCATGAGGATTCCGGCATCCACACCCTCTACGTCGGGCCTGCGGTGCACCATCTCTTGCCACCAGGCGGCGCGGATGTTGTTCTTGAGCTCGACCCCTAGCGGACCGTAGTCGTACACGGATCCCACGCCCCCGTAGATCTCGGAGGACTGAAAGATGAATCCGCGCCGCTTGCTCAGCGACGTGAGCTTGTTCATCAGGTCCGGCGGATGTCCGCCCGCGCTTTCGCCGTTCGTCATTCCGGTTCTGTCTGAGTCTATCCGTCGGATACGTGGTCTCGTCGAGGAGTGTTCGGGCCCGAAATGGTAGCGTACGGCTGCTCCGGGCGGCAACACACGGCCGCGCTTAACTTCCTCGGATGACTTTCGGGCCCGGATCCTCCATTCGAGTCGTCGGGCACCGCGGCGCGGCAGGTGTGGCACCGGAGAACACCCTACCCTCACTGCGTCATGCCGTTCGCGCCGGGGCGCACGCGGTGGAGTTCGACCTTCAATGTACGAGCGACGGCCGACTTGTCCTCCTACACGATTCAACGGTCGATCGGACGACGGACGGCTCCGGTCGGATCGACGACATGAGTCTGGAGGAGGCGCGACGGCTCGACGCCGGATACCGCTTCACGCCGAACGGCGGCGGCAAATTCCCGTTCCGGGCTCGCGGCGTTCGGATCCCCACTCTGACGGAGGCGTTCGCGGAGATCGGCGAGGACGTCCCCGTCGTGATGGAGATCAAGTCGCAGCGCGCCGGGGACCGGCTTCCCGGCTGGCTGTCCGAGCACGACGTCGCCGCACGGACGCTGGTCGGCTCCTTCTCGCGTAGCGCCCTGGAGCCGGCGGCGCCGTACGCATCCTGGCGATGCGCGAGCGAGGGGGAGCTCCGCTCCTACGTGTTGCTCGGCAAGGTCGGTCTCGCCGGCTCCTCCGTGCCGGACGCCGATGCCGTGATGGTGCCCGAGCGATTCCGCGGGATCCGGATCGTCACCCCCAGATTCGTGCGCCGGGCCCACCGCGACGGGCTCGGCGTCTTCGTCTGGACGGTCAACCGGCCGGACGCGATGCGTCGTTTGTGGGACTGGGGCGTCGACGGTTTGATATCGGACGAGCCGGGCCGGGCGCTCCGCATCCTGAGGGAAAGGATCGCGGCGGGAGTCGAGGGTTGAACGTGTCGAGGACGATCCTCCACGTCGACATGGACGCCTTCTACGCGGCGATCGAGGTGCGGGAGAATCCCGATCTGGCCGGTCGGCCTGTCGTGGTAGGCTCGGATCCGAAGGGGGGACGTGGGCGGGGCGTCGTGGCGGCAGCCGGTTACGAGGCCCGCCAATACGGCATCCGATCGGCCATGCCGATCTCAGAGGCTTACCGCCGGTGTCCGCACGCCGCCTTCGTCAGGCCCAGGGGGATCCTGTACGCCGAGGTCTCCGGCCGCATCCTCGAGATCCTCCATCGATACACGGATGTCGTCGAGCCGCTCAGCATCGACGAAGCGTTCCTCGACGTGACGGCGAGCGCGGCCCTGTTCGGAGACGGACGTGCGATCGCGCGCTCGATCAAGAGCGAGATACGACGAGAGGAGTCGCTGAGCGCCTCGGTGGGCGTAGCCCCGGTGAAGTTCCTGGCGAAGATCGCGAGCGACCTCGAAAAACCGGACGGGCTCGTGGTGGTCGATCCGGGATCGGAGGTGGAGTTTCTCGCTCCACTGGCGATCGGGAGGCTCTGGGGAGCGGGCCCGAAGACCCTGGAGCGGTTGTACGCGGTCGGAATCCGGACCTTCGGAGACATGCAGGCCCGTGATCGCGAGCAGCTGGTCCGGCTCTTCGGAGAAGCTGCCGGCGCCCGCTTCCATCGGCTCTGCCGAGGAGAGGACGAGCGGGCCGTCCGGTCCGAGCGGGCGCGCAAGTCGCTGGGCAAGGAGATCACGTTCGACGCGGACGTCATGGATCGCAGGGCGGTGGAGCGCACGCTCTTCCGGCTCTGCGAACAGGTGGCGGCGGCGCTTCGACGACGGGACCTTGCAGGAATGACCGTAATGGTGAAACTCCGTTGGGAGGGGTTCGAGACGGTGACGCGGCAGGTGACCCTCCCGCGGCCGGTGAACACCTTCGAGGGGATATGGCCCGTGGCCGTGAGACTTCTGCGTGACGCGGACAGGAAGGGACGCCGCGTCCGCCTCGTCGGCGTGAGCCTCTCCGGCCTCGTCTCGGAAGGCCGGGGACAGCTCTCCCTGTTCGAGGCTGCCGATGGAGGAGACCGTCAGGTCGCGCGGGCCGTCGATGCGCTCAAGAAGCGGTTCGGAAGGGGCGCCGTGACTCGCGCCGAGCTGCTGGACGAGGAGTAGCTCGCCGCCAGGCAGACTGCTGGCGAGGTTGATCCAAGAGAGGAACGAGAAGGGGGACGAGGATGACCACAGTCTTCCAGATGACGCCAGCCTCGGCGAAGGCCCTCTGGTTTCTGGCGGCACTGTGTATCCTGATGGCCGTACTGACGGTGATGTTCGGCTACCTGGCCTACTCCGCCCGAAATGCCCGATTCGAGGTCTCGCCCCGCGGGGTACGCCTCGTCGGAGACCTTTGGGGCCGCACGATCCCATGGGAGGTGATCGACGTGGACGCCGCCAAAGCATTGGATCTTCGCGTCGCTCCCGAGTATCGCCTCAAGCGTCGAACGATGGGCACCGGCCTTCCCGGCTACGGGTCGGGCTGGTTTCGCTTGAGAAACGGCGAGAAAGCGCTCGCCTACGTGACGGACCCCAGCCGGATCGCTTACGTCCCGACGAGCGACGGCTACTCGTTATTGCTGAGCCTGGAGGCTCCGGACGCGTTCCTGCGCGCCCTGGCCGAGACCAGGCCGAGGTGAGGTGGCATGTCTGAGATCCCGTCCCGCG
Organism: uncultured Gemmatimonadales bacterium; assembly: GCA_947259585.1. Taxonomy (GTDB): domain Bacteria; phylum Gemmatimonadota; class Gemmatimonadetes; order Palauibacterales; family Palauibacteraceae. The sequence continues at coordinate 13,888 of CAMYMV010000018.1, read as the reverse complement.
AGGAGGCCCTCGCGATCGTCCAGGAGTACACCGAGAACGAGAACCTCAGGAAGCACATGTACGCCGTGGAGGCGGCGATGCGGGCCTACGCCCGCAAGTTCGGGGAGGACGAGGAGCGGTGGGGCCTCACCGGTCTGCTGCACGACTTCGACTACGAGCGCTGGCCCAACGCGGACCACAGCCCGACGGAGGGACATCCTTCGGCCGGGCAGGAGATCCTGCGAGAACGAGGGGTCCCCGACGACGTTCTGCGGGCGATCATGTCGCACGCCGAGTACACGGGCGTGGAGCCGGAGACGCGCATGGAGCTGACGCTGCGAGCGGTCGACGAACTCACGGGGTTCGTCGTCGCCTGCTCCCTCGTGCGGCCGAACGGGATCAGCGATCTCAAGCCCAAGTCCGTGAAGAAGAAGATGAAGGACCGGTCGTTCGCCGCAGCGGTTGATCGCGAGGCGATGCGGGAGGCGGCCGAGGATCTGGACGCGGAAATGACCGAGCACATCCAGTTCGTGATCGATGCGATGCGCGGGATCGCCAGCGATCTCGGCCTGGAGGGAAGAAACCCCTGACCCCATTATGTAGAGCATGTCCACCACCGCCGTCATCACGATGATCCTTATCCTCGGCTTCGTCTGGGGTGGTCTGGGTTTCATCCTGTTCACGGCGATTCGGCGAGAGCGGTCAAAGTCCACGTGAGCGAAACCCACGGAGTATCTGCCGTGACAAGCCATACGACCACACACGGGAGCGCGAGTTGGCCGGCGGCTGTGGCGCTGGTCTGCTGCCTGACGCTTACCCTCTCGGGCTGTGCGGGCGATCGGGAGCCGGAGCCGGGGGGAGCGGGCGGCGAAGGCGAGGAGCCGGTCCCCGCAAAGCCCCTCACCGCGGACCTGAGCGCGATGCCGGCTCATGCGACGCTTCCGGAGTTCGTGGAGATCGCCCCCGGCTTGACACCCGAGGATCTCCAGCGACGGGTGGACCAGTTCGCCTCCGTCCCGCTCACCTTCGACGCGGCTCTCCTGAACCCGGGCCAGAAGGTCGCGCTCAAGAAGCTCGTCGAGGCTTCCGACTACCTGGACGCCATCTTCCTCGAGCAGGTGTGGCGCGGGAATCCGGAGCTGAAAGGGATGCTCCTGGAGCGCCAGGGTCCCGGCATCGAGGCGGCCCGTTCGTACTTCGACATCATGTACGGCCCGTGGGATCGGCTGGAGGGGGATGAGCCGTTCCTAAACGTCGGTCCCAAGCCCGAGGGCGCCGGCTACTACGCGGAGGAAGTCTCGAAGGAGGGCATCGAGCGGTGGCTCCAGGAGCACCCTGAGGACCGCGAGGCGTTCACGTCCTACTTCACGGTGATCGAGCAGGCCGAAGACGAGATCACCGCGGTCCCCTATTCCCGGGCGTACCGGGATCGGCTGGAGCCGGCAGCGGCGGCCCTGCGCGAGGCGGCAAATGCCGTCGAGAACCCCTCCCTGCGCCGCTTCCTGACGTCGCGAGCGGCGGCGTTCCTCTCCGACGATTACTTCGACAGTGACGTGGCCTGGATGCGCCTCGAGGACAACCTGATCGATCCGACGATCGGGCCCTACGAAGTGTACGAGGACCGCCGGTACGGCTACAAGGCGGCCTTCGAGTCCTTCCTCGGCATCAAGGACCCGGCGGAGAGCGAGCGACTCGCCGGTCTCGTATCCGAGCTACCTGCCCTCGAGCAGGCCCTGCCCATCCCGGACGAGCACAAGAACCTGGACCGCCCGTTCACCTCCCCCATCTCCGTCGTGGACCTGGCCTACGCGGCCGGCGACACGAGGGCCGGCGTCCAGACGATCGCCTTCAACCTTCCGAACGACCCGCGCGTCCGGGAGCAGGAAGGCTCGAAGAAGGTGATGCTCAAGAACGTGATCGAGGCGAAGTTCGAGACGATCCTCAAGCCGATCGCGCTCCGCGTCCTCGTGCCCGAGCAGGCCGGCGCCGTCGGGATCGACGAGTACTTCACGCGCGTCCTCATGCACGAGCTCGCTCATGGCCTCGGCCCGGACTACGTGACGGGCAGCGAGGGCCTGACCGTGAACAAGGCGCTGCGCGACCGCTACTCGGCGCTCGAAGAGGCGAAGGCCGACGCCGTCGGCACGCACAGCCTCGCCGTGCTCACCGAGAGGGGCGTGTACACGGAGGAGTTCCTGCGCCAGGTCTACATCGGGCACATCGCGGACCTCTTCCGCTGCATGCGGTTCGGCATCACCGAGGCCCACGGAAAGGGCTGTCTGAGCCAGTTCAACTACCTGCTCGAGAGGGGTGCCGTCGAGTACGACGCGGCCTCGGAGCGGTTCTCCGTGGTTCAGGAGGTGATGCCGACTGCGATGTCGGAGCTCGCCGGCATCTACCTGACGCTGCAGGCGACCGGCGACTACGCCGGCGTGGGAGAGTTCTTCGACAGCTACGGCCAGGCGTCTCTCGAGCTCGAGCTGGCCCGGGCTCGCCTGAGAGACGTCCCGGTCGATATCATTCCCGAGTACTCGATCAAGGAGCGGATGGCCAGCTGGTAGGCAAGCCCGACCGGCACTACGCCGGCGTCCCCCGAGCCCACAGGAGAGCTTAATGAACACCTGGACGAGAACGCGTACCGTAGTGACCGCCGGCCTCATCGGTGTCCTCGCTGCCGGCCTCTCGGCCTGCTACGGCGACAGCGGCGCGCCGGTAGAGGAGGAGCCGGCGATCGATCTGGCAGCCGAGGAGGCCGCCGTCCGACAGGTGAATATGACCTGGTTGGAGCAGTTCCGGGCCGGAAACGCTGAAGGCGTGGCGGCTTTATTCGTCGAGGACGGGTGGACGATCGGAGACGATGGCCTGCGCGACGGGCGGGCGGCGATCTTGGCCGACATGGCCGAGGAGTATGCGGCCAACCCGGACGCTACCGCCGACTGGGGCGCGAAGTCCGTGTGGGTCGCCGCATCAGGCGATCTGGCGGTCGAGCGCGGATGGTTTGCGTACGACCCCGACGGTGAGGGCGAAGCCGCGGGAGATGAGGGCGAGTACATCACGATTCTCGTGAAGGTCGGCGACCAGTGGATGATCCTGGCGGACGCCGGCGGGAGCACGATGCCCGACGACGAAGAGGAGGAGTAGCCGACCGATCGAGCGGTCGACTGCGTGCGACGCTTGACGCTCGGATAACGAGCGCCACACCTTTGAAGGCGAGCCCGGTCGGATGGTCGGCCGGGCTCTTTCTATCCACTGAACTCGCTGTGTGCGTCGCGGGACGCCGACAGCCAGGTAGCCAGGTTGCCCGGCGAGACGCCATCTGAAGGAGGACCGTTGATGAAGATCCTGCCGACCTCTGCCGCGCGACGTCTGCTGCCGCTCGCGGTCGTCCTGGCCCTGCCATCAGCCGCCACCGCGCAGACCGCGGAGGAGATCCTCATGACCTCCCTCGAGGACTACGAACAGCGGATGGAGGGCATCGAGAACTATACCACCGTGCAGGAGACGATGGGGTTCGAGACGGAGCTGACCTTCGTGCGCACGGAAGTAGAGGGCCGGACGGTGTTCCTGCCGAAGGGCCAGGAGGGTGCCGGTGGCGGAATGTCCAACTTCTACCGCATCTACCCGAAGATCGCCGAGCGTGCCGAGCTGGAGGGCAAGGAATCCGTGGACGGCGAGCAGTGTCATGTCGTGGCGATCAACGATCTCAGCGGGTTGGACCTCAATCAGGATATGGGCCAGGGTGCTTTCGTACCCAAGTCGGGGCTGCTCTACGTGGACACCGACGATCACCTCATTCGGAAGATGCAGATGGAAGGCGAGATCACGAGGGATGGCCAGACATCTCCGATGACCGCCGTCACCGTCCTCTCCGATTATCGTGACGTCGAGGGGCTTCTCCACCCGTACTTGCTGAACATCACGGCCACTGGACTGGCCGCCGGAATGTCGGAGGAGGATGCGGCGAACGCCCGGAAGAGCCTGGAGGAGATGGAGGAGAACCTGGAGGGGATGGATCCCACCCAGCGCGCCATGGTCGAGCGGATGATGGGCGGGCAGATGGAGAATCTGCGAAAGATGCTCGAATCCGGCCAATTCGAGATCACCATCGTCACCAAGGAGGTGCGAGTCAACGAGACTCTCGAGTAGTCGGGTCGTGCAGGCGCCGCTATCCGTCGTTCGGTCTTTCCACAGCTCCTCGGAACGGAGGTCCCATTGAGAAAGAAGTTGGCAATGATCGCCCTCGCGGCGGCCGCCGCCGTGGCCGGCTGCGGAGGAAACGGCGCTGACGGCGATGGCACGCTCGAGAAAGGTGCGGGTTCGACGGCCTCAGAGGCGCCCAGCGAGCCGACAGGCGAGCCGGGCTCGGCCACGGTCAGCATTGGCGGGGTGACCTACGACTTCGACGTATATTGCATGTTCGGCACGATGGGGGTTCAGGGATCGGGGACGCGAGCCGACGGCACATCTGCCTATCTGGTGGCCACCTTCGATCCCGACGAGCCGGAGGGCGCCGACATCGACATCCGCGTCGGCACCGACCGCATGGGCGGTCCGGCCACCGAAAAGTGGATCGCCGGTGACACGTACGGCAACTCGGCCGGCGTCCTCTGGGAGGGCGACGGCCGGTCGGTGAGCGGCTCGGCCCCGTTCCGGGACCGGGAGAGCGACGTCGAGGTCGATGGCGGCTTCCCGGAGTCCCCGGGTGAGTTCCAGGTGAGCTGCCCGTCAGGCTGAAGCAGGGCCGAGCTAGTCCTGTAGCCGAACCACCACACGCCGGTTCTGCTGCCGGCCCTCGGGCGTCGCGTTGTCGGCGACGGGATCCGCTTCGCCCTTACCGAGCGCCTGCAGCCGGCCCGCGTCGATCCCGCGCTCCACGAGGTAGGCGACCACCGACGCGGCGCGCCGCTCGGATAGCTCCAGGTTGTAGGCGTCTTCACCAACGCTGTCCGTGTGGCCCTCGATGACGATGGCTAGCTCGGCGTGACTCTCCAGCGTGCGGACCATATCCGCCAGCACCGGCGTCGACTCGGGAAGCAGCGCGTCGCTGTTGAAGGCGAATAGGATACCGCGCGTCGTGAACTCCCCGCTCTCCATGAGCGCGTCGTAAAGCTTGTCCAGCCCGACGGAGATCACGATGTCCTTGATGTATGTGGGAAAGCGCCCATTGGCGGCAACATCGAAGTCGATCGTGTTGTCGGTCACGAAGTTCGCGTTCGGAAGATTCGAGACCCGATCTGAACCGACATAGACGATCGCATATGTCCCGTCCTGCTGGAGCTTCACGAGGTGCCACTCGTCGGCCAGGCCGCGGGATAGATGCATGGTGGCAACGTCCTGACCCTTCGAGTAGATCCCCGGGTAGCGGTTGAGGACGAGGTAGTGGCTCTCGTACTTGTTCCACGCCCCCTCCCTCGGCGTGAAGTAGAGGTAGGTCGCCATGTTCGGCGTGCCCGTCTTGAGGGTGAGCTCCACCGTGAAGTCTTCGGGAAGCGGCTCCGGCAGGATGACCCGAAATGTGCTTTTCTCGGTGGCCTCGAGAACGTTCTCCCCTTCCAAGTCCACGATCTGCATGTTGCCCTTCACGAACTCGAGCTGGCTCGCCGGGAAGCGGCCCACCGGTTCGTCGGTGAAATCGGTTGCGAACCACACCGTGGAGCCGGGAACGAAGTCGTAGTTCCGCCAGACGCCCTTGCCGGGCGCCTCGTACTCCGCGTTCTCCTCGCCTTCGTCCTGAGCCCTTGCGGCATCGGCCGAGAGCAGAGTCGCGGCCACGGCGGAGAGAAGCCCGAGAGTCAGGTAGTGTAGGGCACGCATAGGAACCTCCAGGAAGTGCTCCAAGCCGGTTGGACCGATCGTCAAAGCAGTGTCGTACGGCCCGTTTCAAGTAGGTAGCGAACCACGATAGACCGGCGCTCGCTTGCACGCCAGACGGCTGGGGCCCCGTTCGTCGTTGTTGACTGCACTACCTCGCCACGACAACCTTGAGCCGCTCGGGCTTTTGTGATCGGAACGAAGGAGGCCTCTAATGCGTCGACCCACACTGCTCACCTTCCTCTGTCTCGCCATCCTCGCCGTCTTCGCCACGCCGAGCCAGGCGGATGCGCAGCTACTCAAGAAGGTGAAGGACGCCGCTCAGAACGCCGTCGAGGACGAGGCCGCCAACCAGACGGAACGGCTGCTGCGCGAGGCGATTCGCTGCGCTGTGAACGACCCGGCGTGTGCTGAACAAGCCGAGAAGGACGACAAGCCGGTCATCTACACCGACCAGAACGGCGATGTCATCACCGACGACGATGGGAACCCGATCACCGACCGGAACAAGGCCGCCTCGCAGGCGGGTGTGCCGCCGGGCGACGCCGCCGCTGGCCCGCCGCCCGCTCCGACCGCCTCGACGACCTACGACTTCGAGCCGGGCGAGCGGGTGATCTTCTACGATGATTACACGGACGACAACTTGGGCGACTTCCCCCGCCACTTGACGTTCGTGCGCGGGACCTGGGAGATCGTCGAATGGCAGGGCCGCCGGCTGCTCCAGAACACGGGACCACGCCACGCCGCGTTTCAGGTCGAGCTTCCCGAGACGCTCCCCGAGCAGTTCACGATCGAGTTCGACGTCTACTTCCCCCATGGCAACCAGCAGATGATGGTAGCGACGTCGCCCCCGACGGCCGCAGGCGGGAACTGGTCAACTCTGGAAGGCAACATCTTCAAGGTCGCGTCCAATCAGGGGGCCGGATTGACCGTCGTTGGGCAGGGGGCAGGCGTGGAGTCGACCATCGCGGCGCTTGCCGTGAGGGAAGGCCTCGTGCCGTTTCGAATCATGGCGGACGGGGCCCACGTGAAGGTCTTCGTCGGCGAGCAGCGGGTGGCCAACGTGCCGAACGCCGATATCCGCCGCTCCGGCTCACTCTACTTCGAGAACACGTATTTTGCCGACGCCGAGAACCCGATGTTCGTCGGCCCGATCCGCGTTGCCGCGGGCGGTCGTGACCTTTACGACGAGCTGGAGGCAGAGGGTCGCGTCGCCGTTCGGAACATCCTCTTCGACACCGGTAAGGCCACGATTCGCCCCGAATCGGCGGAGGTGCTGGAGACGATAGGCTCCATGCTCGGGGAGCATTCCGACCTGAGGCTCATGATTGAAGGCCACACGGACAACGAGGGCGAGTTCGACTTCAACATGCAGCTATCGGCCGACCGGGCTGCCGCCGTGAAGGGCTACCTGGTCGACAACTTAGGAATCGAACCTGAGCGGCTCCGAACGATGGGCCTCGGTCAGACCCAGCCCGTCGACACGAACGACACCCCCGAGGGCAGGCAACAAAACCGACGAGTGGAGCTGGTCAAGATCTGAGCGCCGACAGCGAGCCCCAGCCGCCCACGCGCGGGCGGCTGGGCATCTAGGGGCGCGCGCCTGCGCGCTAGCTGCCGAGCACAACCACCACCCGGTGAGCGGTTCGCAGGGAGCGCCACGGCATTCTCTCCACGCTCCTGATCTCGTTCTTCCTCCGCATACCGTGCCGTACACTTGCACCCGCTTCCGTGCAGATCCAGACTCTTCCCACGGTCTGTTGACACCACGGCGGGAGGGTCTGGACACATGGCCGACCCCTACGAAACCCTTCACGATGCTCTAGCGGACAGGTACGAGCTCCTCGAAGCGCTCGGCGAGGGCGGGATGGGCACCGTCTATCTTGCCCAGGACCTCAAGCATGGTCGCCGGGTCGCGATCAAGACGATCCGCACGCACCTCCCGACTCCTGAGGTACGGACGCGGTTCGAGCGTAAGATCCAGGTCACCGCGCACCTGCAGCATCCCCACATTCTTCCGCTCATCGGCTCGGGCATGGCTAGCGACACGCTCTACTACGTCATGCCGCACGTGGAGGGAGAATCGCTCGGCGCGCGGATCAAGCGTGACGGCGCGCTGCCACCGGGTGAGGTCATACAAATCGGTCGGGATGTGGCGTCAGCACTCGACTATGCCCACGAGCATGACGTCATACACCGCGACATCAAGCCCGAGAACATCCTGCTCACGAGCGACCGCGCCGTCGTAGCAGACTTCGGGATCGCCAAGGCGCTAGGGGACGATCCAACCACCGACCTGACCCAGAGCGGTGCGCTGCTCGGCACGCCGGCCTACATGCCGCCCGAACAGTACGGCGGAGAGGTCACGGGCCAGAGTGACATCTACGCGCTGGTCACTATTCTTATATAAACCCCAGAGAGGAACAGAGTCATGTTCAACCGTATCGCATCTGTCTGTGTCGGCATCCTGCTTGCATTTTCCAGTCCACTATGGGCACAAGTTCCTTCGGCGGTAGATGCAGAAGACCCCTATGCATGGCGTACTATCAGATGGTCCGTTGGGTGTGAGGATAGCATCGTCGATTGGTTCGACGACCCTGAAGATGAACACGACGTTGGGGCAGCATGCGGTCGCTACGGCGACGACAGGGATTTTCTGATTCTCGAACTAGAACATCAACTGGAGCAGAGTAGTGTCTGGTTCAGAGATCTGGGTTTCCGGAGACCATCCGTTGAATTTGTTCCAGAAGATGAGGCTTGGGGCGGAGAGCTCGTGTACAACCTTAGACTGCAAAATGACCCGACAGCGTTGCAGAGAGGTAAATGCGGTAAATACACGCCAGGATGGACGCTTTTTGTCGAGGCGCATTGTCTCTTTGCAACGTCAAATCCGCTTGAGGGTGTAGCTGCGACTGGGGAGGGCAGGATTCAAGATCTGGTATATAATCTTCTAGTAAGCACAGGTGGTACATACGTACCGGCACACGAGCTATTTCATGGCATCCAGCGGAGCTATGTACCTGAAAGAGTTTTGTTTGCCGAGTCGCACCATTGGATAATTGAAGGGATGGCGAGGTTTGTAGAAATGGAATGGATGAGACAGTCTGCCACTGGCCTATTCGCCGAGGGGCAAGATCCTGGGGGTCTAGCGTCTGAGATTGAGGGAATACCAGAATCTGAACTGACGGCAGAGGCACGTGCTGCGTTTGCCGTTAGAGCCCCACGTGAATACGACTACTCGCTTCACGCACCAGACCCACTGAGTGAGCTTGCAGCCTATAAAACTAGTGATTTTTGGCTTTTCCTTGGACGGCAGATTAGCCCCAGTAAACCTATCGACTATCTCCACGAGGTATTGCAAAAGGATCTCGGGCCTGACACTGGCCTTTCAGGCTTAGATCAAGCGCTACGGCGGTGGCATGCCGAGGGCCTCGCATATTTCTACCCTCAATTCATTGCTGACATAGCTACCAGAAAGGAATACTTCGACGAGGTAACACCCATTGAACTTCAATACCGCGAAAACGAACTCGTAGAGCAACAACTAGAATCAGAGGAGATAGATGAGGTTGCAGCTAACGCATATAGGGTCATAATTGATGCACCTGCGGACAAAACCCTCTATCTGACGATCGAAATAACTCCAGAGGACCTTGATATACATCTCGTGGTAGATGGCGAGCGCTTCGACCGAATCTCCAGTGCACGAAGAAATTACTTTCGGACAGAGATCGTCGGTCCAGGTACGTTCTTCGTGCGCGTGGCGAATGTGGCCCCGAGCGCTGCTGAATCAGGCCGGAACGTGTACACATTGACGACTAGGCTATACGAAGAGTACGCCCTGATGGGTACTAACGAAGGAGGCGGACCATCAATGGATGAGATCGCCGCACCCCTGCCGTTCGAGCTCGACTCGATCAAACACGCCATGCTCATCCCCGGCGGTTTACCTGTGCATGCCGACATGGGACTCCATGACGTATGCATGTTTCAAGTACACGCTGTAAATATGGCAACGGGGAACTCATTGATTTTCCGGTTAGACCTTCGAGGTCCCCTTGTCCCCGGTCCCTACCTAATAGAGCGCGACGGCCACCCAGCCAACGCGGAGGACTTTATCGGCTCAGCGGCAGCCCTGTTCGCACTGGGGCCTGGACGCAACCACGGAATCCGGATGCCCGGGTACCGCGGACAAAGCGGAATCCTCACCATCGAAAGTGCGACGCCTGAGTTCATCGTAGGCCATATCTGGATCGAGGGACATGTGCCCGATCACGACATGAAAGGTCCGGGCGCAGTAATTGATGGCCGACTCCAGACTCGACCTGCTTGCAGCCGTGGAGGAGGAGTTGAGAGGCGAACCAGAACGGTAGCCGGGAAAGAAATCACGCTCAACGTCCTTGTTGACAGCGAGCCCGTAGAATGTCCTGTCGGACTACAGAACGCATTCGTGCAGGCCGAATTTCTCGTGTTTCCGCATCTGGGAGGTGGCGGCAGCCGAGAAGAAGATGCGTTCTTGACCGAGCATGCGGGCGTCTCGATCGGTGATTGCATTGCCAGCGATTCGCCTGACCCACCACTAGATCCGGCGTCTCAGACTCCTTCTTCGTCAGTTCCTTCAGATACAACCGGACCACCCGCTCCTCCTCCGCCGCCGCCGCCTCCTCCGCCTCCTCCTCCACCACCGGATCCAACAGTTGACCCGCCTTCAAATGAAGCGCCGACATCTGAAGAGCAAACGTCGCAGGAGGGACCCGACCCAGGTGAGGACGCAGAGGGTCATCGAATTTTTGGCTTCGTCAACTCCTTGCTGATTGAAACAACGGGAGACGTCGACACAACAATCGCTGTGAGAAGCCCAGGAATCACGATTAGTGGTGGCTGTGACGGGGTATATCGTGCATCGATTGGGTTCTACAGCGGCCTGCCACAGGATCCGGACTGGATGAATTTTGCCTTTGATACGGCTGACGTGATAGGAACAGGCGAAACCGGCACTTTCGAGATTCAGGAAATCCGTTGGGACCACGGAACAACGGTTCCGGCCAACCTTCCGCCAAATGTTAATGTGCGGGGTCCGAATCGGTTTAGAGGTTCGGGCATGCTGGTGCTGTCAACGCACGTAGCACGCCCGAACGAGCAGAGGATGACAGGCACCGTGCAGGCTGCGAGACTTGAAAATGCGGACGGCACAACGACCAGCCTCACGGCGGAGTTCGACATCAACATGTCTTGTGGCGTCAACCAATGACTCAGAACGCGAGTCATTACGACTCCCCCTGTACTGAAGGAATCGACAGGGCGGGTAGAGGTGATAGAGGGCAGTTGTGTCTGCGGCTACTCGATGAGTATCTGGTGGTAGCTCGCTTAGCTGGTCTTGCAGGCGGCCCTGCGGACGACGCCCGAACGGCCTCGGGAGCGGGTGGCCGGTAGCCGAGCGCGGCCTGAGCGCGTTGTGCTCCTCCGCCACTGCTCCACGAGGACTCGATCAGCGCGGCCGGTTCGGCAAAGATTGAGCGCCATATCGCCCTTCGCGACTTCATGCAGGCTCATCCCGAGCTGGCGAAGCGATACTCTGATCTGAAACGTCGACTTGCCGGGCTCGGCAGATGGAAGCACGTGGGCCTGTTGGCATCCGCGCACCAACGCCCCAGCGAGCGGTCACACACTACACCGAAACGGAATCGGCTCCTAGCGCGTCTGCCCGTCGGGCTCCCAGAAGGCGCGGCACTGCTGAAACGGCGTGCTTCGTCCGACCGAGAACGGCACGGCGTGGAACTCGATCTCGACATCCAGATACTCGTAGCGGTCGTAGTCGGCACGCCAGCCGAGGTGGCCGCTGGCCGAGCCCACCACCCACCCGGTGCGGCGGTCATCGTTGACGCTCGTGATCGTCATCGTCGCGTCGGTGTCTGGCGCTTCCGGGGTCGTGTGCCAGATGCCCACGCCACCCGGTGCATCCGGCGTTTCCATGCGGACCGCGAGCACGCTCAACTCGGCGTTCTCAAACGTGCCCTCGCCCACCCGGCCCGGCCCCGGGGTCAAGAAGGCCTCCCACGGCGAGTTGCTGTCCGCGAGCAGGATGCTGGGGCCGAGGCGCCAGGCAAGGCCCTGATGGCGCCCGGCGAATTGGCCATTCGAAATGTGCGCCGTGAACCCGCACGTCGACACCAGCGCGATGTTCTCGTAAACCCATCGACTCTCGCCGCCGCCGGGCAGGTCGACGCGGACTTCGAGGTCGACGCGTTCGCCTTCTTGGTGATCGCGGCCGAGGGCCACAGGCAACTCGTACCGGTAGGTCCCCTCGTCTACCAGCCGGTCCGCAACGTAGCGCTCACCCGGAAGCGACGTGTCCAACTCGCCGACCTGCAGCGGGAAGTCGCCGGGCCTTTCGGGATCGCGGACGCCGATCACTTCGGGGTACAGCCACAGCCGGTCGGCCTCGCCGTCGTCCGGCACGCCGTCGACGCGCACCGAGGCGCCGTCGAGCAGCTCCTCGCCGGTCACCGGATCGACGAGCAGCACGATGTCGCGTCCGTACGTGGCGTTCGTCTCCGCGGAGATGATCGCGGCCGGCTCCTCGGGGATGGGCTCGTCGCCTGGTCCCAGGGCCCGCCCGACCATGTGCCATTCGCGATCCAGCCCGTTCAGGTGTTCGACGAACTTACGTGACGTGTCGCCTTCATCGATGCGCTCGAGCAATTTCTCGCCGAGGTAGATGGCGTCGTTACTCATAACGACGCCGTCGAAGGCGATGACGACGACGCCCTTGTTGCCGCGAGGGGCCAGGATGTCCAACAGCGCGTTGCTGGCGCCCGAGTAGCACACCAGGAGCACGAGGATGGTATGGTCCAGCCCCTGTCGATACTGGGTGTCGAAGAACGCCGTCCAGAGCAGCAGGAAGTCGCCTCTGTTCTCATCCACATGGACCCTGCAGGGTTTGCCTCCCGGCGTCCGGAGCCCTGGAGGGCTCTGACCACCCGAGCCGTCGCGGGCCTCTTCCCGCTCACGTTCCCGTTGCCGCTCGCGAGCAGTACAGTCCGCCGTTTCGTTTCTGGTCAGGCCAGGATGGGGCTGTGCGACACTCACGATGAACGCGATGATCTCGACGCCCAAGTAGTCGCCGTAGCTCTCTTGCTTAGACCGCCCCGCCCAGATGAGCGGACACTTATCAGTTCCGGCCAGGGCGGCCCGGGAGAAAATGCGGCGCGGACTGTCGCCTCCCACGGGTGGAAGCCGAAGGCAGGGCCGGTCGCTTCCATGAGAGTTCACGATTACGAGGTTGTAGTCGTTCCAGTTCAGGAAATCTTCGAATTGCACTTGGCCTGTGACCAGCGGTCTCCCATCCAGCGATCTGACAGCGCTGGTCGCCGCATTCGGTTCCCCGTCGACCAGATCGGCGTGGAAGGTCACCTCGCCGGGCTCCTTGCGGTAGTCCCGAATCAGCCGCGCTCGCGCTGCAAGCGGTGCAGCTTGCAGCGCTTCCTGAAACTCATACGGGGCGAGGATGAGCGCCTTTTTGGGCTGGCCCGGTTCGGGCGCGTTGACGCGCCGCTGTTCGGACTCGGCCGACCCGGCGGCGAGCAGCGTCGCGGCGCCGAACAATCGGTCGAACAGGTCCGGCGCGGTACCCGCCCCTGGCGAGGCTTGGTTCTGATGAAGATGGGTGTCGAGGTCCGTTGAAGCGTGGTCGTTGGTCGCCGCGGCCGACCGGGTTGGGGCATGGATCCTGGCGGACGAGGTGTATCGGGGCGCCGAGCGCCTCCGTGAAGACGAGACGCCATCCTTCTTCGGGCGCTACGACAAGGTGCTAGCTGTCGGGAGCACGAGCAAGGCATACGGCCTACCAGGACTCCGCATCGGTTGGGTCGTCGGCCCACCGGCCACGATCGAAGACTTGTGGCGCCGCCATGAGTACACCACGATCGCCGCCAGCATTATGAGCAACCTCCTGGCCGCCCACGCCCTTTCGCCCGAGGTGCGGCCCCGGCTCATCCGGCGGACCAGGGAGTACATCCGCAACGGCTTTCCGATTCTCGAGCGCTGGATGGACCAGCAGGACGGTCTCTTCAGTTACACACCGCCCCAGGCGTCGGCG
>CAMYMV010000017.1:38486-40486 GCA_947259585.1 uncultured Gemmatimonadales bacterium | reverse complement strand
AGAACGAAGCCGGCGTGAGCGACGAAGACGAGGCCCGCGAGCGCTCTGTATCTCGACCTCATCCGTCGAAGAGCGCTAGAACGGATTGGTGGCGAAGACCGAGAACTCGGGAATGAAGCCGCGGGCGTCGACCTTCAGGGCTCCGACGATCGCGTCGGCGATCTCCTCCGGGCGGAGCTTCTTGGGAGAGACCTGCTGCTCGTATCCCGCCTTGGAAGAGAACGCCGTGACGACTTCGCTCGGGTTCACTAGCATGACGCGCACGTCGTGGCGACGCAGCTCGTCGCGCCAACACTCCGTCATCCCTCTCAGGGCGAACTTGGAGGAGCTGTACGCCGTGCTCCCGCGTCCCCCCTTGAGCCCGGAGGTCGAGGAGATGTTGATCAGCTCGCCGCCGCCCTGCTTGACGAACTGCCGAGCCGCTTCACGTCCCATCAGGAAGGCGCCGAAGACGTTGGTTCGGTATACGGCCTCAAGCTCCGCGAGCTCCATCTCGACGAGAGGCTTGAAGATCCCGTAGCCCGCGTTGTTGACCAGGATGTCGAGGCGCCCGTGTTTCTCGACCACGGCATCGACGGTCCGGACCGCATCGGCTTCGCTCCCGACGTCGCCCGCGATGAAATCCGCGCCGATCTCCCCAGCCGCCGCACGCAGGAGGTCCTCCCGCCGGCCCGTGATCGTGACCTCGGCTCCCTCCGCCTTCAGGGCTTCGGCGATGCTTCTCCCGATGCCCTCGCTTCCGCCGGTGATCAGCGCGACCGCTCCCTTTAGCTCCATCGTTCCCCCATTTTCAGTGCTCGACGTTTCCGGACCTGGCGAGGCGCTGGACACCATACGTCAACGAATCCATACGGGCGAGAATAGAGGTTCTCCCGACTGGCGTCTCCCGCTGCCCATGGGCATGCTAATCGCAGCGATGAAACGGACTCTGCTTCTCCGTTTCTGAGGTATCTCTGTGCGTCTGAGCCGGTACACGTCACGGAGGTTCTCGGCTGATCGGCCCCTGCGCTCAGCCTTCGGACAGAATCAACCTCGCGCCAGCGATCGGAGGCGCGTTCCCAGGTCTGGACGCTCCGGCACGCGTCGATTCCTATTCCTATCTCTTTTCGGGACAACTCTTTGCGCGGCTGCTCCCGCCTTGCGCGCTCAGGAGACCGGCCAGCCGCCAGGGGCCGTTGCCGTAGCCGATACCAAGTACCCGCCGGCAGCCGGAGATTCCGCGGATGTCAGCGGTGAATCGGCCACCGCCGCCGGTAGCGACGAGGCCCGGCCCAAGTCGGACTTCGAGACGCCGCGCTTCGACGCCTGGGGGGCGAAGCGGAACGTCGGGCTGGCGATCGGCGAGATGGCCGGGATCAACGCGATCGTCTGGTTCTACAACGAGTACATCCGCGAGGGCGGCTTCACCCACGTTTCTCCGGCCAGCTTTTGGGAGAATTTCTCGGACGGGTTTTTCTTCGACGACAACCACTTCTCCAACAACCTGTTCGGGCATCCGTACCACGGAAGCCTGTACTACGGCGCGGCGCGCTCGAACGGCCTGAACTACTGGGAGTCGATGCCTTTCGCCCTCATGGGGAGCTTCTTCTGGGAATGTTGCGGCGAGGTCCATCCGCCCGCTCTCAACGATTGGGTTGCCACGAGCATCGGAGGGATCGCGATCGGGGAGGTGCTCTACCGGGCCAGCTCGAGCTTTCTGAACAACGAGGCCACCGGCGCCGAGCGCGTCTTCACCGAGATCGGAGGCTTCCTCGTCAATCCGATGCGCGGGTTCAACCGCCTCGTCTCGGGCCGGGCCGTCCGCGTTCACGTGAACCCGAGCGATCCGTACGACCGAATCCCTCCCGACCTGAACAACTTCGCCAAGCTGGGCGTCCGGCTGATCGGAGACCGGACCACCACGGAGAGCTTCCAGACCGACACGCAGGAGCTTGACGGCTTCTTCGAGTTCGACCTCAACTTTGGCGATCCGTGGCGGAACACGCGCCGGAAGCCGTTCG
>CAMYMV010000017.1:0-38475 GCA_947259585.1 uncultured Gemmatimonadales bacterium | reverse complement strand
TTTCTCGAGGGACCTCAAGAAGTCGGAGAAAGTGCACCACGTCTTCGGCATCACCCAGAACTACGATTTCATCAACAACAATGCGGTGGAGTTCGGCGGCCAGAGCTTCGGCGGTGCGCTGTTCTCGGAGTGGAGGCTCTCGGAGACGTGGGACCTCCGCACGCACATCAACATCCATGGTTATCTCCTGGGGGCGGTCAACTCGGAGTACGCGTTTCTGGCCGTGGTCCCGGACCGCGAGCGCCTGCGCGAGTACGACATGGGATTGGGCGCCGGAGCGTGGGGCCGGGTCGCGTTCACCCACCGAGGCAGGGAGATCGGGGCGGTTCGCTACCGGTTCGTCTATCTGAACACGCTCAACGGATCGGCCGAGGTGGCCGGCGACACCTACCACATCCTCCACTGGGGCGGCGTGCAGGCGATCCTTCCGCTGGGTCGGTGGGGGATCGGCGCGGACGCGACCGCCTACGTGCGCAGCAGCTTCTTCGAGTTGATAGGCTTCGACACCGTGCGGCAGGACGTGGGCGAGGTTCGGCTCTTCGGCGTCTTCCAGACGTTCTAGCGCCTGCCAGGTACTAGATACTCGTCCTCCAAATACTCTAGTTGTACACCTGTACAGGTAGAGGGCCGCGCACGCGTACATCTGCCACGCAGAGAGAGATCGGGGCTATCCGGTCTCGGCGCTGCCTGGCGCCCCACCGCCGGTTTCGAGCGCCACGCTTTCCGCGAGGTCTGCAAGCAGGATGGCCGTAGCTTGGGCTCTCCCCTGCCAGAAGTCGGCGATCCCGGGCGCAAGCGGGTCCGGGCGGGCGTGACGTCGCACCCAACCGGCGGCTTCCCGCCGCAGCCACTCGAGCGTGCCGACCGGATTCTGCTCCAGCAGTCCCTTGAGGACGAACCTCCGTTCGCCAACCCGGGTCCCCAGACCGAGCGCGCGACCGGCCCTCCCCAGATCCGAGCGGGCGAGGATCATTCCGCTGCGGACGGGGCTCAGCAGGGCGCCCACGAATTCTTCGGGGCTATCGTTTCGCGGATCCGCGATGCCCGGTGCCTCCCGCAGGTGAAGCGGGAATCGTTCCTGTGCTCCGAGGGCGCTGCCCTCCTCGCGAAGGGCGGCCTCCAGGAGCCGGGCCCAGCGGCGATAGAACGGGGGCGCGAGATCCATGACCTTACTCAGGTAGACCGGCAGCCATGGGAGTAAGTGCTCCCAGAGGAAGGCTTTCCGCGCCCGGTGCATCGCTCCTCGCGCGCGCAGCTCTTCGGAACCTGCTTCATCCTCCGCAAGTCTCGCATAGAAGGCGAGCATCACGGCCAGATGGTCCGGCTCGGCCGGCGGCTTCAGCTCCAGTGCACGCCAGAAGCCGGCGATCAGGTCGCGAGCTCCCCCGCCGAGCATCCCCTCGGGTCCGAGGTAGACCGAGGCATACGGGGTCAGCTGGAACAGGAACAGCTCCGTGTACTCTTCCTCGCCGGGAAGGGGACCGAGATCCAGCAGGTTGGCCACCCGCTGAGCAGCAGAGGTCGGTGGTTCGACCAGGGATCCGAGGGCCCGAAAGAGCTCGCCGGTCACCCGGACGTGGGGCTCACCGGGAGTCGATATGCTTCTTTCGTGGGCTTGACCGGGCGGATCAGCCAGTGCGGCCGCCGGTTGCCGTCAGGCGAGTGCTCGGTGGCCGGCCGCGTCTTGGCGAGCCACGCCTTGAACACGCGGCGAGACTCCTCAGTGTCCACGTGGATGTCGCCGTAGCGGTCGGCCGGTTCCGCCTGCCGCACCCGGACTGCCTGGTGCCAGCAGTGCATGCCCGAGACGGGATCGGGGTGCACCGGGAAGGTGAGGTTCTGGTGGACGCCGACTTCGGTCCACCAGATGCGCCCCGTGTCGGGGTCCTCCGAGTCGTAGGGTCCGGCTCCCTCCTCGAGATCGATGCTCCAGCGGTCCGCCTCGCGCCCGAGCGCGACGGTGGCCATGAGCTGCCGCTGGCCATGATCGGCGAGCTTCCAGCGACCCATGTGGTGGCTGCAGGCCACGACCCCCGGCCGGATCCCCTCGGTGACCCAGGCCTTGAGCACGAAGTGTCCGATCTCGGTCTCCACTCGCACCAGGTCTCCCGTGCCCACGCCTACTCCCTCCGCATCCTCGGGGTGGATCCACAGAGGGTTGGTGTGCGCGATCTCGTCCAGCCACTTCGAGTTGGCGCTCCGAGTGTGGATCTGGACGGGCAGGCGGAAGGTCGAGATCAGGACCATCTGGTCCTCCGCCAGCGCGTCGGGGTGTACGTGGCTCCGGATGTAGGTGGGCAGCGCGTACTCCGGCCACCCCCAGGAGGCGGCCGTCGAGGAGTAGAACTCGAGGCGGCCGCTCGGCGTCGGAAAGCCCCGTAGCACCTTGCCGTCGACGCGCACGCCCGCCGGGCGTCGGCCCTCGGGGTCGGGATCGGGAGCGCCCGTCGGCACGACGTTGAGCGATGGCGGGGCCGGGGCTCGCGTGTACACACGGCCTCGGGGATCCTCGGCGGGGTCTTCCAGCTCCTCGGCACCGACCTCGGACTCGTGGCGGCGTCCGATCTTCTTCGCGACCTCGAAGGCCCCGTACCTGCGCATGTACTGAAGGGGCGTAAGCTCCTCCGCTGCTGCTGCCGCCGGAAGGCCGGGCACCGAGTTGTCGAAGATGTACGCGTAGTACTCGTCCACGGTGAGCCGCTGGCCCGGGTTCTGCCGGGACTCCACGAACTCGCGGATGCCGAGGCTGCCGTCGGGGTCGATCCGCCACGAGAGCTCGAGCCAGAACTCGTTCTCCTCCCATACTTCGCCGGGGTTGGTCTGCCGCGTATCCCCTACGCTCTCACCCAGCCGCTCGCGCGCGGCCCGCAGCACCGGCTGGCGGAAGCCCACCCACTGGCCGTCGTGCGTCTCGTAGGAGTGGAGGTCGTGGCGCTCGGAGCCGAGGCCCATTGGGAGAATATAGTCGGCGAAGTACGCGGTCTCGTTCCACGTCGGCGTGAGCGCCACGTGGAGTCCTACCTGCTCCTCGTTCGTCAGGGCCTCGATCCACGAGAACCCGTCCGGGTTCGTCCACACCGGGTTGTAGACCCGGGTGAAGTAGACATCCAGCTTTCCCCGGCCCTCCTTGAGGTGGTGCGGGAGCAGGAAGGAGAGCTCGTACATAGAGAGCGGGTACTCCAGTGGCCAGGTGAGCTCGTTCCAGTGCTCCGGGTGGCGCGGAAGCCGGATAGGCTTGGGGACGAACTTGTTCCAGGCGTTGGGATACAGGCCCCCCTCCGTGCCGACGGCCCCCAACAGAGCGTTCAGCAGGAAGAGCGTTCTAGCCACCTGCCAGCCCCCCTCGTTACCCGACGTCGCACTCCGCCACGTGTAGGTCGACAGGCGGGTGCCGGCGGCCGCGACCGTCGCCGCAACCTCGGCCAGCGTCTCCGCTTCCAGACCGCACTCCTCGGCGGCGAACTCGAAGGTGTAGCCCTCGTAGATGCTCTTCAGCTCACGCTCGAAGTTCTCGAACGTGGCGTCGATGTCGGGCCGCTCCGCCTCCAGGTACTCCTGCCAGTTCCACCAGCGGCGGACGAACTCCCGGTCGTAGAGGTCGTTCCGGATCAGGTGGTTGGCGATCGACAGCAGAACCGCGGCCTCCGAGCCAGGCACGCTGGGCAGCCAGAAGTCGGCGTGGGTCGCCGTGTTCGAGAGGCGCGTGTCGAAGACGACGAGCTTCGCTCCCCTCTCCTTGCCCTCGATGATCCGTTGGGCGTGCGGGTTGAAGTAGTGGCCCGTCTCCAGGTGGGAGCTCACGAGGAGGATCACGTCGGCGTTGGCGTGGTCGGGACTCGGGCGGTCCATGCCGCACCAGAGCTGGTATCCGGCCCGGGCGCTGGCGGAGCAGACGTTCGTGTGCGAGTTGTGCCCGTCCACTCCCCACGCGGCCAGCGTCCGCTCGGTGAAGCCGTCCTCGCCCGGCCGCCCCACGTGGTACATGATCTCCCGCTGCCGGCCCTCCCGGATCGCGGCCGAGATGCGGGCGGCCAGCTCGTCCAGAGCCTCGTCCCAGCCGACCCTCACCCACTTTCCCTCTCCGCGTCCGCCCGCACGCTTCAGCGGATGGAGGATGCGGTCCGGGTCGGTCACCTGGTTCAGGGTGGCGGGTCCCTTCGCGCAGTTCCGGCCTCGCGAGGCAGGGTGCTCAGGGTTTCCCTCGAACTTGCGGATCTGGAGGCTTTCCCTGTCCACGTAGGCCAGAAGCCCGCACGCCGACTCGCAGTTGAAGCAGGTCGTCGGGATCAACAGGTAACGGCGCTCGACACGCTTCGGCCAAGCCTTGGAGTCCAGCTCGACCCAGTCATCCCAGCGTTCCTTGGGCGGGTACGAGGCCAGATGGATGCGGCTGGCGCCGGGGTAGAAGGTCTCTCCGCGAGCCTCCGTCTCGGCCCGGGCCGCGCTGACCCGCTCGTTCAGTTTCTCCAGATCCATCGTTCGCTCGGTCTCGGCTCCTTTTCGGTGCGCCCTCATGGTCGCGTCCGTGCGCCGTCGCGCCTCATTCCGTACGAGCGGCCGGCATCCGTGCCGGCGCTAGGCCAGCGGCACTGACTGGCCCGCCTGCACGTAGGCGTGCTCGAAGGCCAGCAGCCCTACCAGCGCGCTCGCCCCGGCCGCCGGTCCGATCCACGGCGCCACAACCGCGATCGCCACGAGCACCGCGCCGGTCCAGAAGTAGGCGCCGTAGCGGCCCGCCGTCAGCTCCCGCAGTGCCAGGTGGGCATGTGCCGTCCCATGCGTGACGGTGGTCTCCCCGGCGACCATCAGCAGATGGACGAGGCTCGAGGCCGACAGGAGCCAGAGGAGGCCCGGCAGGGCTGCCGGCTCCAGCGCCGCCGCCACGGGGACCAGTGCGGCGCTCCCGGCCAGAAGGGCCTGCACCAGGAAGTGCGGCGGCAGGAGCGGGTTCTGCCACAGATCGCGGCCCTTCGCCTGGGCGAAAAGATACGCCGTGTAGATGGCAGTCAGCGCGCCCAGAGGAAGGCCCAGCCACAGCAGCGGCCGGGGCAGCCACGACCAGCCGGCGAAAGCCGCCAGGAGATGGAGCGCCAGCACCGCGCCGAAGCCGGAGATGATGAAGGCTCCCCGCACCAGCCAGCTCTTCCACTGCGGCCGCGTGAAGATCATGTAGAAGCGGGCCGGGTGCTCCAGGTCCCAGAGCAGCAGCCCTCCGGTGAGGGCAAGGAAGACCGTCGCCACCGCGGCAGCTGCCCAGCCCCACATTGGACCGCCGGAGTCCAAGACGCCGATCAGCAGCAGAAGGGCTGCGGACAGATAGGCACCGGCCGCGATCCCCTTGGTCAGCGTATAGAGGCTCACCCTCCAGTCCCAGGGAGCCCGGTGCGCGACATCGTAGGCGAGGATCGCCGCGGCCGATGAGTTGCCGCGCTCGATGCCTCCGCTCCCGTTCCCGCGAGGGTCTCCGTTCCCACCGGGCCGGCCGTTCCCGCCCGGATCTCCGGAGACGACCAGCCCGGGTCCGGTCTGCTGCTCGCTCCACATGAACGCCCCGCCGGCGGGACGCTTGGCGGCGATCGGGTCGAGCGTGGCCTGGTGCGCTCCCCTGTAGAATAGCTTCGGATGCGTCTCCTTCTCGGGCCGACGGACGGAGACCGGATGACGACTCGCGGTTTGCGCGACCTTTGAGCCAGGCTCGTTCAGATCGCCGATCAGAATCGCCTCGACGGGACAGACCACCACGCAGGCCGGCTCAAGCCCGACGTCGAGCCGGTGCGCGCAGAAGTTGCACTTCTCGGCCGAGTGGTCCTCGGGGTTGATGAAGATCGCGTCGTAGGGGCAGGCCGCGATGCAGGCTTTGCAGCCTATGCAGATCGACTTGTCGAAGTCGACGATCCCGTCCGCACGGCGGAACATGGCACCGGTCGGGCAGGCCGTCGCGCACGGAGCCAGCTCGCACTGGTTGCAGCGCGTGACCTGGAAGGCGCGGCGGGATTGGGGAAAGACGCCCACGTCTACGTACTTGACGTACGTACGCGTCACGGAGAGCGGCACCTCGTTCTCGGACTTGCACGCCGTGGTGCAGGCATGGCAGCCGATGCAGCGGTCATGGTCGATCAGCTTGGCCCACCTGACCTGCTGCTCGGCGCTTCGAGTCGCCGGTTCGGGCATCGATTCCCTTTCCCTGGCCCGGTCTCGCGTCCGCGGGGAGTCGTCGTGTAGGTACGGCGACTGACACCCCGGGGGCAAGAGCGTCAGCGGGGCAATCTAATGCCGCACATGATCGATGACGTGGTGCCCTTGGTCACGCAGCCGATGATCGACTACCTGCACGGGAAGTCCGAACGACCGGTGCACTGAGTGGGGCCTCGAGCCAGCGCGACGAAGGGCTGGGTTGCACGTAAGGTTCTGGCGGCTGGTTTCATCTGGTAGATCGTGACGGTAGGGCTTCCAGCCTCGTTTGGTGGTCTCGGGCTAGAGAACAACCGACGAGCTGGGGAGAGGGGACACAGGGGCGGTTCCATTCAATGGGCCGCCCCTGCTCTCATCTGTCTCGGGTGGACTCAGGCCGCTCCGAGGAACCAATCCAGGGCGGACTCGGAGATCTCGGCAGGAACCTCGTGCCCTCCCTCGAACTCCTCGTAGGTGACGTCGTAGCCGGCGTTGCGCAAGCTCGGCACGATTATGTTCCGACTGTTGCCTGCCGGTAGAATGGGGTCCAGCGCACCATGCGATACGTAGATCCGCGGCATTCCGACGATGGGGTCGGAGGGCGCGTGGAATCCCGGAGAGTAGCCCACCAGGTGGCTCAAAAGGTCCCCGTTGGAGACTCCGAGGGAGAGCGCGTACGACGCCCCGTCCGAAAAGCCTCCCAGCGCGATTCGGGCCGGGTCGATTCGGCAGCGCTCGAAGGTGTGCTCGAGGGCCTGGTCCAGGAACGCCACGTCCTCTCCGTAGCCACCGAAGACGATGATATCCCATGTGAAGGCACGCGAGTCGGGGGCCAGGAAGATCATGCCCCTGGCTTCCGCACGCTCATAGTAGCTTTCCCAGTTGGAAGCTGAGCCGCCGGCCCCGTGTAAGGCGATGAACAGCGGCGCGGCCGTCTCCGCAGAATAGCTCTCCGGGACGTAGAGGAGTCCATCTCGAGGGGTGCCGAGTCCCAGCTCGCTGAGCCCGATGGGGGGCGTGAGGGTCGGAGAGCCGGGTCGGGCCGTGAGTCGCGGGCCCCCAGATCCGTTCGGCTCATTGGGCCCCGTGGACGAGGAGGGGCCGCAACCCGGGAGCATGGACGCGGCCACCACGGCCAGGCCGCTCCGAACGAAGCGGCGCCGCGACATGCCGGGTCGAGAGACATCGGATCGCGCATCGGCGCCCTGCGAGAAGACGGTAAGGTCCAAGCTGCGGTCCAAGCTTCCGAGTCCCATCATCGAGTTCTCTCGAGAGTCACTCCCGACCGAAGAACGGTGGAGTGACGCCAACCATGACACGCCCGAAGAGTCCCCCTCACCGGCCGAATCGAGATTCTCCCGACTTGCACACCATTGCTCCTGCATTAGGCTCAGAATGTGGAGGGCGCAAGCCCTCGAGAAGCTGCTCGGTGGTCTCGACTGCGCCGAGCGGACGCCCTAACGGACGCCTGCCTGATCGCACCACCCATCACGGCATTCGCACACACATTCACCGCCAGCCGGTCGACGATTCTGGCGGAGCTACCGACTGACGGAGGCCGATCGCCGGAGCCCGGAGCGCTCCGTATCCGGCGTATCTCAACGAAGGATGGAAGCCATGGATACCGCGAAACTGCTGTTGAACGGAGAGGAGTACGAGTTCCCGGTGGTGGTGGGGACCGAGGATGAAGTGGCCGTCGACTGCACGAAGCTGCGAGGGACGACCGGGGCGATCTCGCTGGACCCGGGCTATGGGAACACGGGCTCCTGCGCGAGCACGATCACCTTCATCGATGGGGAGAAGGGGATCCTGCGCTACCGGGGCTATCCGATCGAGCAGGTGGCGGAGCAGGCGTCGTTTGAGGAGGTGTGCTACCTGCTGATCTACGGGCACCTGCCCACGCAGGCGGAGCTGGACGAGTTCCGGGCGCTGGTCACGCATCACAGCCTGATCCACGAGTCGCTGCGCCACTTCTTCGAGGGCTTCCCGCCGAACGCGCACCCGATGATGGTGCTCTCGGCTATGGTGGCGAGCCTCTCGGCCTTTTACACGGGGACCGCCGAGGAAGAGGACGTGAACCTCAACATCATCCGCCTGCTGGCGAAAGCCAAGACGATCGCCGCCCTCTCGTACAAGAAGTCGGTGGGCCAGCCGTTCATCTATCCGCGCAACGACCTGAGCTACACGCAGGACTTCCTGCACATGATGTTCGCGGTCCCGACGGAGCCGTACGAGATCTCGCCGGTGCTGGACCGGGCCCTCAACCTGCTGCTGGTCCTGCACGCCGACCACGAGCAGAACTGCAGCACGTCGACGGTCCGGATGGTGGGGTCGAGCCAGGCGAACCTGTTCTCGGCGATCTCGGCGGGCATCTCGGCGCTGTGGGGGCCGCTGCACGGCGGCGCGAACCAGAAGGTCATCGAGATGCTGCGGATGATCCAGGCCGACGGCGGCGACTTCGGGAAGTACGTCAACATGGCGAAGGACAAGGACGATCCATTCCGGCTGATGGGCTTCGGGCACCGGGTGTACAAGAACTTCGACCCGCGGGCCACGATCCTGAAGGAAGCGGCGGACGCCGTGCTGGAGGAGCTGGGGACGGATGATCCACAGCTCGAGATCGCGAAGAACCTGGAGCAGGTGGCGCTGGAGGATCCGTTCTTCGTCGATCGTAAGCTGTATCCGAACGTCGACTTCTACAGCGGGATCATTTACCGGGCGATGGGCATCCCGACGAACATGTTCACGGTGATGTTCGCGCTCGGCCGGCTGCCGGGCTGGATCTCCCAGTGGAAGGAGCTGACCGAGGATCCGCACATGCGGATCAGCCGCCCGCGGCAGGTCTACACGGGCGCCAAGGAGCGGCCGTTCGTTCCGATCGAGCAGCGCAAGGAGGAAGCAAGGGAGAAGCCGGAGTTCGTCACGGTCTGACGACTCTGCTTCCGACAAACAAAAGCGCCCCGGCGGCCGTGTGCCGCCGGGGCGCGCTGCCATCAGCCGACAGCGATCAGGGCGCGGGGCTCTCCGGAGCCTCGGTGGTGCCCACCTCGACGTTCGCTCTCATCACCGGCACCATCTTGGCGCCGCCCGGGTTCAGCTTGATCTTCTTGATCGACTCCGCACCGTCGAACACGATCGTGACGGCCGCCGTCCCGCCTTCGTCGACAGTGAACTTGGGAGTCTGCACCTTCACGCCCGACGACGCGCTGCTCGGGATCTCGAGCGGATAGGGCTCGCCGGCCACGTAGTCTGCGTTGCCCATCGTGAGGTCTTCGCTGAAGGTGATAGTGGCCTCGCCCAGCAGGCGAACGTTCTTGTAGGTGCCTCCTGGAAGCTCGCCAGCAGCGATCTCCAGCATCGAGCCGTTCGCACTCGCGTCGGCCTCGACGGCCTCTGGAGGCGGCTCGGCGAAGTTTATGACGAGCGTGCCTTCCACCAGCTCGAGGGTCACCCAGCTTGCTCCCGACACGCCGCTGCTCGAGCTGCCGTCTTCGGTCTGCTCCTCGCTCGGTTCCGCTTCCTCGCTCTCCTCCCCGTTCTTCACGGCTCCGAGGCGATGAAGCTGAACGCCGGTAAGACTGAACTCGATGAACTCGATCTGTTCTTCGCTCAGGCCCGCGAGCTTGCCGCTCGCCACACTCGCCTGGATCCGCGACGCGGCATCGGCGAGCAGGGCGTTGGCGAGGCCTCCGGACTGCGTGAAGACGACGCGGGCGTAGCCCGACGCTTCATCGCCGACGGGCTGAAAAGGCTCTTCTCCGCTGTCTACGCCGCCATCCTGGGATCCCTCATCCTGGGATCCCTCATCCCCGGATTCTCCGGACCCTGATCCGGTCGTCTCGCCCGACCCGCCGGTGGCGCCGTCTGCGCCTCCGTCGTCGCCTGATGACGGACCCGGAGCGTCGAGACTACCGCCTCCATCGGCGGGATCTGCCAGACCCGTCGGCTCGCCCGCGCAGGCTGCAAAGACGAAGGGAAGGGCCACCAGGAGGTACAGCCTGGAGGATCGGTTCCTAAACATCGATAACATCGATAGGCTCCTGTGGTGGTAGGGGGGGTGGTTGAGCTCGGCTCCTGCCCATCGGGGCGGCAACTCCCATTCCACGCCGTAGTTGGTGAGCGGCCCACCGCCGGTGGCGGCCCGGGTGCTGCAGCCTACGTCCTTACGTTGAGCCTCTCCTCCGGGACCGAGGCAGGCGGATTCGACGAATCTCTTGTCCCAGAGCCCGGAGTCATGGGCCGCCGCTCGCCGGACGTGCCCTGCAACTGTTGCAACCGGAGTAAAAGAGTTCAGGAGGATCGATGGCTTTGATTATCGTGACGACCGTGGCGGGCTCCACCTTTCAGATGGACGTGGAGTCCTACGAGACCGGCGTCGATCAGGCGCTCTTCTTTATCGAGAAGCAGGCGCGGCGTGACACGGAGACGGGCACCGAGTTCTACCCGGGTCACCAGATCGCGAAGATCGAGGTCAGGCGCTAGAGCCAAGTACAGGTAGGGGCGGTAACGCGCTAAAAGTTTACGGGACCCTCATATCGTTTCACATCGCCGGCGTGGGCCACCCGAGCTTCGGAACCAGG
The DNA here is from genome assembly GCA_947259585.1 of uncultured Gemmatimonadales bacterium. Classification (GTDB taxonomy): domain Bacteria; phylum Gemmatimonadota; class Gemmatimonadetes; order Palauibacterales; family Palauibacteraceae. The sequence goes on along the minus strand of CAMYMV010000017.1, from coordinate 27,724 downwards.
TGCTGGTGAGTTCCGTAACCAACAGTGCCACATAGTATTACGGACGTTGCATAGAGCGTTTTCGAGCCTATGTCGCAAGGGCATTTCCCAGCGGCACGACCGGTGCAGACTCTGGCGACGCCGGGGTTTCCTACCAGCCATCACCCTAGAGGAGAATAGCGGTATGTCCAGATTTGGTGTGTCCAAGAGCCAGAGGGCCTTCACAGCGGTGGCTCTGCTGCTGGCGGTGCTCTACATGGCGGCAGGTCTGTCGGTTTGGCTCGGGGTCTGGAATCCGAACGAGTTCGCTCGGTCTCTTTGGGGTTTGGGCGGCTTGCTGGCCGGCGTCCTGATTCTGCTCGGAGTGTGGATGCAGGAGAGCTCGCCTCTCGTCGCCTCGTTTCTCGTGTTCGGCGGCGCGCTGCCGATCGCGATCATATTCGCGTGGACGCTGCTGCCGCCCGTCCTGACCTTCTTCATGCTGCTGCTCTGGGCAAGGGCCCGCGGGGTCGAGGCGAAAGCCAAGAGGCAGGTGGCGGCCCGAGCGGCGGAGACGGCTGCCTTCGCTTCAGAGGGTCAGCCGGCGGAGCAAAGCGCCGGCTAGGGCTTACGCCGGGCTTCGTCTCGGCGGATGGGACTTGACCTCGTTGAAGGCGACGAGGGTCTCCTCGAACTGCCGGGTCGCCTTCTCGATGTAGCGGTGGGCCTCTTCGATGTATCCATCGGTGGAGGCCGACCAGACGCGGTTGAGGTAGCGCTCGGCCGCGGCGAAGCGGTTCATCACCTCGGCGTAGGCCTGAAGGCCGTAACTGTGGGCGATGCTCTCGCGCGCATCGACGAAGCCCACCAGATCGTCCAGGAAGCGCTCGTCGATCCGGTGGCGCAGGTCGTAGACGTCGATCGCTTCCTTCTCGGCGTTCAGTTGCTCCGCGCTGGCCACGAGGCGGTCCAGTGAGCTCTCCAGCACCTGAATGTTGGTCGTGAGACGGACCTCGTCCGTGGCCTCCTGGTGGGTGGCACGCCTCACCACGATCACTCCGACGATGCCCAGCGCCAGCCAGACGAGGAACGCACCAACACCAATCCCCTCTACCTCGCGCACGGCGGTGAAGGCACCTCCCAGGAAGCCGATCGTTATGAGCGCGTATCCCAGTCGCTTCATGGCCGCTCTCTCCCTACGCGCCGTTGCCGAAGACGATCATGAGCGAGTAGACGACTCCAACCAGCGCCTCGCCGACGATCAGTCCCGCGGCTATCGGTACGCCGACATCCTCGCTGAACAGCTTCCCATAGCGCTTGTCGGAGAAGATGCGGAGAAGGGTCCCGATCGTGTAGGTAAGGACGATGTTGAACGGCAGATAGAAGCCGAGGCCGACGAGCACGCCCAGCCCGCCGATCCCGCTGGCGCTCAGCAAGCCGCCGAGCGCCGCGCCGGAGAGGTATTTGTCCATCGGCACGTCGCCACCCAGGATGCCCTGGATCACGCTGGCCAGCGCCTGACCCTGGGGAGCCGGCAACCGGTCGCTGCCCAACCCGTAGGCCTGGTGGAGCACGACGATGAGGGCCATCACGACGATCGGCCCGAGCCAGGTCCCGAGGAACTGGGCGATCTGCTGTTTCTTCGGGATCGCCCCGACCAGGTACCCGGTCTTGAGGTCGAGCATGAGGTCCGTCGCCTGGGCCATCGCCACGCACATGGCTGCCCCGACGGTGACCGAGGCTATGATGGACGCCCGGTCGCCGATCCCGCTGGTGACCAGGATGAGGATGGTCACGCCGATGAGCGTCATCCCCGACAGAGGGGACCAGTTGGTGCGGCCGATGCACTCCGACAGGACCACTCCCGCTACCCAGATCCACAGGGTGCCGAGCAGCGCCATGAGCACGCCCCGCCCCACACTGACCTCGGTCACGGACAGGTACGAGATCAGAGCGAGCACGATGAAGGCGGCCGCCACGCCCATGTAGAGGAACTGGATCGGCATCTCGTCCATGGAGAGAGCCGTCTTCGACTTGGCGGCGTCCCGCATGCTCTTCACGGCGCTCGCCACGAGAGGGATGGCCAAGGCGATCCCGGTCAGCGCCCCTCCGACCAGCATTCCGATTCCCACGGGGCGGAAGAGGTTGAGCCTCAGGTAGTTGGCGATGCCGAGGCCCGACTCGCTCACGGTGGCCGGGTCCGGCATCAGCCCGGTGAAGGAGAGCAGCGGGGAGAGGATCCAGTAGCAGACGTAGCCGCCCGCGATGAAGAAGAAGCCGCCCTTGCCGGCCAGGAAGGCCACGCCCACGGTGAGGAGCGACACGTACCAGATCCCGTTCATGTACTCGGGCAGCCCGATCAGCGTGCCGAGATTCCAGTTCTCGAACCCGGTGGAGAGGCTGATGAAGTGGGCGACCGCGCTCACGCCGGCGGCTCCCAGCAGCAGCCACGCCTTCCTCACGCCGGCGCCTGGCGATTTCAGCACCGCTGCGGTGGCGATTCCGCCCGGGAAGGCGAGGCGGTTGAAGTCGATCATCTGCTTTCGAAGCGGGATGATGAAGGCGATCCCGAGAAAGCCGCCCGCTATGCATCCCAGCACGAGCAACGGATAGTTGAACCCTGTGATGCCGAGAATGAACAGGGCCGGGACGGAGAACATCATCCCGGCCGATGCGCCGTTGACCGCGCTGGCCAGGGTCTGGTTGATGTTGTTCTCGATGATGCTGTTGCGGCGCATCAGGCCGCGAAGGACGCCGAAGCCGAGGATCGCGGCGAGCTCGGACCCCTCGATCGAGAAGCCGAGCCTGAGGCTCAGATAGCCGATGCTGACGGCGATCAGGACACCGATCGCATAGCCCACGAGCACGCCCGCCCAGGTGAACTCGGGGTAGGTGCCGTAGCGGATCGGCTTCTCTTTTCGTCCGGCCGGCGGTGCGGTTCCTTCCAGGCTGCTTTGCTCCAAGCGGGCTCCTCAGTCCCGGGATTCTCGTTGTCGACGTTCCCCATCCGTCGCGGCCGCCGCGGCCTGCGTCTCGGCTCGCATCTCGGTCGCACGCGGAGGAACGAGGATAGCACGACCGGCCGGCTCCAAAAAGACCGGGCCGAGTGGTTGCAGAGCGCGCCCGAACGTTGCAGCGTAGCCGGGTCCGATCACCTCTACTTGCGAGAGTCACGATACCATGGCCGATCCGAGATATACGAAGCTGGCAGACACGTTGATCACGTACTCCTGCGATCTTCAGCCCGGCGAGAAGATCCTGATCGAGGCGGTCGACATACCGCCCGACTTCACCCAGGAGCTGATTCGAGCCGCCTACCGGGCCGGTGGCGCTCCGCTGCTCTTTCTCAAAAGCCAGACTCTGATGAGGGAGCTTCTGCTCCAGGCGAGCGCCGAGCAGCTGTCGCTGATCGCCGACGGGGAAGAGGCCTGCATGAAGGAGTCGGATGCCTACATCGGGATGCGTGGGAGCGCCAACGTCTCCGAGCTCTCGGACGTCCCGACGGAGAAGATGAAGCTGTACGAGGAGTTCCTCTGGAAGCGGGTGCACGTAGAGGTGCGTGTGGCGAAGACGAAGTGGGTCGTCTCGCGATGGCCAAACGCCTCCATGGCCCAGCTGGCCCAGCTCTCCACGGCGGCGTTCGAGGATTTCTACTTTCGCGTCTGTACGATGGACTACGGGCGACTGTCGGAGGCCATAGAACCCCTCCGCGAGCTGACGGAGGCCACCGAGCAGGTCCGTCTCGTGGCGCCTGGCACGGACCTCACGTTCAGCATCGACGGCATCCCGGCGATCTCGTGTGACGGTCACCGCAACATCCCGGATGGAGAGGTGTTCACGGCGCCCGTACGGGACACGGTCGACGGGACCATCCGGTTCAACGCCGAGACCCTCTACCAGGGAATCACGCACGAGGACGTCCAGCTGAGGTTCGAAGGCGGCAGGATCGTGGAGGCCTCGAGCAGCAACCCGGAACACCTGAAGTCCGTGCTCGATGCGGACGAAGGATCGCGCTACGTCGGGGAGTTCGCGATCGGTTTGAACCCTTACATCACCCAGCCGATGAAGGACATTCTCTTCGACGAGAAGATCGCGGGCAGCATCCATCTGACGCCCGGCGGCGCCTACGAGATCGCGGACAACGGGAATCGCAGCCAGATCCATTGGGACATGGTCCTGATGATGTCGCCCGAGAAGGGTGGGGGAGAGATCTGGTTCGACGATCGTCTGATCCGGAAGGATGGTCGCTTCGTGGTCGACGACCTCGACGGCCTCAACCCCGAGAACCTGCTGGGCTGAGGATGCCGCGGCCGCGGCGCCTCCTGTTGCTGCTCGCCTGCTTTTGGCTGACACCGGCCCACGCCCCGGCTCAGGCCACCGAGAAGGACGGGACCTGGGCTTACGGGTACGGCTTTGCAGGCTTCGGCGTAGCGATCGGAGAAGAGCTCGGCGACCCCATCTTCCATCTCGGTCCGGGATCGGATGTCATGCTGGGCCGCTTCGGCCTGACCGGCGAGTTGGGCTACATGGCCAGCGCCGAGCGCCCGCTTGACGGCTTCGGGACCTTCTCACCCGGCGTGCTCTTCGCCTTTGCGAAGAGAGGCACCGTGCCCTTCGTGAAGGGCGGCTTCACCCTCTTCTTTCGCGGCCCGGGCGGCGAACCGGGTTGGCACGTGGGTGCCGGCGTGAACTTCTGGCGCAGCGACAAGTTCGGCTTCCGGGCCGAGCTCAACGACCAGGTGCTGTACAGCAACCACCTGCTCACCGCCCGCTTCGCCGTTCTGTTTCGCTAACACAGGTCGACTCGGCTCGCTCGAGTCGGGCTGTGTGGCTTCGAGGATGCACCTGCCGACGCGCCCTCGCCGCCCCGTTTCGAGGCGATCGTCTAAGTAACAGCCTCAATGTCAGTTAGGTATGCAACGACGGAGCCGCGTACCCGTTAGCATGCGGATTGCGTACATGCCGCTCGTCAAGGTGCGTAACGGTGCCAGCCTACCGCAGCAGGGGCAGTTCTTGGCGGAGAAGTGACCCCTGGCCCCCCGCGCCAACCGGCCATCGAGGCCACCATTTTCATCGAGCGGAGGTCAGCCATCTTGCCGGGTGAAAGCCTGCAGGAGACTCAACCCGCCGTACCCAGAGCGCGCCGACGTCTCGAGAGCGGGCAGGATACGACGGAGTACATCCTCATCATCATCCTCTTCGTGCTCGCCTTCACGGCGGGGATGATCGTCTGGACGCGCAACGTCGAGGGCTCAAACAACGGGGGAGCCGATTGTATCGCGTCGGCCGAGAGCCGCGACAGCGGTTCCTCGGGAACGCCGTTGACTCGAGGGGGTGATCAGTACGAGAGTCGAGGCGACAGCCCGGCGCGGCCGGGCAGGCGATGCCCGCCCGGACGCTAACCTCCACGGGAGCGGCGAGTTGAAAGACAACCTAGCGAGAGTGGCTCTTCTCCTTCTCGTCACCGCGCTCGGTGGCTGGCTTCTCTACTGGCTCGGGTACGTCCCTCCGACGAGCGGAGCGGGTTGGATCGGAGCCGGCCTCGCCTTCTTCGTGTGGTTGATCTTCCTGCTGAGCGGTTTCGGGCGGCCGCTGACCCGCTTCTTCAGAATCCTCCTCGGCTGGTCCTGACTCTCCCCGGCCGGCCCCGCTAGATCCCGTATCGCTCCGCAAACGCCAGCAGCGCCTGCTCGAATATCTCCAGCGGTGGGCGGACGAGTCCGGCGCCCACCTGTCCGACGCCTGCCTCGCGGTGTGCGATCCCGGTGTTTACGCGCGGCGTCACGCCGAGCTCGACCACGCTTCGAACGTCGATGCCGGTCGGCGTGCCCCTGAAGTCCAGGGTCGGAATCGTGAAGTGCTCGTGCTCGGCGACCGTGATCTCGTACATCTCCAGGGTGGCGTTGATGGCGTCGCGCGGCGTGCCGCTGACGAATGATACGATGGCCGGTGCGGCGGCCATCGCGAACGCTCCGATCCCGGCGGTCTCGGTGATCGTGCTGTCCCCGATGTCCGGGTTCGCGTCTGCGCTGGAGAAGCCGGCGAAGTAGAGCCCGTCGGGCGTCTGTGCCGGCGCCGTGAACCACCTGTCGGCCAGGCCGCTGACGCGAATACCGAAGTCCGTTCCGTTCCGGGCCATCGCGGTCACGACCGTGCTGCCATCCACCCCGTGGGCGGCGTCGGCCATCGCCTTGCAGGCAGCCATGACCGGGTTAAGCACGCTGAGCGCGTTGTCCCCGATGAACGCCAGCACCTTCGTCGCTTCCGCCGGGTCCAGCGCCAGGGGGGCCACCATCGGTGCCAGCAGCTTCAGAAACAGCAGGGATCCGGCCTTGTTGCGGTTGTGCCCTTCATCTCCCATGTGCAGGGCCTCGGAGAGCAGGGCGCGGATGTCGATGCCCTCCGATCCCGCCAACCCTTCCGCCAGAGCCGGGGCCAGTCCCTCGTTCATCCAACGGAGCTTGTCGAGCACTTCCGGGCTGTACGCCCCGTAGCGCAGCACCTTCCCGTAGCCTTCGTTGAGGTTCGAGTAGGTGCGATGGCCGTGCGTGAGGTCCTCGACGACGTAGACCGCCATCGAAGAGGAGATGACGCCCGCCATCGGACCGACGGCGGCATGGTCGTGACAGGGCGCGAACTCGATTGCTCCGCTTGCCGCGATGCGGGCCGCTTCCTCCGCGTCGGAGGCGATCTCCTCGTAGAGCAGGGCCCCTATGACGGCCCCCCGGAGCGGCCCGGACATCCGGCCCCACTCGATCGGCGGTCCGGCGTGCAGGAGCAGGTGATCGTGCATGCCGGGTATGCTCTCGTCGGCCCGGGCCACGCCCGTCAGCACCGGCCGTGAGGCGATCATCCTTTCCACGGCCGTCGCGTTCGCGAGTGAAACGTCCACGCCCTACCTCCTCAGCTTCTCCAGGATCTCGAGCAGTCTCTCGTCTCCCCCGGCAGGCGGCCGCCAATCCAGCTGGATCGCCTCCACCTCCTGGGCGGCGAGACTCTCCGCGAAGCGCTCCAGCCCGACGTTGATGGCCGCGGCGGGTTGCGTGAGGTCGTCGAGAGCGACCGGTCTGCCTGCCGGCTCCGACGCGGCCTCCGCCGGAACGGCCGCCGGTCGCTCCGCCGACGCAGGCGGCCCGGGCGCCGGAGCGGCGGCGGCGGGATCCCGCGGGGCCCCGAGAAGGGCGAGCGCGTGCGACACCGCGGCGGAGACGTCCCGGTGCACGTGAGCTCCCGCACCCTCAAGCAACTCGATCTGCGCATCGGTCTCCTGCGGGTCCTCGTCGGTTCCCACGACGATCGCGATAACAGCGAGGTCGGGGCGGCGCGCTTCGGCGATGACCGGCGCCAGCTCGGACGCCGGATCGGGGTGAGCCCCGTAGCCAAGGACGACGTCGAGCATAATGAGGCCGGCGTCGGGGTCGTCCGCCTCCTGGCGCAGGCGGCGAACGCGGAGATCGTTGTCGATCATCGGGTGCGGCCGGCCCACCGTGAACTCGTCCGCGCCGAGGTCGAGCACCGTGTGTCCCCGGCTCCTGCCCGGATCTTCGAGCTCGACGCTTCTCTCCGTGCCCAGGTTGGAGTGGAGAGGGTCCAGTCGCCCGCGCAGCTTCAGCAGTGTCTCCAGAGCCAACGTGCCCCCGGAGAAAAGGCCTCGGAGGTAAGGCGCGAGCGCTCCGGAGGCCGGCGCACCGTCCCCGCTCCGCGTCGCGCTCCACGCCGAACGGCCGTCGACGGCCCCGCCGGCGTCGAGAGTCACGGCGAGCCTCGCGGCCTCGGACAGATCGTCGGCGAAGTGCAGCCCTGCCGTATTATCGCCGCCCGCCGCTTTGGACCCCGCGCCGATCTCCGGTCCGTTGATGATCTTCTGCCCGACACCCTGAAACGCTACCACCACGGGCTTTCCCGTCGAGCCTGCGGCCGCCAGCAATCGATCCGCGACCTCTGGGGAAGGAGGCTTCGAGATCAGGACGATCACCCTGGTCTCCGGGTCCCGACGCAGGATGTCCACGGCCTGCAGGGCCGTGATGGCACCCACCTGCCGGCTGAGATCTCGCCCTCCGGTGCCGATCCCCTGCGACACGCCCCGTCCGAGCTCGTGGATCGCTGAAGCGACGGCCTGCAGGCCGGTCCCCGATGCCGCTACCATCCCGATCTGTCCACGCCGGACACGGTTGGCGAAGCCGAGTCCGACTCCTCCGATCAGCGCCGTTCCGCAATCCGGCCCCATGACCAGCAGCCCCGCATCTCGTGCGTGCCGTTTCAGCCGGATCTCTTCATCCACCCCGACGTTGTCGCTGTAGAGAAAGACGTGCAGGCCGAGGTCGAGTGCCTGCCCGGCCACGCCTGCCGCGTATCGGCCGGGCACCGAAACCAGCGCGAATCGGGCGCCAGGCGTCAGCCTTGCGGCCGCCTCCAGGCTGTGGGGCCGGAAGCCGCCTTCACCTCCCGAAGAGCCTCTACGCAGGAGGGTGCCGATCCGATCCAGCGCCTGCTCCCCGGCCTCCTTTGTCGCGGCTCGCACGACGACGACCAGATCCGTCGGCCCGGCCTCCGGCACGGGAGCCGGCAGTAGCCCGCTGGCCTCGAGCAGAGACAGGTTCTCGGGCGTGGCCATCACGGCCCCGGCATCCTCCACGTCCGGAAGCTCCGTGAGCGCCACCTGCAGTTGCATGAGGACGATTGAGTCGCGGTAGGCTCCGGGCCGGACGGCGCTGACGAGGCCGCTCATCTCGCCCTCTCGGGCGCCTGCTCGATCTCGCGCACGGAAAGGGTAACGGCTCGACCCTCGACGGCGGCCGCGCCGACGAAACCGGCCGCGGGCTCCAGGTGAAATAGCGTCCACCCGGCGGCGGCCTCGGGGCTTTTGTCCAGCGTCAACAACGTCGCATCCTCGCCTGGGGCGAGCGCCACTTCGATCCGACCCATCGCCGCCCACATGCCTTCCCCCGTGGCCTTGGCGAACGCCTCCTTGCGGGTCCAGCCGTTGAAGAAGGCCGCCGTTCGTTGATCGGCGGGCAGCCGTGAGAGCATCCGCCGTTCGCCGGCCGAGAACACGCGTCGCTCGATGGCGGGGCGGTGGGACAAGGACCGGACCGGTTCCAGGTCCACGCCCACGGCCCGCCCGCGCGCGACCCCCAGAAGGAGGAGATCACCGCTATGCGAGAGGTTGAAGCGGAGATCCAGATCGGCGCCCGAATCCAGCAGCCTCGGTTGGCCCATCGAGCCGTAGGCGAAACGAAGCTTGGCCGGCGGCTGGTTCAGGTAGGCGCCGAGCACTCGCCGGACCGTGGCTCGCGCCGCGATGAAGCGGGCCCGGTCCTCAAGGCGCCGGAGGCGCTGCGCCCGGACGCGCTCGTCGTCCGACAGCAGAGCCTCGGACCGCGGGAGATCGCCCGGCTCGATCTCCAGCGAGGCAACCCATACGTGGACCTCTGCGGTGGCGATCTCCCGGGTCTGGACGAGCTTCAGCTGTATCGCCTACACGTAGCTCGGATACACGGGCTCGTACATCTGCATCCGCACGTGATCCGCGAGCTCGGTCCCGTGGGGCACGGGCTTGCTCGCGAGCCCTCTCTCGTAGGCCAGCTCGGCCACCGCCGTCGCGATCGCGGCCGACGCCTCGCGGATCGCCGTCAGGGGCGGGAAGAGGCAGCCTTGCGCGATCGTCTCGTCCGAGGCCATGCCAGCCAGGGTCCTGGCCGCCGCGTAGAACATTCCGTCGGTGGCCTGTGCGGCCCCGGAGACGATGAGGCCCAGCCCCACGCCCGGGAAGATGTAGGCGTTGTTCGCCTGTCCGGGCACGAGCGTGCGACCGCCGAACTCCACGGGGTCGAACGGGCTGCCGCTCCCGAAAATCGCCCGGCCGTCGGTCCAGCCGTACGCCTGCTCGGCCGTGCACTCCGAGTTGGCGGTCGGATTAGAGAGAGCGAAGACGATCGGCCGCGCGTTCATCTCGCCCATCATCCGCACGATCGGCTCGGTGAACGTGCCGGGCTGCCCCGACACTCCGATAATTCCCGAAGGCCGTAGGGCTTCCACGGCCGACGCCAGGTCCGGCAGGAAGGCGTGGTCCTGGGCATACGGGAGCTTGTGGGGCTGGAGGTCCGAGCGTTCCTTGACCACCAGGCCCTTGGAATCGATGAACCAGATGCGCGCCCGGGCCTCGGCCTCGTCCACCCCCTCCCGCACCTGCGCGGCCACGATGAGATCGGCGATCCCGACGGCGGCCTCGCCCGCTCCGAGGAAGACGAGCGTCTCCTCGGTGAAGGGTCGACCGGTCATCCTCTGTGCCGACAACAGCCCCGCGAGGACCACGGCTGCCGTGCCCTGAATGTCGTCGTTGAAGGCGCACAGCCGGGTCCGGTAGCGCTGCAGGAGCTCGAACGCGTTCCGCGTCGCGAAGTCCTCGAACTGCAAGACGATGGAGGGAAAGCGCTCCAGCACCTTGGTGACGAACTCCTCCAGAAAGTCGGCGTACTCCTGTCCCCGAAGCCGATTCTGCCGGAGCCCGAGGTAAAGCGGGTCCTGGAGCAGCTCCTCGTTGTTCGTGCCCACGTCGAGCGTGATAGGCAGACAGCTCTCGGGGTGCACGCCCGCGCAGGCCGTGTACAGGGAGAGCTTCCCGATCGGGATCCCCATGCCGTTGGCGCCGAGGTCGCCGAGCCCGAGGATCCGCTCTCCATCGGTGACGACGATGATCTCTGCCTCGTACGGCCAGTTCTGCAGCACGTGGCCTATCCGGCCCCGATCCTCGGCCGAGAGGTACAAACCGCGCGGCCGCCGGTAGATGTGCCCGAACTCCTTGCACGCCGTGCCGACCGTCGGCGTGTAGACGATCGGCATCAAGTCGTGGATATGGTTGATGAGCACGCGGTAGAAGAGGGTTTCGTTCCGGTCCTGCAGCTCCTTCAAGAAGACGTACCGCTCGAGGTCGGAGGGCATGCGCCCGTAGTTCCCGAGGACCCGTGCCTCCTGCATCTCCGGCGAGGCGACGCCGGGCGGCACGAGACCCCGAAGGTCGAAGTGATCGCGCTCCTCGATAGTGAACGCCGTTCCCTTGTTGAAGGCCGGATCATGCAGGATGTCCAGGCCGTGAGGAATCTCGAGGCGCATCCTCTTCCGGACTTCAGTTCGGCGTCTCTGTCCGTCCGTCTTTGCTTTGTCGGTTGTCGTCGCTTCCGCGGTCATTGCCTGTTCTCCATCGCCCGATGGCATCTAGCTGGTTCACGCCGCGTGCTCGGACGCCCTTCGGGCGGCCCCGCAGCGCCGCGGCTCATGTAATCGCGAACTTCACGATGAACAGCAACGCGATCACCAGGACGGCGGGCCCGACCTCGCGCCTCCTGCCGCTCAACAGCTTGATGGCGGCGTACGAGATGAAGCCGAAGCCGATCCCGGTCGCTATCGAGAACGTGAGAGGCACGCCTATCGCCGTGATCACCGCCGGCGCGTACTCCGTCACGTCGTCCCACTCGATCTCCGCCAGGCCTCTGGCCATGAGGGCGGCCACGAACAGGAGAGCCGAGGACGTCGCATACGCCGGTATCATGGCGGCGAGAGGCGCGAAAAAAAGGGTCAGGCCGAAGAGTCCGGCCACCACCACGGCCGTCAGACCCGTTCGGCCGCCCACGTTCGTGCCGGTCGCGCTCTCGATGTAGCTCGTCACCGTCGAGGTCCCCAACATGGACCCGGCAACCGTGGCGGAGCTGTCGGCCAGAAGCGCTCGACTGAGGCGCGGCAGCCGGCCGTCCTCGTCCAGCAGGTTGGCCCGATGCGCCACCCCGATCAGGGTGCCCGCCGTGTCGAACAGATCCACGAAAAGGAACGTGAACACGACGGTGACGAATCCGACCTCCAATGTAGCAGCAAAGTCGAGCGCTAGCAGCGTCGGGCGCGGATCCGGAGGCGCCGAGACGATACCCTGAAAGCTCGTGAGCCCGAGCGGCAGGCCGGCGGCCGTCGCCGCCAGGATACCGAGAAGCACGGAGCCCGGCACGCGCCTCCAGGCGAGCGCCGCGATCAGGGCGAAGCCGAACATCGCGAGAGCTGGCTCGGGCCTTCTCATATCGCCCAACGTGACGAGCGTCGTGGGGTGCGCGGTCACCAGGCCCGCGTTCTGCAAGGCGATCAGACCCAGAAAGAGGCCGATCCCGGCGGAGATGGCGAGCTTGAGCGTGCGGGGCACGGAGTTGATCAGAACCTCGCGAACGCGAACCAGGCTGAGGCCGAGGAAGAGCACGCCGGAGATGAAGACCGCCGCGAGCGCCGTTTGCCAGCTGTAGCCGAGCGTGAGCACGACCGTGTAGGCGAAGTACGCGTTGAGGCCCATTCCAGGCGCGAGCGCGATCGGGTAGTTGGCGTACAGCCCCATGATCAGGGTCCCGATCATCGCCGCCGTGCACGTGGCCACGAACACGGCTCCCTGGTCCATCCCCGCCTCAGCCAGGATCTGGGGATTCACGAAGGCGATGTAGACCATGGTGAGAAAGGTCGTCGCGCCCGCGATCGTCTCGGTTCGGACATCCGTACCATGCTCCGCGAGGCCGAACCTGCGCTCCAGCATCAAGCCTCCGTCCATTCTCGGATATTGCCCAGCGCGACGGCGGCGACAGCGTAGCACGCGAAAGCCAGGACCATGACAGCCCTGAAGCCGAGGTGCACCGCGAGCAGCGTGGCCAGCGCCGCGCCGAGCACCGAGGCGGCGCCGTTGAGCCCCCAGGCCCATGGCACGAGCCGGCTGCGCCGGTCTGATACGAGCTGGAGCCCGGCCGGGAAGGGGATGCCCATGAAGAACGCGAGCGGCGAGAGCAGAAGGATGCTGAGGGCGACGCGTCCGGGGTCCGGCCAGCTGGCGGTCGCCCGGAAGACGGCGGGGATCACGACCAGGTAGGCCAGGCCGAACACCGCGATGAGCGACACGGCAACGCGGACGAGCCGCAGCGGCTCCCGCCCCTCGCCGGCGGCGGCCGCCAGCCGCCGATCCGCCGCGTAGGCGCCGAGACCGGAAAAGACGAGGAAGGCCGTGAGAACGACCGCCACGGCGTAGACCGGATATGCGAGAAAGAGCATGAAGCGTTGAATGAACGCGATCTCGAGGAACATGTACGCGAGGCCCAGCGCGGCGAAGTAGACCGCCGCGGCCCCCAGGCCGCTGCCCGAGCCTCGAGCGAACAAGATCAGTGGAAGCAGGACGAGCAGAAAGCCCATGATCACCGCCTGGACGACCGTGGCGACCAGCGCCACGTATCCCCATTCGACGAAATTGAACCATCCGTGCCGCGTCCCCTCGATGAACCTGCCCGTGGAGCCCCAGCGGAAGAAGCGGAAGAAGTGGGGACGGTCATCCGATGCCGGGCGGACGTGGAAGGCGTAATCCCGGTAGAACTGCTCTCGCTGGTCCGAGAGGAGGGCCGTCGCCGCCTCGTAGTAGACCGGCTCATCCAGAACGGTGTAGCGGTTGGTGTCCGTTCGCCGGATTCCCGGCACGTAGCTCACATCCAGTCCGCGCTCGCTTGCGAAGTTCCGGACGGAGCCCACCTGGCCCTCCGTGAGGGGGGCGCGGGAGAGAACGATCGTCCCGGTGTTCCACGACCGCACGAAGGCGAGGTGGAGGCCGGGCTGCGCGATTCCCGCCAGCTCGGCCGCCTCGACCATCGTCCCGAACAGCTTGATGGCGTCGCGGGGTGGGGTCTTGAGCCAGCGCGTGATCGAGAGAACCCCTTCGGGGCTGAGCTTGCGAAGGTAGAGTTGGATCGCTTCCGTCGTGTACAGATAGCTCTCGGCCAGGGCGTGCACGCCGGCCGAGGCCGCACTGAACGAATCGAGAAGCGCGAACTGGATCAGGTCCAGCGAGCCATCCGGCCGTCCCTCCAGATAGCCGCGACCCTCCGCCAGAACCAGCGTGACATCCTCTCTCTCGTACAGCCGACCGGAGTGCTCGCGTAGCTCCTCCCGCACCAGGGCATGAACGCCCGGATCAACCTCGATGGCGGTCACGTGGCGGGCGCCGTGGTAGAGAGCGCTCAGCACCTCGATGCCACCGCCCGCTCCGACGACCAGCGTCTCGGGCCGGTCGGTCAGGCGGTACGGGAGCGCTCCGGTCACGTAGTCGAGGAAGGCGAAAGGCTCCAGCGCGCCGTCGAAGCGGCTCACCGCCGACACGGAGCCGCCGTCGAAGTAAAGCCCGACCTGCTCGGGCAGCTCCCCCAGCTCCCGCATCGGGTAGCCCGACAGCTGGCCCGGCGTCTCCCGGATCGCCGTCGATGCGACCGCCGTCAGCTCGGACAGAGGACTCTGAGATCGAGCCACTACGCGGGCGTCGGGCAGCCGGAGCGCGTGCGAAAGCCCCTTGTACTCCGAGCCTCGGATCTGCTGGCCGCGCGTGGTCAGGCCCGCGGCAAGCAGCAGCGCGGCGGGTATGACCAGTCCCAGCTGCCAGCGCCGTCCAAGCCCTCCGGCAGCCAGTGAGAAAGCCAGAGCTGCCGGGGTGGTCAGAACCAGCGGAACGGTCGCCGGCCGGACCCAGAAGAGCAGCGCCACGACCGCCGCGGCGCCGAGCCCCGAGCCCAGCATATTGAAGAAGTAGAGCCTGCCGATCCGCCTCGGCTCGATGAGGAAGCCAAGCGCGACGCACCACGAGACGAGGAAGAAGGGAATCGCCAGGATCAGATAGAGGATCAACAGGTGCCGGAGCTGAGCCGGCTCGGAGGTCAGCCGGAACGTCTCGAACGGCACCAGCTGGCTGAGGACGAAACAGGTCGTCAAGCTGGCCGAGAGCGCCAGCGCGCCTGCAGCCAGAAGCGGCCTCTCTCTTCCCTCGATGCGACGGCGCAGGAGAGCGATCACCGTTCCGCTCACGGCGAAGCCCAGCATGGCGACGCTGATGATCATGTAGGCGAAGTGGTGCCACTGGGCGATGGCGAGCACTCGCATGAGAGTGATCTGGTAGGAGATTCCCAGGGCGCCGATCAGCAGGATGGCGGCATGGAGGCGACTGACGGGAAACCGTCTCATTCGGCTCTGGTGAACGGAACGAATCGCACGGGCATCAGATTCCGTTGCACGACCCGGCCATCGGCCTGCTTCTCGATCAGCATGAGCGTCTGAACCTGAAACGGTGGACCCACCGGGATCACCATGCGCGCGCCGGGCCGCAGTTGCTCGACGAGAGGGGGCGGGATGTGGCTGGCGGCTGCCGTGACGATGATCCCATCGAAAGGCGCCTCCGCCTCCCAGCCGAAGTAGCCGTCGCCGTGCCGCACGTCCACGTTCTCGTAGCCCAGCTCCGCGAGCCTTGCGCGGGCCGATGTGGCCAGCGGCTCCACGATCTCGATCGTAAAGACCCGATCGACGATCTCGGCCAGCACCGCCGCCTGGTAGCCGGAACCCGTTCCGATCTCGAGAACGCGGTCCTCGGCGCCGACCCCGAGGAGCTCGGTCATCGAGGCCACGATGAACGGCTGCGAGATGGTCTGCCCGTGGCCTATCGGCAGCGGTTGGTCTTCGTAGGCGACCCGTACCAGCTCCTCGGGAACGAACCGGTGCCGCGGCACCGTGCGCATGGCCCGCAGCACATCCTGATCGCGGACGGCGTACTCGGATCCGAACGGCGGATCGACGATATGCTCGCGCACCAGCCGCTCCCTGGCCTCGCGGAACCCGTCATCCGGGGTTTCCTGTGCGAGTCCCTCGCCCGGCTGGAGGGCGCCGACGGACATGAACAGAAGGGGCAGGAAGAGGCGGTTCAGCTTAGGGACGGCGGCTTCTCGCTCGACTCGTGCTGGGCCCTCGCGCTTGCGAATCATGGGAAGGCGTCCGGTTGCGCCCGGCCGCTCGACGACCTGGCTTGGCGAACTCTGAAGTCCTATTCTCAGTTAGATATACATTGAAAAGGCAAGGAGCGTAACGAGCTCCCCATGAGCGGGGAGGCCGATGAGCGACGAGAAAGCCGCCTCCGAGTCGGAAAACCGGCCCTCACCGGACCCGAAGCGCCGATACGCGGGCTGGCCGGCCCGGCTGATCGGGTCGCTGCAGGATCTGGAGAACGCGATAACCCGCGAGCACGCGGGGTACAAGACAGCTCTGCGGATCGGAGTCGCGGTCTCCCTCCTCGTCCACGTCCTCGCCCTGATCTTCGTTCTACCCCGCATCACCGGTCGCGTCTCCACTGACATCTACCCGGAGCTGGAGCTCGTGGTGCTTCCGCCGGCCGAGGAAGCGTTCACCCCCACACCGCCCGCCGTGGAAGTGCCTGCGCCGCCGCAGCCGATGCCACGACCCGCCATTCCACGTCCCGCCGACATCGAGGACCCGGACTGGGTGCCTCCGTTCATCCCGCACGACACGCCGCCCAGGCTCGTCAACGCGGAAGATGTCGTGCGCATCCTCCAGGAGCGCTACCCGTTGGACCTTCGCGACGAGGGTGTCGGTGGCGTCGTGCTCCTCTGGGTCTTTGTCGACGAAAGCGGCACTCCGACCAAGCTGCAGCTTCGGCAGTCGAGCGGATACGACGGACTCGATCAGGCGGCACAGAGCGTGGGGCAGGAGATGAGGTTTCGCCCGGCGCTCAATCAGGACCAGCCCGTCGGAGTGTGGGTGGCGCAGCAGATCCGCTTCGAGTTCCAGCCGGCTGAACAGGCGGGACCGCAGGAAGAGGCCGAGGGCTAGCCGACGAGCTGAAGTTCGGGGGGCTGATCGCCTGTCGGGTGCATCGCCTCATCGGCCTGCGAAGCATCGCGCTCCCGGCCTTCCTGGGTGACAGGCAAGGTGACCCGGAAGGTCGTCCCGCGGCCCTCGCGGCTCTCCACCGCGATCTCTCCGCCGTGGATCTCCACGATCTCACGGGCGATGGCCAGGCCGATGCCGCTGCCCTTCGCGCGCGCGCCGCTCTGTCCCTGGTAATACATGTCGAAGACGTGGGGGAGCTCCTCGGCGGGGATCCCTACTCCGGAGTCGGAAACCTCGATCAGGACCCGATCTCGTCTCGGCAGGTCAGCCCGGACCTTCACGGACACCCGTCCTCCGCTGTCGGTGAACTTGAAGGCGTTTCCGAGGAGGTTGCCGAGCACCTCGTTGCGCAGACGGTCGCCGTCGGCCTCGATGATCTCGGGAGCCTGCGGATCTACATCGAACTCGAGGCGAACGCCTTTCTGCTGAGCGAGAGCCTCGAACGCGCGATCCAGGCTCGTGCAGAAGTCGCCGAGATAGAGGGGTTCGATGTCGATCTGAAAAGCGCCCGCTTCGTAGCGGCTCAGATCGACGAGCTGGTTGACCTGCTCGAGAAGCACGCCGGCCTGTTCCTCCATCGCCGAGAGCGCGGCCTGCTGACCCTCCGACAGCTCCCCGTACGTCCCCTCCTGGAGCATCTCCGCGTATCCGCCCAGGACGTTGATCGGCGTCTTGAGGTCGTGTGTGACGATGCTGACGAACTCCGCCCGAATCCGATTGAGCTCGGCGAGCTGCTCGGTCATGGAGACGAAGGATCTGTTCAGGTCTCCGAGCTCGTCGACGCGCTCCACCGACAGCTCCGACGACGCTTCGAACTCACCCTGCGCCACGCTCGACATCGCCGTGCGCAGCCGCTGCAGCGGGCTGATGAACTTGCCGATGATCAACACGCCGATGAGGAGCGCAAAGCCGAGCGAGATGAGAACGGCGATCGGGATCGTCGTGGCCGTGGCGCTCGAGAGCTCGGCGGCACGCTCGGCCGCGGCGTCGCTCTGCCGATCCACGGCTTCCGAGACGGGGATGAGGCTCGCCTTCGCGTCTCGCAGCACCGGCTGGATATCCTCGAAGAAGTAATCCGTCGCTCTACCGACCTCGCCGGCGTATAGGAGCCTCTCCAGGCTGAGCGTCACATACTCCAAATGCTGGATGGCAGCCGAGATCGCGGCGGTGTCGTCCTGATAACCGGCCTCGGTCAGGCCGGCCAGTTGGGTACGCGTCCTTCCCAGCGTCTCGAAGACCACGGCGCGGCTCTCCGGGCTCGGATCCGCCACATAGCTTCGCAGCGACGCGTCGACCTGTCCCAGGTCCGCTTCCAGCCGGCTCAAGGCGACTTCCGCCGCACCATGCTTCCCCTTCAGATCGAACGCGATATCCCGGATCTCGTCCAGTCGCTCGATTGCGTAGAACGCGGGCAGGACGAGAACGAGGGCCATGCAGGCCAGGGTGATCACAAGCCGCTTTCGCAGCGTCAACTCCCTCACGAAGCGAGGCGTGAAGATCGGCATGATCCCGCCTACTGCTCGCTGACGATCCGGCGGATCCGCTCGAGCTCTTCCTCGAGCTCTCGAACCTGCCGCCGCAAAGCGATGACCTGGGCCGGATAGGATGAACCGGGAAGCGAGGGTAGTACGCCCTTTACGCCCTGGCCATCGCTGATCGAGGGGGCCGCCCAGAGGGCCTCGCAGTGGGGCGAAATCTCGTCTCTGCGCTCCCGGGTGGAGGAGCCGGTCGATGGAGAGGATCCGATCGCGCTACTACCCCAACTGACGCCGGTTCGGCCGGCAACGGTGTCGTGCCTGCCCGCGTGCGGACCGCTCAGAGCGTAATCGGTCTCCGAGGACATCGACTCGACCTCGGCCCATTCCCTCGAGTCCTCGTCCATGAGGGTCGAGGCCTCGTCGTCTTCAGGCTTGTCTGGAGGCTGCCGTCCATAGCCGTGCCGGAAAAGCCAGCCGAGTTCCAGTGCCTCGGTGTCCTCGGCGCCAAGCTGCCGGGCTCCGAGCCTGCGTCCAATCAGGTAGAAGGACTCGGCGAACTGCCGGGCCCATGACATCGAGTCCAGCTCGCCCAGGAGCAGGCTGGTGGACTCGGCGGCGAGACTGCGTCGCGGGTCGGGGTTTCGGGGATCCAGTTCCGTCGCGGCGATCAGCAGGAGCGCCTGCTGGCCGAGCGGAGCGCCGCCGCAGAGCTCCACGACCTCCATGAGCCGGGCATAAGCGGCGGTGTAGTCGCTTCTTCCCAGCGCCTCCAGTGCCGCCTGCAGTTTGTCCGGGGCCTCGGCCTGCGGAGGCGGTGGTGGCGGAGGCGGAGCCTCCACGGCCGGTGCGGCTTGCGGTACGACAGGTCCCGGCTCGGGGTTGGAGCTGCAGGCCGCGATCAGAATCAACGCTGAAGCGGCGATGCCCGGATGCAGGTACGCTCTGCGGTGACTCCGCGGAGAGGTCATGAGGGTGCCCCGGCCGGCTCGACCTCTTTGGGCGCTGCCGTTTCCTCCGTGAAGCCTTCGGTCTCGCCTCGTTCATACAACGTGAAGAAAGCATCTACCACACGAGGATCGAACTTCGTGCGCCGAAGACCGGTGATCTCCTCCAGAGCCTTCTCGACCGGCCAGGCTTCCTTGTAGGGCCTCTTGTGCGTGAGCGAATCGAAAACGTCGATGACGGTGACGATGCGGGCGGACTCGGGGATCGCCTCACCCTTGAGGCCCGCCTGGTAGCCCGTACCGTCCCAGTTTTCGTGGTGATACCGCGCAATTTCGGCCGCCATCTGGAGCATCGAGAATCGGCTGCCGGAGAGGATGCCGTGCCCGATCGTCACATGCTCCTTGATGTGGTCGAACTCCTCCGTCGTGAGCTTGCCGGGCTTGAGCAACACGGCCGAGTCGATGCCGATCTTCCCGACGTCGTGCATGGGAGCGGCGCGCCTGATCACCTCGACCTGGCTCTTCGACCATCCGTACTCCCTCGCCAGCTTGGCCGAGAGGATCCCCACGCGCTTGGTGTGTTTTCCCGTTTCGTCGTCCCGGTACTCCGCCGCGAGAGCGAGGCGCTCGACGATCTCGAACTGTGCCTCCTCCAGATCCGCTGTTCGCTGACGCACCTTTCGCTCAAGCAGTGTGTTCTGTTCTCGAAGGGCCAGCTGTAGGAAGCGGGTCTGGAGGAGGTTCGAGACTCGGAGCCGAACTTCGCCCGGGCTCAATGGCTTGTTGACGAAATCGCTGGCGCCGTTGGAGAGGGCGCGCGACTTGGCTTCTCGACTCGTATCGGAGGTCAGGACGAGGACGGGAAGATGCTCGAAATCGGGCACGAGATCCGGGAGCGACTCGAGCACCTGAAAGCCGTCCAGGTTGGGCATTCTCAAATCCAGCAGGACGATGTCCGGGGGAGACTGCTGGCAGAGATCGGCGATCTTCAGAGGGTCGGTGGTCGTGACGAGGTTGCTGTAGCCCGCCGGTTCCAGAACGTGACGGAGCAGCTCGACGTTGGCAGCTTCATCGTCGACGATGAGGATGCGGGCCCCCAGAAGATCCTCGGGGCCGTCTACCCGACCAACGCTGTCGCTCGGTCTGCCGGACAAGATCGTTCTCCAGGCTCCTGTACGGTGATCCGACTGCTCTTCGGCTTCTGCTCAACTCTTCGGCGTCTGTTCAACGACTCTGTGACGGAGCGGCCGAGGGAGGCAGCCGGTCGCACCATCGCCGTCTCGAGGGGAGCATCGGCCATGCCGTTGCAGCGTCGAGGGGCAGGCGGTGGGGAGCCCGGGTGGGCTGATGCTCGCATCCTCTTGCTTTGGCGCCACTTCGACCATTCTCACGGCGCGGGCCATCTTGGAGCCCAACCTGGCTGGAGAGAGGAACTCGACCGGGGACGTAGCGAAAGACCAACCGCTTCGCATTTTGCGCCGCGTTGTAGCGCGAGCGCGGGGAGGGCGGCTAATCTGCGAGCATGCAGGAATCGGGATCTGGCGTAGGTATGGTGGACCTGGAGCGGTGGCTTGAGGATGCGTGGGCGTTCGCGCTGCCGCGTCTGCTGGAGAGCACCGGCTGGATTGCGGCGGCGGGGCTGCTCTACGTCGCCGTCCGGTGGACGATGCGAAGGGTCGAGCGTGCCGCCGAGAGCCGGACCTCCAACGTCCTGGACGACTGGGCCGCGAGGCTCGTCCGACAGCTTCTGCTTTTGTCCGTCGTCTTCTTCGCCCTCTGGCGCCTCGCTCTGACCTGGGGCCTCGTCCGGGCGGCTTCGGCCCTCATCGCCGTGTGGATCGTCGGGCTGGCATTTCCGATCTCGAGTTTCCTGGCCAGCGTGCTTCAGCTGTTGGCGGAGCGCATGGCGCCACGCACCGACACATCGCTCGATGACACGGCTCTGCCGCTCTTCAACAAGATCATCCGGGGGCTGCTCATCGCGGGGGCCGCTCTTGTCGCCCTCGAGACGATAGGCGTCCACGTGGGGCCTCTTCTGGCTGGCGCCGGAGTAGCGGGCCTGGCGCTCTCGCTCGCGGCGAAAGACACCCTCTCCAACCTGATCGCCGGGCTCCAGCTCATTCTCGATCGGCCCTTCAAGGTCGGCGATAGGGTGGAGCTGTGGACGGTGCCGAAGGAGTACGGAACGTGGGGCGACGTCGTCGAGATCGGGCTCAGGGCCACGAAGATCCGCACGCCGGACAACCTCATCGTGATCGTGCCCAACAACGAGATCATGAGGCGCGACATCATCAACTACACGGCCTCCGGCGAGGACATCCGGCTCCGCATCCCGATCGGAATCGCTTACGATGCCGACGCGACCCTGGCGAAGGATCTCATCCTGCAGGCCATGAGAGAGATTCCGGGGATCAGGTCGAAGCCGGAGCCCGTGGTGATCGTGCGGAGCTTCGGGGCTTCCAGCGTTGATCTGGAGGCCCGGCCGTGGATCGACGAGGCGAGGCGTCGAAGGGCTATCGGCGACCAGGTCACCGAGCGTGTGAAGGAGCTGTTCGACGAGCACGGCGTGGAGATCCCCTACCCCAAGCGCGACATCTACGTCAGGAGCACGGCCGACCGAAAACCGGAAGGCCGGAAACCGGGCGATCGCCAACCGGAAGGCCCGGAACGCGAGGACCCTATACTCGGATGACGGTACGGACGATCATGCGCCGCTGGCCGGTCATGGCCCTCATGCTCGCAGCGCTGCCGACGACGCAGCCGCGCCCGTTGGCCGCGCAGACGGATGCGGCAGCTCGGCAGGAGGTCCGCGTGCTCGAGACGGTCGAGCCGTCCACGGGTCGCCGCTCGCTCCATGTCATGGAGGGGCTGTCTCCCGCTGAGATCCGCGCCGTGCAACGGGCGCTGAGCCGCGCCGGCTTCGAAGAGTCGTGGCGGGAGGCCTCGCTGGATCCATTCACACGCGGCGCGCTGCAGCGCTTCCAGACGCACCGAGGGCTGGTCGTCTGCGCCTGCGTTTCGCTCGAGACGCTCATCGAGTTGGGTCTCCGGGCTCGAGTCGCCGAGACGATCGTTCTGGAGGAGCCTCGGAGGCCGGAAGCGGAGGATTCGGGAGATGGGGCAGGTCTGGATGCGGTCGCGCCTCAGGAGGCAGCGCCCACCTACGTCGACTACGGCAGATACTATCCCTATGGCGTCATCTACTTGGCGCCGTACATCCATCCCTATCACGATCCGGTTCACGGCCGCGGCTTCGCCATCGGCACCCGCGTCGGCGGCGTGCACGTCGGGGCGGCCGTCGGACCGACCAACGGCGCATCCCCGGCCATCCGAGCGTCCCGGGCCATCCGAGCGTCCCGGGCACTTAGCCCTCCGGGCCCGTTTCCGAGGGTCGCTCACCCACCCAACGTCGTGCGCGGCGGCGGCTGATGTTGCCGTTGATATTTCGTATTCGTAGTATTGTGGGATATGACCTGAACCCTGCCTGAGGTAGCTCTTGCGCGCCGACCTTTCGGCGCCCACGCGAAGTGCCGGTAGAGCGCCGGGCGGATGTGAGGATGGGACGGGATGTCGCTCAGAATCTTATCGCCGATCCACAAGGCCACTCGCCAGATCGGGCTGCACCTGGCCGACAAGACGGCGGAGTTGGGCGTGAGCGCCGATGAGGGGCATCTGCTCTCCTACCTGGAGAGCTACAGTCCGGCGCCGATCTACGAGCTGCAGCGCGTGTTCGGGCATCGGCCGTCCACGTTGACCGGGCTCATCGATCGTCTGGAGCAGCGACGGTTGGTGCGTCGCGAGAGGAACCCGGAGGACGGCCGCTCGTTCCTGATCGCGCTCACCGACTCGGGTCTCGAGTTGGCTGGCCGGGTCTCGGGGATGGTCAGGCAGTTCGAGGCCAACGTCCTGACCGGCGTCGACGAGGGAGCGCTGGCGGGTTTCCGAGAGGTCATGGATGCGATCGGCGGCGTGGCCCGGGTCGAGATACGGCCCGACACGGCCGGACGGGACGGGAACGCAGAGGGGCGGGCCGTGCGTCGAACACCGGAGCCCGCGATCGGAAAGGCAGGAGGAGAGTGAGACTACCCGTAACGGCCATCAAGAGGCCCGTTCTGGCTTCGATGATGAGCGCCGCCCTGATCCTGTTCGGCGCGATCGGCTTCAGCCGGTTGCCCGTCCGCCAGTATCCGGACGTCGACTCTCCGATCGTCTCCGTGACCACGGCGCTAAGAGGGGCGAACCCGCGCGTCATCGAGACCACCGTCACGGACGTGCTCGAGGAGGAGCTGAGCACGATCCCGGGAATCCGGACGCTGACGAGCTCCAGCGCCGAGCAGTTCAGCAACATCACGATCGAATTCACGCTCTCGCGGGATCTCGAGGAGGCGGCGCAGGACGTCCGCGACAAGGTCTCCCGGGTCCGCGGCCGCCTGCCGCAGGAGGTAGAGGAGCCGGTCGTCACGAAGCAGGACTCCGACGCTCAGCCGTTCATGTGGCTGGCGCTGTCGGGCGAGAACTACGATCTCATCCAGCTCTCCGTGATAGCGGACCGGGTGGTGAAGACCCGGCTACAGGCGGTCGACGGCGTCGGCCAGGCGCAGATCCACGGCGAGCGTCGGCCCTCGATGCGGGTCTGGCTTTCCGCGTCGGAGCTCGCGGCCCGCGGGCTGACCGTACAGGATGTGGAAGCGGCGATCCGCAGCCGCAACGTGGAGGTCCCTGCCGGCCGGATCGAGTCGGAGCGCCGCGAGTTCACCGTGCGGGCTTTGGGAGAGCTCAGGACCCCGGATGAGTTCGGGAGGATGGTGGTCTCGAGTCAGGACGGGCAGCTGGTCCGCCTGCGGGATCTGGCGCGCGTCGAGCTCGGGCCGGAGAGCGATCGCGCGATCCTCCGCTACAAGGGGCAGACCGCTATCGCGATCGGGGTGGTCCGCCAGTCGAAGGCCAACCTGATCCAGGTCTCGGACCGCATCCAGGCCGAGCTGCCGAAGATCGAGCAGGAGCTGCCGCCCGGCGTCGCCCTGAACGTCGGCTTCGACAGCAGCATCTTCGTCCGCCGCTCGATCGAGGAGGCCAGGGACACGCTTATCCTGGCCGGCTTCCTGGTGATCCTGATCATCTTCGTGTTCCTCCGGAACCTGAGGGCCACGATCATCCCCGGGCTGGCGATCCCGACCTCGATCATCGCCGCCTTCGGGGTCATGTACTTCCTCGGCTTCACGATCAACAACCTGACGCTGCTCGCCCTCATCCTCGCGATCGGGATCGTGGTGGACGACGCGATCATCGTTATGGAGAACGCCTACCGCCATCAGGAAGAGCTGGGGGAGAATCCCACCGAAGCCGCGATGCGGGGGACGAGCGAGATCGCGTTCGCGGTCATCGCGACGACGATCTCCCTGGTGGCCGTCTTCTCGCCGCTCGCCTTCCTGCGTGGGACCACGGGCCGGCTGTTCGGCGAGTTCGGCCTCTCGATGACGGCCGCCGTGGTGGTCTCCTCCTTCGTGGCGCTCACGCTCACGCCGATGCTCTGCTCGAAGATCCTCCGCGTGCCGGAGAAGCACGGCAAGCTGTTCAACTTCTTCGAGCGTGTGTTCCTCAGGATTGCCGACCTATATAAAGCGAGCCTGGCCTGGGCGGTGCGCCATCGGTTGTATGTGGTGGGTGGTGCCTTCGCCACGGTCTTCCTTGCCGTGTTCGTCTTCAAGGCTCTGAAGCGCGAGTTCGTGCCGCCCGAAGACCAGGGGTACTTCGTGGCGATCACCGTGGCGCCCGAGGGGGCGTCCCTCGAGTACACCGACGAGTATCAGCGGCGGATCGAGGAGATCCTCCTGGGCGTGCCCGAGATCGAGCATCTGTTCAGCGTGATCGGGTGGGGAGGTCGGGTGAACAGCGGCATAGCCTTCGCCCGATTCTCCGATTGGGACGACCGCGACCGATCGGTACAGGAGATCATTTCGGACGTTCAGCCCCGGATGTTCGGGATTCCGGGCGTATTCGCCTTCGCGAACAACCCGCCCGCCTTCGGGTGGGGCAGTCCCGTCAACTTCGTCGTGCGACACCCGGACTTCGACTCACTCGGAGTGGGCATGGAGCGTTTCGTGGGACGGGCGCGTCAGATCCCCGGGCTGGTCAACGTCGACACGAATCTTCGCATCAACAAGCCGGAGCTCACGGTGACCTACGACCGCGACCGGGCCGAGGATCTGGGCGTGCCGATCGCCGACGTGGCGAGTACCCTCCAGACGATGCTCGGCGGGCGCGAGGTGAGCACGTTCACCCGCGAGAACAAGCTCTACGAGGTGATCGTTCAGATGTCGCCAGACGCCCGAGCCACGCCGAGCGACATGACGGGTCTCTACGTCCGCGGGAGGGACGGTTCGCTCGTGGGCCTCGACGCCCTGGTCCGTGTGGAGGAGACCCTCAGCCCGCGTCAGTTGAACCACTACTCTAGGGTGCGCTCGTTCACCCTCACGGCCGGCCTCACCCCGGGCTTTACGCTCGGAGAGGCACTGGATTCCCTGAACGCGGCCGCGGCCGTGGTCCTGCCGCGCGGGAGCACGACGGCCCTGGCCGGCGACTCGCGGGAGCTGGAGGAGAGCGGCTCCGCCCTCCTGTTCGCCTTCATCCTCGCGCTGGTCGTCGTGTACATGGTGCTGGCGTCCCAGTTCGAGTCGCTCGTGCATCCGTTCACGATCCTGCTTTCCGTACCGCTGGCGGTGACGGGCGCCCTGGTCACGCTCCTCGTCGCCGGCTCCACGCTCAACCTGTTCAGCCAGATCGGGCTTGTGCTGCTGATCGGCCTGTCGACGAAGAACTCGATCCTTCTCGTCGAATACGCGAACCAGCTCAAGGAGCGGGGACTGGACACGGTCGAGGCCGTCCTGGAGGCGGGGAGGATCCGTTTGCGGCCGATTCTCATGACCTCCGTCGCCACGATCACGGCGATCATGCCGATCGCCCTCGGGCTCGGGGCCGGCTCCGCCAGCCGCCGCCCGCTGGGATATGCGATCCTCGGCGGGATGCTCGTGTCGACGACGCTCACGTTGTACCTGGTACCTGTCGTGTACATCCTGCTCGATGGCCTGCTCGCCCGTCTGCGAAGTCGACGAGGGGCGCCGGCGCTCGAGCCTGTGGAGGCTAGATGAGGACCATTCGGAGTGAGTCGACGGCTCTGACGCTGCCCTTGGCGCTCCTGCCGCTGGTGCTCGGTGCGGGGGCTTGCGGCGCCGAGTCGAGTGAGGGCGCCGCCGGGGGCGGGCCGCCGCCGGGGATGCCGGTCGAGGTGGCCATCGCCCAGGAACAGACCGTCATCGAGACGATCGCGGCGACCGGCCAGATCGAGGCGGTCCAATCGATCGAGCTTCGCCCCGAGGTCGAAGGGCGGATCGTCGGGATCCTGGCGCGTGAAGGGGTGGAGGTCCGCCGAGGCACGCCTCTCTTCAAGGTGGATGACGCCGAGCTCAAGGCCGAGGTGGCTCGCTTGGAGGCACAGCGCGACCTGGCCGCCCAGGCGCTCGAGCGCACGCAGGCGCTGATCGAGGAGAGGGCAACCTCGCCGGCCCAACTGGACGAGGCCGAGGCGAATGCGAGAAGCACTCAGGCCGAGCTGGATCTGCTTCAGGTCCGGCTCGAGCGCACCGTCGTGCGTGCCCCGTTTTCCGGGGTCGTCGGCGAGCGTCTGGTGAGCTTGGGTGACTTCGTGAATCGCACGAGCTCGCTCACGACACTGCAGACCGTGGACCCACAGCGGGCGACCTTCCGGGTGCCCGAGAGGTACGCGGAGGCGTTGGCCGTCGGCCAGGAGGTCTCCTTCCGCGTCGCCTCGGTCGAAGAGCGCGAGTTCATCGGAGAGGTGGGCTTCGTGGATCCGATCGTCAGCCTTCCGAGCCGCACGATCACCGTGAAGGCCAGCGTGCCGAACCCGGACCGCTACCTGAAGCCGGGCATGTTCATCGAAGCGAGCCTGGCGACCGAGGAGCGGCCGAACGCGGTCGTGGTTCCGGAGGACGCTATCCTGCCGTTGTCGGGCGCGGACTACGTGTGGGCGGTCGCCGAGGGCCAGGCCACGCGCCGCGAGGTGGAGCTCGGCATTCGTACGCCGGGATTCGTCGAGCTCCGGGCGGGCGCCGCGGCGGGCGACACGGTCGTGGTCGGCGGCCTGGAGCGCCTCTCGGAAGGCGTCCCGGTCATGGCGATCCCGGTCGAGCGCGGGGCGGCCGCGAGCCCCGATGTCGTCGAGACGGACGAGGCGGTGGCTCCAGACTCGGGCTCCTAGGAGCCCGACCGAGACCGCCGCACCCTAGTTGAGGTACTTGTCGGGGATCTCGTTGTCGTCCCGCTCCTGATCCCAGAGGATGTTCACGACCCACCAGCGGGCCCCATCCCAGAAGAGCTGGATGCTGTTGATGCCGCGTTGGAATGGGTCTTCGCCCTCTTCAATCCTGCTCTCGTAGGTGCTGAAGACATGGGCGACGTTGCCGAACTCTTCGGTGACGCGGCCGATCTCGGTCTCGAAGAAGCCGACCTCCTCCAGCTGGGCGCCGGCCCGCGACACGTACTCCTCGGGTGACCACACCACATGCCTAATGCTGCCGTCCGGCGTGACGACCGTAGGAA
>CAMYMV010000016.1 GCA_947259585.1 uncultured Gemmatimonadales bacterium | reverse complement strand
GACCGTTCCGGCTCTGAGGCGCGAGGCGACGTAGTGCGCCTTCTTCACGTCGCTCGTCCAGACGGCGGCGGCGAGACCGTACATCGAGTCGTTCGCCAGCTCGATCGCCTCTTCCACGCCGTTGAAGGTGAGCGTCGCCAGCACCGGCCCGAAGATCTCCTCGCGCGCGATCGTCATGTCGCTCGTCACGTCGTCGAAGACGGTGGGTTTGACGAAGTAGCCGGGCTCGATGTCGGCCCGACCCCCACCGGCGACCACCCGGGCCCCTTCTTCCACGCCTTTTTCTATGTAGCCGAGGACCGTCTCCATCTGTTGCTCGGAGACGACCGCGCCGACCCGCGTGCCCTTCTCCAGGGGATCGCCGACCTTCATGCGGTCCGCGCCCTCGGCCACCATCTCCACCAGCTGCTCGTGCACGCTCTCCTCAACGAGAAGACGACTGCCGGCCGCGCACACCTCGCCCTTGCCGTAGAAGATCCCGTTGAGCGCCCCTTTGGCGGCGGCCGGGAGGTCGGCGTCTGCGAAGACGATGTTGGGGCTCTTGCCGCCCAGCTCGAGGGAGACCCGCTTCACCGTGTCGATCGCGACCCTGGCGATGTGCTGCCCGACGGCGGTCGAGCCGGTGAAGGCGATCTTGTCGACGCCGGGATGGGAGACCAGCGCTTCTCCAGCCGTCCGGCCGTGTCCCGGGACGACGTTCAGCACGCCGGGAGGGAAACCGACCTCGGCGGCGGCGTCGGCGAGGAGAAGGGCGGTAAGCGGCGTCTCGCTCGCCGGCTTGAGGATCACCGTACAGCCGGCGGCAAGCGCGGGAGCCACCTTCCAGGAGGCCAGGTTGAGCGGGAAGTTCCAGGGCACGATCGCCCCCACCACGCCGATCGGCTCGCGGAGCGTGTAGTTGAACTGGAAGGGAACGGAGACCGGAATCGTCTCCCCCTCGATCTTCGTCGCCCAGCCCGCGTAGTACTCGTAGGTCTGGATCGCCATCGCGACATCGATCCCGCTCTCGAACAGCGGCTTTCCGTTGTTCAGGGTCTCGACGAGCGCGATCTCGTCCTTCCGCTCCTCGAGCCGCTCAGCGAGCTTCCACATCAGACGACCGCGCTGCCGGGGCGCCATCTTCCGCCAGTCGCCCTCGAACGCCTCGCGGGCCGCCCGAACGGCCCGGTCTATGTCGGCCGCATCGGCTTCGGCGACCTC
Source organism: uncultured Gemmatimonadales bacterium (assembly GCA_947259585.1). Lineage (GTDB taxonomy): Bacteria > Gemmatimonadota > Gemmatimonadetes > Palauibacterales > Palauibacteraceae. The sequence continues at coordinate 66,804 of CAMYMV010000016.1, read as the reverse complement.
CGCGACCACCTCGGCGCGCGCCGGGTCGATCACCTCGAACGTCTTGCCGCTCGCGGCGTCCTGCCACTCTCCCCCGATGAAAAGACGGCCCGGCGCGAGAACGTCCGGCACCGAGCGCGTCAACGTCGCTTCCGTCATCTTCGATCTCCCTTGGAAGCCCGCCGTGCTCTGATCTGTTCGATGATCACGCGTCGCGGGTCACGACGGGCCGCCAGGAGCGAGCCGGCCGTGGCCGACCGGCCCCTCGCCGAAGCGACGAGGGGCGGCCGCGGGTGTGGGTGCTGTCGTTGCTCAGCGGCCGGCGAACTCCGGCTTCCGCTTCTCGATGTAGGCGTCCAGCCCCTCTCGCGCGTCGGCGGATTCGAAGAGCTGCTGCTGCATCTCGCGCTCGATCGCCAGGCCCTCGGAGAAGGGCACCTCGATCCCGCTGCAGACGGCGCGCTTGATCCGGCCGACGGCCTTGGCGGCCTTGTTCGGCGGCGCGAACTGCCGCGCGTACTCCATCGCCTCGGCCATGAAGTCCTCGCCGTCCATGATCTCGTTGACGATGCCCAGCTCGAGCGCCTCGTCGAAATCGAACGTGCGACCGGTCACCATCAGCTCGATCGACTTGGACTTGCCGAGCATCCGGCCCAGCCGCTGCGTGCCGCCCGTACCGGGGAGCACACCGAGGGTGACCTCGGGCAGACCGATCACCCCGCCGCCCTTCTTGGCGACACGCAGATCGCAGGCGAGGGCGATCTCGAGCCCGCCGCCGACCGTGTGCCCGTTCAGGGCGCCGATCACGATCTTCGGGGTCTGCTCGAGCCGGTTCAGCGTCTCGTTCGCGTGCAGGCAGAAGTAGTACTTGAAGTACGGGTCCGCCTTCTGGAGCATGCTGATGTCCGCGCCCGCCGAGAAGAACTTCTCGCCGTCGCCCCGGATCAGGATCACATGCACGCTCTCGTCGAAGCGCGCATCCAGGATCGCCGCATCCAGCTGGCGCATCATCTCGTGCGTGTACGTGTTGGCAGGCGGGTCGACCATCGTGATTACGCCGATCCCGTCCTGCACCTCGTAATTGATGAGCTTATCGGCCATTTGGATCCTCGTCTTTGGTTGGAACCACTCTCCTCCGACCCGGCCGGTCGTCGGGCTCGAAGAGGTCACCGCCCACTGCGGCTCGAAGACTCGCCGGGGTCGCCAAACTACCCGCTCGGGCCACGCCACGGAATGGATGCTCTCGGGTAGGAACGTATAGGTGGAGGAGGCGCACTTCTTCGAGCGGCGGCCTCCGAGGTTCACGGGCGAGTGACTCGACGATAACTTAAGAGGATGAGCCGGTTTCGATCATGAAGATGCACCGCGAGCTCGGGGCGCTCGGCGCCTCTCGATCCAGGGGGCCGACGGCCCTCGCCTTTCTCGTTGCGGCCGGTCTCGTGCTGGGCTTCGGGCCCGTCCTCCGCTCCTCCACACAGAGCGACCAGCCGGTCTACCGGATCCAGGTTACCGGGACGATCGAGATGGGGCTCGCCCCCTACATCGAGCGCGCGCTGGGCGAGGCGAAGGAAGCGGGCGCCGCGGCGGCGGTGCTGGATCTGAACACGCCCGGCGGACGGGTGGACGCGGCTTGGGAGATCATCGACGCGGTCCGGGACGCTGGGATTCCCGTCTACGCCTACGTGAACCGGCGCGCCCTCTCGGCCGGCGCGATGATCGCCCTCTCGGCCGACGCTCTCTACATGCGTCCTGGCTCGACGATCGGGGCGGCGACGCCCGTGATGGGGGAGGGCAAGAAGGCGTCCGAGAAGATGGTGAGCGCTATGCGGTCCGAGTTCCGGGCGCTGGCCGAGGAGCGGGGCTTCGATCCGCGGGTCGCGGAGGCGATGGTGGACGAAGAGGTCGAGGTGGAGGGCGTCGTGGAGGCCGGCAAGCTGCTGACGCTCACGACGGAAGAGGCCCTCGAGCTCGGCGTCGCGACCGCCGAGGTCGAGGATTATCCGGCGCTGCTGGCGACGGTCGGCCTCTCGGGCGCCCCCGCCGTCGATCCGGTCCCCAACTGGGCCGAGCGGATCGTCCGCTTCCTGACGAACCCGGCCGTCGCTCCGCTGCTGCTCAGCCTCGGGTTCCTCGGGCTTCTGGTCGAGATCCGGACGCCCACCTTCGGCCTGGCCGGGGCGGTCGGCCTGGGCTGCCTCGCCGCCTTCTTCGGCGCCCGGCTAATCGTGAACCTGGCCGGGACCGAGGAGCTCCTGCTCCTCGGGGGCGGGATCGTTTTGCTGCTCGTCGAGGCGTTCGTGGTCCCCGGCTTCGGGGTCGCGGGCGTGATGGGAATCGGTGCCGTCCTGGGCTCCGCGTACATGAGCATGCTGGGACGGTTCCCAACCACGGTGGATCTCGTGAATACCGCAGGCATCATCGGACTTTCGATCGTTCTCGTGGCGGTCCTCGCCTTCGTGCTCTTCCGCCACCTTCCACACAGCCGCTCGCTCTCCGGCGTTCTCCTCAAGAGCGAGACGAGCCGGGATACGGGCTACCTGTCCGCGCCGGAGCGGGAGGAGCTGGTCGGGATGATCGGCGTCGCGGCCACAGATCTCAGGCCCTCGGGAACCGCGATCATCGATGACGAGAGGGTGGACGTCGTCACCGAGGGTCCCTGGATCGAGGAGGGAAGCAGGGTCGTGGTGCTGCATGCCGAGAGCTACCGTCATGTCGTGAGGGAGGCACCGGCCGAAGAGAAGGCCGAGCCCGACGTCGAGCCGGGCGCCGAGCCGGGCACCGAGAGCTGAGAACCACTAGAACCGACACTGAAACGAGGCAGACATGGAAGGCATAGCAGTCGGCACCGCGCTTGTGATCGCCCTGGGAGCGTTTCTCCTCCTCTTCCTGTTCTGGGCCGTCCCCGTGGGGCTCTGGATCACGGCCTTCGCTTCGGGCGTAAGGGTCAAGCTGTCCAACCTTGTGGGCATGCGCTTCCGGAAGGTGGCCCCACGGGAGATCATCCTGCCGCTCATCAGCGCGACCAAGGCCGGACTCAAGCTCAACATCGACGAGCTCGAGGCACACTTCCTGGCCGGCGGCGATGTGCACCGGGTGGTGCTTTCGCTGATCTCGGCCGACAAGGCCAACATCGAGCTCCCCTTCCAGCAGGCCGCGGCGATCGACCTCGCCGGACGCGACGTCCTGGACGCCGTCCAGGTCTCGGTGAACCCGAAGGTAATTCAGACGCCGAAGGTGGCCGCGATGGCCAAGGACGGCATTCAGCTCATCGCCATCGCGCGCGTCACCGTCCGGGCGAACATCAACCGGTTGGTCGGGGGCGCGGGTGAGGAGACCATCCTCGCCCGGGTGGGAGAGGGGATCGTCAGCACGATCGGCTCCGCCGCCTCCCACGCGGCGGTGCTCGAGAACCCGGACGCCATCTCGAAGACGGTGCTCGCCAAGGGTCTCGACAGCGGAACCGCGTTCGAGATCCTCTCCATCGACATCGCCGACGTGGACGTGGGCAAGAACATCGGGGCCGAGCTTCAGACCGACCAGGCGGAGGCGGACAAGCGCATCGCCCAGGCGAAGGCCGAGGAGCGGCGCGCCATGGCCGTCGCCTCGGAGCAGGAGAACAAGGCGCGCGTCGAGGAGATGAAGGCCGAGGTGGTCCGGGCGCAGGCCGAGGTGCCCAAGGCGATCGCCGGGGCCTTCCAGAGCGGCAACCTTGGTATCATGGATTATATGAAATATCGTAACATCGCCAGTGACACGCAGATGCGTAAGTCCATCGCCGGTGCCGACGAGACTTCGGACACGGAGACATAGGCGCGAGAGAGCCAGGTCACGTGAGGCCCGTGGCGAACGGCGCATGAGCCACCGAAGGGCGTTTCTGGGACAGCTCGCAGCCGTCGCGGGCGCCGCAAGCGTCGGCCGGCTCGTCGACGCCGACCGGCTTCTGGGGGCGAGCATGCAGCGGGTCTCGACGACGGCCGCGGTGGATCGCTCTGGGGCCCGGATCGGTGGCGGCCGCGACTTTCGCGACTTCCGCGACGAGTATCTGCTCGGCCCCGGCGTCGTCTACCTGAACCACGCCTCCATCGGGACCGTCCCCAAGGCGGTGCAGAAGGCCCACAAGACCTACCTGGATATCTGCGAGGAGAACCCGTGGCTCTACATGTGGGGAGGCGCGTGGGAAGAGCCGCGTGAAGCGGTGCGCGAAAAGGCGGCGGCGTTCGTGGGCTGCGAGCCCGAGGATCTCGCGCTCATCCACAACACGACGGAGGGGTTCAACGTCCTGGCGGCCGGCCTCCCCCTGGGCCCTGGCGACGAGGTGTTGTTCAGCACGCTGAACCACCCCGGGGCCAGCATCTGCTGGGACCACTGCGCGGAGTCGCGAGGGTTCTCGGTCCGCCGATTCGAGTTCCCGGTTCTGGATGTGCCCTCGCTGAGCGCGGCCGATGTCGTCGAGCTCCACATGCGCGAGGTCGGCCCCCGGACGCGGGTCCTGGTCTTCCCGCACGTCGACAACTTCGTGGGCCTGCGGCATCCGCTGCGCGAGCTTGCCTCGGGTGCCCACGAACGCGGCGTCGAGTTCGTGGCGGTGGACGGCGCCCAGACCGTGGGCATGCTGCCGATCGCCCTGGCGAGCTCGGAGGTCGATTTCTACGCGGCCAGCCCGCACAAATGGCTCCAGGCGCCGAAGGGCATCGGCCTGCTGTACGTGCGGCGGGCGATGCGAGACGAGCTACGCCCGCTGTCGGTGACCTGGGGACAGGAACGCTGGGCCGGCACGGCGCGGATCTACGAGGACTACGGGACCCGCGACCTTCCCGGGTTGCTGGCGCTGGGCGACGCGATCGACTTCCAGTCCGCGATCGGCGATCAGACGAAGCGCGAGAGTCTCTCCGCGATGCGGCGAGCGCTGCAGGCCGGTGTGGAGGACACGCCAGGTCTCGTCTGGCGCTCGCCCGAGTCCTGGGAGATGGGCGCCTCGCTGGCGGCGGTCGAGGTCGGCGGGCTCGAGAGCGCGGCGTTCTTCGAGCGCGCCCGCCAGGAGCACGGTCTGGTGTTCCGGCCCTTCAGCACCCTCGGTCTGAACACGGCCCGGATCTCGCCCAACCTGATCACGTCTCATGAGGAGGTGGGCGTGTTCCTCGAGGCGGCGGGCGCCGCGGCGTGGGAGGGTTAGGCGATGGACGGCTTCTTCGAGATCCTGATTATGGTCCTCATGGTCTGGCTGTTCTCGCGAGGCGCCAAGAAGAAGAAGCGGCCGCCCCGCCCGCCTGAAGCCGGCACGGAGGAGCGCGGCGAGCAGCAGCCGCTTGATTGGGACAAGGCGATCGGCGACGTGCTCGAGGGCTTCGGGCTGCAGCGGCCAGAGCAGCAGAAACAGCGGCCAGAGCAGGGGGCCGAGAAGCAGTCGCGACCCGAGCAGGCCCAGGCGCGGCTCGAGAACCCTCCGCGGCCCCGAGCGGAAGCCCGGCGTCGGGCTGAATTGGCGCGGCAGATGGAAGTCCAACGGGCCGAGGCGGAGCGAGGGGCCGAGGCTCAGCGACGCGGTCGGCGAACGGCGGAGCGCCGCGGATGGGACGTGCGGGATGTCACCGCCGGGTCAACCGCCGAAGCGGGCCGTGGCGGCCATCGCGCGCGGAGCTCCGATCTGGCGGAGATTGCCGGACTCGCGGAGGCCGCGGCTCGCCGCAGGGCGGGTACTTCCGCGTCTCCCGCTTCCATGAGTGCAACGCACCGGGCTGAGACTACGAAGCCGGGCTCCGAGGCTGGAGGGTTGGCGCCTCCGGCAGAAGTCCGACGCTCGACCGCCAGTGGACTGAAGAAGCTGGAAGGCTTGTCGGAGCTGGAGCGGGCGATCATCTACGCGGAGATCCTGGGTCCGCCGAAGGCGCTCCAGGCCGACGACGAGCTCGATTCGTGACGACATCCGCTTTCGGCGGAGTTACTTGATGCGCGCTACGAACTCCATGTCACCGGTGTTGTCAGGGGCCGCCGATGACAGCGGGTCCTGCAGGGACCAGCGGATCCGGTCCACACAGCCGTCGTAGCCGACCGGCGCGCCGCACCCCGCCGACACCGGACTGTAGGTCCAGGTCCCACCGCCGTCATTGGAGTACTCGACGGCCACGCCTATTCCCGACGGGAAGCTCGTGGCGACGCTCCCCACCTTGAACTCAACCTCGGCGGGCAGGGAATCGACCGAGACGACGCCGAGCGCGGTCTCGCTGCCGGCGTTGGTGGCCGTGACCGTGTAGGTGAGGTCGGTTCCAGGCAGCTGGGTGCCGTTCGGAGCCACCGCCTTCAACATCGTGAGGTTCGGCCGCGCCACGGTGAGAATGAGCCGGCCGTCGTCCGATTCCGTCGGGCTTGAGGCCGAGCGGGCGACGAGGGACAGCGTATCGATCGTGCTCAGCGGGACATCGGCCACCGAATAGGTGACCGTCACCACCCGGGAGTCGCTGGCCGGCAGGTCCGAGAGTCGCGCGCTGTCCGGGTTCGCGCCCTGGGTCACGTCCACCCCGGTGATGGAGATCACGCTGATCGCGGTCCCCGGGCTGGCGGAGGTGAGAAGATCGTAGCTGTCGGTGCCGCTTCCAATGTTCGAGACGGTGAAGTCGGCCGTGTAGTTCGTTCCGTTGCTCGGCAACTGTGAAACCCGGACCGTGTCCGGCCACACGTCGACGCTAATGACGCCTCCGGTGATTTCTTTGATGAACTGGTCCACCGATACGACCGACCCGTCATTGTAGACCTCGAGCTCGAGCCGTTCGGGCGGCGAGGCGGAGGTGAAGCTGACGAATTCGACGTTCTTGACGTTGAGCCAGTCCGAGGGCGAGAAGTCGGTGAGCACATTGATCACCATCGTCTTGCCCCCGTCCTCGTAGGACACGGTGCCAGAGACGTTGCTGTTGCCGCGGCCCGAGAATGTGGGCGTGAGGTTGGTCACGTCCCAGAGCATGTCGAGGTCGGCGGGTATGCGGATGCGGATGTCGTTCGCCGCCGTGATCTGGGGAATCACGTCGTCGTCCGTGATACGAATCGTCGCCATCTTGGTCGGCGGGCCTCCCACCCCGAAGAACTGGTCGTTCGAGGACTGGATGTCGGGCGTGACGAGGATGAGCGCGATGAAGATGACCTTGTCATCGTAGGCGGATGTCTGGTTGTCATTGCCGACTTCCAGCTCCAGGTTGTCCGCCAGGGAGGCCGAGCTGAAGCTGGTGAAGTTGAGGTCCGAGACGGTAATCAGCTCTCCGGGGTCGAAGTCGGTGAGCACGTCGATCACGAGGGTCCTGTCGCCGGCTTCGTAGCTGACCGTGCCGGAGACCTTCCCCGCTGCCGTGCCGAGGATCAAAGCATCCACATCGCTGACGTCCCACCTCATGTTGAAGCCCGACGGGATGTGGATGCGGATGTCGTTGGCGGCCGTGATCGATGGCGCCGTCGCGTCTTCTCGCACGGTAATGGTGCTGATCGTGATCGGCGGATCTCCCACCCGGAAGCTTTGATCGAGCTCGGAGGAGATCGTCGGCGTCCCGTTGGCGAGGATCTCGATCGTCTCGTCGTCCTCGGCCGCCACCGTGCCGGCGTTGTCCACCTCGAGCTCCAGGTTGTCCGCTCCCGACGCGTCCGTGAAGTCCATGAAGCTCAGGTCCGAGATCGTGATCGTGTCGCCCGGCGCGAAGTCGGAGGTCACGTCGATCACGAGCGTCTGATCTGCGTCCTCGTAGCTCACGGTGGTCGAGACCTTGGCGGAGGCGTTCCCTCCGATCGTGACCGTCAGATCCGCCCCATCCCAGGTCATGTTGAAGCCGGATGGGATGCGGATCCGGATGTCGTTCGCGGTCGTGATGGTAGCCGGCGCGGCGTCGGCAATAGTGATAGCACTGATTGCCGTTGCGGCTTTGCCAACCCAGAAGGTTTGACTAGTTGCCGACGAGAACCCCAGCTCGGCCTGCTCGGGCCCCACTCCGTAGAACGTCGCACCCGGCCTCTGGTTGTTGTATTCCGTAGTGAGCCAGCTGCTCGACCGGGCCACCGATGAGATGCGGACCTCGTCCAGAACGCCGTCCAGCGCCTTGTACCACGGCGTAGTGCCGTTGCGTGGGTTGTTGCCCAGATAGATGCTCCACCCGTTCTGCCGCAGGTTCCCCGTCTTGCCGACGCTCGCCACTTGTCCACCATTCTGCAGCAGGCGCATCGTCGCGCCATCATAAGTAGCTGCAGTTAGGTACCACGTGTTCGGGTTGACCGTATTGGTCGGCTGAATCAGCGTGGTTGTGCCCGAAGCGTCCAGGGTGCCCGTCTTCATGCGCGTACGCCAATTGGTCGGAGATCCGACGTTGATGTTACTGAGCATGAAGACGTGTTCCTGCTCCGCCGCGTCGAGGGCCTTGGAGACGACGCGTCCGTCATTTATGGAGAAGCTCTCGTACCTGACCCATGATTGGATGGTGAGCTCGGAGCCAGCGACGCTCCAGTTGCCGATGTCGATGTGGTCCGTGTCGTTGGTCTGCTCGAAATCCTGCCCGTCTCCTATGAGGGCCGGAACATCCACCGAGTTGAAGTTGGTCCCCGGTGCATGATTGCCGGTGGCATCGGCAAAGTCGTCATCCAGATGGTAGACCGCTTCGTAACCGTTGCTCCATACCGCGGCCGCATTCTGCTGATCTGCGGCGCCCGCGTTGCCGTAGTACATGTAGATCGTCTTGTCGACGCCGGCCGTGAGGTTCGTGACCTTGACCCACGCGATCAGCTCGCCTGTGCTGGAGACCCAACGCGTTCGCTCGTGGTCGAGCTTGGTGGTGCCGTCGGCGTCCGTGAACAGAATGTCAAACCCGTTTGCCAGAGCCCGGGCGGACAGGTCAGCGTCGGTGAGTGAAATGAGCACCGGAAAGTCTGACAGGTCGCCCGCGATCTGACCGCCGGTGATCGTGATCGGTTTGCGGTTCTGCCAGCTCGGATCATGCCAGCCCTGGCCACGGGCTTCGGCGGGCGCGAGCAGGACCACCGCCGCGAGGCAAAAGGCCAGACGTCCTGCACTTAGCCGGCGAATGGGCGCAACTGCGCCGACGCGTTCGGCCGCCCCCAACGACGATCGAACGCGCGAGAGCCTTCTCTCGCTCCCCTCTGGGACCGCTGGCATGCGCCGACTACGCCAGCGAGGATGAATCCCCATTCTCCCCCTATTTTAGCGGTTGACGCCATCGAGTAGCGCCCTGGCCACCAGACGCGACAACGGGCCCCGGCTCGACGACGCAACGGGGCTCGAGGGCATGGCTTCTATCCAGCCTGGCAACAGCTAGCCACCCGCTGGAGGGCAGAAGTCGTGCCGCCGATGGCGGGTTTTCATGGCGTTCTAAAGGATCCTGCCGTGGGGAGTCTCCGACGCTTCCGAATGGCTGCTGCCGATTCGGCACAAGTCCGCATGTAAGGTCTTGCCGGCAAACGGCATCTCCTAAGTGCGTGTCCCTCTCATTCTGTTGGCCAAGGCTGGTGACTCGATGACCGAAGCAAGGGTCCCCGACTGGCATGTCGCCGTCGGACGCGGCATCCGTCCGGAAGAGGTCTACGGGGTATTTCGCGCCCTTCTCGACGACCTTCCCATGTCACGTACCGAGCTGGCGCGACGGCTCAGAATCACCCAGCCCGCGGTCAGCCGGTGGGCAAGCGGCGATACCCGGCCCGGCATCGCGGAGATGCGTGCCACCCTCGACGCCGTGGCCGCTCGCACCGCGGAGATTCAGAGAACCGCTCGCAGGGCCGAAAGCGTCGTCAGCCTGGTCGAGGAGGCTATCCGGATGCACGCTGCGTCGAGCGCTGCCACCGAGCCGGAGCAGGAAGACGGGCGACGCGAGATCACGGAGCGTTTGGCGAGACTTCTCGAGAAGAGCTGAGCGCCGCGCCGTGACCTGAGCGCACCGCTCCAGCCCTGATCCGCGCCCCCACTCCCCACGCCCGGCCCACCGCCACTCCTTTCCCCCCTGCCCACGGACCAAAGTCGCAAATACTGCACACACATGTGCGAGTTGCCATAACTCGCGAGTTATACAACGGTGCGTGGCTTACAAGACGCCTCTCCGCGCCCTGGCAGACCATCTCTAAGAGATGACGTAACAACACGTTACTCTTGCGTCGCCCCCCCCCCCCACCGCGCCAATCCAAGGCACAACGTCTGCTCATACTTCCCCTGAACACTCGGGAGCCGACGTGCAAGCAGTCCCCGATGAGGGCTGAACACAGCCCGCAGGCTCCCGACAACTGAGAGGGGTCTCCAGCACCCGCGGCAAAGCCAGCGGCGAATGAGACCTGGGAGTCACGCATGAGGACCTTATGGATTCGCGGAGTCTGCGCCTTGGCGATCCTATCGCCGACGCACGTGCTGACGGCGCAAAAGTTGGCGGCTCAGGAGGCATCGGAGCCGCAGGCACTGGTGGTCGCGGCCGAGAATCTCATGGCCGGGGACGAGCGGCATCGTTCCCTCCAGCGGCGCGGGCTGAGCGCCGGACCCGGTTCCCGATGGGCTCCTCTATGTGGGCGAGTCGGCAAGTGCCGACCGCGAGGACGCTCGGATCGACTTCTCCATCGATGGGGGGAGCAGCTACGCGGAACGACCTCTCATCGTCGAGATCGTCGACGGGGAGCGGGTCGAGCGGCCCGCGCCCCCTGAGACCTACACGCACATCCGCTGGACGGTGGCCGGCCCCGTAGAGCCTGGGGCGCAGGTGACCGCCCAGTTCGACGCCAGGTTCCACACCCTATCGCCCGAATCGATCTCAGAAGAAGTGAAATCAGTGGCCCCAGAATCGACGCAGCAAGATACGAAACCAGCACGGACTGACGTGAGCGGCTGAGAAAAGGGAGACCGATGAGACGCTTCATGACGCGAGTTCGCCAGGCAGCTCTGCCGCTCGTCGGCGGGCTGCTCCTCATCTCGGCCCCGGCGCTGGCGCAGCCGACCGAGGAGGGAACGGTCATCACCAACGAGGCGACGGTGAGCTGGACCGACGCCAACAGCAACACCTACACACCGGTCACGGCGAGCGTTGACGTCACGGTCGGCTTCGTCTCCGGTGTCGACGTATCGGACCCGGGGGCCGCCGCCCCGAACCCTGGCAGCTCAGGGAACACGTTGGCCTTCGTGCTGACGAACACCGGGAACGGCGACGACAGCCTCTCGGTGGCCGAGACGATCTCTACCGCCGGTATCACCGTGACGGGCTACGATCTCGACGGATCCCCGTACGCGACGCTGGCGCTTCTCAACGACGCTCTGGCCGCCACGCTGATCACGCTGGGCAACTCGGTGACCGTCACCGTGACCTACAGCGTGGGAGCGGACCAGGGTGGCATAACGACGAACTACACGCTGACTGCCGACTCCCGGCGTGGGCCGGCGCAGGATGCGCAGCTTGTGCCCATCACGCCGGGGCTGACGGCGGGCGTGACGGTGACGCCGGATGCGGCGAGCGTGGACCGGCTGCCGAGCCCTCCCAACTACACCGAGACGTTCACGGTGGTGAACAACGGCGACGGTCCCGACACCTTCGATCTGGTCGCGTCGTCCAATCCGGCCGAGATCACGATCGTCTCCGTGAACGGCGTCGCCGGGGCCAGCACCTCGGTCGCCTTCACGCAAGGCGAGTCGATCGACATCGACGTGGTCTACACGGTTATCGCCGCGGCCGGAGCCTCGGACGTGCTCCAGCTCGAGGCGACCTCGCAGGCGGACGGCTTAGTCACCGACACCGGTGACGTGACGGTCAACGTCATCGCCGGCGCCACCCTGGGGATCGCAAAGGCAGCGTTCAGGGACGACCAGTCCACGCCCGTCGCCGGAACGGTCGATCCGGGCGAGTTCATCTGGTACCGGATCACCGTGACGAACAGTGGGGACACGAACGCCACCAGCGTCGTCGTCACCGACTCGCTGCCCGACGAGGTGACCTACGATTCGAACGACGACGACGCCGGCTCTCCGGCCTGGGTGATCACGACGCCGGCGGCTAACGAGGTGGAGGCGACCCTCACCACGCTCGCCTTCGGCACGAGCCGCTTTTTCTGGATCCGGGTCCAGATCAACAACTGAGCGGAGGCATGATGTAGGAGGATCGGGGAGGATGCCTTGACCGGGCGTCCCGCACCGCGGACGGAGTGCGAAGGCTCCCGGCCGGACCACATTCCGGCACGGGGGCTCTTCGCGTTTCTGGGAATATGGCTTTTCGCCGGCGTCGCTCTCGCCTCGGCCGCCTCCACCTCGTCGGAGGCTGAGCTTGGCAGCGCGTCCGCGGGCGAGCCTCTGGCCGGCGAATTTCTGGCCGGGGAGCCGGCTTCCGCACCATCCGCGGCCGCCGCAACCGCCATCACGAACCGGGCCGAGCTCAGCTGGGTCGACGGAAGCGGCAATCCCCGAAACCTCGTCTCCGCGCCGGCCGTGGTCATGCTCGCCCAGGCCTCCGGTGTCGACATCTACCCCAACCGCCGGGTCGATGCCGTGTCCGGAGAGGAGATTCTGCTTCGGCACACCATCGAGAACCTGGGAGCCTCGCCCGACTGCTTCCTGGCGGAGGCTTTCCCCGAGGCTGTCTTCGAGACCGAGGTCCGGGAGTACTCCGGAGGCTCGCCCGGCCCGAAGATCAAGGCCTGCATCCCTCTCGATCCGGGCGAGACCGCCGACATCGTGGTCGTCGTGCAGGTGGATTCGCTGGCCACGGGCGGGGAGACCTCGAGCGTGGTGGTGCGCGCGACGAGCGAATCGGATCCCGGCATCTGGGCGCAGGTCATCGATCGCATCACGGTCACCGGGCCGCCGATCTCGCTGATTCTCCAGAAGCTCGCGAGCCCCGATGCCGCCACCTATCGCGACGTCATCGACTACTCGATCCAGTACGTGGCCGAGGGCTCGGGCGTGGCCCAGGGCGTGGTGATCTCGGATCCAATCCCCGGTGGCGTCTCGTACATCGCCGGCAGCATGAGCGTGGATGGGCAGGCGGTGACCGACGCGGACGATGGCGACGGCGGCCGGTACGACTCGACCTCCAACACCGTCGTGTTCGAGCTCGGGGATATTCCGGCGGACGCCACGGGCACGGTGAGCTTCCAGGTCCGGGTGGAGAGCACCGACCCGGACGGCCAGATCAGCAACGTCGCCTCCGTCGACTACGGCGGATCGAGCGGCTCCGAGAGTGAGAGCTCCAACGCCGCCACGACCCCGCTCATCTCGGCCGAGGCCTTTCTCGAGAAGCTCCTGGACAGTCCCTCGGTGGCACATATCGGCGAGGAGGTGAGGTTCAAGATTCTCTACGGCAACGCCTCGGACCGAGCCGCGGCCCGAGACGCCGTCGTGGTGGACAGCCTGCCCGCCGGCCTCGAGTACGTCTCGGCCGAGCCGCCGGCCGAGGTGGATGGACAGGAGGTTCGCTGGGAGGTGGGTGACCTGGCCCCGGGCGACACGGCCCAGATCCAGCTCGTCGCGAGGGTGCGGCCGGAGGTGTCGGACAGCGTCGTCGCGGTCAACCAGGCCCGCTTCGCTCCGCTCAACGGAACCCCCGCCACCGACACGGCTCCCGTAGGGCTGGTGGGCATCCGCGCCGATCAGCTGGAGATCGACAAGTCCGCCGACGTGCTGCAGGCCTCGGTGGGTGAGACGGTCTCCTTCACGATCCGGCTCGACAACACCGGTTCGAGCCGAGTCGGCCGCGTGGTGGTGAGCGACACGCTGCCGCCGGAGATGGTGTTCGTCGAAGGCTCGGTCTCAGGTGCCGATTCGGTTCAGGTCTCCGGTCCGGTGGTCACCTTCTTCCTCGACGGTCCGCTCGACGGCGGTGCCGTGAGCAACATCCGCTACTCCGCGGCCCTCGTCTCCGGCGGAAGCGACATGCTGGCCAACGTGGCGGTGGCGACGGCCGAAGAGGGCTTCGTGCGCTCCGAAGCCGTGACGGCCTTCGTGCAGGTCCGGGCAGGTTGGCCGCTCGAGAGCCGCGTGGCGCTCGGCCGGGTCTGGGTGGACCTGAACGACAACGGGAGGCTGGATGCCGGTGAGCCGGGGGTGGAAGGGGTGGACATCTGGACGGAAGACGCCAACGTGGCCACGACCGACCCGGACGGGAAGTTCTCCCTGCGGAACGTGCGGTCCAGCGAGCACGCGTTCCACCTCGACACGCACTCCCTCCCGGCGGTCTACCGCCTCGCCGATCCGTCGGGCGACCTGCTTACGCGAATCAGTGACGGCTGGACGAGCCCGCGGCTCGATTTCCGGCTCGTGCCCAGGGGCGCGCGGTTGGCCGAGGTCCGCTTGCCGACCGGCCAGCTCGCCGCGCTGGACCTGAGCACGCTCGACCTCACCATGCTGGTCGGCAGCGTCACGGGCCAGCCGACGGATACCCTTCCTGATCCGAGCGACTGGGCCCAGAAGCCGCCGGTCGAGGTGGTCCTCGAGCCGGCCGCCGCGGGATGGCCGGAGGTGGCCTTCCCCCTGCCGGCCGGCTGGCATCCCCTCGGGGGAAGCGCCCGGGTGGGCTCTCGGCCGGCGCCCGATCCTGACGTAAGGCGTGACCGCAGCGGCGCCGACGTGCTGTACTGGAGCTTCGAGGGCGAGGACGAGCCGGCGCCCGTCCGACTCCGTCTCTCCGCCACGGCCCCCGCCTCCGGCGAGGTCGTGACGGTGCCGGCGCAGCGCAGCGCCGAAGAGCGGGATGAGGACCGGGGGAACGCCTTCCTGTTCGGTCCGGGTGTCGAGATCTTCGCACCGGCGGACGGCACCGTGTTCCGCATGGACCGGGTGTTCATCGGCGTGAGCGGCGAACCGGGGATGCCGGTGGCCCTGTTCGACGGGGACTCGCTGGTCGCCGAGGCACAGATCCGGGGTGATGGCCGCCATGACTTCATCTCCGTCAAGCTCGCCCCGGGACCCCACCGGCTGCGCGCCCGGATCACGAACTCCTGGGGACAGGCTCGTTGGGACAGCGCGGCCGTTCACGTGACGGGCGAACCGGCGAGGTTCGAGGCCGAGAAGGTGCCGATTCGTCTCGTGGCGGACGGGAACAGCCTGGTGGACGTCCGCGTTCGCGTGCTCGACCGTTGGGGCGTGCCCGTCCTCGGCGAGCCGATGGTGACGGTGTGGGCGGAGGCGGCGATGGCGATGGGGCTCGACGAGGACCCCAACTCCGCCGGCATCCAGCACCGGGCGGACGCCTCCGGTTGGGTCCACGTCAGCCTGCGACCGGGCCAGCAGGCGTCGGAGGGGGCGCTGGGCCTGCGATCCGGGTCCGCCGAGGGCACGTTGCCCCTCGCCGTGCTGCCGCAGATCCGCGATTTCATCGTGACCGGATTCGGCCGCTTCGGCTTCGGTGCCAGCCCTGACGCCTTCGCCGCGATCACCGCGCGCGGCCGATTGGACGAGCGGACCTCGCTCACGCTCAGCTACGACACCCGGAAGCTGAACGACGGGAATGGCTTCTTCGGCCGCGGCTACGACCCTCTGCAAGAGGCCCGCTACCCGATACTCGGCGACGCGAGCAGCCGCCGGGTCGAAGGGGCATCCGACGGCTCCTTCAGCGCTCGCATCGAGCGCGACCTCAACTGGCTTGAGGTCGGCTCGGTGGTCACGGACGGGTTCGCCCCGGACTTGCGGCTGAACCGGTACCGGAGGGCCCTCACCGGCGCCGCCACCCACGTGACGGCGGGCCCCGCGACCGTCGAAGCGTTCGGAAGCTTCACCCGCCAGAGCATTCAGCAGCTGCAGATCCGCGGCGCCGGCACCTCGGGGCCGTACGGCCTCGAGACGGACATCCGGCCCGGAACGGAACGGGTGGTCATCGAGTCACGCGACCTGAACGATGCGGCGCGCGTGCTCAGCCAGCAGCCGCTGATCCGCTTCGTCGACTATCAGATCGACTACGAGGCCGGGCTCCTGCTTCTCAAGCGGCCGGTTTCGGCGGCGGACGTCTACGGCAACCCCCTCTTCCTCATGGTCACGTTCGAGGCCGAGAGCGGCGGTGAGAAAGAGCTCGTGGCGGGTGTGCGCGCCAGCGTCGACATCCTCGGAGCGGGCGCGGGTCCGGCTCCGGGGCTCGTGGCGGGCGGCGTCCCGAAGCCGGCTGTCCGCTCCTCCGAATCGGCCCTACGGGTGGGCGTGATCGGGATACGCGGCAACGGGGGAGAGCGCTTCCACTACATGGCGGGCGGGGACGTGTGGGCACGGATCCGGGACCTGACCCTCGGGGCGGAGGTCTCCTACTCCACCATTCCAGACTCGAGCGATGTGGCGGTGGCGCTGGACGCGTCGCTGGCCCTGTTCCAAGGAGCGGTCGATATACAGGCCGGCTGGGCGCGCATCGGCTCCCGGTACGTCAATCCGTCGGAGACCTCGCTCCGAGCCGGCACCGAGGATCTCAGGCTGAGCGCCGGCTGGCGCTTCTCCCGGGACAGCGAGGTGCGGGTCAGCCATCAACGGCAGGACTTCAAGGTCGAGAAAGTGTCGCGCCGCCAGACCGTCCTTCGTCTCTCGCAGCTCCTCGGGCCCGCCGTGCGGGTCGGCGCGGCGTTCACGAGCGACCAGTTCAGCGGCAACCCGGCAGCGGGAGGCACGGACGAGTCGCTGGGCGGCACCCTGGATGTTGCCTGGAGCCCCATTTCCCGGCTCTCGCTGCTTGCCGAAGGCCGCCTCCAGCTGAAGCAGACCGGCCGGAACGTCATGCCGGACCACGTCGGCCTCGGCGCCCAATACCAGCTGATGGACGGCGTCAAGCTGGAGGCGCGTCACCGGCGGGTGTTCATCAATGCCGACTCCAGCTACTCGATCACCAACTTCGGCGTCCGCAGCGACATCGGATTCGGCACCGAGGCCTGGAGCTCCTATCAGCTCGTCGGGGGCTCCGGTGGTGTCCACAACGCCGCCGTCATCGGGCTGAACAACCGGGTCCGGCTCGGTCAGTCGTGGACCATCAACTCTCTGTTCGAGCGCCGTTTCGGCGTCGGCGAAGCGCCGATCGAGAACCCGGTTCGGGCTCTCCCCTTCGTGCAGCAGGAAGAGGACTACTGGGCGGCTTCGGCGGGTGCCGAGTACCTGCCGCCGGACGCCCCCTACCGCCTGGCGTTCAGCGGTGAGTTGAGGGACGGCGACTTCCGATCGACGCGCCTCGGCTTCCTGGCCGGCGATGTCTCGTTTGGACGGGGGTTCGCTCTCCTGTCTAGACAGGAGCTCGTTCAGACGGAGGAGACCTCCTCGACCCGCCCGGGCGTGAGCCGGCGGATCTCCTCGCTCTGGGGCGTCGCTTTCCGCCCCGTGGACTCGGACGCGCTGAACCTGCTGGCGAAGTTCGAGTGGCTGGACGCCCTGAATCCTCGCGCCAGCGGCGTGCTCGCAAAGGACGGCAAGGAGACGCGACTCATCGGGCTGGCGGAGCTGATCTGGGCGCCGGTAGAGGACCTGGAGTTCGCGGCCCGCTATGCGACCCGCTTCACCGAATCGCATCTCCCGGGCGAGGGTGAGGAGATACGCAGCCTCGTGTCACGCGCCGATTACCTGGGAGGACGAACCCGCTTCGATCTGTTCTCCAGGATCGCGGTCGGCATGGATGCGCGTCTGCTGATCGAGCGAAGCACCTCGGCGAGCCGCTGGGACGCGGCCCCGTTCCTCATCATCTACCCGATCGAGCTCCTGCAGATCGAGGCCGGCTACCGGTTCGGCGATCTGACCGATCCGGACTTCTCCGCGCGCGGAGGGCACGGGTTCTATGTGACGATCGGGGCGCGCGTGACCCGAAGGACGGTCGAGAGCGTCGCGGAGTTCTGGCGGGACGGCTTCTAGTCGCGGCAGGCCGCTGTCCGCCGAGTCGAGTGAGCCTAGGTCCCCGGAGGGTCGTCCTTGAACGGCCAGGCGGCCTTGCCGGGTCCGCCCGAGGGGCGCGCCTTGTCCAGGAGGCGCTGAAGCTCGCCCTCGCTCATCTCGAACGGGTCGTCCGTGTAGGTGGGCGGCGTCACGGTACGAGGATCGGACGGGTTGCCGGGCACCGGATCGAAGACCCACCGGTTCAGTGTCTCGTCCTTCAACTGCCACACCGCGCCGCTCCTGTCGGTGAACTTGCGGTAGCTCATCCCTCCCTCCCGGCTTCGTTCTCGCTCTCGGCACCCTCGCTCCCGGCACCCTCGCTCTCGGCACCCTCGCTCCCGGCGCTCTCGGCTGCGTCCCACACGTTGTTGTCCCGGTCGACGTCGGGAAAGAGCCCCTCAGGGTCGATCTCCACCCGGACGACCGGCGAGCCCGAGGGCACGGTCAGCACGGCCTCCGCCGCCCCGGCCAGCCAGGTGTCCACGGAGACCTCGAGATCCAGCACCTCTCCGTCCTCACGGGTGACCTGCACGCGCGCCGGCATAGGTACGAGGCCCAGGTCGCGGATGACGATCTCCGTGCCGCCGCCGGTCCCGTTGCCTGTCCCGGCAACTTTCCCGTCGCCGGTCCCATCGCCCGTCCCGTCGCCTCTCTCCCGGACATCCGTCACCGCCTGATCGAGCGTCCAGGTCTCGTAGTACCAGGCGCGCCAGAACCACTCGAGGTCGCGGCCGGTCACGTCCTCCATCGTGTGGAAGAAGTCCCAGGGCGTGGGATGCTTGTAGGCCCACCTCCGGATGTACTCCCGGTAGGCGGCGAGGAAGGCGTCTTCTCCCAGCAGCCCCTGTAGGGCGGCGTGCACGGTGGAGGGCTTGCTGTAGGAAGCGGTGCCGGCGCGGCCCGGGTAATGGTGGTCGGTCCACCGCATCATCTCGCCCTCTTCGCCGGCCCGGGCGACCGCCAGATATCCCTCCCGGTCCGAGTCCTCCGAGTCCTCGCCGGGGAAGAACTCCTTCCGCGATTGATTCTCGTTGAAGCTGGTCATGCCCTCGTCCATCCAGGCGTGCCGGCGCTCGTCCGAGCCGACGATCATCGGCAGCCACATGTGGCCGAGCTCGTGCGCCGTCACGTAGTAGAGGGCGCTGTCGCTCCGCGTGTTGTAGCTGCCCATCAGGGTCATCATCGGGAACTCCATCCCCCCGCCCATGATGCCGCCGCCCTCGATCGCGCTCATGTGGTTCCAGGGATAGGGGAGGGCGAGATAGCGGGAGAAGAAGTCGATGGCGTGCTGCCCGTAGCGGGCCGCGTTCGCCCAGCGGGGCGCGCTCGGCCGGTAGACGGCGTCCACCCGTGCATAGTCGGTCTGCCCATCCGCGTCGCGGTCGCCCACCGGCGTGCGTACGGCGTCCCAGACGGAGGCGCGGGAGGCGCTGAACGAGACGTCGCGCGCGGTATCGGCGTGGAAGCGCCAGGAGAGGGGCCCGCCGACGCTCGAGCGCGTCGCTCGGCCGGCCGCGAGGTCGCCTTCGCGCACGACATGCACGACCGAGTCCGAGCCCTCCGCCTGCCCGAGCCGCGCCAGGACGGAGGGGTCGAGGACCTCCCCGGGGTTCAGGAGCGTTCCGCTCGCGAGGACGAGCCAGCCCTCCGGCACCTCGACCGTGAGGTCGTAGCTCCCGAAGCCGGTGTAGAGCTCCGCGGCACCCAGGAAGGGATCGATCTGCCAGCCGACGACATCGTCGTAGACGGCCATCTGCGGGTACCAGTAGGCGATGAAGAAGAGGTCATCGCCGCTCCACCCCATTCGGTTCCCGCCTCCCCGGCTCGGGATCTGGAAGGTCCAGTCCAGCTCCAGCTCCACGGATTCACCGGGCTGCAGGGCCTCGGGGAGAATCACCCGAAGGATGGTGCCGAGTACGGCGTAGCCGGGCGGCAGCTCATCTTCGCTTCCGGGCGGCCTTCGGCTGGCCTGCAGCGTCAGCTCCGCGCCGGCTGCCACGACCCGGGAGAGGACGATCCCTCCCGTCACCAGCTGGGGCCGGTTACGCATGGCGCCGACCGCGTGCACGTTCTGCATCAGGTGCAGGTAGAGGGTGGACAGCGAGTCCGGCGAGCGATTGTGGTAGACGATGCGGCCACCGCCGTAGAGCCGGCGCTCCGCGGGCCGGATGGTGGCCTTCAGCTCGTAGTCGGTCCACTGCTGCCAGTAGGCCGGTCCGGGGCGGCCCGAGGTCGTCCGGGTCCCGTTCTCCACGGCCTCGAGGAACCCCCGCGACGGCACGACGGGGTAGGGGATGGGACGCCTGAGAGTGTCCGCCGGCGCGGCGGAAGCTGCCGTGGCTGGCGCGAAGCCGGCCGAAGCGAACCCGGCCGAAGCGAACCCGGTGGCCGCGGATGCCGCGAGCACCGCTCCCAGCAAGGGTGCGATGGACAGCGATCGAATCATCACGTGCGTTGCGGACATTCAGATCCCCTTGCAGCTGTCTCCACGCGGGATAGCCTGAAGCATGCTCGTCGACGGGAGGCCACGGTGCTAGACCCCGGCAGAATACTCGCTCACGGCGCGCTGCTTTCGGTGCTCGCCTCGCTGGTCCTGATGGGCGCCGTCACGTTCAATCCGCGCTTCGCCCTCAAGGATCTGCCGCGTGATATTCGTGAGAGCGTGCCTCCCCTGACGAGGCGCGAGACGCTGCAGGCGTTGTTCTTTTTCATCCCCTTCATGGCCCTGCTCGTCGGGATCCCGGTCATGTCGGCGCTCGGGCTCGAGGCCGAGGGAGCGGTCGACGTCTCTTTCGGGGTGCTTTTCGCTCACATTATCGGGGTGCTGTTCGTCTTCTTCATCGTCGATCTGGTCGTGCTCGACTGGTTGATATACTGCACCATCACTCCTGGGCGTCTGGTCATTCCCGGCACGGAGGGTTTGGCGGGCTACAAGGACTACGTGCACCATCTGCGGGCACACGCGTGCGGCATCGTCTGGTTGGCGATCGCGGCGCTGGTCCTCGCAGCGATCGTCCGGATGATTCGCTGAACCTACTCGGCCACCTGGTAGACGGTGTCGATCACCGTCCCATCGACCCACTTGATCACCGCCACCGGCACATCGGTCACGCGAGCCTTCCGGGGCTTGCCCCCGCAAAGCTCCTCCACCTCCCGTTGAATCTCCTCGATCGGCCGGATCGGAAGATCTGATCCCCGGACCGCGTCCAACAGGTCCTGGCGCCGGGGGTTGATGGCGATGCCCCGCTCGGTGGCCACGACGTCGATCAGCTCCCCGGGTCCCGTGACCGTCGTGACCTCGTCCTTGATCACCGGGATCCGGTCCCGGAAGGAGGGTACGGCCAGGATCGAGCAGCCCGACGCCAGGCAGTTCTGCCAGCCGCCGATCCCGTGCAGCAGGCGGCCGTCGGAGTGGGTGTTCACGTTGGCGTTGAAGTGGACGTCGACCTCCGTGGCGCCGAGCACCACCGCGTCGACCATGGAGGCGAAGTTGCCCTTGCCGTGGAAGTTGTACGAGGTGAACGGCGAGGTGGCGACGTGCCGGGGATCCGAGCCGATGGAGCGCACGCCGTCCAGGTCGAAGGTCTGGCCGTCCAGGATATAGTCGGTGAGCCCCTCCTCCAGTAGCTCGACCAGGTAGCGGGTGGAGCCGCCGCGAACGAAACGGGCCTTGACGCCGGCCTCGCGCATGAGCTCGGCCAGGTAGTCGACGAAGGCGAGCGCGATCCCCCCGGCGCCGGCCTGGAAGGAAAAGCCTTCGCGCATGATGCCGGTTTCCTTCAGCAGGCGCGCCACGTTGCGGGCGATCATCAACCGCTCCGGGCTGCGGGTGATCCGCGTGGTGCCCGAGACGATCTTCTCCGGGTCGCCGATGCTCTCGACCTCGACGACGTAGTCGACGTTGTTCCCCTGGATCTGCCAGGGGATGCAGGGGAAGGGCACCAGGTTGTCGGTGACCACGATCACGTGCTCGGCGTAGATCGAGTCGGCCAGGGCGAAGCCCAGCGATCCGCAGGCCGACGGCCCGTGGGATCCGTCGCAGTTGCCGAAGGGATCCGCGCTCGGCGCCGCGATGACGGCCACGTCGATCTTCACCTCTCCATCCTGGATCGCCTGCCACCGTCCCCCGTGCGACCGGAGCACGCCCAGGCCACGCATCTTCCCCCGGGAGCAGTAGTCGCCGAGGGGACCGTTGAGGCTGCCCTCGATGTGGTGGACCACCCCCGCCTCCATCAGATCGATGACAGGTGCCTGACAGGGGAAGGAGGCGCTGGGAAACCACATCACGTCCTTCACGCCGAGGCGGGCCGCCGCCTCGAGGGCCATCATGCCCACCCGGTCTCCGTCGCGGAGATGGTGGTGCGAGGAGATGACCATGCCGTCCGAGAGCCCGCAGCGCCGGAAGGCCTCCTCCAGGCTATCGACGCGCTTGTCGCCGTCGGCCGGATAGTCCCGGCAGCTCCGGATCGGGGGCGCCTGTTTCCTGCCGTCGGGCTCGTGCTTGCCGACGCCCTTGAAGGGCACCGCCTCGCGGCCGTTCACCTCGCTCGGTATCAGTCGGCCCAGCGCGTTGGGGACCATGCCTCCGGCGCTCCGCGAAGGGCCGCGCGGCGGTTTGTCGGTCGGCTTCGTCGCTGTGGTCATCGGTCGGCCTCGCTCCCCGTGTCCTTGTCGGTAGCCCCGGTGGCTGCGTCCTCGCTTCCGGTGTTTGTCAGCCCGAGGGCTCTCGCCTGCTCGACCAGGGTCTGGGCCTGCCTGACCACGGGTGGATCGATCATCTTCGAGCCCAGGCTCACCACGCCCCGGCCCTCGGCCCGTGCCTGCTCGTAGGCAGCCACGATCTTCAGCGCCTTCTCGACCTGAGCGGCGGGCGGCCGGAAGGCCTCGTGGATCACCCGGATCTGGCGGGGGTGCACGCAGCCCATGCCCTCGTAGCCCATCCCGCGGGAGCGCTCGCCCCACCGCTTCAGGCCCTCGAGGTCGTCGACCTGGCCGTAGACGGAGTCGATCGCCTGAACGCCCGCCGCCTTCGCCGCGTTTACCAGCCGCTGGCGCGCCCAGGCGGATTCGTCTCCCTCCTCCGTTTTGGGGACCCCGAGGTCGGCCGAGTAGTCCTCGAGACCGATGGTGATCGCCGCGATCCGCGGGCTCGCGCCCGCGATCTCGAACGCGTTCTCGATCCCGAGGGCGCTCTCCAGAATCGGCATCAACCACAGCGGGCGGTCCGCGTCCGCGGCCTCCGGGCTTCCAGAATCTCCCGAGCCACTCAGGATCCCGTCGATCGCGTCGTCCACCTCCCTCACCTGATCCACCGTCTCGACCTTGGGGATGAGGATCATCTCCGGCCCCTCCGGAACCACGGCGGCCAGATCCTCGAGGCCCAGCGGGAGCTGGTTGATGCGGACCATGCGCTCCGCGCTCCCGAAGTCCACGCAGCGGAGCGCGTTGCGGACCACGAGTCGGGCCGCGGGCTTGGCATCCGGGTGCACCGAGTCCTCGAGGTCCAGGATGATCCCATCCGGCGCGTACAGCCCCGCGCTCATGAAGAACTTGGGCTCGTTGCCGGGCAGGTAGAGCCGCGAGCGGCGCATCCTCGCCCGGGGCGGCGGGGGCGGGAGCGCAGCGGTCCGGGCGGGCCGTGCGTCCCCCGCCGGAGCCACGCTGGCCGCCAGCGCCGCCGCCTCGAGCCGGGCCTGGATGACGAAGGGAAGGGCGCCGGCATCCTCCAGCGTCACCCGCGCGTCCGTCACTCCGAGGGCGGCGAGCACCTCCTCCACCTGGGCCCGGATCGCATCGCCGTAGTAGGCCTCGACCCGGGAGATCAGCTCGAGCTCGATCCCGCCGCGGCTCCGCGCCTCCAGCTGCACCCAGAGGTCGGAGCGGATCGTCTTGCCGCGGCGGCCCGCCGATCCTATCCCGGCGGCCCTGGATCCCACCGTTACGCTCATCTCGTTTTCCTCGCTCTCCTGTCTCTCACCGTCAGGACGCGGCGGCCCGAGCCGTAGGTCAGACGGCCGCGGGCACGCCGAGCTTGGCGATGATGGCGTCCGTCATCTCGTGGGTGCTGGCCGCTCCGCGCGCGATCACGTCCGGGGCTCCGACGAGCCTCATCATGTCGTAGACCCGGACCCGGCCCTCCTCAACCACGCTGGCCACGGCCTGTCGTATGCGCTTAGCGGCGTCCATCTCGCCGACATGATCGAGCATCATCGCCGCGGTCAGCATCATGGCGATCGGGTTCACGATCGGCGGGTCGAGCTCGGCGTACTTGGGGGCGGAGCCGTGGGTCGGCTCGAAGACCGCGACGTCGTCGCCGATGTTGCCCGAGGCCGCGAATCCCAGGCCCCCGACGAGTCCCGCGAAGGCATCGGAGACGATGTCGCCGAACAGGTTTCCGGCCACGATCACTCCGTAGGCTTCGGGGTTCTTGGTCAGCCACATCATCTGGGCGTCGATGTTGGTCGACCAGAGCTGGATCTCGGGGTAATCCTCGTGGATCGCCTTGGCTTCCTCCTCCATCATCCCCGAGGTCTCCCGGAGGACGTTGGGCTTCTCGCACACGGTGACCGATTCGTACCCGTGCTTCCGGGCGTACTCGAACCCGGCGCGGAGGATGCGCCGGCAGGCCGGACGCGTGAAGACGCGCGTGCTGATCGCCAGGTCCTCCGGGGAGGTGTCGGCGAACTTCTCGAACTTGGGGTGGGTCGCCAGCGCCGCCAGAACGGGCTCCGGAGGGTTCGTCCACTCCAGTCCGGCGTACATGCCCTCGGTGTTCTGGCGGAAGATCACGGCGTCGACCGCCGGCTCCTCGAACCCCCCGTCCGCGGTGCGCCGGATGAAGTTGAGGGGGTTGCCCTTAAAGGAGCGGCAGGGCCGGATGCAGATGTCCAGGTTGAAGAGCTGCCGCATCGTGACGATCGGGCTGTAGTACGTGTAGCCCTTCCCCATGAGCGAGGAGTCGAGCTCGGCGGCGGCCGCCGGCTTGGGCTTCGAGGTGATCGCCCCGAACAGACCCAGCTTGTGTTCCTCCAGCAACCGGACGGTGCGCTCCGGAAGCGCGTTCCCCTCGCTCTTCCAGAACTCCCACCCGATGTCGCCGTGCACGTACTCCGCATCGAAGCCCACGGCCTCCAGCACCCGCAGCGCCTCTGAGAGCACGACCTCGCCGATTCCATCTCCCGGCATCGTGACCACGGTGTATTTCGCCATCGTTTCTCTCCGATCCCTGTTCTACATGCGCCCAAAGGCGTCGGTACTAAGCGATGCCCAGCTTCTCTCTGACCTGGTTCTCGACCCCTCCCGCCACCACGAGCCCCTGGGGGACGGTCCCGAGGGGAGGGAAGCGAAAGCTCCTCGACCGGTAGTCGATCGACCCGCCGGAGAAGTCGATCCGGAGCTCATCGCCCGGGACGATCGTCTTCTCCCCGGCCTCGATCGGGTCGGCGAGCTCCTCCTTCAGCCAGTCCACCAGCTCCGGGCACGTCACGCACGGGAAGCCGTTGTTGAACGCGTTCCGGAGGTACGTCTGGGAGAAGCTCCCTGCCACGACCAGCGCGATGCCGGCGGCCTGGAGCGCCGTGACCGCCTGCTCCCGACTCGAGCCGGTGCCGAAGTTCCAGCCGCCCAGGATCACGTCGCCCTTCCGGACCCGGCCAGCGAGCGCGGGGTCGTAGTTCTCGAACACGACCCGCGCCATCGCCCCGGCCGTCATGTCGTCCCGGTAGGTGTAGTCCTTCCCGTAGATCCCGTCCGTGTTGAGGTTGTCGGGAGGAAGGAAGAGGAGCCGGCCGCCGATCCTCTCCGGAAAGCCCGGCAGGATCTCGACGCGAACGTCCGCATCGGTGCCCCTCGCCGGATCGGCGCCGTCCAGGGCCTCGAAGCGGCGGGTGAGCCGGCGGCCGTTGATGCGCCGCGGAGCGGTGATCCGGCCGGCCGCGGCCGACGCGGCGACGACGGCGGGGCTCGCCAGATAGCAGCGGGCGTCCCGGGAGCCCATCCGGCCCTTGAAGTTCCGGTTGGTGGCCGAGATGCCCACCTCTCCCGGCTCCAGGAGGCCGGTGCCGAGGCCGATGCACGGTCCGCAGCCGGGGGGCAGCGGTACGGCGCCGGCGTCGATCAGCGTCTGCCACGTTCCCCCCCGCTCCGCCTCCTCCTGGACCTCGCGGCTGGCGGCCGCCACGTAAAGCTCCACGCCTTCGGCGACCCGCTTGCCTTCGAGGGCCGCCGCGGCGGCCGCGAGGTCCTCGGCCCGCGAGTTGACGCACGAGACCAGGTAGGCCTTCTGGATCGGCATCCCCTCCGGCTCGACCTCGGCCACGCCCGTGACCACCTGCACGGTGTCCGGGCCGGCGAGCTGAGGCGTCACCTCGGAGAGATCCAGGGTGATGCAGGCGGCGTAGACGGCGTCGTCATCCGGGGCCGGCGGCTCGGACTCCCAGCGGGCGAGGTCGTCCTCGCTCACCCGCTCGACGCCGCGGGTGCTCAGGATCTCTCGCCGCGCAGCCAGGAAGGCCAGCGACTTCGCGTCCACGGGAAACCAGCCCACGAGGGCTCCCCACTCGGTCGTCATGTTGGCGATCGCCAGCCGCTCGGCCACGGAGAGCGTCTCGATTCCCGGCCCGGCGAACTCCACGGCGGCGTTCAGCACCTCGCCCTCGTTGTAGAGTCCGCAGAGCGCCAGGATGACGTCCTTAGCACCACCTGCACGGTGCGCGGGATCTGCCACCAGAAGGTGCCCGTCGCCCAGATCGCCGCCGCATCGGTGCGGACCACGGGCGTCCCGACCGCACCCACGCCCCCGTACATGTTGGCGTGGGAGTCGGAGGCCACGACGAACGACCCCGGCACCGCGTACTGGGCCTCGATCATCACCTGGTGGCCGATTCCCGTGCCCGCCGGGTAGAAGTCGATCCCCTGATTCCGGGCGAACGCCTCGATCGCGCCGTACTTGGCGAGGTTCTCGTCGGAGGTGTTCTGGATGTCGTGGTCCAGCGCGAACACGGGCTGTGAGGGGTCCAGGACCCGGGTCGCTCCGATCGCCTTGAACTTCTTCATGACCGGCGCCGAGTTGTCGTGCGTGAGCACGTGCCTCGGCCGGATCGTCACGAAGTCCCCGGCCGCCAGCGCACGGTCCCCCGGCCCCTCGGCCATATGATTCCGGGCAACCTTCTCTACGATCGTCTGTCCCATCTCCGACTCCTCAGGCGTGGGCGAGGGCCGCCGCCCGCGTCAGCTTCATCAGCTCCGTGATCGACTCCACGTTCTCCAGGTTCCAAACCGCTTCCTTCAGCGCCTGCTGTTCCTCGGCCGGCATGATCGGCGCGGCCAGCGCCTCGAACTTTTCTTCGATCTCCTCATCCGTCAGCGGGTTGCGGGGGTCGCCCTTCGGGTAGTCGATCTGCTTCGAGAACTCGCGGCCGTCGGTGGTGCGGATGGTCACGATCACGCGCTGCAGCTCGGGGAAGAGGGCCTCGATCTCCGGGTCGGCCACCACCTTCACCTTATGGAGCTGGGCCCGGATCGTCGGGTCCATGATCTTCTCGTTCGTGAACTGGAGGGGCGTGACCTGACGCTCCGCGACCGCCGCTGCGATCACGTAGGGCAGGCTGTGGTCGGCGGTCTCCTTGGTGCGCGGATCGTACTTGGTCGGGTCCGCCAGGATGTCCGCCGCCCGGGCCAGCGACCGTATGTGCACCTGCTCGACATCGTCCGGAGCGAGGTCGTTCTCCTTGATCAGGTCCAGGGTGCAGGAGATCGGCGCGTGGGTGAGCGCCTCGGTCGGGAACGCCTTCATCCCGCACTGGGTGATGCGGAAGCCATGGCCGAGCCCCTCTTCCAGGATCTCCAGCTTCCACTCCGGACCCATGCACTGGGCGAGCCCCTCCTTGCCGTCGATCACGTGCTCGGGGCCGCTGTAGCCCTTCTCGGCCAGGAGCGCGGCCAGTACGCCGCTCTGCGTAGCCATCGGATCCACGGTGTTCTTCATCATGGTGAGCTTCCCGGCCGTCACCGCCCCGAGCGTGGACATGCGGGAGCCCGAGATCCCGATTGCGTGCTGCATCTGCTCGGGATCCAGGTCCAGCATCCGGGCCGCCACGATCGGCGACACGAAGGCGGTGAGGGTGGCGTGGTGCCAGCCGCGCTCGCGGATGCCGGGGAAGGCGGCCTCGCAGAGCCGCATCTCGAACTCGTGGCCGAGCACGATGCCGAGGATCAGGTCCCGACCCGCCTTGCCGGCCCGCTCCCCGCACGCCATGGCAGCCGGGATGATGTCCGACGGGTGCGACGGGTCCTGCTTCCAGTAGATGTCGTTGTAGTCCATGACGCGGACCATCAGGGCATTGAGCAGCGAGGCGGAGATCGGATCCAGCCGCTGCCCCGTTCCGATAACCGTGGCCGGGCCCGTGCCGGCATGCTCCTCGAGCACCTCGAGGGCGATCTTCACATCGTGCTGCTGGAAGCCGCCGAGCGCGCAGCCCAGGGAGTCGAGCAGATAGCGCTTCGCCTCTCGAACGGCCGCGTCGCTCAGGTCCTCGTAGGTCAGGTCGCAGGCCCAGCGCGAGATGCGGGCCGTGATCGTGTCGCTCACCGCTCAGTCCTTTCAGTCACTACAGGTTCTTGAAGGGCTCGAAGCTCATGAAGTCGGCGTGATGGACGATGAAGGCCTCGGTGCTCCGCTTGACGAGGTCACCCTCGGCCGCGTGCGTGGCGATGATGTGGCAGACCTCATCGGGGACGCCGCACGCCATCGCCAGGTGGACTCCCGTGAACGGATGCCGAAGCGCTTTCCCGCGCTCGCTCTGCACCGCCTCGCCGCCGACCCGCTCGTACTCGAGGAGCTTGCCGACGTCGGCGAGAATGGCCCCGGCGATGACCACATCCATGTCGATCTGGAGCGCGCGTCCGAGGAACTCCTGCATCGCCTCGGCGGAGCGCCGAGCTATGTGCACGACGCAGCGTTTGTGCTCCATGAAGGTCGCCGGGCAATCGGGCACCAGGAGCGTGAAGGGGATCTCCTCCAGATCGTCGGGCTCGAGCGGGCTCGCCTCGAACGCCCGGATCCATGTGAGCAGCGTGCTCTCGCGAAGAGCGGGGTCCTGAATCCACTCCAGCTCCGGCCACAGCCGCTCGACGGACTCGCGGACGGGGGAGGCTTCAACGGTATCTAGCATGGGGGGTCTCCCGCAGTATGGTTCGGTCTTGGACTGGCGTCACCTGTCGGCACGTCGGCGGAAGGGGGCGGGGTCGCCGAGCCGGAAACGGTCGAGGTTCGCGTGCTGCGCGCTCTGGAAAGCGCGGCCCATGTGAACGCTAATCAGGTCGTGCGGGGTCGCAAGTCGGGAAACAGCCCACCGGTCCTGTCGGGAAAAGCCGTCAGCCTAACCGGCTTGCTCACCGGGGGTTGGGGCACGCCGGGCGCGGAGTGTAGGCCCCACCGCCCTCGGGGGGTCGAAGACAAAACGGGACGGCCCCGAAGGACCGCCCCGATCGGGTCCCGATGCAGCATTGTACGATGCAGGCTCTTCTCGAAGTCCGCTACGACAACGGCAAGGGTTCCCTAATTGTGATGTCGCCGGCGCTTCCGACCTTACGGCCCACAGGTCTCGGACAGCGACATCTCCTTCATTACGGCCCACAGGCCTCGGATAGCGACAGCTCCCTCCTGTGGCCTGCTGTTCAGCGTGGGGGCGTGGGCCTATTAATGGGGCTCGCGAAATCGAAGACCGCAGAGGAAGAGAGGCACGGGTGAGACGCTGGCAAATTCGGCTCCGGGCAGCGGCTCTGGGGGGCGCGCTGAGCCTGTCCATCGCCCTTGGCGCGGCGGCGCAGGAAACGGCCCCGGGCTGCGCCGACTGCGACGCCGAGGCCCTGATTGCCGAGGTGGGCCTGCGCGAGGCGCCGGCGCCGGTGCGCGAGCGACCCGGCTGGACCGCGCCGCGCAAGATCGTGGTGCGAGGAGACGACGAGCTCGTCCGCTCGCTGCAGGGCGTCGCTCCGGGCGTCGAGCTGATCGCAGCGCCGAGCCACGAGGCCGCCGTCCGCGCGGCCCCCGGGGCCGATGCCGTGATCGGCTACTGCAGCGCCGAGATCCTGGAGGCGGGCGAGCGGCTGGAGTGGATCCAGATCCTCTCGGCTGGGGCGGAGCGGTGCGTGGGCGTCCCCGCCGTCCGCGATCGCGGTCTCCTCATCACGAACGCCCAGCGGATCTACGGCCCCGAGATCGCGGAGCACGTGATCGCCATGCTCTACGCGTTCTCGCGCGGCCTCTACCGGTACATCCCGGAGCAGCTGGAGGGCCGCTGGAACCGTAACGCCGTGCCGCGGGATCGGATGTGGGAGCTGGACGGAAGGACGATGTTCGTCGTCGGATTGGGCGGGATCGGGACCGAGGTGGCCCGTCGCGCGCACGCGCTCGGCATGCGAGTGGTCGCGACGCGGCGGAGCAGCCGCAGCGGCCCGGAATTCGTAGATTACGTCGGCCTGGCGGACGAGTTCGGCGAGCTGGCGACGGAGGCGGATGTGATCGTGAACGCCGCTCCCCTCACGCCCGAGACGACCGGGATGTTCGATGCCGACTTCTTCTCGCGCATGAAGCCCACCGCGTACTTCATCAATATCGGACGTGGACGGAGCGTCGTGACCGATGATCTCGTGGCTGCGCTCGAGGCGGGGGAGCTGGCCGGCGCCGGGCTCGACGTGACCGATCCGGAACCGCTGCCCCAGGGCCACCCGCTCTGGGGGCTTCCGAACGTGATCATCACGCCGCACATAGCGGGCTCGTCCGTCGAGGCGGTCGAGCGTCAGCGGACCCTGGTCAGGGAGAACATCCGCCGTTACGTGGCCGGCGAGCCGATGCTGTCAGTCGTGGACGTCGGCCGGGGGTATTGAATTACGCGTTACAGCGGACGGGCTTTGGCGGATACTGACGGGTAACAGGGGTTACAGCGGATGGGCTCTAGCGGATGACAGTCAACAGGGAGCAAACGTGACTTTTCATGAAGCGATGCGCCGGCTGGTAACGAGCGCCATCTCGATTCGGGACGTCGCCAGCGAGACCGGCGTGGACGCTCAGGCGATCCGCGGCTCGGGGCTCGACCCGTCGAGCGCCTCCTACCGGGCGCCGCCTCCGAACTGGCGAGAGGCGTGCATCAGCCTCGCGCAGAAGCGGGTCGAGGCGCTGCAGGAGCTGGTCGAGGAGCTGGAAACTGATCTCCGCACTCTCCCCATGGAGCTGCCGAGCCCGGAATCTCTCGCTTAGCCCCTAGGTCCACTTCCGCGTAAGCGCTCGACGCTTCGCGCGCGCCCTTCTGCGCTCGGCCGCCACAGCCTTTCGTCGCTTGGCGATACTCGGCTTCTCGTAAAAGCGCTGCCTCTTCATGTCCTTGAACAGGCCCGAGCGGATCATCTTCCGGCGAAACTGCTTGAGTGCCCAGTCGAGCTTGTCGTCTTCCTTCAGCGTTACCAGAACCATTCCTCAGCCTCGGAGAATCCACAGAAAAAAGGCCGCCCCCGTTTGTCGGGGACGGCCTTGCTCAGATCAGACGAAGGTCCTCAGACCTAGTCCGTCTTTCTTACGTTCTCGGCGGCCGGACCCTTTTGGCCCTGCACGACCTCGAACTCGACCCGATCACCCTCTGAGAGGGATCTGAAGCCTTCAGCCTGAATTGCCGACTGGTGCACGAACACGTCGTCCGCGCCATCCTCGGGCGTGATGAAGCCGAAGCCCTTCTGGTCGTTGAACCACTTGACGGTACCTGCGGTTGACATCGCCTTACTCTCTTGTTGCTGTTGGTGTGGTCGGGAGCGCAGGCGTGTCTCGTCTACCGACTACGGATATGAGCGGAGACCGATCTCCGCATGTGCTTGGGCGCCACCTGACACGACTCGGTGTCGGTGACCTTCGTCCTGGAAAAAAACGGACCCGAGGCGGACCCCGAATCCGTCAAGTACACGCTTGCCTTTTGACGCGAAGCCAAAGTACCCGGCCGAACCCGTCGCGTCAACGCGGAAGCCCCCGAATCCCTATAGATCCGCCAGGTGATCGGACCACCAGCTTACCGCCCGCTCCGGGGTCCAGGGATCGCCCACATCGGAATCCGCCAGCATGATCGCCAGCTCGTCGACGGTCTGAGGCCTCCGGGCCGGGTCTTTTTCCAGGCACCCGAGGACGATCCGGTCCAGCGCCGAGGGAACCGGCTGGTCGGTGCGGCTCGAGGGGGCCGGCGGCGTCTCGCGCAAGTGCATCACCATGGTCTGCAGAGCCGATCCGCCTTCGAACACGTAGGAGCCCGTGAGCATCCAGTACGCCACGCAGCCCAGTGAGTAGATGTCGGCGCGGCCGTCGATCTCCTCGCCGGCCACCTGCTCCGGCGAGATGTACGCCGGCGTGCCTCCCGCCGAGTGGTCGACGGTGAGTTGAAGGTCCCGGCTCTCGTCGTGGTGGTGGAGCTTCACGAGCCCGAAGTCGAGCACCTTCACGAAATCCACCTGCCGCGCGTACCGGCAGACATAGATGTTCGCTGGCTTGACGTCGCGGTGGATCAGGCCGTTCTCGTGCGCCTCGCCGAGCGACTCGCAGGTCTGCTCCAGAAGATAGGCCGCGCGGGCCGGCGGCAGGGGGCCGAATCGCTTCACCAGCTCTTCCAGGTTCAGACCGTGCAGCAGCTCCATCACATAGTAGAAGGTCCCGCCCTGCTCGATCCCGAAATCGTAGAGCTGGATGGTGTGGGGTGAGGACATGGCTGCCGTCACCTGGGCCTCCCGCTCGAAGCGGGCGAGCATCATACCCTGGCGCTCGGGGTCCCGGGCGACGACATCGGGCCGGATGAGCTTGACGGCTGCCGGCCGGGCCAGCAGCCGATGCTGCGCCCGCCACACCTCCCCCATCCCGCCCTTGCCCAGTAGCGATTCAAGCACGTAGCTCCCCATCCGGCGCGCCTCCGCGAGGTCGACGTTCATCCCGTGCACGATGCGGGACCCCAGGTAGGCGAGCACGACGGCGAAGGCGGGGCTGACGGTCGATACGACGTAGCGGGCCAACGGGATCTCGAAGCCGGCAAACCCGTCGAGCAGAGCCAACCCCAGGGGCCGCGTCGCCGCCGCGGCGATCGCCACCATCAGGGTGAGGCGCGGCGGGCTCGGAACGATCATCGGGAAGAAGATGATCAGCGGAGTCACCCAGGTGACGTACGGGACATCGCCGATCTCCATGTACGACATCCACGGCGTGAAGAGGGCGAGGAAGAAGCAGATCACGACCTCGCAGACCAGAGCCACGTGCAGCACGGCGAGGTGCGTAAACTGCTCGCTCCTGGCGATGAGGACGAGCCCGCCCGCCAGCGCCACCCCGATGATGCTTCCTGCGACCATGACCGGATCCAGGGCGCCGATAACGAGGCGGACATACACCAGATCGAAGCCAGCGCCGACGGTCACGAAGGCGAACATGATCCAGGCCAGGGTAATGACGCGGCCGCGCGCCTTCTCGAGCAGGTCCGGGGTGAGGCCCGACCAGGCGCGCCGGGCAGCGCCGGGGTCCGTGATGCGCCGGAAGACGACCGCTTCCTTCAAGCGAGAGCCTCGTAGGTCACGCCGGTGCGCTCCTCCGAGACGGCCCAGAGGCGGGCCGCATCCTCTTCGCTCTCCGCCGCGCTCGTGGTGCCCACCCGCTTCGGGTAACCACGCATCTCGTAGAAGCCGCCCGGTCCGAAGTAGTCGCCGCCCCGCACGTCGGGCGCGGTGGCGGCGCGAAGGGTCGGCAACGCCCCCTTCGCCTGGTTCATCCCGAAGATGGGGTTCAGCATCCCGATCAATCGGGAATGCCGCTGCAGGTTCGTCACCGTCCAGCCGGGATGGGCCGCGGCGACCGTGACGTCGGCTCCGGCGGCCGCTAGACGCCGATCGAGCTCGAAGGTGAAGAGGAGGTTGGCCAGCTTGCTCTGGCCGTAGGCCGCAGCGGCCTGGTAGCCGCGCCGCTCGAAGTCGAGGTCGTCGAAGTCCATCTTGCCCTGGCGGTGAGCCTGGCTGGAGACGGTGACCACGCGGGCACCCGGGGTGGCGAGCAGCAGATCGAGGAGCAGCCCGGTGAGGGCGAAATGGCCGATGTGGTTGATGCCGAATTGCAGCTCGGACCCCTGTTGCGTGCGGCCCTCCGGCGGGACCATCACCCCCGCGTTGTTGATGAGCAGGTCCAGTCGGTCGAACTCCGTCCGGAACGCGGCGGCATACTCGCGGACCTGATCCAGATCGGCGAGGTCGAGCTTCATGACGCGGACGTCCGCGTCGGGCTGCTCCGCGCGGATTCGGTCCCTGGCCTCGTTGCCTCGTTCCTCGCTGCGGCAGGCGAGGACGACGCTCGCTCCCTTACGCGCCAGCTCCCGTGCGGTCTCGAAGCCGATCCCGCTGTTCGCCCCGGTGACGATCGCCACCCTGCCGCTCTGATCGGGGATATCCGCGCTGGTCCAGCTGCCTCTCATGCCCCGCTCCGTCGTCGGTTTGTCGGCAAGGCGGGTCAGCCGCCTGCACGACAGATAGTGAAGCACGAAGATAGTGAAGCAAAGGGAGCACGAAGAGAGTGGAAGGATGTCGCGTCCGGGCGGCGCCATCGCCCGGACGCGCTCTCTGGTGGGTGGAGCGGGTCAGGTCACCTGAAGGTGATCGGCTGCGCCAGCCATACGGGGGTTGCCTTGTCCCGGTTCATGGCCGGGGCGAACCTCATCTTCTCCGCCGTGCTTAGCGCCGCTTCGTCCATCAACTCATAGCCGCTCGACTCTTTGACCTCCATCTTCTGCACGGCGCCCTGCGCGTCGACGAAGATCCACAGGATTACCGTGCCCTCGATGCCGGCATCTCGCAGCTGCGAGGGATAGCCGCGCTCCAGGAGCCTCTGGATCTCGCCTGCATTCTCCAGCTTCGGCGGCACGTCGTACGGAATGAAGGACGGTCGCTGGGTCGGGTTGCTGGTCGCCAGCGGCGTAGACGAGCTACCGATCGGGATCGGCTCCGAAGCGGCCGGCTCGAGGAGAGCCAGGTCCACTTCGAGGGCGGCGACGTCGGGAGCGCTCGGGCTGGTGATCTCCAGCTCCGGCGGCGGCGGCCGTATCGCAGCCGGGGCCGTCTCCATCGGACCGGCCGAGACATCGGCATCCGAGCCGCCATCCGACCCGCCAGCCCGCCCCTGACTGGTCATCACGGGACCCGCGTCGGTCTCGACCGCCTCGGCGGAGCCGGCCGCATTCGCTGCCAGTGGTCTGGCCTCGTTCAGTCCCGGTGATCCAGCCTCCTCCGTCTCGGCTGCCGGCAGGGTGCCATCCGTTACCTGCGGCAACTCGAGATCACCGAACCGCATCAGAGCGACGCCACCGATCAACCCGAGGCCCACCAGGACCGCAGCGCGGAGCGATCGCCTCTTCTTGGCTCGAGGTTTGGCAGGCGCTTCGCCGGCCGCAGGTCCTTCCGGTCGAGGCCGGGTCCTTGGCCGCCGGCTTGGTGGTCGCGGCTGGCTCTTCAGCGCCCGAGCCTTGGCGGTCGCCTGACGTCCGAGCGCTTCTGCGGCCCGTTTCGCCTCGCTGGCTACCATGGCCATCCGGCTCACGAGCGCTGACGTCGCCGCCGACACGGCCGAGGGCCGCCGAGCGTAGGGTTTGGGTGCAGCCATCTCGGCTGGGGGCGCGGCCTCTGCGGGAGGCGCGGCTTCTGCCGGAGGCGTCGCCACGACTGGAGATGCTGTCGCGTCGGCCATGGGCGTCCCCGAAAGCCAGGCCGGCCGTTCGGGATCAGGCGGCGTGGCCGCCGTGGCTGCCGGCTGGCCGGCGAGCGCCTCCGTCGGGGGCGGTGTTTCGAGAACCGCCAGCGGGTCCGGTGGCGGTGGGCCCGAAGCCACCGAAGTCGCTTCCGCGACAGGCGCGGCGGGAACGGTTTCCGCCTCCGAAGCGGCCGAGGCGAGCCCTTCGGCCGGTGCTGGCGGCTCGACCGCCCGTTCGGGCGCGTCTTCTTCAGCCGAACCCGGGCTCACGTCACCGGGCAGCGGACCTGATCGCCGCAGCTCGGCCTTTCGCTCCTCGGTCAGCTTCTGCAAACGGGCCTGGAGTTCAGCCCGCCGTTGCTGCCGGTCGTTCTCCGACGGTTGATTCTCGCTCATTGCGACCTCCGGTGACGCCTCGCAAGAAACCGGTGTCGGGCCAAAATCCCCGAGATACCTCCCGATTCGTTATTCCTGCGTGCCCTCGTCGACGCTCGGCCGGTCGCGTGCCCCGTAAGTGATGGCAATTACGTGGTATAGACGATTCCAGCCGTGGCGGCGACACGTCGTGTGTGCCTCCCGAGCAAGCTCGCGATCGGCCGCCGAGCGCACGTCGTCTCCAACGAGGAGCGCAAGTTCAGGACCCGGGAGCCTACAGGGCGGTCGCACTCTCTACCTGGGCGGTCGCAGTGCCGGGTACCGGAAGTCGGAAGCCTCTCGCCAGCCGCTTTTCGCGCAGCAGGAAGGTCCCGAGGTAGGCCGCTGCTGCGACCAAGAGCAGGGCGCGAAGCCCTACCGACATCGAGAAGAACTCCAGGAGTCCGCCCGCCACTGCGCCGAGGAGATTCCAGCCAAAAGCGACGCCGACCGAGTCGCGCTCCTTGAAGCGCAGCGCGAAGCAGGTTGCGGCGAAGAAAACGGGCAGACCGACCAACGCCGCGGAGAGTGCCAGGCGTTCCGCCGCGCCACGCCCGACGATCAGGTCCAAAGGCAGCGCGTACACGATGAGCAGGGAGCCGATAAGGCCGATCGCCGAATACCTCCAGGGCATGGGGAACCGGCTCATCAGCAGCGTGGCCGCCAGGATGGTGGCCAGGATGGAGCCGAACACCACGGCGCTGGTGAGCCACGTCGCGCTCCACACCAGGTTCATCGCCGTGACGAAGCGGGTCTCCAGGAGCAGGAACGCCAGACCATAGAGGAACATCTCGGCGTCGATCCCGCGGCCCTGCAGCAGGCCGACTCGCATCTCCTTCGAAGCCGACAGGACCCCGATGAGCGCGACGAACAGGAAGATCGCCATCAGGGAGAGATAGAAGGAGCCGAGAGATGGCGACTCCAAGTAGAGGTACGGCCAGTCGTCGGTCGGCAGCTTCGAGAGCCCGTTCACATAGGCGTCCTGCTCGGCCTCCGGCGGCCGCTCGAGGTGTGAGAACGCCGGACCAGCCACGTAGACGGCGTTGAAGAGCGTGTGATCGCCCACGTGCACGGTCGGCATCTCATCGAAGGCGGCCGCCAGCATGCCGAACAGGTGCCTGTGGATATGCTGTCTGCCCAGCATGAAGTACATGACAAGTCCGCCGTCCGGATCGAGCCTCGCCTTGGCGGCCTCTATTCCCTCGAGCGTGTAGACGAAGTTGTCGAGACGGACGTTCGACAACGCCGAAAGCCTGGTCATGGAGTCGAGCGTTCCGAACACGATGAGGTCGTAGGTGCGATCTGTATCGTTCAGGAACGAGCGCGCATCCGCGTTGATCAGCCTCACGTTGGGGGAGTCGTAGGGCCGATTCGGATGATGCTGCCTGCCCAGCTCCAGGATCACCGGGTCGATCTCGACCACGTCGATCTCCTGCACCCCCTGGTCCAGCAGTACCGCCACGTCGTTGCCCGTTCCGCCCCCGAGCACGAGCACCCGTTCCGGCACGTCGCGCAGGGCGTCGTACGGGAGGTGATATCCGTCACGTGTGCGGCCGTGCTCCTCCGTGAACGCGGCGTCGCCTTTCTGGACGGTGGTGGCGATCTGATGCAGTGACCCGTTCGTCATGACCCTGAAGAAAGGGGCGCCCTCCACGCTCTCGGTCGAAATCCCGTAATAGGGGCTGTAAGCCTCGTTGGACTCGGCGGCCCATACGGAAAAGGAGATAACGAGCGCCGCTCCCAGATACAGGATCCGATGTCGGACGATTCTCGGCATCAGGAAGACGCCTCCGATGAGGACCACGGCGATCCACACGATCGGGAAGGTGCCCATAAACGAGAGGAGGGCGAAGCCGAGGACCCCGAGCAAAGATCCCGTGAGATCCAGGGAGTAGCCCCAAAGCTGTCGCGACTGCGCTCCGAACACCTCCAGCCGGTCCGCCACGAATTGTCCGAGGGCTACGAACGTGAGCGAGTTCAAGACGAACATGAGGACGAGAGGCATGCGCACGCCTTCGACGACAGGCGCGGATTCGGAGAGGTCAAAGTAGAGCAGCCAAAGGTGGTCAGACACGCCGTTGTCCGTGAACGCGACTCCGCTGAGGAGCACGCAGGTGCCGACGAGCAACAACAGGCTGAGCGGCCACAGCCACATCAAGGATCGCCGGCCGGCGCGAAGACAACCGATGCCCAGTCCGAGGAACGCACTGATCAGGACCAGGTTCGGAAAGTACGCGGCGACACGGACCTGGCTGGGGATCCAGCGGATGAGCGCCAGTTCCTGGAACAGCACGATGAACGACACCAGGAGAAGCTGCAGGCCCGCCGTCTTGAGCGTCGCGCCGTTCTTTGTGCCCGCGTCGACGTCGACACGGTCCACCGACGACGCTCGCTTGGGCTCGTTCGGCTCTGTCTTCAGCTCCGCATCCATATGCATGGCCCCAGGTTATGGTCTGCCGCCATACTTCACCGTCCCGCCGGTCTCCGTGCAAAGGAGTTGCCGAGCGTCTCGACAGACCGGCTTCGTCTCTTGACTCCGCGTCGGGAGTGGCCCTCTAACTAGCTGTGAAGGTGCTTGCGAGGGTTCAAGGCGGGTGATGAGGCGGTGGAAGTAGCGGCGCGCGCGCCGGCTTGACTCGGCAAATTGCCACGGCCAGCGGCCGGCTCTCGCAGAATGCCGCTCGCAAGGCGAGAATAGGCGATATGGCTCGTCGACTGCTCCTACTCAGCAACTCCTCCACGGCCGGGATGTCGTACCTGGAGCACGCGCAGGAACCGATGCGGGAGTTCCTGGGCACGCCGCCGACGACCGTGCTCTTCGTTCCGTATGCCGCCGTCCGCTTCGGCTACGACGACTACGCGGCCAAAGTGCGGGCGGTGCTGGAGGCGATCGGCCATCGGCTGATCTCGATACACGACGCGCCGGACGCTGTCGGGGCGGTTCTGAAGGCGGAGGCGGTCGCGGTGGGCGGAGGCAACACGTTTCATCTGGTACGTGAGCTTCAGGAGAGGGAGCTGCTCGAGCCGATTCGCGATCGCGCGTTGCAGGGCATGCCGTTCATCGGTTGGAGCGCCGGCTCCAACATCGCCTGCCCGACACTCAGAACCACGAACGACATGCCGATCGTCGAGCCCCGGAGTTTCCGCTGCCTCGACCTGATCCCGTTCCAGATCAACCCCCACTATCTGGACGCGCATCCCGATGGGCACATGGGCGAGACGCGCGAGGAGCGGATCCAGGAGTTTCTCGTCGTCGAGCCGGATCGATACGTGGTGGGCCTAAGGGAAGGGAGCACTCTGCGCATCGAAGGGGATGACATTCAGCTGATCGGCGAGAAGCCGATGCGGGTTTTCAAGCAAGGAGAGGAGCCGCTGGAAGTCGGCCCGGGGGAAGCGCCGACCTTTCTCCTCGACTGACGTCAGGAAGCTGTGACCACCAGATCCACTTTCCTCCCGAGCAGGTGGAGTAGGGCGACCATCTGTCCGACCGACTTCCCGTGGTAGGTAGTATCGAGCAACCGGTAGAGCTGGCTCGGTGAGGTCCGGAGCCTTCGGATCAGCTCCCGTTTGCTGAGGCCGCTCTCCTCCAGGGCATTGAGCGCCTCGACGGTAAGCCGATGAAGCAGCAGTTCGTTCATCAGTGCCGGATCCCGGTTGTACTCCAACACGGCATCGAGGTGGACCGTGTCCTCCGCCCCCGAGTCGAGGCGGCAGGTGAAGCCCTCCATCCCGAGCTCCTCGTCCGGAAAGACCTCGGCGATCGGGTCATCGGCTCTCGGAGTGATCTCCAGTTTCGCGAAAGGGAAGGAATAGACGCCTTCACGGGTGGTCACCTCGAAGATCCTCTTTCGGTTGTTCGCCCTCACGCCGACGATCTTCAGAGGAGTCCCTCCCGCTCCAACTCCACGATCAGATTCATGATTCGCCTGGTCGCGCTGCCCTTAATGGGTACGCGGGCTTCGAGATCGAACTTGACCACGAGTCTTCCATCCTTATACACGTGCACGTGGCGGGGCGGGTGGTCACCCTTCCATCTCACGAACACGTAGCCTCCGCGCCGGATCTTGGTCAGTTAATAGTACCACAAAAGGTAACATATACAAGCGCTCAGATTCCGCAGTATCCATGATCCGGTAGGCGCGGACGATTTCGCGGACGCCGGGCGCACATACACCGCGGGGCGGCCCATATGAGCCGCCCCGGGACAGGCCTGTCTCATTCCAAACCGACCTGCGGGTTACGGGATCTCCGGATAGCTTGGTCGTGAACCGCTGGGAGGCCCAGATCACATGAGACTCGGCTCGAGGGACAGCAGCACGGTCGACGAGCGCCTGCTTCAGGACCGCGTGCGCCTCTACGTCGAGGTCCTGTTCTTTATCAACCTGGCGTTCGTGGCGGCCGGACTCTCGTTCGAGCTTCTTGGCATGGAGGGACACGAGGCCACAGCGGGCCAGCGCATCGTCGCCTATTCGATGACCGCTCTGCTGGGCGTGGGCTGGTGGTCTGCGGCTCGCGGAATCTGCTCGCGAGGTGTGCTCCACGCGCTGGAGGTCCTGGGCACGGTCACGGTCGTACTGGCCTATGCGGCCCTCATGAAGATGGCCCCCATCCCCGAGGCGCGGTTCATCGGCTTGCTTCTCGTCTGCATGGTGCTGGTGCTTCGAGCGGCCCTTGTCCCGAGCTCCTTACGGCGCACGCTGATCGTCGGCTTGCTGGGGGTCGCCGTAGCCGTGGCGACAAGCCTCGAAATGGTGGGCGACGAGCCACAGCTGCAGCCGCAGCTGTGGTTCGGTGTGTTCGGGTTGGCGTTCGTCGCCGTCACGGCGGTCACCTCCTCGGTGATCTACGGGCTGCGCAGAGAGGTGCGGGCGGCGCGTCGACTCGGCCAGTACGAGCTCAACCGGAAGATCGGCGAGGGCGGGATGGGCATCGTCTACGAGGCGACGCACGTGATGCTGCGCCGGCCCACGGCCCTGAAGCTCCTTCCGATCGAGAAGGCGGGACAGGAGACGGTCTCTCGGTTCGAGCGCGAGGTCAGGCAGACCAGCCGTCTCGAGCATCCGAACAGCGTCTACATCTTCGATTACGGTCGCACTCCGGAGGGCCAGTTCTACTACGCCATGGAGTATCTCGACGGCTTCGACCTCAAGGAGCTCGTGGCGCACGAAGGTCCGCTGAGCGACGCCCGGACCTGCCTGGTGCTGCGGCAGGCGGCGCGAGCGCTGGCCGAGGCTCACGCCATGGGTCTCGTTCATCGCGACATCAAGCCGTCGAACATCATGCTGTGCAGCCGCGGCCAGGTTCCGGACACCGTGAAGGTGCTCGACTTCGGCCTCGTGAAGGCGGTGGATGACGGAGGCGCCGACGATCTATTGACCCAGGCCGACGCGATCGTCGGGACGCCCCACTACCTGGCCCCCGAGACCCTCAGGAACACGGTCGACGTCGGACCCGAGGCGGACATCTACGCCCTGGGCGCGGTCGGGTACTTTCTGTTGACCGGCCGGCATGTGTTCACGGGCGATTCCGTCGTCGAGGTCTGCGCGCAGCATCTCAAGGACGTGCCGCGGCCGCCCTCGGACTGTCGTGAGGAGCCTGTGAATCCGGCGCTGGAGGCGTTGATCCTGCGCTGCCTGGAGAAGGACCCGGCGGACCGGTTCGCCTCCGGTGCCGAGCTCGCCGACGCGCTCGAATCTTTCGAGATCGCGGGCTGGGGCCGCCAGGAGGCCGGCAGATGGTGGCAGGCTCACCGGCCGGCGCGGGAACAGCCCGAAGTGCCCGAGGGTGAGATGCAGCCTCACCTGGACATCGATATGGCGGCTCGGAGCGACTGATTTGCCTGGATTCCCGCCTACTATGTGCCGTCGCCCTCTACCTGTACACCTGTACAGTTAGAGGATGAAACGCGGCCCAGGCGCTCGCACGCGCTCGATGGCCGCGAGCTCCTGCGTGCAGGCGGGTACCTGCTCAATACGTTCAGCGCGCTCAGCAGCGAGAAGGAGCGCGGGCCAAGGAAGACACGGAAAACGCGGAGCAGCGAATGACCGGAGCTGACCAGCAGGCGTCGCTGGAGGGCGTCCTCAAGGACGAGATCCTCCGCATGTATCAGGAGGTCGCCGACAATCCGGACGCCGAGTTCCACTTCTTCCACGGCCGCGAGGCGGCGGAAATGTTCGACTACGATCCCGAGTGGCTCGAACGCGCGCCGGCCGGCGCCGTCGATTCGTTCGCCGGGGTCGGGAACCCGCACGAGCGCTCGGAGCTGAAGCCGGGCGAGACGGTTCTCGACCTCGGAAGCGGGGCCGGGCTGGACGCGATCATCGCCTCCTGGCGGGTCGGTCCGGAGGGAAGGGTGATAGGCGTCGACCTCAATCCATCCATGTGCCGGAAGGCGCAGGCGAACCTCGCGGCGACCGGGGGCTCGATGGAATGCCACGAGGGGCGCATGGAAGAGATCCCGCTGCCGGACGCCTCGGCGGACGTGGTCATCTCGAACGGCGTGGTCAACCTCTCGTTCCAGAAGCGCCGGGTGGCCGAGGAGATGTACCGGGTGCTTAAGCCCGGCGGCCGGATCTCGATCACGGACATCGTGAGCGGCCGGGAACTCTCGCAAGCCATCGTCAACGACCCCAAGCTGTGGGCCGCCTGAATAGGGGGAGCTCTCCTGGAAGGAGAGATGTTCGAGCTGCTCGAGGACGCCGGCTTCACGGGCGTGCGCACGGCCGTCGTGCCCGGGTTTCAGTTTCGGAAGGAATCGACACGAAACGCAGCGGAGGAGTATGGCGTGAAGGCGGTGATGATCATGGCCGCCAAGCTGGCCGAGGGCTGAGGGCCGGGACCGGGGAGCTGGAGATAGTCAGCGACCGATGAGCACCACCTTCACCGTCGCCCTGATCCAGAACTGCGCCGGCCCCGAGGTCGAGGCCAACATCGCGGAGACGCTGGCGATGAGCCGGGAGGCGGCCCACCGGGGTGCCGCGTTCGTCTGCCTGCCGGAGTACTTCAGCGCCCTCTCCTCCGAGGGGCCGCGGCTCACCATGGAGACGTTCTTGGAGGACGCTCATCCGGCTCTCCCGGCCTACGCCGAGCTGGCGCGCCAGCGTGAGATCTGGGTGCTGCTGGGCTCGCTTCCGATCGCCGCGGCCGGCGAGAGGACCCACAACCGCAGCTTCCTGCTGGATCCGGAGGGTAGGGTCGTCCGGCGCTACGACAAGATCCACCTGTTCGATGTCGATCTGGCCGAGGGAGAGGAGTACCGCGAATCGGCGACCATCGAGCCGGGGGGCGAGGCCGTAACGGCGGATTTGCCGTGGGGCCGGCTCGGGATGACGATCTGCTACGACCTGCGGTTCCCGCACCTCTACCGGACCCTGGCCCAGGCCGGCGCCGAATTCCTGGCGGTGCCCGCGGCGTTCACCAAGACGAGCGGCAAGGCCCATTGGC
Source organism: uncultured Gemmatimonadales bacterium (assembly GCA_947259585.1). Taxonomy (GTDB): domain Bacteria; phylum Gemmatimonadota; class Gemmatimonadetes; order Palauibacterales; family Palauibacteraceae. The sequence continues at coordinate 23,401 of CAMYMV010000016.1, read as the reverse complement.
ACACGCTGAACCGGGCCCGCGCGATCGAGAACGGCGCCTACGTCATCGCCCCCTGCCAATGCGGCGAGCACGCCGGCGGCGGCTGGACCTATGGCCACTCACTGGTCGTCGATCCGTGGGGGCGCGTGCTGGCCGACGGCGGGGAGGCGCCCGGGATCATCCTGTGCGAGATCGACCCTGCCAAAGTCGCCGAGGCTCGCGCGAAGATCCCCTCGCTACGCCACGACCGGCCCTTCGAGAGCATCGGGAGATGCCCGGAGCTTGGTGACGATTGTCCCTGAACCGGGAAGTCCTCAGCCGGCGCTCAGCGCGGCTGCCATATCCACTTGGTCATGATCCGGATTAGTCCTCCCACGGGAAGATCCTTCGCCAGTCGTCCTTCATGCTGACCACGGTGATGCCCCATCGATCCGCTTCGTCGAGGCCCCTATCCAGGCGACCGATCATCGACTCGCGGTCATAGGCGTACTCGCGCTCCGCATCGTCGTGATGGACGAGGACCATGAGCTTCGCCCCATCGCCGCCCGCGGCGTACTGGAGCATCGCCAAATCGCCGTCGGAGTTGCCGAACGCGGCGATCGGTCGCTGGCCGATGTAGCGGTTGATCGCCACCGGCTTGCCTTCCTTGTCGTCGGCGAAGTGGAGTTCCGGCAGCCGCATCAGGAAGGTGCGGTCGCCCTCGACGCGGAACTCGGTCTCGATGCTGCTGCCGATGACCTGATCCTTGGGGATCCCATAGGCGTCCAGCGAGAAGGTGCGGATGAACTCGATGCCGCCTCCGGAGACGATGAAGGTCTTGAAGCCGTTGGCGCGCAGGAAGCTCAGCACCTCCAGCATCGGCTGATAGATGATCTCGTCGAACGGCCGGTCGAAGCGGGGGTGCCGGGCGGTGTCCAGCCACCCTCGAGCGATGGTGCTGAACTCCTCGGCGGTGATGCCGGCATGGGTGGCGGCCAGGATCTGACCGAGCTCCGCATGACCCATCTTCTCAAGCGCCTCCCGGTCGTCCTCGAGGATCGCCTTGAACGGCTGTTCGGCACTCCACTCGGGGTGCTCGTCTGCCATCGAGCGCACTCGGTCGGCGGCGAATAGCAGCTGGAAGTAGAGGGGATTCTCCGCCCACAGCGTGCCGTCGTTGTCGAACGTCGCGATCCGCTTGCCCGCGGGCACGAAGTAGGGGCTCGCCGGGTTGGTGACCGCGGCGACGAAGTCGAGGATCCGCTGCTTGGCGTCCCCGTCATTCCAGGAGGGTAACGGGTTGGACCACGCTTCATCCAAGGGGGCGCTCTCACTCTGCGGTGCGCTATCGCCCGGCGGGCTGCAAGCCAGCACGAGGGTCAGGCACGTCAGGCCGAAGATCTTGGGTGCGATGCTCATGGGAAGCATCCTCGTGAGGGATTGACGCTTACGAGAGAGACCAAGAGGCGGGACCCGAAGGCCCGCCTCTCAGCTTTTTGGTCACCTACTGGCTCGGCGGTACCAGCTTCTCCATCACCTGGTCGAGGCTGAAGCTCGCCGCCTTCTGCCGCGGCGGGAACTCGGCGAACGTCTGCAAGAAACGTCCGACGTACTGCTGTGCAGGCACGAGCAGGTATACGCGGTCCAGCATCCAATCATAGTAGGTGTTGGAGGTCTCGATTGCCCGCTCGTAGGGATCGCGGCGCAAGTTGAAGATCAGAGGCATACGGAGAGGAACGAACGGCTCCATCCAGACCCGCATAGTGCCCCGCGCCTTCTGCTCCATGAAGACGAGCTTCCAGTCGGCGTAACGCAGCGCCGTCAGGTCGCCGGTGTCGGAGAAGTAGAAGATCTCGTTGCGGGGGCTGACCTCGGTCTGACCGGACAGGAGCGGTAGGATGTCGTACCCGTCCAGGTGGACCTTGTAGTCCCGACCCATGGCGCTCGACGAGTAACCGTCCAGCAGGTCCGCCTTGATATCGGCCTTGCCGGCGACCGCTGCCAGCGTCGGAAGCCAGTCCATGTGGTGGACGATCTCGTTCGAGACCGAGCCGGCTGGAATCTGCCCGGGCCAGCGGACCATCGCGGGCACGCGCCAGCCGCCCTCCCAGTTCGTGTTCTTCTCGCCGTGGAACGGCGACCAGGCCGCGTCGGGCCACGTATTCATGTGCGGGCCGTTGTCGGTGCTGTAGAAGACGAGGGTGTTGTCGGCGATGCCGAGCTCGTCGAGCAGGTCGAGGAACTTGCCGATGTGCATGTCGTGCTCGACCATGCCGTCGGCGTACTCGTCCTGTCCCGAAACCCCTCGCAGTTCCGGCTTCACGTGGGTGCGGAAGTGCATCCGCGTGCCGTTCCACCACACGAACCACGGAGTGCCGGCGGCTTCGGCATCGCGAATGAACCGGATCGCCGCCTCGACCGTCTCATCGTCGATCGTCTCCATGCGCTTCTTGGTGAGCGGTCCCGTGTCCTCGACCCGCTGCGTCCCGTCCGGATTGGCCCAGCTGTGGATGACGCCGCGCGGACCGAACGCCTCCTGGAAGGTGCGACCGTCGGCCAGGACCATGTCGCCCGGATAGTCTTCGTTCTCGGGCTCTTCCTCGGCATTCAGGTGGTAGAGATTCCCGAGGAATTCGTCGAAGCCGTGGTTCGTCGGCAGGAACTCGTCGCGGTCCCCGAGGTGGTTCTTGCCGAACTGCCCGGTGGTGTAGCCCTGGTCCTTGAGGATGACGGCGATCGTCGGATCCTCGACCTGCAGGCCCAGATCGGCGCCCGGAAGCCCGACCTTCGAGAGGCCGGTCCGGAAGACGCTTTGCCCGGTGATCCAGGAGGAGCGGCCGGCCGTGCAGCTCTGCTCGCCGTAGTAGTCGGTGAACATCATCCCTTCGTTGGCGATCCGGTCGATGTTCGGCGTTCGGTAGCCCACCATGCCCATCGTGTAGGCGCTGATGTTGGACTGGCCGATGTCATCGCCCCAGACCACCAGAATGTTGGGCTTGTCCTGGGCCAAGCCTGGTGAGGCGCCGAGTGCGGCAAACAACAGAACGGCCGCCGCTGACAGAGGCCTCTTCATGTGTCCCTTCATGCTCGTGTTTCCTCCTGGAGGCTCATGGATAATGGAACTTCATGACTGAGTGAGCGCGCCAAGCACCAGCGTGCTTCCCCCATCTTCGAGTGAGCGGTTCATCGTTCAATGGTGGTATCGTCTTGATAGCCAATTGTCAAGGACATCAAATAGACAGAGGCCCGGCGCGGAGTCTCTGGATGGCTGTCTTTGACTACGTCCGCTGCTAGCGCTCGAGCCTCCGGAGCTCACGGTCCCATCGCCAGCGTCACGACGTCGCTCGGCTGGACCTTCTAGCAGCCGCGGCTGCGGCGTCGCCTAACTGTCAGGCCCGGACGTCAGCGGGCCATGTCGCTCCCGTCGGCCGGGTTCGGATTCCGCGCCCGCCAGCGGACGATGTTGTACTCGGCTCCGTAGATCAGCACCAAGGCGGACAGGTAAAGCCAGGCGAGAAGCACGATGATCGACGAGAGCGGGCCGTAGACGGCCTCGAAATCGGCCAGGCGTCCGACGTAGAAAAGGAAGCCTCGCTTGCCGAGCTCGAACAGGGCGGCTCCGAGGATGGCGCCGGGCAGGACCTGTCGCCAGCGGGTCTCGACGTAAGGGGTCGCCTTGTAGATCAGCGCGTAGATGAGGAAGGCGAAGAGGGCGGCGGCCACCGAGCCTCCGATCTGGCTCAACGTGCCGGGCTCGATGCCCAGTCTCGTGAGGCGCGTGAGATCCACGTTCGCCAGGATCTCGAGCGCGGCGGTCACCGATACCGAGAGCACGAGGAGGGCCGAGACGACCAGGGTCATCAGCAGGTAGCGAAGCCTCGCGAGTAGATAAGGACGGGTGCGCTTGGCGCCGAGGGCCCGGTTGACCCCTCGGGTGATGGCGCCGAACGCCGCGCTGCCGGACCAGAAGAGGCCGAGCACTCCGATCGCTCCAAGCGCCCCTCGCGCGCTCACCACCGACTCCAGGTTTGACCTTACCAGATCGGCACTCCCGGGCAGGATCTCGTCGAGGGAGCCATACAGCTGCGCCCGCGCGGCCTCGGCCTCGAAGAAGTATCCGACCGCCGAGATCACCCCCAGCAGCAGCGGGAAGATCGAGAAGAAGGTGTAGAAGGCGATGGCGGCCGCGAGATCGAACCCCTGGTCTTCCTGAAGCTTCCGAGCGGAGCGGTAGAGGATCTCCCACTCGGACACGGACTTGCCTGCAGACGATTCGTCGGTCGCCTCCAAGCTCACGTGTCGTCCGAACCCACCGTCTCGTCGGCACGCCGGAACCGATACTGATGACGCCGGAAATACACTTCCGCGCCGTCGTATCGGACCTGCTTCGTGATCGTGAGCTCGTCGCCGGTGCGGAGCACCGAGTTCTTTATGTCCGCCGATCTTCCGTTGTCCTCGCCATGGCGGGACAGAACCAGGCGATACTCACCAGCCCCCGGATCAGAGGTGAGCTCCTCGATCTTCCAGGGGTCACCCAGGCTGATCCAACCCGGCTCATCCAGCAGGCGGAGCTCTTCGGTTCCGGTCATGGTTCGCCCGTCCGGCTCCCGGTAGGCGAACTCGAGCCGCAGCACCTGTCCGGTCGAATCGCGGGCACACGTCAAACGGGTTGGAAGGCGCACCAGCGTGCTGTCGTCTCCGTAGTCCAGGTACTCGAGCTCACCCTCCCAGCCCCCGACGAGGAAGCCGAACGCCTCCAGGTCCGGCTTCTGTGCATCTTCCTGCGCCTCTTGCTCCTGCGCGGCCGCCACGCTCATCGGCGCGAGCGACCCGGCGGCAAGAATCGGTGCCAGAAGGAGCCGCCTCAGGGCCCGCCGGTCAGACAACGGAGTGCTCCAACCTCTTCGCGGCAGCGCGAGCGCCACGTGCTTGGCGATGAAGCCGCTGATGCGTGTGACCAGAACCTGCTTACTCATGCGTCGCCGTGCCGTCATTCCTCACCGACCTTCCGTTGAACCGATCCCCGACTTGCCCCGCTAGGGTTTCCTGATTCTACTGGCCACCAGTCTGACGACCACGAACCCGACCTGCTAGGGGGCTGCATCGGTGAGGGAGCCATGAAGCGTCGCCTAACGCTCATGATAGAGAACATGGGGGAGTCCACGGTCGCCTGTCTGCTGGCGATGGTGCAAGGGAACGTGCTGGCCGTCACGGCGAGCCACTGGCTGATCGCCTCCCGCACCGGGATCATCGCAGGCCTGGTCGCCGCGGCGGTGCTGTTTGCGATTCAAAGGCTCAACAAATGGGTTATTGCCGGGACGCTCGCGATCGTCACCGCGGTGGTGGACTTCTTCAGCCATCCGGCGCAGTTCGGGCCGTTCGCGACCGAAGCGGTCGTGACCGGCCTCGCAGCGGGCGCGCTGTCGCTTCTCGTCGCGAAGCTGAGCAGCGGGTGGCGGGCACGCCGGCGGAAGAACGTCGAAGAAGCGACAGCCGGATAGGCTCTACACCAACCCCTGACATGTCTTGCAATAATACGCTAGCCGTGCTATCATATAGTTATGATACAGTCGTTCGCGGATGCTGGCGCGGAGGATCTGTTCAACGGACGCAACTCGAAGGCGGCCCGGCGGACTCTGCCCCGGCAGCTCTGGCGCCGCACTCAGAACAAGCTCTCTTTGCTGGATTATGCGGCGGAGCTGTCCGACGTCGGAAACGTACCAGGCAACCGGCTGGAATCCCTGAAAGGCGGTCGTAAGGGCCAGTACAGCATCCGGATCAACGATCAGTACCGAATCTGCTTCCGTTGGACGGATACCGGTCCAGAGGATGTCGAAATCGTCGACTACCACTAAGGGAGTTGAAAGGAGAGAAAGGAGAAAAGGTGGTCAGAATACCGACACACAGGCCGCCGCCGCATCCGGGCGAGCTGCTCCGCGAGGAGTTTCTGGAGCCACTGAAGATGACTCAGACCGAGCTGGCGGCTGCGATCGACGTGCCGTTCCAGCGCGTGAACGACTTGGTGAATGGCCGGCGCGGGATCACTCCGGATACGGCGCTCCGGCTCGCGAAGTTATTCCGCACGACGCCGGACCTCTGGCTCGACATGCAGCGAGCGTGCGATCTCTACACCGCGTACCGAAAGGGAAGCGGCGTGCTGAAAAAGATCAAGCCGATCAAGAAGGTGGCCTAAAGGCCCGAGTCACTCTGACGGCGTCTGTCTGGCGGCGAGCCGAAGGCAAGCGCGCTGTGTCCGAAAGGAGCGGCCACAGACGCCCATCCTTCAGCGGACGAGCTGGCTAGCGCGAACTTGTCATAGAGCCGGAGTCGCAGCAGGATCGCAAAGACGTTGGATAACGGCTTGGGACGAGCGAAGCGAGGAGAGAGCGAAGCCCGTAATGCGGACCCTCAACGACCCCGAGCACCGTCGCGAGCTGCTGGATCGTCTGGTCCGCCTGGATCCGGCGCAGCCACCGAGGTGGGGGAGCCTCACGGCACCGCGGATGCTCGCACATCTGTGCGACCAGATGCGAATGCCCCTGAGAGACGGGTCCTCCCCACCAATGCGTGTTCCGACGCGATACCCGCTCCTGCGCGAGCTTTTTCTCTACGTCCTGCCGTGGCCCAGGGGTAAGGTCCAGGCGCCGCAGGGTGCGTTCGAGGCCGAGCCGGCTGCGTGGTCCGAGGACCTGGCCACGTTGAACGAACTGGTTGACCAGTACCTGAGTCTCGAGCCCGAGCGAGAGTGGCCCGATCATCCTCATTTCAGGCGGATGAACCGGCGCGCTTGGGGGGCCTTCTGCTACAAGCACTTCGATCACCACCTAAAGCAATTCGGCGGCTGAGTCACCCTGTGGGGGTTCTCCCGACTTGCCCGGGTCATGAGGGCTCCCGAGCGTTCCTCCATGAGTCGCGCGATCCTCGTCCTCGTCGCCGTCGCTTCCTTGGTCCCCGCCTCGATGGGTTTCGGCCAGGGCGTAAGCGTGAACGTCGAGGTCGCGGGCTTGACGGAAGAGCTGGAGCAGAACGTGCGGGCGGTCAGCAGCCTTCAGCGTGCTTCGCGCCAGGGCGAGCGCTCCGAGGCGACGGTCCTGTGGTTCTTCGATCGGGCGCCGGCCGAGATCGAGCTCGCGCTGCAACCCTTCGGTTTCTATCAGCCGACGATCGAAGCCACTCTCGATACGGAGGGCGAGCCGTGGATCGCGCGCTTCGTGATCGACCCCGGCCCGCCGACGATCGTCAGCGCGGTGAGCGTCGGCGTGTCGGGTCCGGGAGAGGCGGACGAAGAGTTCGCCGCTGCGGTCGCCGAGTTCCCGCTGGCGCTCGGCGACACCCTCAATCACGAGCTCTACGAGAAGGGTAAGTCGCGGATCGCCGCGATCGCGGCCGAGAGGGGATACCTGAACGCGGCCTTCGAGACGCATGAGATCCGCGTCGACGTGCCGCGATCGACCGCCGAGATCTCGCTCGACTTTCGCACCGGCCCACGATACCTGTTCGGCCCGGTGACCATCCATCAGGACATCGTCAATCCCCGGCGCATGCAGGGCTACGTCACCATGAAGCCGGGGGACCCGTTCAGCGCGCGGGCACTGCTGGACCTGCAGGCGAATCTCGAGGCCGCGACCTACGTCCAGCGTGCCGACGTTCGCATCGAGAGGGAGCGGGCGGACGGGCTGCAGATACCGATCGAGGTCGACCTCTATCCGACGCGCCCGGCCCGCCTCGAAGTGGGAGGCGGCTACGGCACGGATACCGGCATTCGTGGCACTTTCGAGGTGCTGTTCCGGCGCCTCAACCGCTGGGGGCATACGGGCACGTTCCGAGCGGAGGTGTCTCAGATCGAGCTCAGTGCGGCGTTCGAGTACGAGATCCCGCCGATCTTCCCCCGGACCGCGACGTGGAGCCTCGTCGGCGGCGTCGGCGACTTCAGCCCGGACTGGAGCACGACGTTTCTTCGCACCTTGGGGACGAGGCTCAGGGTCAGCCGCCTGGGCCTGCTCTCGGTTTTCGGCGTCAGCTACGACATCGACACATTCCGAATCGGCGAGGCGGAAACGGTGGAGGGCGAAGAGCGCCCGCCGCCGCTCCAGGAGGGCGACTCGAACCTCCTCAACTTCTCGTTCAGCTCGACCAAGTCCGTGATCGAGGGCGCGCCCAGAACCCTGCACGGCCTGAGGTTTCGAGTCGGCGCCGTGGGGGCGAGCAAATCGCTCGGCTCGAGCGCCAGCTACTTCCTGCCGACCTTCGACGCGAAGTGGGTCCAGGAGGTCCTGCCCAAGACGCGGATCCTGGTGCGCGCTCAAGTCGGGCAGAACTTCACCAGCGATTTCCCGGACCTTCCGCCCAGCGCGCGCTTCGTGGCCGGCGGCGTCGAGAGCGTGCGAGGCTACGCCTTCCAGTCGCTGGGTCCGATGCTGCCCCGGCCGGACGGCGAGCTGGTGCTGGTGGGCGGCAAGTCGTTGCTCACGGGCAGCTTCGAGACGGACGTCATCTTTCCCACCGGAAAGCTTGGGCAGCTCGGTTTCGCCGTCTTCGTCGACACCGGCAACGCCCTGCGGTCGTTCTCCGACATCGAGCTCGAGACCGGGATCGGGGCGGGCCTCCGGTGGGTCTCGCCGGTCGGCGTGGTCCGCTTGGACGGTGCCTTCGGGGTCAGCCAGCCCGGCCCTCCGTTTCGGGTCCACTTCAGCATGGGGCCGGACATCGCGCCATGAGCAGAACGATGAAGGTGTCGCTCATCGGCTTTTCGCTGATTCTCCTCGCGCTGACGACGCTGGTGTGGTTTGCCCTGATGACGGCACCGGGCGCGCGCCTGGTACTCGAGCTCGTCGAGCCCCGGATTCCGGGGGCGCTCTCGTACGAGGAGCTGAGAGGTCGGCTCGTGGGCCCGTTGCAGCTCGAGGGTGTCCGATATGAGCACGCGGGCGTGGAGGTGCGCGCGGAGCGGCTCGCCGTCGACTGGCAGCCGCTCGCCCTGCTCGAAAAGCGCGTTCACGTGGACAGGCTGCATCTAGAGGGTGTCGAAGGCAGCCTCGATCCGGAGGTCCTGTCGGGAGACGGCGACGACGTCGGGGAGGGGAGCGGGGACAAAGGCGCGGGCGAAGGCGGTGAGTCGGGCGATGTCTCTTTCGCCGTCGAGTTCACGGATGTGAAGGCGACCGACATTCGCTTCGGCGCCGGAGATTGGGGGGCTGTCGGGGAGACGAACCTCACCGCCAGCGGCTCCCTCGATGACTTTACGGTCCAGATCGAAGGCCGGCTCGCCGTCGAACCGCTCCCGATCTCGATGATCCAGCTCGGCGGCAGCGGCGACCTGGCTGGCTTCGCGCTCGACTCGTTCCGACTCGTGAGCGAGGTCGGGACGGTCGAGGCGTCGGGACGGGTACACTGGCAGCCCGATCTCAGATGGGACCTCGTGGTGCGCGGCGACTCGCTGGCGCCCGGTGCCATGGCCGAGGATCCGGCGGACTGGCCCGGCTGGCTTACCCTCGCGGCCTCCAGTCAGGGATCTCTGATCGGCAACTCACCGGCCGCCGACATCGCGGTCGACACGCTCCACGGGTCCGTTCGCGGCTTTCCGGTCTCGGGCAAGGCGGCGCTCGTTATCGAAGGCCCCAGGATCCTGGTGCCGGACACGGAAGTCCTCTGGGGGCCGCTCGCGATCCGGGCGGACGGCGTCTGGGCGGACACGATAGACGTCGCGTTCGCGATCGAGGCGCCGGACCTCTCCGGCGTGCTTCCGGGTGGGCGGGGCAGGCTTCGGGCGGAGGGAAGGGCGTCCGGATCGCGGAGCATCCCGCACGTGGAAGCGAGCCTGAGCGCGCGCGACGCCGCCTACGGTGCCCTGGCGCTCGGAAGCGCCGAGGGCCGGTTCGTCCTCGATCTCGGCCCACGCGGAGCCGTCGACGCGTCGGTGCTCATGAGCGGCCTCGAGACGCCACACATCGTCCTCGACGAGCTGGACGCGACCGTCCGCGGCAGAGTGGATTCTCACCGGGTGAGTCTCCGGGCGGGCAACGCCGAGTATGCCTTCGACGTCCGCGCCGGCGGCGGCCTGGTGGAAGAGAGCTGGTCGGGAGAGGTCGAGGAGCTCGAGATCGGGACCCCTCGGGTCGGTGATTGGAGCCTCCGGGCGCCCGTGTCGCTGGCGCTCTCGCGAGGCAGGGTGTCGCTCAGCGAGCTGTGCCTGACGAGCGCCGAGGGGGAGCTCTGCGCTGCCGGAGAGTTCGCGGGGGAAGATTCTTGGCAGGCGGTCGCCTCGCTTCAGGGGGTCCGGCTGTCGATCGCTCGTCCCTTCCTGCCTCCCGATCTCACCCTGGAGGGGATCGTCGACGGGTCGCTCGATCTCGCGTCGACTGAAGCGGTCCTGCCAAGCGGGCGAGCGGAGGTCTCGCTTTCCGCCGGATACGCGGAGGTCGTGCGCGACCAGGACACGCTTCGCGTGGTCCACGACGGGGACTTAAAGCTGATCTCATCGGCCGACTCCCTGGCCGGTAGCCTCGACGCGACCTTGACTCTCAGTGGGGGAGGAGGGTCTGCCCGGATCGCCTTAGGCTTGGGCATCTCGGAGGTGCTCTCCGAGGCGGAGCGACTGGATCCGCTGGCGGCGCTCGCCCGCGGCGACTGGACGGCGAATCTGTCGATCGAGGATCTTCGGCTCGCGCGCTTGGAGAATTTTCTGCCCGCCGATGTGGGCATCGCCGGTTCGCTGGACGCCGCGCTGGACGCCACGGCCGAGGCGGGACGCGTCCAGGGCGCGCTCGTGATCGAGCCCACTTCCGGCTCGATAGCGTTGGCCAGGGACACCGCGGCCGAGGGCCTCGAGTTCAGAGATCTCTCGGTTCGAATCACCGCCGACGAGTCGGGCGTGGACGGCGGAATGGGATTCTCCCTCCACGACCGTGGCAGATCGTTGGGGGGCATGCAGGTCGAGGCACGCTCGGATGCGATCGTACTCGGTCAGCCGCTTTCTCGCGTGCTCGAGGCCGACGTCGAGGGATCCTTCGACCTCGCCACGCTGACGACGCTGTCGCATGGCTTCGTCGAGGCCACCGGAAGCGCAGATCTGGACTTCTCGCTGACGCGAGACTCGGACGATTTCGAGTCTCGCGGCCAGGCTCGAGTGAACGGGCGTGCGGACGTCCCGGCGCTGGGAATCGCGCTCGAGGACCTGAACCTCGCCGTCGATGCGGATGGAGGGCGGCTGTTGATCGACGGCCGGGTCTCCTCGGGGGAGGGCCACCTCACGCTCAGCGGCGAGAAGGTGCGGGGAGAGGCGACCTCCATGCAGCTGCAGGGAGACCGCTTCCTGGCCATAGCCAGGGACGAGTTCCTGCTGGAAATCGCTCCCGACCTTCAGCTCGCGGCCAGCGGTACCCGCATCGATCTGTCGGGCGAGGTCGTGGTGCCCAGGGCTCGCATCGAGCTTCTCGAGATTCCCAGTACCGGGGTGGGGGTCTCTGACGACGTGGTCCTGCTCGGGGTGGAGGCCGAACCCGAGACCGAGGAGTCCACCATCGTCGAGACGTTCACCGACGTCACGCTGGCCCTGGGCGACGATGTCTCCTTCCGGGGCTTCGGGCTGAGGACGATGATCGATGGATCGCTCAGAGTGACGGACCAACCCGGCTCACCGAACCGTGCGGAGGGGCTTCTGACGTTACGAGACGGGCGGTTTCGAGGCTTCGGGCTCAATCTCATCGTCGACCCGGGCGAAATGGTCTTCAACGGTCCGATCGACGAGCCCAGACTGCGGGTCACGGCGTATAGACAAGCCGACGACGGCACCCGGGCCGGAGTCGCGGTAAACGGGCCGGCCGATGCGCCTCGGATCGAGATCTACTCCGAACCCAGCCTGAACGATCAGGAAGCCCTTTCGTACATGTTCTCCGGTCAGCCCCTGGATAGAGGCAGCACCCAGCTCGGCAGAGCCACCACCCGGCAGGCCCAGGCAGAGGGCGGAGCGGCCCTCATGGGCTCGAACGCTCTCACCCAGGCTGCCGGCATGGCGATCGGCCTCGACGAGACGAGGATCGATGCCGGCCAGAGACGGGAAGACGCGGAGTTCATTGCAGGGAAGTACATCTCCCCGAGGCTGTACGTTGCCTACGTCACCGGACTGTTCGAGAACGTCAATCTGCTTCGAGTCCGCTACACGCTCTACAAAGGCTTCAGGCTGCAGGCCGAGACGGGGACGCGCCAGACGGTCGATCTGCTCTACCGGTTCGACGTCGGGAAGTAGACCGCGGGCGACCGTGAGCTGCCGGGCGCGGCTGTGGTCGGCTTGTCCGAGCGCGCCGGTGGTCCATTGGCATGATGGCCATTAGTATCGGGACACGAACGTCGAGTCTCCCACAAGCACGCTTTCATTCTCCCGAGGATTGCCGATATGCGCACCCTTATTGCACTTCTAGTCTCGCTGATCGTAACGGCGGCTGCGGCCGCCCCACTGACGGCCCAGGATCCCATCCCGCCCACCGAGGGGCTGGAGGGCGCATTCCCGGAGAAGACTCCCTTCTCGCCCTACGCCGGGCGCAACTTCCCGACGAGGGTGTTCTGGGGCGACACGCACGTCCATACGGCGATGTCGATGGATGCCGGCTCTTTCGGGGCCCGCCTCCTCCCCGTGGACGCGTACCGCTTCGCGCGCGGCGAAGAGGTGATCTCGTCCACCGGCCTTCCCGTGAAGCTGTCCCGCCCGCTCGACTTCCTCGTCGTGGCCGACCACTCGGACAACATGGGCTTCTTCCCGCGTCTCTATGAAGGCGAGCCCGAGTTCCTGGCGGACGAGACCGGAAAGCGCTGGTACGAGATGATGCAGCGGGGCGGCCAGGAGGGCGTGCAGGTGGCGGTCGAGGTCATCACCGGCTTTACCCAGGGGACGTTCCCGCCGGCGCTCGAGTCGCGTCCGGGCGACCCGGCCTACCGGGACGCCTGGGAGGAGACGATCGAGGCCGCCGAGGAGTACAACGACCCCGGGAGTTTCACCGCCTTCATCGGCTACGAGTGGACGTCCACCACGGGCGGCTACAACCTCCACCGCGTGGTTATCTATCGCGACGATGAGGCCAAAGCCGGCGTGATGACGCCCTACACGACGCTGACGCCCGAGGGCAGCGACGACCCCGTCGACCTGTGGAATTGGATGACGCAGTACGAGGACAAGACGGGCGGGAGGGTGCTGGCCATCGCCCACAACGGGAACCTCAGCAACGGCATCATGTTCCCGCTCGAGGAGACCTTCGCGGGCCGGCCGGTGGACGCCTTCTACGCGGAGACGCGGGCCAAGTGGGAGCCGCTGTACGAGGCCACCCAGATCAAGGGTGACGGCGAGACCCATCCCTTCCTCTCGCCCGACGACGAGTTCGCCGACTACGAGACCTGGGACCAGGGCAACCTGGATCTCTCGGCGCCCAAGGAGGACTGGATGCTCGAGTTCGAGTATGCCCGGTCGGGCCTCGGTGTCGGGCTTCAGGTGGAGGAGAGGGTCGGCACCAACCCCTACAAGTTCGGCATGATCGGCTCGACCGACAGCCACACTGCGCTGGCCACGGCCGAGGAGGAGAACTTCTTCGGCAAGCACTCGGGCTCGGAGCCGGGCCCGAAGCGGTGGGAACACCCCATGGCCAAGATGGGCGACGTCGAGTACGCGGGCTGGTCGATGGTGGGATCTGGCTACGCCGGCGTCTGGGCGCATGAGAACACCCGCGAGGCGCTATTCGACGCCATGATGCGGAAGGAGACCTACGCTACCACGGGTCCCCGGATGCTGGTGCGCTTCTTCGGCGGCTGGGAGTTCGCCGCCGAAGACGCACAGAGCCGGCTTCCCGCCAACGCCGGTTACAGCAAGGGAGTCCCGATGGGCGGCGATCTGAGCGCCGCCCCGGCCGGCACCTCGCCCACCTTCCTGATGGCGGCCCTCAAGGATCCGCTGTCGGGCAACCTGGATCGGATTCAGGTCGTGAAGACGTGGCTGGAAGACGGCGAGCGTATGGAGAACGTGTACGACGCGGTCTGGTCGGGCGATCGGGTTCCGGGCGCCGACGGGGTGCTGCCTCCGGTGGGGAACACGGTGGACGTGGCCAACGCGACCTGGACCAACACGATCGGCGCGGCGGAGCTGATCGGCGTGTGGACCGATCCGGATTTCGATCCGTCCGTGCGGGCAGCGTACTACGCCCGGGTGATCGAGATCCCCACACCCAGGTGGACGGCCTACGAGGCGAAGCGCTACAGCATCGCCATGCCCGACGAAGTACCGATGATCACCCAGGAGCGGGCCTACACGAGCCCGATCTGGTATACGCCCTGATGTACGCCCTGATGACGGTGTGAGAGCTGCGGGTGCCGCCGCGGCGGCGCCCGCTCCGCAAGGTCCAGACGTCCTTCGACGCGCGTGTTTTGGCGCGCCTGATTCGAACGTTCAGTGACCGAGAGACGAGGTAGAGGGTGATGAGCACAGGCATCGAATACACGGACCTCGGATCGGAAGATTCGAGGGTGATCGGCATGAAGGTGACGGGGAAGGTCACGACGGAAGGCATGGCGGAGTTCATGTCGCGGCTCGAGCAAGTCATGGCGGATGGTGGCAAGGCGCGGGTGTTCGTCGACATGCTCGGGTACGACGGGTACGAGGCCGGCGTGCCCAAGGAGAAGCTCGGTCACATGGGCACGTTGTGGAGCGGAATCGAGCGTGTCGCCTACGTGGTCGAGAGCGGTTGGCTGTCGGGCTGGATTGGGCTGTTCGACGCCGTCACGCCGATGAACCTGCGCGCATTCGGTCCGGACGAGGCGGAGGCGGCGAAGGCCTGGCTGCTTTCGGAGTAGATTGACCGACCGCACCGGCGTCGGGCGGCCCGTCTTCGGAGCCTGGCAGCCGGGTGGCGAACACGAGAAAGCCCGCTCTCGAAGCGGGCTTTTTCATCGGGTGGGCGAACTCGGCGGGCGGCGCGACCCTGTGTGTGCCTGAAACAAGGCGGTGTTCAGGTACTTCATCCCGGTGTCGCACATGATGGTGACGATGGTGGCATCCGGTCCCAGCTGCTCGGCCAGTCTCAGGGCGGCGATCACGTTCCCGCCGGTCGAGGTCCCGGCGAACAGGCCCTCTTCCCGTGCCAGTCGGACGGCCATGGCCACGGCCTCTTCCGTCGAGACGAGTTCGATCGAGTCGGCGATCTCGTCGCGCCACAGCGGCACGACGAACCCCGCTCCCACCCCGTCGATCTTGTGTGCCCCCGTCGGGCCGCCCGAAAGGACCGGAGACTCGGACGGCTCCACGGCGACGACCCGGATCAACTCGTTGTGGCGGCGCAGACCTGCCGCATTGCCTCGCAGCGATCCCGCGGTACCGACGCTGTGGACGAAGCCATCGACACGGCCACCCGTCTGCGTCCAGATCTCCTCCGCCATTCGGCGGTAGGCCGCGATCTGGTCGGTGTTGTTCAGTTGATCCGTCCAGAAACTGCCGTGTTCCTTCGCGAGGGCTGCCGCGGCTTCGATCATGTCACGGGTCAGCTTCTCGGTCATCCGCCCGCCGTCGCTCCGCACGATCTCGAGCCTGGCCCCCAGGATCTCCATGTGATCCAGCTTGTCTTGGGCGAAGGCATCCGATGTCACGATGTGCAGGGGATATCCCTTGACGACACAGATGAGGGACAGGGAGACGCCGGTGCTGCCGCCGGTGTACTCGACGACCGATCCACCCTCCCGGAGACGCCCGTCAGCCACCGCCGCCTCGATCATGGCCAGCGCCATCCGGTCCTTCATGCTGCCCGTCGGATTCTCGCTCTCCAGCTTCAGCAGGATTCGGGAGCCGTTGTCCGGCACGATGTTCCGGAGCGCAAGGAGAGACGTGTTGCCGATCCCTTGCAGGATGTCCCTATGTGGTCCGCTCATCGCGCTGGCCTGCTTCCGTTCATCGATCGCGGCCAAGTTGACCGGCTCGATCGCCAAGCTGAAGGGTGAGTCCTCAGCTGTTGGCGAGCGTGGCGACCCCCTTCGACCGGATCAGGCGCTCGTCCCCGGTCACCAGCGTCAGATCGAAGACCCTGGCCGTGGCCGCAAGGAACGCGTCCGCCGGATCCCGATGGGGCAGCTCGATGTCGTACGTCGCCGCGGCAACCTCTCGGGTTAGCGGGGCTTCCCTCAGCGGCGCTCTTTCGAAGGCCGCCTCCAGCCACTCTTGAAAGCCGCCTTCGAGCCGCACTCGCCCCTCACGGAGCAGCACCGAGAGCTCCCACACGCTGATCGGCGAGAGCCAGAGCTCGGCAACCGGATCCGTCAATCTCCGCCGGACCCTGCGGCCGAGATGACTGGGCTCGAGGAGGCTCCACAGCCAGATATGGGTGTCGAGGAGAAGCCGCATTAGCGCAGCGCCTCCCACTCCTCCGGCTCCAGCACGGGGGAGACGATATCTTCTTCGATCTCTGCCGTACCACGCATGCAGCCGAGCCATCCTTCCGGACGCGCGGGCGGCGAGGGCGGCACGATCTCGGCTACCGGCTCGCCAAAGCGGGTGACGCGAATCGGCTGGCCGGTTCGCCGGACTCGCTTGAGGACGGCGAGACACGTGGCCTTGAACTTGGAAATCGCGATCTCTTCCAACGCCCTACTCCACGATAGACCATGGTCTCAACCCATGGTCAATTTATCCTTGAGGGTGCGTGGAGTCCACGGCGCCGAGCTCGTGAGCCGGGACAGATCGTGAGCGGTATTCCCCACGGGCAACCGCAAGCATCTCCCGACAGACAGTCTGGAGCGTCGACCGTACGCTAACATGGGTTGATAGGCTCTCCTCAAACCGCCGACTGGCCAGCCAGCTTTCCGAGGCATGACACTGAACCGCAAGGACAAAGAGTTCATCTCCGTCGGTGTCTCCGTGGCGGCGGGGTGCAAGCGCTGCTTCGAGGTACACGTCGAGGAGGGGCGATTCCAAGGCCTCACGGAGGACGAACTTGCCCATTCGATGAACATCGGTCTCCAGGTTCGGGAGCATGCCCAGGCGATCGCGAAGGAGCACGGGCTAGCGGTGCTCGGTCTCAAGCTGGCACAGCTTGTCACCCGGACCGGGGAGGACAAGAAGGGCGGGGAAGCGGACGCACCGCCGGGCACGAGGATCGAAGAGCTCACGGCCGTCGCGTGCGCGTTTGCCGTGAACTGCGAGACGAGCCTGGAGCGGCACCAGGCCAACGCACGGACCGCCGGTGCGACGGACGAAGAGATCCAGGAGGCCGTCCGGATCTCTCGCTTCATCAAGGGGAAGGCGGATTCGTTGTGCTGCAAACGGATCTGAGGAGCCACGACCACTCGACGCTCGACGTTGGATGATCCTAGGGGACAAGGCAGCGAGATGAAGCACGGTTACTATGCGGCGCGAAGCCGCGCACTGCTACGCGATTTCGACGAGACCGCGCGTCTGGCGCGAGCGAGGCTGGCCTTCAGGTACGGGGAGGAGTTTACGCAAGGGGTCACCCGAGAAGTCCGGCGCGAATACGAGCGGCTGATTCCAGAGATCCCGTTTATCCCCGGCGTGAGGGCTCGGTCGCTGAATGCGTTCCTTCGCATCACAGCGCAGGAACTGGCCGTCT
This sequence comes from uncultured Gemmatimonadales bacterium, assembly GCA_947259585.1. Taxonomy (GTDB): domain Bacteria; phylum Gemmatimonadota; class Gemmatimonadetes; order Palauibacterales; family Palauibacteraceae. Next base: position 5,855 of record CAMYMV010000016.1, on the reverse strand, counting down.
ACCGGGTGATGAAGAGACGCGGGAAGAGCGCCGACGAAGCCTGGGAGCTATGCCACGAGGCGATCGTCGCGCGGATGGAGACATATCCGGCCTGGAAGGCCCGGTTCCTCGGAAAGCTCATGTTCTCGAGGGCGATGAGGCGGCGGGTCGGAAAGCGAGCCGCGAGCAGTACGCAGCTGCGATTCGGCGACTTCGAGGTGCGCTACCTGATCGGCGACGGAGAAGGCTTCGACTGGGGCGTCGACTACGTCGCGTGCGGCAACTACGAGTTCATGAAGGAGCAGGGCGCCGAGGAGTTTGCCCCCTACGTTTGCCTGTCGGACATGGCTCTCGGCGAGGCCCTCGGTTGGGGGCTGACCCGAACGCAGACTCTGGCCGACGGCTGCGACCGATGCGACTTCCGATTCACGCGGGGCGGAGCCACGCGCATTTCGTCGCAGACTCCAGAAGTGCAGAAGACGATTGAGCGCATAAAGGGGAGATGAAGCGTTTTCTCACATTCGTCCCTCTGTTTTTTCTCCTGGTCGCCTGCGGTTCCGACCCGGCGGGCCCGGCAGCTCCTGCTCCGGCACCCAGCGTTCCCGTGGCTCCCACACCGGGTGTCCAGGGATTCGCGGCCGAACTGGACAGCCTGCGCCTGGCGCACCAGATCCCGGGCATGTCGGCAGCCATTGTGGAGAGCGAGCGCATCGTCTGGTCCATGGGGCTGGGGTTTGCCGACGTTGGGGACGGCAAGCGCACAACCGATACGTCGTGCTTCCACCTCGCCTCGCTGACCAAGCCGTTCGCTTCGGCGGTCATCATGCAGCTCGTGGAAGAGGGGCTTCTGGATCTGGATGATCCGGTGAGCGAATACGGCGTCGATCTGAGCAGCAACGGCGTCATTCTGGTGCGCCACCTTCTGACCCACACCTCGGAGGGGACGCCGGGATCCAGCTACCGTTACAACGGAGCCAGGTTTGACCAGCTGGGCGGAGTCATCCAACGGGCATCGGGTCGGACCTTCGGCGAGCTCCTGGTGGAGAGGATCCTCGGGCCGCTGCAGCTGAGGCACACCGCTCCGAACGTCGAGGATCGGGTGAGCTTCGCTCTCACCGGGCTCGATCGGGACGAGTACATCGAGAACATGGCGACGGCATACGAGCTAAGAGGTACCCGCGTCGTCGAAACCGAGTATGCGAGCGGGTTCGGACCGGCCGCCGGCCTGATCTCCTCGGCGGAAGACGTGGCCAGCTTCTCGATCGCGATCGATAGAAGCCAACTGCTCGACCCCGCCACCTGGGAGCTGGTCTTCTCGCCCGAGATTTCGAACACCGGGGCCACGCTACCCTACGGACTGGGATGGTTCATCCAGCAGCGCGAGGGTGTCGAGCTGCAGTGGCATTACGGGTACTGGTTCGGCACCTCGACGCTCATCGTCCGAGCCCCCGAGCTAGAAAGAGCCTTCATCGTGCTGGCGAACACGGACATGATGAGTCGACCCTACGGGCTCGATACGGGGGATGTGTGGCGCTCGCCCTTCGCTCGTCTCTTCCTGGAATCCTACGTGTTCGGGAGCTCCCCCCTGCCAGCGCAGCGTTGAGTCGCGGCACTCCGCCCCAGTTTGAGCCGGCAGCCCGCTGTCGGACCAGGTGCGGCCAGCCGCGAGTCCGGTCTCTATATTCCCTCTCCAGTTTTCTCATAAGGACTCCCGCGTGGCGGCAACAGTCGCCTCGGATGTGCTGAACGGAGGGTGCTGGTGTGCGTGACCAGGTGACGGCTGCCCAATTTTTGACGATTTCGTTGGTCGGGCTTTTCCTGGCGGGCTGCTCGCCCGACCCGGAACCGACCGAGTTGCAGCAGGACGCCGAGACGCTGGAGGAAACCATCGTCTACAGCACTATCCGGCCAGCGCACTGGGACCTGTACCTGTTCGACGAGCCAGGAGTCACGCCGCGGCAGCTGACGACCGATCCCTCTCCCGACTACAACCCGGCGTTCTCGCCGGATGGACGGTGGGTCGTCTTCACCTCGGATCGCCACGGCACCGCCGACCTGTTTGCGCTGGAATTGGAGAATACCGGCGAGCCCGTGAGACTTACCTCGAGCAGCGCCATGGAGGACGCCGCCGCGTTTTCTCCCGACGGACGCTCGCTGGCTTTCGTCAGCACGAAGAGCGGCAATCCCGACATCTTCATCATGCCGTTCGCACCCGAAGAGCCGGACGCCGCTACCCGGGCCACCAACCTCACGCAGGATGAGGGGGGCGACTTCAATCCTGCCTTTTCTCCCGACGGCGAGTGGATCGCTTTTTCCAGCAATCGCGACACCCCCGACGAGCTCTTCTGGTCGGCCGGAGCGCCGGACGACTACCGAGCCGGCGACGTCTACGTGATGCGGTCGAACGGAACGGACGTGCAAAGGCTCACCGAGGATCCGGGCTGGGAGGGGTCTCCCGAGTGGGCTGCCGATGGCGGTCTGTTCTTCTACTCTCAGCGCGAAGGCGAAGCAGCGCAGCGCGACGCGATCTCGGAATCCATCGGGTCGGGAGGGCTGATCACGCGGATCTTTAGGATGAACTCGGACGGATCCGGGCTCGAGGCGATCAGCGGAAGCGGCGAAAACGCCCTCTCCCCCGCGATCATCCCGGGAGGTCGCGTCGCGTTTTCGTCGCAGAGCGACGGGGTGTGGACGATCGTATCGACCGAGGCCGACGGCTCGGGTCTCCGGGTCGAGAGTGGTGCGGAGCGCGATTACTGGGCGCCGGCCTACGACCCGAATTCCGGCCGCATGATCGCATTCGGACCGGCAGAGACCGAGCCGGCGACCCGCTTCGAGACCGACGCTCCGGGCCCGTTTCTCGCGAACCATCCGCATAGCGTGGAGCTGCCCGACCGGACGCTGAATCTGCACGCCGTCCGCGGCTATCTCCCGACACTCGGTCCGGCGGCGAGCGAGGTGGCGACGAGCGAAGGCTTCAGCCGTCTCGTGGTCAGCCGGCTGGATGGAACGGAGCAGCGAGTGGTCTTCGACAGCGTACGCGAGGATCGCTACCGCGGAGACCTCGGGGTGTTCGGTCCCACCTGGTCCGATGACGGCGCCTGGCTGGCCTTCGGCGTCGGGCTGCCGTTCTCGCCTGTTGCGGACGTCGACATCTGGAAGAGCCGCGCCGACGGAAGCGAAGCGGTGAACCTCACTCCCGATTCGGACGCCAACGACGCGCTGCCGGACTTCTCGCCGGACGGCCGGCGCATCGTCTTCCGCAGCACGCGGGACGGGAACAAGGAGATCTACCTCATGAACGCCGATGGAACCGGTCTGCGGCGTCTGACGGAGACGCAGGCCACCAACACGATGCCGTCGTTCTCCTCGAGCGGGGACCGCATCGCCTTCGTCTCGACGCGGCACGGAGACTACGAGATCTACGTCCTCGACCTCGACGACGATGGGAGCCCCGGCGAAGTGCGGCGCATCACGAACAGCCCGGGCCGCGACATGCATCCGAAGTTTTCGCCCGACGACCGGTGGCTGCTGTTCGCCTCCCAGCGCGGGGGTTTCAACGATGAGGTACCCCTGCTCCGGGTCATCTTCCAACCCCAGCCGTATGGCGAAGTGTTCGCGATGCGCCTGGAGGATGGGGAGGTCTTTCGCCTCACCCACAACAAATGGGAGGACGGCCCGGCCGCCTGGGGAGGTGTCCAGGGCAATTGAGGTGCCGAGATAGGTCCCGTGCTCGAGCGGCGCCTCAGCCGCGTAGGAACAGCGCCGCGATATAGGCCACGTATGCCGCGACCATGAGGATCCCGGTGAGCCTTCCGATCGGGCGCCTGGTCCAAATGAAGCCCGTTACCAGCAGCGCCGATCCCAGCATGATGGGGAACTCCAGCGAGAGGAAGCTGGCCGGCACCGGAATGGCGCTCGGGCTCACGACGGCTGCCACGCCCATGATGCCCAGGATGTTGAGCGCATTGCTCCCGACGATCGTGCCGAGGACCACGCCGGCACGCTTCTGATACGCGGCCACCAGGGCGGTCGCCAGCTCGGGAAGCGAGGTGCTGAACGCCAGGATGGTGAGACCGATCAAGGTGTCCGAAACCCCCAGCTGCTCGGCGATCTCCGCGGCAGCCGTCACCACCAGGTTGGCCCCGATCGGGAGCCCGATCAACCCGGCACCGATGAACACCACGATCAACCACATGCGGCTGGGCAGGCCCAGCACCCACTCGAGACGCGCGTCGATTTCCGGCGCCCGTTGGGCCTGGCTCGCATCACGCACCGTCATGACCCATACGACGATCAGTCCCGCCAGCAACAGACCGCCGGCGGGACGGTTCAGCGCCGCCACCAGGCAGATCCCGATGAACAACAGGCTGACGATGACCATCACGACGCTGTCGCGGCCAAGCCTCGGGCTGGTGCCAGCGAGTGGATAGATCGCGGCCGCGGCGCCGCCCACGAGGAGCATGTTGGCGATGTTGCTGCCGACGACGTTGCCCAACGCCATGCCGGGGAAGTCCGCGAGCACCGCCTGTACCGTAACCACCAGCTCCGGCACCGAGGTGCCGAAGGCGACCACGCTCGCCGCCACGAGCGCCGGCGGCACACGCACTTGGCGCGCGAGCGCCACCGCTCCCCGCACCAACAGGTCGCCCCCCCACAGCAAGTAGATGAGACCGCCGAACAGCGCGAGGTAGGTGGTCAGGACATCGCTCGCAGCCTGGCGTTCGCTTCCTCGAGCTGGCGGGCGAGACTGTCGATCTTCCGCTCGGTTTCCTTGTGTGCGGTGAGGTCCACCACAGAGCACAAGACATGCACGCCCGTGTCGGTGCGGATGGGGCCGAGCCCGATCTCCACGAAGACCTCCGACCCATCAGCGCGTCGGGCCCGGAACTCGTGACCTTCACCCATGGGTCGAAAGGTCGGATTCCGCGTGAAGCCGGCACGGAGCTCCGGGTGCCGTCCCCTCACATCGTCGGGGACAAGCACCTCCACGGGCTGTCCGATCAGCTCTTCCCTCGAGTACTGGAGCAGGTCGGCCGCGGCGCCGTTCATGAGCTCGATGACGCCATCCGGATCGACCAAGAGCATGGCGCTGGGCGCGGACTCCAGGGCCAGCCGGAACTGCTCCCTGACCTGCCTTAGCTCGGAGATGTCACGGGCGATCGCATACAGCGTTCCGGTTTGCGCGTCCGGGTGCGAGGTCCACAGCAAATGCTTGTACGTACCGTCGGGGCAGCGGAAGCGGTTTTCGAAGGAGATGGTGGGGATGCCCTGCGCCAGCTTCGCGACCTCCCGGTTCGTGGCGTCCACGTCTTCCGGATGGATCAACTCGGTGAACGGCCTTTGCACCAGCTCCTCTGCGGTCCAGCCGAGGGTGCGCTCGAACGCCGGATTGACGCGCTTGAAGTAACCGTCCGTGCCGGCGATGCACATCATGTCCAGCGATACGTCGAAGAAGGTGTGGAACTCTCGCAGGAGCTTCATCTGCCGCTCGAGCTCGTCCGCCATCTCGTTGAAGGTGCGGGCGAAGAGGCCGATCTCATCCTGATTCACGATCTCCGCCCGCGCGTCGAGCTCGCCCTCGTGGATACGCTTCGCGACGCCGGCCAGGTCCAGAACGGGCTTGGAGAAGCGGAAGCCGAGGAGGGCTCCCAGCAGGATCGCGAACGCCGCCAGCGAGAGGCCGAGAGTGACGAGCTCCCGGCGAAACGCGTCCACGGGAGCGAGCTCCTCCGCTTCATCGAACTTGACGATCACCCCCCAGCTCGTCTCCGGCAGGAAGCGCGTGGCCATCCACACCGGCTCGCCTCGATAGTCCGTGACATCGCCCCAGTACCGGCCCTCCTCGCCGGCCCAGACCGAGATCTCATAGCAGC